>NZ_CP091792.1:0-713539 GCF_022024115.1 Prevotella communis
TCTCAATCAGTAACTCGTCTATTTTCGACAAGAAAAAAAACGATTTACCCCCACCTCTCACTCCAAACGCCGGAAAAGCCCTACAGTAAAGGCTTTGAGACCAGTGAGAGGTGCTTTTGACATCTCACCCACCTCTCACTGACCTCTCACTCAGTAACTTTGAGATCGTATTTCAGGCATTTTGACCTCGTAACTCTATGATTTCCGTTTGCTAAACCATAGGTTTACGATGCCTTAGTCTATAAAATACGATGTCTTAACCTATGGTCTATCAGCCAGTACGTAGGGGACGTACTGAGAGTTCGCGGACGACGTACTAGGAGTACGTCAACGACGGATTTTTTTTCTCTCTAACTAGCCAGTAATTTTTCTCTAGTTAGCCAGTAAGAGAAACGTCGTATTGCTAATGGAGAAACGACGTATTGCCAATGGAGAAACGTCGAGTTGCTGATGGAGAAGTACACTCGATATTTATTCCTTTTCAAAGTTAATAATGTTAAATATCTTTCAACATTCAATAGTTTTATGTATATTTGCAGAAATTAATTAAGAACCAAAAACAGCAACTATTAAAAATGATAGCGACAATGAAAAATAAGTATTTGTTGATTGCCATCTCAGCATTCTTTCTGCTGACCTTTGCCACCTCTTGCAATAATTGTAAGGGTGCGAATGACAAGAGCGAAATCGAAGAGAATACAGAGAATTCGGACAAGGGTGATGCAGAAAAGAATGACTCGCTCATCCGCGATTTCATCACTAATATGTACGAGAACGAGCTCTACTACAATTATGATTTCTTAGAGGCACACTGTACAGCGAAGATGCTTAAATGCCTAAAAGATGAGTTTGAGTGTGAGTATGGTGGTGATGGCTATGCTGGCTATCTGTTCCGCACAGGTGCTCAGGATGACAAGCCTGGGGCAGAGGATATGAAGGATAAAGTGCTCAAAATCACCAAAGACAGCGAAGGCTGGTATCACTATACGTTTACTGATGGTGGCTGGCGTGGCGAGAACAAGATAAAGGTCCATGTGGAAAACGGCAAGGTGATGGTCGATGAAGTGGAGCGTGTCAATAACGAATATGCCGAAGCAGGTAATCGTGAATTTGAAGAAATAGAGTCATCGATGATTGATTCTTTATATTTTAATGAAAAAAGGGACCACGCATACATGATTGCCGATACCAAGAAAATTCCAGATATGGGAAACGGTCAGTATTCCGTTTGCTGGTATGTGGACACCGTAGAGTGGGGCTCTGACCTTAAGAAAAGTTACATCTATTCAAAAATTGAATTCAAGAAGGGCAATACTGTAATTGCATCATTCTGTGATGATGATGGATGGTCTTATATTATTGGTGATGAGAATTCCAAAGCAATAATGTTCAAATCATTTAAGCTTGATTCTAATCATACAGCCCTTGTGTTTAGGGGTGGTGTTTATTCTGACGGAGTGTCTACTTTGACAGTTTTCGTTTTGAGTGGCAATGAGGTAAAACTCGTATTTAACAAATTGTATGATATTGAGAAGATAGAAAAGGATAAGGTCTTTCTCGTTAGAGATAAATATGCTGAAAAGCCAATAAAATGTGGCTATCTGTCCTTCCTGGACGGACATATATCCATTGTATCAAAAGAGTATCCTAAAGGAAAAATAATCTTTTAAAATCCATGATTCTCTCAATGAATCAAAGGCCCTTTGATTTCTTGCGAAAAATTTCGTTGCGAAAAATTTCGCATTGATCCTTTCTTTAAAGAATGGATAATCAGAAATTGTAGATAAGCGAAAGCTCAAGATTTTAGAGCAGTGAGAGGTGAGTGAGAGGCGAGTGAGGGGTTGAAAGCACCTCTCACTGGTCTCAAAGCCTTTACTGTAGGGCTTTTCCGGCGTTTTGAGTGAGGGGTGGGATAAAACATTAATAAATGGTGAAAAATCTATAATTACAGGCAAAAAGTTGGCTATTTCAGAAAATCTGCGTATTTTTGCATGTTGAAAATAATACTTAGATCAATAGATTACATGGTTTTTACAGAAAAAGCAAACAAAATTTTCCAACAGGCTATCCGCGACTATCACTTGACTGATAATGTGGATACTGAGATGAAAAACCCGTACGACAGAGACAGCATTGAGTATAAACTCTATATGAAATGCTGGATTGACACTGTGCAGTGGCACTTGGAGGACTTGATTCGTGATCCGCATATCGACCTGAGCGATGCGCTGGCATTGAAGCGTCGTATTGACCACTCTAACCAGGACCGTACAGACCTGGTAGAGGAGATTGACACCTACTTCCGTCAGAAATATGCTGACATCACACCTATGGCCGATGCCCGTCTGAACACGGAGAGTCCTGCATGGGCTGTTGACCGTCTGTCTATTCTGGAGCTGAAGATCTGGCACATGCAGGAGCAGACAGAGCGTAAGGATGCCGATCAGGAACACCTGGCCCGCTGTCAGGCTAAGCTCGAAGTACTGTTGGAGCAGCGTGTAGACCTCTCTACAGCTATCGACCAGCTGCTGGAGGACTATCAGGCCGGACGCAAGGTGATGAAGGTATATCGTCAGATGAAGATGTACAACGATCCCAGCACAAACCCCGTACTTTACAAAAAGTAAAAAGATTAAAAAGGGTGAAGCATCAGCACATATTAGTAATACGATTCTCAGCAATAGGCGACGTCGCTATGACGGTGCCTATTGTCTGGGGTGTTGCCCAACAGTATCCTGATGTGAGAATCACGGTGCTGAGTCGTGCCTTTGCCCGTCCGTTCTTTGAGAACCTGGCTCCTAACGTGAACTTTATGGAGGCCGACCTGAAAGGTGAGTATCATGGTGTGAAAGGACTGAACAGACTTTACCGCCGACTGGCTGCAAAGCAGTTCACCCATGTGGCCGACCTGCACTCTGTGTTGCGTTCAAACTACCTGCGCCTGCGCTTTAACCTGAGTCATTTCAAGGTGGAGCATATCGACAAGCATCGCAAGATGCGCCACGCGCTGGTGAACAAGAACATGAAGAAAAAGGTGAAGCAGCAGTTGCCCACCTCTTTCGAAAACTATACGGAGGTATTTGCAAAACTGGGATTCCCCATAGAAAAAAACCTGTTCACCTCTATCTTCCCACCAGAAGGTGGCGACATGACACAACTGCCTGAGCTGTTCAGAGATAAAAAAGAGAATGAGAAATGGATAGGTGTTGCTCCCTTTGCTGCTCATCAGGGAAAGATCTATCCAAAGGAGCAGATGAAGGAAGTAGTACGTACAATGGTAGCCAACCATCCAGATTACAGCATCTTCCTCTTTGGTCGTGGTAAGGAAGAGGAAGAAACCTTTAATCAATGGACCAAGGAGATGCCACAATGCACCTTTGTATCGCAGCATATTGAAAACCTCCGTCAGGAATTGATACTGATGAGTCATCTGGACGTGATGGTATCAATGGACTCTGCCAATATGCATCTGGCATCATTAGTCAATACCCCCGTTGTCTCTATCTGGGGTGCCACACATCCTATGGCAGGTTTCCTGGGATGGAATCAGGATAAGGATAATACCATACAACTGGATATGGAATGTCGTCCATGCAGCATCTATGGTCAGAAACCCTGCATACATGGCGACTTCCCCTGTATGAAGAATATCCGTCCTGAAGTGATTATAGAGAAGATAGAAAAGGTTCTCCTATAATTGTGAATTCACAAAGTGCCAGATAACAATACCTGCCGTTACTGACACATTCATAGAATGCTTTGTACCATACTGAGGAATCTCCAGACAGCCATTGCTGGCATCTATGACTTCCTGGTGAACACCCTTCACCTCATTACCCATCACGATAGCATAAGGCTTGCCTGGTTCTGGTTTGAACTCAGGAAGTTTGGTACTGCCCTCAGCCTGCTCTATACTATAGACGGTGACTCCCCTACCCTTTAATTCCTCAACAGCCTCGAGTGCTGTCTTAAAATAGCGCCAGTCAACGCTATCCTCAGCACCAAGTGCCGTCTTGTGAATCTCTGCATGAGGAGGACAACCAGTGATGCCACACAGATAGACAGCCTCTAATCTGAAAGCATCGGCCGTGCGGAATACGCTACCCACGTTGTGCATAGATCGCACATCGTCCAATATTACTATCAACGGTGTCTTCTCGGCCTCATGATACTCCTCTACCGAGAGTCGTTTCATTTCTATAGTACGCAGTTTTCTCATAATCATTTCTATTGTTTTGCAAAGGTACAAATAAATCTTAAACCTCAAACCTCAAACCTCAAAATATTGTTGATAACTATGTGGAAAACCCTGTGGATAACTGTTGAATAACTATTGTATAATACACAGGCACCCCTCTGCAGGTGGATATCAACACCTTTATCCACGGCTTTTTTTGAAGATTTCCACACATTTTTGCTGAAAAAAGATATAAACTTTGTAATTTTGCACCGGATTTGGAAATTGTGGAAAACTATCGCACCTGTCTCATTTTCAATAAGAAAGAATTAACAGCAGTTGTGCATAACGTAAAACCACATGGGTATAACTAAATGAGCAAGGAAAAGACGTGTGAGTTTTGCACTTATCCACGCCACATCATACTACTCATTTTCTATTTTTAAAAAAGAAAAGAATAAAAAAATAAAATGATATGCTGTTGAAAACGGAATGGACAAAACAAGGATTTATTGATGAAGCAGTAGCCGAAGGTACTGACCTGAAGGCTGAGATTCGTAAACTTTGTAAGGAGAAAGGTGCTATAATCCTGGCCCACTATTATACTGTAGGAGATATTCAGGACATCGCCGACTTTGTAGGCGACTCGTTGGCTTTGGCTCGCAAAGCTGCAGAGACGGATGCTAAGATGATGGTGATGTGTGGTGTGCATTTCATGGCAGAGACGTGTAAGTTGCTCTCACCAGACAAGGTAGTGCTTTGTCCTGACCTGAATGCCGGTTGTTCGCTGGCTGACAGTTGTAAGGCTGAGGACCTGAAGAAATACAAGGATGAGCATCCTGGCTATCAGGTCATATCATATGTGAATACTACAGCAGCTGTGAAAGCATTGACAGATGTGGTAGTAACGAGTGGTAATGCCAAGAAAGTAGTAGATCAGTTGCCTAAGGATGGTAAATTCATCTTTGGTCCTGACTATAACCTGGGTAATTACATCAATGAAGTAACAGGCCGGCAGATGTTGCTCTGGAATGGTGGCTGTCATGTACACGAACGCTTCTCTGTGAATAAAATCCTGGAGTTGAAGAAACAGTATCCTGATGCCGTTGTGATGGCACATCTGGAGTGTAAGGGTCCTGTACTTGCTTTAGCTGATATAAAGGGCTCTACGGCCACAATGCTTACCTATGCACAGAATTCTTCAGAGAAGCAGTTTATCGTGGCTACAGAGGCCGGAATCCTGCACGAGATGCAGCGTAGCTGTCCTGACAAGGAATTTATCCCTGTACCGCCAGAAATAAGCGAGAGCGGCCTGGAATGCAGTTGTAACGAGTGTCAGTACATGAAGATGAACACGCTGCTGAAGATCTACAACACCCTGAAGTATGAATGGCCTCAGATTGAAGTGGATCCAAAGATAGCAAAAGATGCTGTGAAACCTATAGAGAGAATGCTGGAACTTAGCTAAGTATGTCTGTGCCTGTATCTAAAAGAGTTGAATGGCTCTCATTTCTTCGAGGACTTAATATTCTATTAGTTGTCATGTTTCATGTTCAACTAATAGATATGTCGACTGGACTAAATCATCAGTTTTGTAGCGATATATCGTATCCTTTTAATCCTTTAAGAATGCCATTGTTTATTTTCTGTTCAGGTGGATTACTATATCTTAGTAGAATATCAAAAAACTGGAGTGTAAAATCGTTGTATATTGATAAGGCAAAAAGAATTTTTATACCATTCATTTTCTTTTCTTTTATCTATTATTTTCTAAAATTACTAGTCAATAAATATGTAAAGACTCAGGTTGACTTTTCGCTTGGTAATTTCTTAGAGTCATTCATTATCTTCGAAGGTCATCCTACTGCTCCTTTATGGTTTCTCGCTACCTTAATGACGTTAATGCTGATGTATCCGCTTTTTCGTTTTTTATGTAATAAAGTTTTTTATGTAGTGTCTTTCTTTCTTTTTTGTGTAGTTTTTTATTATATTGACTTAACCTCACTTTTACCATATAATTTTTTCTATATTCTTAAAATAAACCATTATCTGATATATTTTTTCTTTGGAATTTTTTTCTTTAGGTTAAAAATCTATCAATTCATTGATAATTGGTATTATCTTTTTATTTTTATTACGCTTTATATTATTACTTATTATTATCATATAGATTTACTTTGTTCGATATTAGGCATTCTGTGGATGATATCCATGTCAATGATTGTTTCAGGGTATATTCCAAATTTGTTAAGTTCTTATAGGGAATACATTTATCAGATTTATCTGTTATCATTACCTTTTCAAGCTTTTGTAGAACTTATATTATGGAAAAAAATCTTTTATTGTGAATCTTTTTTCCTTGTTTTTTATATTCTTAGTATACTTATTGGTTTGTTTGTTCCTGTGCTTATTTCAAAAGCAGTAGAAAAAACAAATATAAAATATATGAAAATGTGTTTTGGTTTGAAATGATGCGTTTCATTTATAGTTAGTTGATGATGGCTAACTTACACACTATTCCTTTATTTCCATCGCTGGTCGCCGCAGCAACCATATAGACACCACTAGCCACTCGTTTACCTTGTTGGTCACATCCATCCCAAGTGAATGTGCCGCCATTAGAGCGTCCCTGAGCCACTAATCGGCCACTACTGGTGAGAATCTTCACGTCGGCATCGAAAGACAGTCCTACGACCGTTATAAGGCCTGTATAGCCTGGTTCTACAGGATTAGGATAGGCATAGACATTGTCTTTCTGCATATCATCGCTGGCAACAGTGGCATCGGCTATATAAGAACAGAGTCCTTTGTCTGTGAGGAAGAACACTTCGCCTGATGAATGATTGATAGATATGTATTGTACATTGTTTGACAACAAGGGGGAGTTCTCAGCGGTGAAATGCTGTAACTGCGTCATATTGTCTTCACTAACCAGAAAAACGCCGTTTCCGATGGTTGCAAACCATTTTCTGCCGCCACCATCAATGGCTATACCGTTGGTATGAATACCACTCAGCAGATAGTCGGCATAATTTGTACCATCATTACGGGGTACTTTTTCCTGATAGAGTGTCGCATTACTCTGACCTTTCTCTTCTTTTTTAATATAGAACGGTCCTTGATTTGTGGCTATCCAGATATTACCTTGATAGTCTTCTTGAATATCGTAAGGATAGCAGTTCTCATAGTTCGTACCATCTTGGTTGGTGAAGGAAGAGTATATGAGTACCTTATCCGTTGTCTTATCGTAACAGATGATGCAGGGAGAATTGAAATGTGTATTAATGAACCACAGTAATCCTTGACTATCAAATAATAGACAGCGCATAGTACTCATTGACGTATTATCCTTATAGCATAACTCATTCTTGTAGTGTGATATCCATTGCCCGCTTTTGGTAAATTCCAGCAGATTGACGTTATTTGCTTGACTATTCAGTACCCAAAGATTTCCATCGTTGTCGAACTTGATGCCATGAACAAGTGTATAGTCATCAGTAAGATATTTTCCTGTACTACTAGAAGTAACTGGACGTAGAGGGCTATTTTCTTTATAGTAGAAATTCTCTAGTACACCATTTTTGAATTCATAGAGTCCACAACGTCCTGCAGCCATTACACGACTATTATCTGTCGGGTCTATATCAACACAGTTGATATCCATATAGTTAAAGCCGGTTATCTCATTGATATTTGTTGGATAGATTGTCCAAGTATCAAAGTCATATTCCTGTATGATGCCAGGATTATTGAGTGCAATTTGTCCGGAACGGAATGCGCCACCCGTAGTATACAGTTTTCCATTGACGATTTTCGATTCGTAGAACTGGTTGTAGTATGGTCCATCTGGCTTCAGCGTCTTCACGATGTCGATATAGGCATCCCAGTCAGCTGTATCGGTAGTGAATGCGGGATAGGTATCCGTGGCGTTCCAGTTGGACTTGTCAATAAGGTTGGTACTCAGAAGAGCCGAATATACTGTACCCTGGTCGTTGCGCGCATAGATACTGGTATTGTCTATGGCAACAGCCTGGATATTTTGGTTCAGCATATAGGTCTCGCTAATCTCAGCACGCTCCATATTGACCTTGATCACACCAAAAGGCATACAGAGGTAGGCATACTGCTGATGGATATAGACGTTGTTGACAGTCTTGCTCTCTGTGAGTGTCTTGGTATAAAGGGAACTGATATTGGTAACGTTCTCCTGCAGGTCCATCAAGTCAATGTTGCCGTTCTGATAGACTATTATCAGTCGTTTGGCCTGCTGACTCCAGGCGATATAGGATATATAGGTATCGCTGAGTGGGTTGACCTTATCGTAGGTAGTGATGCTATGATCGTTGAGATGATAGCTGTAGAGACTGTTAGAAGCACGTACAAAGAGGGTGTTACTGCCTGCCTTGATAATCTGTTGGGGCTCGTAATACGACATGAAGGCCCTCCAGGTGCCTATCTGTGCAATTGACAATTGACAATTGATAATTGACAATTGTGCAATGAGAAATACTATGAGGGCCAGTCTCTTCATACCATATACTTATTTAAGGAGATAATCAGCCAGTTTCGCTGTAGCGCGTCCTCGATGACTGATACCGTTCTTTTGTTCGGCAGTCATATCGGCAAAGGTATGCTCAAAGCCATCAGGACGGAATATAGGGTCATAGCCAAAGCCCTCTGCCCCACTCCGCTCTGTGGTAATCTCACCATTGACGATACCTTCAAAGAGATGTTCCTGTTTGATGCTGCTGCAACCACAGGGACAGATATCTTTCTTCTGGATAAGGGCGATAACGGTGCGGAAGCGTGCCTTACGGTTATCTTTGTCCTTGAGCTCGCGCAACAGGCGCGCCATGTTGGCCTCGCTGTCATGACTGGCAGCACCAGATTCCATGCTGGCATAACGGGCGCTATAGATGCCAGGAGCACCATCTAAAGCCTCTACCTCAAGACCTGTGTCATCGGCAAAGCAGTCAATATGATAGTGGTCGTAGATATAACGGGCTTTCTGCAGGGCATTCTCTTCCAGTGTCTGGCCTGTCTCAGGGATATCCACGTCACAGCCAATATCCTTCAGGGAGAGCACCTCTACCCTATCGCCCAATATCTGACGTATCTCCTGCAGCTTATGCTGGTTGTTGGTGGCGAATACTATCTTCATACAGCGGTAGCAAATTTTTCACTTTTCACTTTTCACTAATTCCTTTTCGCTTTCCTTGATCTTCACGTTCATTTCGTCGAATCCCTCACCATAGACACCAATGACGGCACTCTGCGATACAAAGGCCTGAGGGTCTATCATCTTGATGAGACGGAAGATATTGGTGCTCTCGCGCTTTTTGGCGAGGATACAGAGCACCTTCATCTTGTTTCCAGTATACCAGCCGTGACCATCCAGGATAGTGACACCATGATTCATCTGCGTGCCGATGGCATTGGCTATCTCCTGCCATTTACGCGAGAAAATCATAAACTGCACAGACTGTCGGCTACGGTTCATCACATAGTCGAGCACGTAGTTCTCCATAGCCATCACGCAGAAACCAAAGGTCACCTTATGGGCACGCTCGATATAGTCGCCAAACTGCGGGAAGAACATACAGGAGCCAATGATACAGAAATCGACAGAAAAGAGCACGCTGCCAAGCGAGATATTGTTGTTATACTTATTCACGCTGGCAGCAATGATATCCGTACCACCCGTAGAGCCATTGTTATTGAAAACGGTGGCCAGGGCGATACCAGTGATGGTACAGCCGATAATCATTGAGATAAACTCCTGACCCTCGCCCATCAGTTTGAAAGGTAATCCGTTAGGCTGCTTTGGCAGTACATCCTGTGCAAATTTCAGCATCAGGGCAAGCATAAAGATAGCATAGATGGTCTTCATCAGGAACTTGTAGCCCAGTATTTTCAGGGCTACGATGAGCAACAGGCCGTTGATAATCAGATAGGTATTCTCCAAATGGAATCCTGTGGCATAATAGATGATAGCCGAAAGACCTGTCACACCACCAGCCACAATCTCATAGGGCATGAGAAAGACGGTGAAGGCGATGGTGTACATCAACAGACCAAGGGTGATGAACATATAGTCCTTGGTCTCGTTCCAAATGATTTTATGCTGTATAGTCATATATACTGGAAACTTTCAACAGTAAACCGTAAACTACTTAATCACGATATTCACCATGCGCTTTGGCACGATGATAACCTTTACTATCTGCTTGTCTTCTACGTACTTAGCCGTACGCTCGTCACCACGAACCAAAGCTTCGATAGAGGCGTTGTCGGCATCGGCAGAGACCTGAATCTCAAAGCGGGTCTTACCATTGAAGGCTACACCCATCTTTGCCTGACTCTCTACGAGGTACTGCTCATCCCATGTGGGCCACTGGGCGTCGCATACACTACCCTGCTCACCCAGCATCTCCCACAACTCTTCTGCAATATGGGGAGCGAAGGGTGCAATGAGGATAACGAGGTTCTTGATCATCTCCTTGCTCTTGCACTTCTGCTGAGACAACTCGTTGACGCAGATCATGAAGGCAGAGATAGAGGTATTGTAAGAGAACTGCTCGATATCCTGAGATACTTTCTTGATGAGCTTGTGGACGCTCTTCAGGTTGTCTGGGGTTGCGTCTGTTGCGACTGAGTCACAACATACAGAACTGCAGAGGTTCCAGAACTTCTTGAGGAAGCGGTGGCAACCATCAATACCGTTGGTATCCCAAGGCTTAGACTGCTCTACAGGACCCAGGAACATCTCGTAGAGACGCAGGGTGTCGGCACCATACTTCTCAACAATCATATCGGGGTTCACCACGTTGTACATAGACTTAGACATCTTCTCTACAGCCCAGCCACAGATATACTTGTCATCCTCAAGGATGAACTCGGCGTTGTTGTATTCAGGACGCCAAGCCTTGAAGGCATCGATATCCAGCACATCGGCAGAGACAATGTTTACATCGACGTGGATAGGTGTTGTCTCCTTGTAGTTCTTGCGCAGGTTCAGGCTCACGAACTTACCCTTGTCGGCACCTTCGTCCTCAATACGGTATACGAAGTTAGAGCGTCCCTGAATCATACCCTGGTTGACGAGCTTCTTGAAGGGCTCTTCCTCACAGGTATAGCCAGAGTCGAAGAGGAACTTATTCCAGAAACGAGAGTAGATGAGGTGACCAGTAGCATGTTCGCTACCACCTACGTAGAGGTCCACATTACGCCAGTATTCGTTGGCCTCCTTGCTTACCAGACCCTTGTCGTTCTGGGGATCCATGTAGCGCAGGTAGTAGGCTGAAGAACCAGCGAAGCCAGGCATCGTGTTGAGTTCGAGGGGGAATATGGTCTTATTGTCGATTGCGGAACAATCGGCCACACAGTTGTTCTTGGTGTCCCAAGCCCATTTCTTGGCGTGACCCAATGGGGGCTCACCAGTTGCCGTGGGCTTGTATTCATCAATCTCAGGCAGTTCCAGAGGCAGGCACTCCTTTGGAATCATATAGGGCATATCATCCTTGTAGTAAACAGGGAATGGCTCACCCCAGTAGCGCTGACGACTGAAGATAGCGTCACGCAGACGATAGTTCACCTTTACACGACCGAGGTTGTGCTCTGTAACGAACTTCTTCGTAGCTGCAATAGCCTCCTTTACGCTCAGGCCATTGAGTGAGAAACCATCGAGTGTGGTCTTTCCTTCAGCAGGTGAGTTCATCACCCTACCCTCTTTCGCATCAAAGCTCTCCTCTGACACATCAGCACCCTCAATCAATGGGATGATGGGCAGGTTGAAGTGCTTGGCGAAGGCATAGTCACGACTGTCGTGAGCAGGTACGGCCATGATGGCACCTGTACCATAACCGGCAAGCACATATTCAGAAATCCATACGGGAATCTTATCGCCTGTGAAAGGATTAACGGCATAAGAACCAGAGAAAACACCTGTGACGCTGTGGTCCATCTGGCGCTCGCGCTCAGTACGCTTCTTCACATAAGCCAGATATTCATCTACGGCAGCCTTCTGATCGGCAGTGGTCAACTCGGTCACGAGCTCGCTCTCAGGAGCCAGTACCATGAAGGTAACACCGAAGATGGTATCGGCACGTGTGGTGAAGATGGTGAAGTGCTTCTCGCTGTCGGCTACCTGGAACTCCATCTCTGTACCCTCAGAACGACCAATCCAGTTGCGCTGAGCCTCTTTCAAAGAGTCTGTCCAATCGATAGTCTCCAGTCCGTTGAGCAAGCGCTGAGCATAAGCCGAGGTGCGCAGGCACCACTGGCGCATCTTTTTCTGCTCCACAGGATAGCCACCGCGCTCGGAGACACCATTGATAACCTCATCATTGGCCAGCACGGTGCCCAGTGCTGGACACCAGTTTACCATCGTCTCGGCCAGGTAGGCAATACGATAGTTCATCAGTACCTCCTGCTTCTTCTTTTCAGAGAAGGCGTTCCATTCGGCAGCGGTGAAGTGCAGCTCCTCTGTACCCAGGGCACCACAGTTCTCAGTACCCATCAGTTCGAAGTGCTCAATCAGTTTGATAGTGGGCTGAGCCTTATGTGAAGAAGTGCTGTAGTAGCTGTTGAACATCTGCTGGAAGGCCCACTGTGTCCAGTGATAGTACTTGGGATCACAGGTACGCACTTCCCTACTCCAGTCGAATGAGAAACCAATCTTGTCCAGCTGCTCACGATAGCGCTTGATATTCTGCTCTGTGGTGATAGCGGGATGCTGACCGGTCTGGATAGCATATTGCTCAGCAGGCAGACCATAAGCGTCGTAACCCATGGGATTCAGTACGTTATAGCCCTGCAGGCGCTTGTAGCGGGCATAGATGTCACTGGCGATATAGCCTAGAGGGTGACCAACGTGCAGACCGGCTCCTGATGGATAAGGGAACATATTCAGCACGTAGAATTTCTTCTTCTTGTCGTCCTCAACTACGCGATAAATGCCGCTCTCGACCCATCGCTTCTGCCACTTTTTCTCAATTTCTCTGAAGTTGTATTCCATTTATTTTGTCTTTATTGTTGTTTCTTAACCTGCAAAATTACGATTTATCTTCGAGATAGCAAAATCTTTTGCCAAAAACTTTGTTGGTTCGATTTTATTTACTATTTTTGCAAACGAAACATATTAACTTAAATTTCAAATGCTTATGAATAAAATTTTACGCTTTTCGTTCGTGGCCTTATTGGCTATGATGGGTATGAATGTCAGTGCAGCAGATGTTATTGATGAGCTGACATGGGATAAATTATTGGAAGCTGGAAAGAGTAATACTTATCAGGATTTCAGTGAAAAGACTATTACTTCTAATGCAGTATATTCTGGTAATGCCTCTTCTGGTGCTGATAAATATATCCAGTTGCGCACAAAGAATAATAATGCAGGTATTGTCACTACATCTTCTGGTGGAAAATTGAAGTCTGTGACGATTACTTTCAATAAAGCGACAACAGATCGTAGTATTGACATATATGGCAGCAATACTGCTTATACAGCAGCTTCAGATCTTTATGGTGATAATGCAGGTACGAAACTTGGTACTATTGCATCTAATGGTGAAAGCATGACACTGACAGTTGATGGTGATTATACTTTCGTCGGATTGCGTTCAACTAAAGATGCCATCTATGTTGACAAGATTACTATTGTTTGGGATGGTGCAGGTTCTACACCAGAAACAAAGACAGCAACCAGCATCGAATTTGCTGAAGGTTACACAACCCGTTGCACACCTGGTAAGGACGAAACTGTTGCTCTGCCTGAAGCCACGGTGATGGCAGGTGAGACAGCTGTAGTAGGCGCTACTGTGACATGGGCTAGCAGCAATGAGGAAATTGCTCCTATCGTGGATGGTGTTATAAAGCCCGTAAATGGTTCTCAGGGTAGTGTGACAATTACAGCAACTTATGCTGGTAACGATAACTATAAGGCTAGTGCCAAGAGCTATACACTGAAGCTCTACAAGGGCTATGTAGTTTTTGCTGAATTGGTAAAAGACCTGAACAGTAGCAATGAGAAGTGGGATAATGGCGGTGAGCTGGCCAGCTTCTGGATGGGTGATCTGGTTGATGGTGAGTTTAAATCTGGTGAGACACTTGTTACTTATGCTAATGGAAATTATACTTACCTAAGCGATGGTACAAATCATATGCTGTTCTTTGGTAAGGCATCTGTTTTTGGCAATGATGAGCAGAAACTGAAGGCTGGTGATAAGATTACAATGGATTATGGTCATGAGCAGGGCTTTGATGCTATTTGGGGTACTGCTTATCGCTACAACAAACTGCCTGAGTTTAAGGTAGAGAGTATGGTTGTTCGTGTTAAATCTGAAAACAACGCTGTAAACTATACCACAATTTCTGTTGACCAGCTTGGCAATTACTTGAATGCTCCTATTAAGATTGAGAGTGCTCAGTATGACAGCATTAATGGAAAGAATCTTTATTTCAATGTAGGTGGAGTAAAACTGGCAGTTTATAATCAGTTCAGTGTTGACACTAAGAATATGGAGCTTGGTGCAACCTATACATTGTCAGGTATGGGTTGCGTTTATAAAACTACCAATCAGATTTATCTGACAGAGTTTGTGAAGACAGCTGATGCTCCTGCTGGTGTCAATACTATCAGCGCTGCAAAGAAGAATGGTGCTATCTACAACCTGGCTGGTCAGCGTGTACAGACAATGAGTCGTGGTCTTTACATCAAGGACGGCAAAAAGTTCATTGTGAAGTAAGGAATTAGATTAAAAATAGTAAAACGAGGCACTTCTGTTTGGGAGTGTCTTGTTTTTTTTATACCTCTGACCTTTGGTCTAAGGTACTCACGCTCGAGAAAACTCAAAATTCTTTTGGTTTTCTGCTCACTTAATCGTACCTTTGCATCTGTTTTAAATTTAGAAGACTATGGCAAAGAAGGATGGGGAACTGACCCCAATGATGAAGCAGTTTTTTGACTTGAAGGCGAAACACCCGGATGCAGTGATGCTGTTCAGGTGTGGCGACTTCTATGAGACTTACTGCGAAGATGCCGTCACAGCTGCTCGTATCCTGGGTATCACGCTGACTCATCGTAACAATGGGGCAGGGGGTAAGGGCGACGAGATGGCTGGATTCCCTCATCATGCCCTGGATACCTATTTGCCTAAACTTATCAGGGCTGGCAAGCGCGTGGCTATCTGCGACCAGTTGGAAGATCCTAAACTGACGAAGAAACTGGTGAAGCGAGGCATCACGGAACTGGTGACGCCTGGTGTGGCTCTCTCTGATAACGTGCTGAACTACAAGGAGAATAACTTCCTGGCCAGCGTGCACTTCGGAAAATCATCGCTTGGCGTGGCTTTCCTCGATATCTCTACGGGTGAATTCCTGACGGGCGAGGGTACAGCAGATTATGTGGAGAAACTGTTGGGCAGCTTCTCGCCAAAAGAGGTGCTTTTCGAACGAGGAAAGAAGCAGGACTTTGAACTGAAATTTGGCTCAAAGTTCTTTACATTCCAATTAGACGACTGGGTGTTTACGGATCAGACGGCTCGTCAGAAACTGCTGAAGCATTTCCGTGTGAAGAACCTGAAAGGCTTTGGCGTAGATCATCTGCAGAGTGGTGTGATAGCTGCTGGTGCTATCCTGCAATACCTGGAGCAGACACAGCACACGCAGATAGGACATATCACGTCTATCTCGCGTATCGAGGAAGATAAGTACGTACGTCTGGATAAGTTTACTATCCGCTCTCTGGAGTTGATACAGCCCATGCAGGAGGACGGTAAGTCGCTGCTCGACGTGATTGACCGCACGGTGAGTCCTATGGGAGGTCGTTTGCTGCGTCGCTGGGTAGTATTTCCACTCAAAGATGAAAAGCCTATCAACGAACGTCTGGATATTGTAGATTACTATTATCGTGAGCCTGAGTTCCGTCAGTGTGTGGATGAGGAGATTCATCGTATTGGCGACCTGGAACGTATTGTGTCTAAGGTGGCCGTGGGACGTGTATCGCCTCGTGAGGTGGTGCAGCTGAAGACGGCCCTGCAAGCTATCCAGCCCATCAAGACGGCATGTCTCTATGCTGATAACGCAGCGTTGAAAAGGGTAGGGGAACAGTTGAATCTTTGCGAGAGTCTTCGTGAAAGGATTGAGCGCGAGATACAGAACGATCCTCCTCAGCTGGTACAAAAAGGTGGCGTGATTCGTAGTGGGGTGAATGAAGAGCTCGACGAACTGCGGAATATTGCTTACAGCGGAAAGGATTATCTGCTGCAGATACAGCAGCGGGAGGCTGAACAGACTGGTATTTCTTCGCTGAAGATAGGTTATAATAATGTGTTTGGCTATTATCTGGAGGTGCGCAATATCTATAAGGATCAGGTGCCGGCAGAATGGGTGCGCAAGCAGACGCTGGCCCAGGCTGAGCGTTATATCACGCAGGAATTGAAGGAGTATGAGGAGAAGATTCTGGGCGCAGAGGATAAGATTCTCTCGTTGGAGGCCCGCCTCTTTAATGACCTGATTATGGATATGCAGGCTTTTATCCCTCAGATTCAGATCAATGCCAATATCATTGCCCATCTGGACTGTCTGCTGTCGTTTGCAAAGGTGGCAGAGGAAAACAACTATATCCGTCCGGTGATAGATGCCTCGGAGGTCATTGATATCAAGCAGGGACGCCATCCTGTGATTGAAAAGGAACTGCCCATAGAGGAACATTATGTGCCCAATGATATTCTGCTGGATAACGAGAAACAACAGATTATCATCATCACAGGTCCTAATATGGCTGGTAAATCGGCGCTGTTGCGTCAGACGGCACTCATTGTATTGCTGGCCCAGATAGGTTGCTTTGTGCCCGCAGAAGCCGCGAGAATCGGTCTAGTGGATAAGATTTTTACCCGTGTGGGCGCTTCGGATAATATCTCGCTGGGTGAGTCAACCTTTATGGTGGAGATGACGGAGGCCTCAAATATCCTGAACAACGTGTCGTCGCGCTCGCTGGTGCTCTTTGATGAGTTGGGTAGGGGAACGTCAACCTATGATGGTATCTCGATAGCCTGGGCCATCGTGGAATATCTGCACGAGAACTCGAAGGGGCATCCGCGCACACTTTTTGCTACGCACTATCACGAGCTCAACGAGATGGAGAAGAACTTTTCTCGCATCAAGAACTATAATGTCTCTGTGAAGGAGGTGGATGGAAAGGTTATCTTCCTGCGCAAACTGGAGCGTGGTGGCTCTGAGCATTCCTTTGGTATCCATGTGGCCGAAATTGCTGGTATGCCGCGCTCAATTGTAAAGCGTGCCAACGTCATTCTGAAGCAGCTGGAGAGCGAGAATGCCCAGGTGGGTGGGGTAGGGAAGCCTACCTCGGAAATCGCCAACAGTCGTGAGGGTATGCAACTCTCTTTCTTCCAACTCGACGACCCCGTGCTTTGTCAGGTGCGTGACGAAATCCTCGGCATAGACGTGAACAACCTCACGCCGCTTGAAGCCCTTAACAAACTAAACGATATCAAAAAAATAGTCTCAGGAAAATGACCTGAGACTATTTTTTATTTATTGTACAACAGATTAGGCAGAAGCTTTGTTTCTGGATTTTATCATGCAATAGACGCCTATTGCAATAAAGGGAATAGAGAGTATCTGTCCCATATCGAAGGGAAGGCCCTGCTCGAAGGCTTCCTGCACCTCCTTGAAGTACTCGATGAAGAAGCGGAAGGTGAAGATATAAGCCAGGCAGAGGCCGAAATAGAAGCCGGTGCCTACGCGTTGCGGCATCTTCTTGTAGAGCCAGAACATCAGCCCGAAGAGTAGGGCATAGGCGATGGCTTCGTAGAGCTGACCAGGATGGCGAAGAACCACTTGATGGGGACCGTCGTTCTGGACAAACCAGAAGGCCCAAGGCAGACTCTCGTCGGTAATCTTTCCTACGATTTCTGAGTTCATCAGGTTGCCAATGCGGATGCAACAGGCTGTGATACCTGTGGCAATAGCGATATTGTCGAGCACAACCCATGCAGGCACCTTGAAACGGCGCACATAGAGTAGGAGAGTGATGATCAGTCCCAGCGTACCTCCATGTGATGCAAGTCCTTGATAACCTGTCATTTTCCAACCACCTGCGGCATCAATATGGATAGGCAGGAACATCTCTATGACGCCCTTCCACGAAGTAAGGAAGTAGTCGGGCTGATAGAAGATACAATGTCCCAGACGGGCACCTATCAGGATGCCCATGAAGCAATAGATGAACAGGGGTTCAAATTTCTCGTTGGGGATGCCCTGCTTCTTATACAGCCAGCGCACCATCAGATAGGCCAGTGCCAATCCGATGAGCCACATCAGCGAGTACCAGCGGATGCTGAACGGGCCGATGCTGAAGGCTTCAAGCGAAGGGTTCCAGAGAATATAACTGAGGATATTCATATTTTTCTCTAGTTTTAACTAGTTCGGCTAGTCTGACAAGTAAAAACTAGCCTAGACATTGAATCTGAAGTGCATGATATCACCATCCTGCACCACGTAGTCCTTACCCTCTACGCCCATCTTACCAGCCTCGCGAACAGCAGCCTCAGAGCCGTATTTCAGGTAGTCTTCGTACTTGATGACCTCTGCACGGATAAAGCCTTTCTCGAAGTCGGTGTGGATGACACCAGCACACTGAGGAGCCTTCCAGCCCTTCTTGTAGGTCCAGGCCTTCACTTCCATCTCGCCAGCGGTGATAAAGGTCTCAAGGTTCAGCAGGGCATAGGCCTTCTTGATCAGACGGTTCACACCGCTCTCCTCCAAGCCCAGTTCCTCGAGGAACATCTGCTTGTCCTCGTAGCTCTCGAGTTCGGCGATATCCTCTTCGGTCTTAGCGGCGATGACCATAGCCTCGGCCCCTTCTTCCTTAGCCAGTGCCTCCACCTTCTTGGTGAAGTCGTTGCCACTCTTGGCATCAGCCTCGCCCACATTGCAAACGTAGAGCACGGGCTTTGAGGTCAGGAGGAAGAGGTTGCGGGCGCAGTCCTGCTCTTCTTTACTGTCGAACTCCACGATACGGGCGTTCTTACCCTGTTCCAATACCTCTTTATATGCCTTCAGTACAGTTACTTCCACCTTGGCGTCCTTATTGCCGGCGGCAGCAGCCTTCTCCGTCTTAGCCAGACGGGAGTCGATGGTCTCGAGGTCCTTTAGCTGTAGCTCGGTGTCGATGATTTCCTTGTCGCGTATGGGGTCGATACTACCATCTACATGGGTGATATTTTCGTCCTCAAAGCAGCGCAGCACGTGGATGATAGCATCCGTCTCGCGGATATTGCCAAGGAACTTGTTGCCAAGACCTTCACCTTTGGAAGCGCCCTTTACCAGACCTGCGATATCCACGATTTCACAGGTAGCAGGAACGATACGTCCAGGGTGTACTATCTCGGCCAGTTTGGTCAGTCGTTCATCGGGTACGGTAATCACGCCCACGTTGGGCTCAATCGTACAGAAAGGGAAGTTTGCTGCCTGTGCCTTAGCGCTCGACAGACAATTGAAAAGTGTGGACTTGCCGACGTTAGGCAGTCCCACAATACCACATTTTAATGCCATTTTCTTTTATAAACGTTTATAAACTGGGTGCAAAGGTACGATTAAGTGAGCAGAAAACCAAAAGAATTTTGAGTTTTCTCGAGCGTGAGTACTTTCGTTGAAGTTAAAGATACAAAAAACTTCGTTGTTTTCTACTTATGGTCTGAACAATTGTTCCTTTCGTCGAATACTTTAGAAAAGTTATTCGATTTTTCCGTTTTTTATTCTTACCTTTGCACCATATTAAATCGACTATGAAATCGTCCGGGTGACGACGGATATTAAATCCAACAACAAATGCTATGAATCAGCTTAAGAAACTAAGATTGAGATTTCAGGATTATTTTAGACATTATTCGCAGGCACATCATTATTATGACGGACCATACCACGGAGGCCAGTCTTTTTACTCTTATTATCTGGATGATGAGGGGATGCGCGTATTTGATGGTCCCTTTCGTTATCAGTTATCATCTATCAGTCCTTATGGAAAAGCCTTTCGTAACGAGGCTGAGGGCAGTTTCCTGAACGGTTTGAAGGATGGAAAATGGCATTATTTCTTTAAGAGTGATACCCACAGGATGAAATTGACCGTTGACTATGTCAAAGGCAATATTGACGGCTATCTTTACTATGAGGAGTATAATGCGAATATGGTACAGAATAAGGCCTCTAAGACCAAGATATCGTTTCGCTCCTCCAAGCGCAGACTAATAGGAGAGGTGGTTGGTTTGTTTCAGGGTCATAAGTTCAAGGCACGCCTTGATGCCGAGGGACTGCCTCATGACAAGTGGTCGACGGCCGTCAATGACAAGGAACACGGTGAATGGGAGGCTGTAGAGGTGTGGAACCACGGTCACTTGGAAAAGGCCGAGCGCCGTCTCTTTACCTATGGCAGAAAAGAGGCTATCACACCCTATATGTGTCAGAAACTGAATCAGATGATTGACGAGATCAACCACAGTATGCTCTGCATCGTGAAACACGGGTCGCTGGGTGGACTGTCGTATATCCCAGTAGCTTGATATATAAGTAATTAGCGCGTTAGGAATGCCTAACGCGCTAATTCTTTTAATGGGCCTCAAGCCAGTTGTTTCCAAAACCAGAGTCGGCCACAAGGGGCACGCTGAGTGGGAAGGCATGTTGCATCTCTTCCAGAACGATTCGTTCTACCAGCTCCTTTTCCTCAGGATAGACGGAGAAGTTGAGTTCGTCGTGTACCTGCAGAATCATCTTCGAACGGATACCCTCGGCCTTGAATCGCTGATAGATATGTATCATAGCTACCTTGATGATATCGGCAGCAGTGCCCTGAATCGGGGCATTGATGGCATTACGCTCGGCAAAGCCACGTACGGTAGCGTTCTGTGAGTTGATATCCGGCAGATAGCGACGACGACCGAAGAGGGTAGTGACGTAGCCCTGTTTGCGGGCAATCTCCTTCGATTGTTCCATATAGTCGTGAACCTGCGGGAAGGTCTGGAAGTAGCCGTCAATCAGCATCTTAGCCTCTTCTCGAGGGATATCCAGACGTTCAGCCAGACCAAAGACAGTGATGCCATAGATGATACCGAAGTTGGCCCGTTTTGACTTGGTACGCTCATCGCGCGTTACCTCTTCAATCGGTTTCTTGTAGATATTGGCAGCGGTGGCAGCATGCAGATCCTTGCCATCCTGGAACACATGCAGCATGTTTTCATCTTGCGACAAGTGAGCCATCACACGCAGTTCAATCTGACTGTAGTCTGCTGAAAAAAACAAACATCCTGGTTCAGGAATGAAAGCCTTGCGAATCTCCTTGCCGTCCTCACCGCGAATAGGAATATTCTGGAGGTTGGGGTCAGACGACGAAAGTCGGCCCGTAGCCGTGATGGTCTGATTAAACGACGTATGGATATGTCCTGTGCGAGGGTTAATCAGTTTGGGAAGTGCCTCCACATAGGTACCTATCAGTTTCTTTAAACCTCTGTGTTCCAATATGTCAGACACGATTTCGTGCTTGTTCTTCAGTTGCTGGAGCACCTCTTCGCTGGTGACATACTGCCCCGTCTTGGTCTTCTTGGCCTTCTCCACAATCTTGAGTTTGTCAAACAAGATTTCACCTACCTGTTTAGGTGATGCTATGTTGAATGCCTCTCCTGCAAGTTCGTAGATACGTTTCTCTATCTCATTCATTCGCTCCGTCAAAATCCTTGACGTCTCGCTGAGCGACTCCGTATCCAGGCACACGCCGTTCATCTCCATCTCAGCCAAGACAGGCATCAGCGGCATCTCTATCTGATAGAAGAGGTCCTCACACTCGTGCTTCTTGAGTTCAGGTTCCAGTTTGTTTTTCAACTGCAACGTGATGTCGGCATCCTCACAAGCATACTCATAGACCTGAGAGGGTGGGAGGTCGCGCATGGATTTCTGGTTCTTACCCTTCGCCCCTATCAGTTCATCAATATGAATGGTCTGATAGTTCAGATACACCTCGGCCATATAGTCCATGTTGTGACGCAGTTCGGGTTGGATGAGATAATGAGCAATCATTGTGTCCCACATCGGACCGTCGAGATGCACATCATAATTTCTTAACACCTCGAGGTCGTACTTCAGATTTTGCCCAATCTTTAAGATTTTGGGGTTTTCATAAAGCGGTTTAAAGATATTAACAATTCGCAACGCTTCTTCACGATTGGCAGGAATGGGCACATAAAAGGCCTTGTGTTCCTCTACCGAGAAGCTCAAACCCACCAATTCTGCGTTGATGGCCGAGGTTGAAGTGGTCTCCGTGTCTAGAACGAGAAATTCTTTTGTTAAGAAATAGTCACGAATTTGTTGCATTTCATCCTCATTTTCAACGAGTTTGTACTCGTGAGCCACCGTTTTAAGGGTCTCAAAACTCGAAAATTTTGAGTCACCTGCATCGTTGGGCGCAAATTCTGCAAACAAATCGAGCTGTGTATTATCAGTTTTTGGCTTCTTTTCAACTTTTTTAAGAACCCTGTTAGTCAGAGCCTTGAATTCCAGTTCGGTGAAGAGAGCAGTCAGTTTTTCCTCATCAGGTGACTGCAGTGTCAGATCGTCCAGGTTGAGTTCAATGGGAACCTCGGTGCAGATGGTTGCAAGGAAATATGACATACGGATATCCTCCACATGTTCCTCCACCTTTTTCTTAAGAGCACCCTTCAGTTCCTCCGTTCGCTGCAGCAGTTCATCAACCGAATTGAAGTCGTTGATGAGTTTGGTGGCCGTCTTCTCTCCCACACCCGGACAACCGGGGAAGTTGTCTGCCGAGTCGCCCATCAGTGCCAGGAGGTCGATGACCTGGAGTGGGGTAGTGATACCATATTTATCACACACCTCCTTGGGACCCATCACCTCATAACCGCCTCCATGACGAGGACGGTAGATGCTCACCTTGTCTGTGACCAACTGGCCATAATCCTTATCGGGCGTGAGCATAAATGTCTGCACACCATCGATGGAATCAGCCTTTTTTGCCAGTGTTCCGATAACGTCATCGGCCTCAAAACCATCTACTTGCAGTACGGGAATACGATAGGCAGCCAGCAGATCCTTGATGATGGGAACGGCTTTCTTGATATCCTCCGGCGTGGCTTCACGCTGTGCTTTGTATGCAGGAAACTTGTCGCTACGGAAGGTGGGTCCATGAGGGTCAAAGGCCACACCTAAGTATTTGGGTTGCTCCTTTTCGATAACCTCCTGGAGCGTGTTGACAAAACCTATGATAGCTGACGTGTTGAGCCCCTTGGAATTGATTCTGGGGTTTTTGATAAATGCGTAATACGACCTGTATATAAGGGCGTAGGCGTCGAGCAAAAATAGTTTCTCCATAATTATTTCAGAATTTTCGTGTAAAATTACTAAAAAATTTGGCAATATATGGATATTTTCTGTAATTTTGTAGCAAAAATATAAAAAATGGACCAATTATCGCTTATCAAACAACCAATTGACCAAGAATTTAATGAGTTTACAGCCCTTTTCAAGGAGTCGTTGACCCACGGCGACCATCTGTTGTCTGAGATGTTGACTCATATCCGTCAGCGAGGTGGTAAGCGTATGCGTCCAATCCTAACCCTGCTTATTGCAAAGAATTATGGTGGTGTGACAGCCGAGACACAGAATGCGGCTATCGGTCTGGAACTGCTCCATACGGCTTCTCTGGTTCACGATGATGTGGTGGATGAGAGTGAGGAGCGTCGCGGACAGGCTTCGGTGAATGCCACCTATAGTAATAATGCAGCCGTGCTGGTGGGAGATTTCATCCTTTCTACGGCCTTGCTCTATGTGTCTCACACAAATAACCAGCGCATTATCAGCAACCTGGCACAGTTGGGCCGCACGCTGGCTTCTGGCGAGTTGCTTCAGCTGTGGAACATCAGTAATACGGAGATATCAGAGGACATCTACTATGATGTGATCAAGCAGAAAACAGCCGTTTTATTCGAGTCGTGTGCAGCCATTGGAGCCCTTTCTGCAGGCGCTTCTGACGAGGAGGTGGAGAAAGCCAAGCTCTTCGGTCAGAACCTGGGTATCATGTTCCAGATTCGTGATGATATCTTTGATTATTACGATTCCAAGGAGATAGGAAAGCCTACGGGCAACGATATGGCCGAGGGTAAACTGACCCTGCCCGTGATCTACGCCCTCAACAATAATCCTCAGTATGAGGCAATGATGAACCTGGCCAGAAAGGTGAAGGCACGCACTATCAATACCGATGAAATTGCCGTTTTGGTGGAGTTTACCAAGCGTTCTGGTGGTATAGAATACGCCGAGAAACGCATGGAGGATTTCCATCAGGAAGCCCTGAAATATCTGGATGAATCCGTTAGCGATACGGCCATTCGCGATGCGCTGAAGGCCTATCTGGACTACGTGATTCGTCGTAATAAGTAAAACAATGTTATGAAGTCGTTCAGCAAGCGGACATGGTTAAAAATCGGCACGATAGGCATCGCATTCATGTGTGTGCTGATGTGCGGTCTGATGTATATCTCTTTCCGTCCCGACACCCTGAAGATGTTTCATTTCTTCAAGGTTTTCGGTTTGTTGGATTACCTGGAGGAATTGCAGCATAACCCTGCTCGCGTGCCCAGTTGGATACTCTATAACCTGCCCGATGGCGCCTGGCTGTTTGCCTACAGTATCCTGATAGCCTGCTTCTGGAATTTCAAGATAAAAGACTGTTGGATGTTCGTCCTGGTAATGCCGTTTATCTGCATTCCTCACGAGTTCCTCCAGGGTCTTGGCATCATGCATGGCACCTACGATCCTTCTGATGTACTGGCTTATCTGCTGGCTATCATGGCTGGTTTCACGTACATCTATATTGTTCATTCACTGGCATTTAAGGATGTGGATAGGGTAGAGCGACGTCGCAAGAGTACCACCAAGCTGGTGCTCACTTCGCTGTGCTTTGCACTCTTCGTGCTGCTGGCTATCGGCAGTGATGATACGGTAGGACGTATCAGTGCCGGAACGGGCGAGGTAAACGCCGTGGAAGAACTCTGGAAGTAAGGGTAAAAGGTAAAGTGAAAAACGAAAAATTTGCTACCGCAAATCTCAAATTAGAGACCATCGCGGTAGCAAATTTTTCACTTTTCACTATTCACTATTCCCTTCCTTCGGTTTAGAAGAACTTGACTTCTTTGCCTATAACCTCGCTGAGCAGCAGGTTGGCCAGGCGGCTGGTACCCATGCGGAACCATTTGTTGGTGAGCCATTTCTCGCCCAGAACCTCTTTCACGATGGTATAGTAAATCAGTGCGTCCATCACGCTGTTGAGTCCTCCAGCGGGCTTAAAACCAATCTGTACGCCGGTCTGTTCGTAATATTCCTTGATAGCCTGACACATCACGTAGGCAGCCTCTGGCGTAGCAGCTGGTTCCAACTTACCCGTAGAGGTCTTGATATAGTCGCCACCGGCATACATCGACAGGATAGAGGCAATCTTGATGTTCTTGGCGGTCTTCAGACAACCTGTCTCCAGAATCACCTTCATATCGTGCTCGCCGCAGGCTTCTTTCTGCTGCTGAATCTCGTCTACCACGGTCTCGTAGTCACCCTCCAGGAACTGTCCCACGGGCATCACGATATCAATCTCTGTAGCACCGTCCTTGATGGCCATAGAGGTCTCTACAGTCTTTACCTCAATAAGGCTCTGAGATGAGGGGAAACTGCCTGATACGCAGGCTACTTCTACGCCTTCTACCTCCAAGGTCTCGCTGACCACCTTGGCAAACTTAGGGTAGACGCAGATGGTGGCTACGTGGGGCAGGTCAGGGTAGGCCTCTTCAAACTGGTTGACCTTCTCGGTGAATGCCAGTACGGATGTATCGCTGTCGGTGGTCTTCAGGGTGGTAAGTTCCACGCTTCCCATCAGGAATTTCTTCACCTCTGGGGTATCGTTTTCGTGCACTTTCTCGGCAATGATCTTCTTCACTGCATCCTTTACTTCCTCGTCGGTAATGTCGAGGTTGTACTTGCTGAGCACTTGCTCAATCTTACTCATTTCTGCCATAGTTATTATATTTAAAAGTTACTTTAATTTGGGGTTGGAGAGATGTCTTTTTGCGTCTCTTTTCGTCTTTTTCTCGATGGATTTCTGGAGCTCTTCGGTCAAATTGATGCCTGTTTGGTTGGCCAGACAGAGCAATACCCACAGCACGTCAGCCATCTCTTCACCCAGGGCAGCCTTTCCGTTGTCGGCCTTTCGGGGGTCTGACGCTTTCCACGACTGTTCGCCATAGCGACGACTGATCACGCGGGCCAGTTCGCCCACTTCCTCGGTCAGCACGGCCATGTTGGTCAACTCCGAGAAATAGCGCACGCCGTACGCCTTAATCCATTCATCTACCGTATTTTGTGCTTCTTGTATTGTCATTTTCTTATCTAATTACTCCCCTCCATTCAGGGAGGGGAATGGGAGGGTCTACTCCTTATTCTTGGTGTCCATGCAGATAGTCACGGGACCGTCGTTAAGCAATTCTACCTTCATATCAGCGCCGAATTCACCTGTGCCTACAGGTTTGCCTATGGCGTCCGATAAATCGCGGCAGAAGGCCTCGTAGAGTGGGATAGAGTGCTCGTGAGAGCCGGCACGGAACCACGAGGGACGGTTGCCTTTCTTGTAACTGGCATAGAGCGTGAACTGACTGACTACCAGCGCCTCGCCCTGCACGTCCAGAATAGAGCGGTTCATCACGTCGTTCTCGTCGCCAAACACCCGCAGATTGGCTATCTTCTTCACCAGCCAGTCTACATCCTCCATGGTGTCTTCATCGCAGACGCCTAATAGGATGAGGAATCCCTGCTGGATGGCCGATTTTACGGTGCCGTTGATGGTGACGCTGGCGTAGGTTACGCGTTGTATGACTGCTCGCATGTTTTTGATTTTTCGGCAAAGATACGATAATTAGTTGATATTTCCAAATTTTGATACTCTATTTTGTGGTCATTTGGTCAAGGTCATTTGGTCAAAATCGATTTCGGGAACGCGGTCATTGCTCACTATATATAAATAATTTATTATTTATATATAGTGCCGATTTTGACAGTCTGTTTTCGATTTTGACCAAATGACCTTGACCAAATGACCACATTTTTTCTATGCCTGATTACTAACAGTAAAACGCCTATTTGCTATCAGCAACTCGGCCTTTCTCTTCGTGGAAATAGTCGTAGACGATTTTGGCTTTGGCAGCGCCTACGATGTCGGTGAGCGTGTCGAGGTTTGCCTCACTGATTCTCTTAACCGATTTAAGGCCATTTAGAAGCTCGTCACGCGTTTTGGGACCCACGCCCTTGATGTTGTCAAGCTCTGACTCTAAAGCGCGCTTAGAACGCTTCTCTCGATGGAAAGTGATGGCGAAGCGATGCACCTCGTCCTGCAATTGGGTGAGGACGTGGAATAGTTCGGAATCTGTCTTCAGTCCAATGACGCGTGGCGGGAAGCCGTAGAGCAGTTCGTTGGTGCGGTGACGGTTATCCTTGGCCAGTCCTGCAATGGGAATGTCCAGGTTCAGTTCGTCCTGAATCACCTCCCGGATCACCTCCATCTGTCCTTTGCCACCATCGGCCACGATGAGGTCGGGTAGGGGCTCTTCCTCTTCCAAAAGTCTGCTGTAACGACGGTGTACTACCTCTTTCATTGAGGCATAATCGTCGGGTCCTACCACCGTTTTGATATTGTATTTCTTGTAGTCTTTCTTACTGGGCTTCATGCTTTTGAAGACCACGCAAGCGGCCACGGCATCCGTGCCCGAGATGTTGGAGTTGTCGAAACATTCTATCTGGTAGGGCATCTTGGGCAAACCCAATTTCTCTTGTAGCTCCTTCATCAGGCGCACCTGTTTCTGCTCAGGATTCAGTTTTTCGGCCTGCTTCAGACGGTCGAATTTATACTGTTTTCCGTTCATGATAGACAGGTCTAGCAGGGTCTTTTTATCACCTCTCTGTGGCACGGTAAAGGTGATATTTTCTGAGATCTCGGGTATTTCTATGGGTACAATCACCTCTTTGGCGTCGCTCTTGAAGCGCTCCCGCAGTTCTACGATACCCAGTTGCAGCAGTTCCTCGTCGGTTTCGTCCATTTTCTTCTTGTATTCTATGGTAAACGACTGGTTGATACTGCCGTTGGATACGTGTATGTAGTTGATATACGCGGTTTTTTCATCGCTGGTGATAGATACCACATCCACGTTGTTGATGGTATGGCTTACTACCTCACTCTTGCTCACAAATGAGTCAATCAAGAGGTATTTCTGCTTGATTTCCTCCGCTTTTTCAAACTCCAAATTCTCTGCCAGACGCTCCATTTCCTCACGCATCTCGCGTAGAATCTGGCGGGTGTTACCCTTCAGTATCTCCCGTGCCTGACGGATATTTTCCTGGTAGTCCTCATACGACTGTTTGGCTACGCAAGGACCATAGCAGTTTTTGATGTGATATTCCAGGCAAACCTGGTATTTTTTGGCTGAAATACCCTCTTTTGTGATGGGTTGGCGACATGTACGGGGCTTGTAGAGCTTATTGATGAGCTCCAATACGGCGTACATTGAACCGATATGGGAGTAGGGACCGTAGTACGTGCCCCATTTCTTGTTGATGGTACGTGTCTTGAAAATGCGCGGAAAGGGTTCGTTGGTGACGCAGATACTGGGGTATGTTTTACCGTCTTTCAGCAAAACATTATATCTGGGGTTGTATTTCTTGATGAGTGAATTTTCCAGGAGTAGGGCATCTTCTTCCGTATTTACCACCGTGTATGAGATGTCGTGTATCTTGGAAACCAGTACTTTTGTCTTAAAACGATCTACTTCGGTGTGGAAATAGGACGAAACACGGGCTTTCAGACTCTTGGCCTTGCCTACATATATAATAGTATGCTCGTCATCATAGAATTGGTAGCTACCTGGCTTCTCTGGCAAACGTGCCACGATGCCCTTCAAGTACGTCAACCGTTTTTCGTTCTCTTCTTTCGTCATAGCCTTTATTTAAAGGTGTTTCGCAAATTCTTGTTTCACGTGAAACAAATACACCCTCCGTCTTTGGAGGGTGCTTTTAGTTCGTCTTAGATAGTTAGCAGGGTGGTCAGTTCGATGCCGTCAAACAGGTCGCGCCCATGTAATCCTTCATCCGTGATTTCAATGATGAAGTTCATGTACACCTTCTTCGGGTTGAAATGCTGCACCAGTTTGTAGGCAGCCTTTGCGGTGCCACCGGTAGCAAGCAGGTCGTCGTGAATCAGCACGACGTCGTCTGGTTCGATGGAATCAAGGTGCATTTCAATGGTATCTACGCCATATTCTTTAGAAAACGACTCCTTAATCACCGTTGCAGGCAATTTTCCTGGTTTACGAGCCAAAACAACGCCGCAACCCAATCGGCCGGCTAGGGCAGAGGCCATCACAAAACCACGACTCTCGATACCAACAATCTTGGTGATACCTTTGTCTTTGTAGAGTTCATACAACTCGTCGAGCATGATTTGCATACAGTAACCGTTCTTGTAGAGCGTTGTTACGTCACGGAAATTAATTCCCTTTTTTGGAAAATCAGGTATGCAACGCAGATTGTCCAGTAATACCTTGTTGTTCATTTTCAGCTAGTTATATATGTTACACAATCTAAAATGTTTCACGTGAAACTTATCGTCCCATGAGCACCAGCAGCACGTTGATGTCGCTGGGGCTAACGCCTGGAATACGACTGGCCTGTGCCAATGTTTCGGGATCTATGGCCGTTAGTTTCTGTCTGCATTCTGTGGAGAGCGACTGGATACTGTTATAATCAAAATGGCCTTTGATTTTGATATTCTCCAAACGGTGCATCTTTTCTGCTACCAGTTTTTCGCGCTCTATGTATCCTTTATATTTAATGCGTATTTCGGCAGCTTCGGCTATTTCTTCCTTGCGATTAGGCAATTTGTCGATGAATTCGCGTAATTGTGGGATAATAGGCATCAGGTTCTGGAAATTCAGTTGTGGACGTGCTATGAGGTCTTCCAACTTCACGCCAAACTGGAGTGGGGTAGTACCCAGTTTTTCCAGCGCAGGATTAATTTCCTTGGCTTTTATCGGGAAGTTCTTGCAAAATTCCACGATTTCTTCGATAGCCTGTTTTTTCTGCATCCACCAGTCGAATCGGTCTTTTTTGACTAATCCTATCTCGTAAGCACGTTCCGTCAGGCGCGCATCGGCATCATCCTGGCGCAACAGGATGCGATACTCGGCACGTGAGGTGAACATGCGATAAGGCTCGTCAACACCCTTCGTCACCAGATCGTCTATCAATACACCGATATATGATTCATCACGGCGCATCACAAATTCTTCGGTTCCAACGCACTTCAATGCAGCGTTAACGCCTGCCACCAGACCCTGTCCTGCGGCTTCTTCATAGCCTGTGGTACCGTTTACCTGACCAGCAAAGAAGAGGCCTTCAATTATCTTCGATTCCAACGTATGTCTCAGTTGGGTGGGGTCGAAGAAATCGTATTCTATGGCATATCCGGGACGATACACCTTGGCATGTTCCAGACCTGATATCTTGTGAAGGGCTTCTATCTGCACATCCATTGGAAGTGAAGACGAGAAACCGTTCAAGTACATTTCGTTGGTTTCAGCGCCTTCTGGTTCCAGGAATAGCAGATGCTGTTCGCGGTCAGGGAAGGTTACCAGTTTTGTTTCTATCGACGGACAGTAACGTGGTCCTATCGATTGAATCTGTCCATTGTATAGCGGTGAATCCGCCAATCCTGAGCGTAGCATCTCGTGAACGTCAGGGTTGGTATAGCACTCCCAGCATGGCAGTTGGGGTAATGTGCCGGAAAATCCGGACTTTCCGGGATAATACGAAAAGCGGTAAGGGCGCTGTTCGCCGTCCTGCTGGCGCAATTTCGAGAAGTCGATGCTGCGCTTGTCCAGACGCACGGGTGTACCCGTCTTCATGCGGTTTGAGCGGATGCCGTGCTGGGTGATGCTCTCCGTGAGCCGTTCGGCTGCAGGTTCTGCAATACGTCCGCCCTTCACCATCTTTCGGCCTATATGCATCAAGCCGTTGAGGAAGGTGCCGGCCGTAATCACCACACTCTTGGCATGTATCTCGGCTCCCCATATGGTGCGCACGCCAACGGCACGTTTGGTTGGCTGCGACTCAGCCGCAGCACTCGTAGCATCCTCAACCATCAGTTCATCTACCTGATCCTGCCATACATCCAGGTTCTCGGTATGATCGATGGTTTCGCGCCATTTCCAGATAAACTTACCTCTGTCGCATTGGGCTCGAGGACTCCATACGGCGGGTCCCTTACCTACATTGAGCATACGAAACTGGATGGCTGTGGCATCGGTCACCCGTCCCATCTGTCCGCCCAGGGCATCAATCTCGCGCACTATCTGTCCCTTGGCAATACCGCCAACGGCAGGGTTACACGACATCTGCCCGATTTTGTTCATATCCATCGTGACCAGCAGTGTCTTTGCACCCATATTTGCTGCTGCACATGCGGCCTCACAGCCAGCATGACCTCCGCCAATCACTATCACATCATAGTTTAATATCATCTTTCTGATTTGTATTTTCGTTTGCAAAATTACAAAAAGTTCGTGAATTAAGCATTTGTATTCCGAAATTTCGACTAAATATTTTGGTGGTTAGTATAAAATGACTAACTTTGCAGCCGTATGAAATAGACTCCCACAACTTTCGTAACAATACGCGATGTGACCAACACCGCCTCTGATGAGGTTGGTGATGGGTTGCTCTTTTGACTTATTGTTACACAACTATGCGAAAAAGATTTTATGGAGAATGGGTGTGCCGATGCATGCCCGATGGATGCGTGACGCATCTGGAAGCGCAACTGTTGCGCCAGTTGGTTAATCGTGAAATCCATCCTATCCGTTGTGCGGAGAGTTGTCGCAGGAAGGCGCAGGTGGCACTGAGACTTGGCAGTCTGTGTGCCGAGTCTGGACATCCGTGGTGGGCTATCAGGGTGTGGCGGTTAGGTCTGCAGCTGGTGGCCAGCAAAGACTACGACGACTGGCTTTGCGTCTGGTTCAACCCCGAGTGGGTACGGTTGAGCTGGGTGGTGTCCGAGGATCTCTGTCAGCTTCTGGGGCGCAGGATAGACCAGACGTGGCGAAGGATGGGGCATCCGGGGATGGCTGTCTATGAGCAGAAGGCTACTGCCGAGTACGACTGGCTATGGCTGGAGAAGTATGACTACTCACGACAGGAAATCGATGATTACTGGGATGAAATCCAGGACGACTACGAATCACAGTTAAAGACCGAGGCTATCTTCCGGGATGGTCTCGGTCTTTAGTGTTTATCTCCGTGATGGTGATAAATATACCAATTTTATTGGCTATATCGAAAACATTTCGTATCTTTGCCGAAAAATTGGCAATGGACGAAGATTTTGACATACGCGAAGAGCGGTTTGCCGGTAGTGGCGAGAAGGATTTTGAGAATGCCTTGCGCCCACTGCGATTTGGCGACTTCAGCGGACAGCAAAAGATTGTAGAGAATCTGGAGGTGTTTGTTGAAGCGGCCAAGTATCGTGGTGAACCGCTGGATCACACTCTGCTGCACGGTCCCCCCGGACTGGGAAAGACCACGCTCAGTAATATCATTGCCAATGAATTAGGTGTAGGGTTCAAGATAACGAGTGGACCTGTGCTTGACAAGCCGGGCGACCTGGCAGGTATCCTTACCTCGCTGGAGCCGCGTGACGTGCTGTTCATCGACGAGATCCATCGCCTGTCGCCTGTTGTGGAGGAGTATCTCTACAGCGCGATGGAGGACTATCGTATTGATATCATGATAGATAAGGGCCCTTCGGCTCGTTCCATCCAGATTGACTTGAACCCCTTCACGCTCGTAGGAGCCACCACCCGTAGCGGACTGCTCACGGCGCCTCTCCGTGCCCGTTTCGGTATCAATATGCACTTGGAATACTATGATCCTGAGACACTTAGCAAGATTATAGAGCGCTCATCGAATATCCTGGGTGTGCCCATCACGGAGGATGCCGCTATGGAGATTGCAGGTCGCAGTCGTGGAACGCCACGTATTGCCAATGCCCTGTTGCGCCGTGTGCGCGACTTTGCCCAGGTGAAGGGCAATGGTGCCATCGATACGAAGATTTCACGTGTGGCACTGACGGCCCTGAATATTGATAAGTATGGACTTGACGAGATAGACAACAAGATACTGCTCACCATCATCGACAAGTTCAAAGGTGGTCCTGTGGGTATCACCACCATCGCCACAGCCATTGGTGAGGATGCTGGCACCGTAGAGGAAGTCTATGAGCCATTCCTCATCATGGAAGGTTTCATCAAGCGCACGCCACGAGGTCGCATGGTCACCGAACTGGCCTACAGGCACTTCGGGCGCAATCCTTATTCAGGAAACATCATGGAGCCCAACCTTTTCGAGACGTAAGTATATGTGTAATTGTCTATTAATCAATAACTTAAAGATTGTTTTTCATAACGATAAGCCAACTCATACTACAACGATATGCAAAGACCATCTACGTTTTATAGGAAGCACTTATCACTAAGGCTCAGTCTGAGGGTAGCCTCGGCAGTTTGTTTGCTGTTGATGCTCACGCTCCTTGTCATGTTCTTCTATTCGCGCAAGGTGATGAAGGAGGACGCTTTGCAAAGAGCATCGCAAACGCTGGAAGGAGCGATGGTGAGGATAGACAATATCCTGCTGAGTGTTGAGGAGACAACGGGTAATATGTATTATCAGTTAAGGCCTCTCCTGAATAATCCTGATACGATACGTGCCTATTGTCGTATGGTTGTAGAGACAAACCCCTATGCCACCGGTTGTGCCATTGCCCTTAAGCCCGGCTATTATGCCGATCGTGACACGTTCATGGTTTATTATCACCGCACAGGAAACGTTTCTGACGCTCCTGCCGATTCTCTCATTGTCAGTGCAGATTCTTTCGGGAACATACCTTATACGGAGCAGGCTTGGTATAAGAAACCGATGACTCAGAACAAGGCCCTGTGGCTGAATCCTCTGGAGGGCATGGATACCGACGAGGAGCCGCTGGAATCCTACAGCGTGCCCATACCCGGTGATGATGGTGAGCCTATTGGTGTCATCAGTGTAGATGTGTCTATCAGTCTGCTGTCAGGCACCATTGCCAATATCAAGCCTACGCCCGACTCCTATTGTGCGGTGTTGGATAAAGATGGTTCGTTTATCGTCCATCCCACGGGTTTGCATCTGATGCAGCCCACTTCCCTTGGCTTACCTGACGAGACGTTGCAGCAGTTGTTGCAGCAGATTCAGTCGGGCAAATCCGGATATGTCCCCTTTAATTTCTCTGGGTTCGACTCTTACATCTTCTATAAACCCTTCAAGAAGGTCGATGTGCCTATGCGCTCAAAGGATGAGATGGGCTGGACAATGGCTGTGGCAATGTCGAAAGACAGTATCTTTGGTGAGTACAACCGACTGTATAATTACGCCGTCATCATCGCTATTGGCGGTCTGCTGCTGATGTTGCTGGCCTGTTGGGCAATCCTCTTCCTGCGCCTCCGTCCGTTGAAAATGTTGACAGAGAAAGCCCAGCATATTGCCGAAGGCCACTACGACGACCCTATACCCCATACATGGGGCCGCGACGAGATAGGCAGTCTGCAGCGCAATTTCATCCGGATGCGCAGGGCTGTGGCGTCGCAGATTGGTGAGTTGGAACAGCTGACGGATGCCATTCAACAGCGCAGTAAGGAACTGAAAAGTGCTTATAAACAAGCTCAGAAGGCCGACAAAATGAAAACGGCCTTCCTGCACCACATGTCTGATCAGATGTTGTTGCCAGCACAGACCATCGACAAGGATGTAGAGGCATTGCGCCATATTGAGGGGCAGGCCAAGTGGGAAGAAACGGCTAAACTGGTGGAGAATATCCAGAAGAATGGTAACACCATCGCACGGGTATTGAATCATCTGCTGAATCAGTCGGAAGAGGATATCAGAAAGGAGGTAGAACATGATTAAGATGAATATTCGCAGGTCGTTCTCAACGAAGCTCAGTCTTTGGGTGCTCATCATGGCTGTGCCTGTGTTCTGTGGCTCTGTGGGACTCCTTTTCTACCACTCTCAGGGCATGATTCGTGGCGAGGCCGTGCAGCGCGCCAATGTGATGCTCGACGTGTCGCTGCAGCGCATTCATCGCTACCTCATCACCATCGAGACGGCAACAAACAGTTACAGTTGGCTGATAGAGAAAAGTATGCAGCCCGACTCGCTGATGGCGATCTCAGAGCGTATTGTGCATTTCAACCCCTATTCCGATGGGTGTGCTATCAGTATCGAGCCAGACGTCATTCCACAATATCCACGCCATTTTATGGCTTATTCTATCCGAAAGGATAGCGACTCTATTACGACGGCGCAGGAAAAGGATTATAATTATTTCACAGAGGAATGGTACGCAACGCCGCGCGACAGGAACAAGCCGGCTTGGGTGGTCTATTATGACGAGACCAACCAGTTGAACCTGAATAAGAATGGCATGATTGCCACATATAGCCGACCGCTCTATAATGCGCAGCATCAGCATATTGGTGTTGTCTCTACAGAGATGTCGCTTCTGCATATCTCGGATATACTGGCAGAAGAGAAACCTTATCCTAATTCATACTTTATCCTGCTCGATGAAAAAGGTCGCTATGTGGGCCATCCGGATTCTACCCGTCTCTTCAACAAGACTATTTTCGGGGTGGCCAACCTGCAGAAGCAGAAAGACCTCATTGTCCTGGGTCACGAGATGACGAAAGGTAATCAGGGGGAGATGTCGGTGACGATTAATGATGTCCCGTCGCAGGTTTGTTATAAGCCTGTGCCTGGCACTTCCTGGAGTCTGGCTATCGTGTGTCCCGACAGTGATATCCTGAAAGATTATTATAGGCTTATCTTTATCGTCGTTACCCTCCTTATTGTCGCTCTGGTTTTCATTGCTTTCTATTGTTATAAGATGATGGCGCGCTCGCTAAGTCCGTTGCGCCAGTTGCTGCGTAAGACGCAGGAAATAGCAAAGGGCGATTTGAAGGTCGAGATAGAGCGCATCTCTCGTATCGATGAGATGGGATGTTTGCAGAACAGTTATGTGACGATGCTCGAGTCGCTTAGGCAATATATGGACAGTGTGCGTGCGGCCAGTGACAAGGCGCATAAGTATAATGAGGAACTGGAACAGGCCACGCTGCTGGTCAAGGAGGCCGACAGGCAGAAGACGTCCTTTATCCAGAATATGACGCACCAGGTGCGCACACCGCTCAATGTCATTATGGGATACGCGCAGATACTCAACTCGCCATCGGCTCCCATCCTGCCTTGCGACTGTGTGTCGGAGGATGAGATAAAGGGTCTGACGGCAACAATGGAGCACAACTCCAAACTGCTTACCCGACTGATTCTGATGCTTCTCGACAGTTCTGATGCCACTTTCTCCGAGACGGCTATCAGCAGGAATCGTGAGGCGGTGTCGGCCAATACGGCTATGATGGAGATGGTAGATTATGTCATGCAGCTCTATCCCGACCTTCGTTTCATTGGCTTTGAGACAGAGGTGCCCGACGATTTGCTTATCACCACCAACAGGCAGTTCCTGCAGTATAGTTTGGCCGAGGTGCTGCTCAATGCAGTGAAATATTCCGACGGACAGCATATCATGACGCGTATCACCCGTACTGATACGACGATACGCTTCATTATTGAGGATACAGGAAAGGGTATTGCCGAGGCCGACCGTGAGCGCATCTTCAAGTTCTTCACCAAGGTTGATGACTTCAGTGAGGGACTGGGATTGGGACTTCCTCTCACCAGGCGGCATGTGGAGAACCTCGGTGGCAAGTTCTGGCTCGACGCCAGCTATCATGATGGTTGTCGGTTTATCTTTGAGTTCCCTCTGTGATTTATAGACCACAAATTTGTGTACTTTACTTTTTTTGTGTAATTTTGCAGCCAAACTCTTTGAGATGAAAACAGGAATATTTGTCGGAACATTCAATCCCTTTACCATAGGTCATGATTCAATCGTGACCCGTGCCCTCCCGCTTTTCGACAAACTGGTCATTGGGGTTGTGGGCGATCATGTACAGAAGCCTGGTATTCCTCCTGCTGCAGAGCGTATAGAGGCTATCAGGGCGCTCTATGCTGACGAGCCCCGCATTGAGGTGAAGGCTTATTTCGGGCTGGCTGTCGACTTTGCCCGTTCTGAGGGGGCCCGTTTCATCGTGAAGGGTGTGCGCTCTGTGAAGGATTTTGAGTATGAGCGTGAGCAGGCCGATGTCAACCGCCAGCTGACAAATGGTGAGGTGGAGACTATCCTGCTCTATAGTGAACCTCAATATGCTTCGGTTTCATCGTCGATGGTGCGTGAACTGCAGCATTTCGGCGTAGATGTCTCATCTTATTTGCCTAGTCGTAATACCGATATATCGAAATAACGTAATACAACATATGATCAGTTATAATTGCGAGAACGTGAAAATGCCTGCCATCAAAAAGCGCGACACCACCGCCTGGATTCGTCGTGTGGCAGCTACTTATAATAAGAAGGTGGGCGAAGTGGGCTACCTCTTCTGCGATGATGAGCATATCCTGGAGGTCAACCGCGAATACCTGGGGCACGATTATTATACGGATATCATCACTTTCGACTATTGTGAGGATGATGTCCTGAATGGCGACCTGGTCATCTCTTTAGATACGGTACGCTCTAATGCGGAACTGTTTCATAAGACCTATGACGAGGAACTGCATCGTGTCATCATTCACGGCATCTTGCATCTCTGTGGTATCAATGACAAGGGACCCGGTGAGCGGGAACTGATGGAAGCTGCTGAAAATAAAGCATTAGCGTTGCGTTAAAAAAACTAGCATATTAATCAGCTATAAAGCTATTAAAACTATGCGCCAGATATTATACCTCATCATCCTGACAATAGCTCCGGTACTCCTCGTGGACTGTACGGGCAGCGGTGAACCGAGTGTCTTCTCGCCAGATGTCCGTGATAGCTCTTCCTTCGCTCGGATTATGGGTGAGGCCGACTCGCTCTACAGCATGATGCAGTTCAGGGAGTCCTACGACCTCTACCTGTCGCTGCTGGATAATGAAGAGGTAAAGACCGATGCCGACAAACGGATGGGTGTGCTCAATGCGCTTTGCTCTGTCAGCGAGCTCTCTGGTCACCAGATAGAGCAGAATGAATGGTTGCAGCAGTTGATAGACCTGTCCACTCAGTCGAACAACGACTACTATCACTCTTTGGCGCTGGTCGAGATGGGACAAAACGTCTTTTATGAGGGCGACCGCGAGTTGGGAATACGATATGTCAACGAGGCTGTGAACCTGATGGCAAAGACCAATCGTGCCGATACAGACCATCTGATGTATAATCACCTCATTATGTTGGCGCGTATGTATGGCGAGATGAAAGACTACGACAATGCGCTGAAGATCAACCAGCGCAATCTGCAGCTCACCACCGAGGGCACACGCTGGGGCTCGGCACCTAATCAGCAGCTCATCAACCGGCGCATGGTATTTGCTAAGATAGCGGCTTTATTAGCCAAGATGGGGCAATTCCAGCGGGCCGACTCGGCTTATGTTGCATGGAAAGCTATACACTATGAAGGCAATCACACGCGCGACTATTTCATCGTGGACTATATGAAACATCGTGGACGCTATCAGGAGGCTGTCCCCATCTATAAGACCTTGATTCAGCGCATAAGGCTGCAAGGCGACACGCTTGGCGAGATGATGAATACTGCTAAGTGGGGCCTGGCCGAGGTCTATCGGAAAATGGGCAACTGCGAACAGGCGGCTAAACTCTATGAGCAGGTGCTCGAGATTCAAGACACGTTGAGGGTGCGTAAGGCTGTGAAAACGGCTCAGGAACTGGCTGCTATCTATCACGACCACGAGCAGAATCAGATTATCATGAAGCAGCAGACTGATAACAACCGTCAGCGCTACCTGTTGAACAGCGTTCTCGGCGTTCTGATTGGTGTTCTTATCCTGGTCTTCGTCATTATCCGCAAGAACCGTATTATCAGCAGCAAAAACCTGTCGCTGGCCAACCAGATTAACGAGGCCATGATTTACAGGGAGAAATACATACAAGAGGAGTTGAAAAACACCGTTTCTCCCAGCGATATAACAGACATCAGCACCCTTTCCGAGGAACAGCTGTTCCGTTATATCAACGATATCATCGTGCGCGAACGCCTGTTCCTTAATAAGAACTTCGACCGCCAGACTATCATGGACCGTTTTAATCTGTCCAAGGAGCGTGTGGGTGCTGCTTTCTCAAAGGGTAGCCAGTATGCTAAGCTCACTGACTATATGCAGGAGCTCCGCCTGGAGTATTCTACGTTTCTCATGTCCACTCATCCCGATAAGAGTGTCTCTCAGATTGCTATCGACTGTGGTTTCAGCAGTTATGCTTATTATGGCAAATGTTTCCGCCATCGTTTCGGCATGACGCCCACCGAGTTCCGCAAGTCTGCCTTGCAGAATCAGTAACCGTTCTTTTTCAAAACGCAGTCTTTTCAGCAAACTAAACGCTGTCTTTCCGTATGCTAAATGCTGTCTTGTAGTATGTAATCTTGTCTGAAAATATATGTAATCTTGTCTGTGCTATTGCATAATATATAATTTTTATATATTTTTGCAGCAGAAAAAGCTAAACAACATATATTTTTACCTAATTTGATGACTACTACTATTATTATCCTGCTTTCGGCGGCCGTCGTGCTACTGATATTGCTCATAGCCGTTCTCTTTTGGCGATTATTTCACCAAAATGATGAACTTCGGCAAAAGAACGATGTCATAGTGCGCGAGGTCCGCCGAAATCAGTTTTTAATCCATCAGGGAACATTCCGAAAACAGTGCCTGTCATAGCACATTATAAAACACTAACCAACATATACCGAACAACAAACAAGTATTGTATAAACATCTTTATTAATATTCTAAACTATTAACAGTATGAAAAGAAACAAATTACTACTTTTGCTCGTGCTGCTCATGACGGCGGCGACGGGCGCTTGGGCGCAAGACGCCAAGCATTTGATTACGGCCACTTACCGCGAACAGACACGCTCGCTGGAGCAGCCGCTGCCCTACGCCACTACCATCGGCGAACTCTTTGAGGCGGTTACGGGTGAACAATTCAGTAATTTAATCAGCACTATGTCCTCTTTTGAAATGCCTCTTACCGGAATCAGCTCCAACAACACCAGCGCCGTCAACATTGGCGAATTAAACGGCGCAAGCACCCCGGTGACGGTTATAGCCGATGGCAAAGCCACCATCAGTATAAATTTTGGTAGTTATGCTCATGGCATCTTCGTCAGCGCCACCTCCCCCCTCTACGCTTACATGAAGGACGGCGTGAAGGATGCCGGCAAGTGGACGGTGAAGGTGGGCGAGGGCCAGGCCCAGGCGCTGCCCATCGGCGGACTGAAGGGCGACGGCTCGGAGACCGTGACGCTGCAGTACAACGGACGACTGAAGGTGAAGGGCGTGAAGGCTACAAGCGACGCGGCTGCTCCCAGCGTTCCCGACGGGGCCCTCAGCGGCGTTTTCAGCGTCAGCGACACGAAGCAGGTGTATTTCTCGAAGGGTAACCTGCGCTACGAATCGTCGAAGTGGAGCTTCTTCGACAACCAGTATGACTATTACACAAGCTACAGCGCAGACGCATGGGACAAGTTCGGCTGGAGCACATCTGCCACCACATACGGTATGAATACTTCTGCAGCCAACAGTGATTATTCCGGCGACTTCGTGGACTGGGGCGCAACGATGGGCACAGGCTGGCGCACGCTGACAAGTGACGAGTGGACATATCTGTTCAAAACCCGCAGTGCATCTACCGTGAACGGCACCGAGAACGGCCGCTATGCCAAGGCTATGGTAAACAATGTACGGGGCATTATCCTCTTCCCCGACACCTATACTCACCCCGACGGCGTGACTGCTCCGACAGGTGTCAACGATACAGGCAACACTGGCTGGAATGGCAACAGCTACACCGTTGAGGATTGGACCAAGATGGAGACAGCCGGTTGTGTGTTCCTGCCGGCTGCAGGCTACCGGAATGGCTCGAGGGTGAACAATCCGGGCTCGTACGGCGACTACTCGTCTGCTACGCCTTATGGCACGGACAAAACGTACGGAGTGTTCTTCGGTTCGGGCAGTCTGACTCCCGCGAGCGACGGCAGTCGTTTCTACGGGTGCAGTGTCCGTCTCGTTCAGGAGGCTACAAGCGACGCTCCGGCGGCGAAGGAACCGGCTACGGTGACGACGGCGCCGACGGGTGCGGCGATTGTTGGCGTTGGCAAGAGCACGGCGCTGGTGAGCGGTGGCGTGGCCGACGGCGGCACGCTGATGTATGCATTGACCACGACGAACACGAAGCCTGCCTCGACGGATGGCTTCAGCGAGGCGGTGCCCAAGGCTGAGACCATCACCGCCAGTGGCACGGTATATGTTTGGTATTACGTGAAGGGCGACGACACGCACAGCGACAGCGAGATTGCGGCTACGGCCATTGAGGTTCCCGTGGCCGACGTCATATGGGACGTTACGAACGTCAGCAAACTTTCTGTCTACGACACCGACGAGTATGAGATGGATGAGGTCAAGCTGCGTGGTAATGCCGAACAGGTAGAAGCCACGTGGAAAAATAGCTCAAATCCGACGAAGGTTGGCATCAGTTTCCGAGTGGACGCATCCGGCGGCTTTACCTTTACGGCACCGACCGGCAAGAAGTTCACAAAGATCGATATGAAACCCCAAGGTGCTGAAGGTTGGGATCTTGCAAACCTCGGCGAGGGATGGGCAATTAATAATACGACCATCACGTGGACGGGCAGTGCCGCCTCGACGGTTGATCTGCTGAAGGATACTAATAGGTTCAACGGCAAACATATAATATACATCGCCTTCTACCTGTCGGAGTAATCCCTCACGCGCGCGTATAAATATATAATGTATAGGAAACGAGAAAAAACGACGTGAACGATGACGACGATGGCGAGAAAGGCGTGCTCCAACGGGGCGGAGAAGCTCAGCCCGAGGCAAAAAACATGGATTTCCGCTGCGGAAATCCGCTGCCCGAGGCGAAAAAAACGGCTCTTCCGATGCGGAAATCGGCATTTCGGGGCAAAAAACTTGCTCTTCCGATGCGGAAATCGGCATTTCGAGGCAAAAAGCTTGCTCTTCCGCTGCGGTGAAGCACCGCCCGAGGCTCGAAACTCGGATTTCCGCCACGGAAATCGGGATTCGTCGAAGTTTTTCTAACACGAATTCTTGCGCTCCGTTGGTGCTCAGGCGCTTCGCGGAGTCCCACGAATTGAACACGAAGGCCGAAGGGCTCGCGAGCGACAGCGAGAACGAAGTGGCAATTTTTCATTCGCTCGACCTCTGGTCGCTTGGCTAGTCCAAGAATGATAATTAATGGGCAATTAATGGAACTCCGAGCTCTGCTCGCCTGAGCACCTATTAAAATAGGCAATGAGCGAAGAATTACATGTTAAAATAAAAAAGAAACAAATAAAATTATAAGTAATATGAAACAATTAAAGAAAACAATACTGACGCTCGTCGCGCTATTAGCCGTGACGACCGGAGCGTGGGCCGAGGAGAAAATGGTGACAATAAATTCTAGCACCATGTCCTCGGGAGCGGTTACAGCTACAGGATTAAATATAATGATGAATAATTGTTTATATGTAAATTCAAATACTGCAACCATCACAACTAGTGAAGGTGTTATCACCAAACTGGTTATCAAGAAATTCGACGGTACATATGGAGATAATTTCACTGAAGCCAACGTAGGCGTGACGCCAGGCACCATTACCTACGGCTCCGACGAGATTATCGTCACGGACATCAATGCCGAGAGTGTGACATTGTCGAGAAAGGGAGGTGACAACTGGTCTACATCCTCTGTTGATGTTTACTACGCCTCCCCCTCCGGCCCCAAGGTCGCCTGGGACAAGGCCAAGAAGACCGGCACGTTCACCATGCCCGGCGGCAACGTGACACTGGAGCCCGAGTACTACGACCTGGCTACTCTGGCAGACAATGGGCTGACCGCAGCAGTGGATGCTGCTGCCAAGACCGAGGCTCCGCTCGCTGTTTTGGCTGAGAACGCAGTCACCGGCGGCACACTGATGTACTTCGTCATCTACGACGAGAACTTCTCCCAGGCCGACGCCATCGCACTGGCCGAGGACGAGTGGGAAGCCGCCATCCCAACGGCTGAGACTATCGAAGCTGCAGGCACCTACTACGTGTGGTACTACATCAAGGGCGACGACGAGCATAGCGACACCGACCCCCAGCGCCTCGCAGTCACCGTGCTGCCCGAGCCCACCTACGCCGTTGAGTTCGCCGAGGGCACCGAAGAGTCCGACAAGTGGACCGCCATTCCCAACGCCGGCGTGAAGAAGGGCGAGACCGTCACCGTCACCTACACCGGCACGAAGAAAGTCATCGGCGTGAAGGCCGAGAAGAAGGCGGCTGCTCCGACATGGGACGGGCCGATTGCCTCTGAGGCTACGGCTGCGGACATCGGCAAGGTGGTGTGCGCCGCAGGCCACCTGCACGACGCTAAGACTACTGTTCCCGACGGCTGCACCGCAGTGGGCATCCTGGGCAAGGTGACGGAAACGGGCCACGGCCTGATTCTCGCCCTGCAGGACGCAACGAATCAGACATGGAACACCATCAACGGCTGGACGTCTGCCTCTTACGCCGGCACCACGCTGAAAGTGCTGCCCGATGCTGGCGCCCGCGGCAACCTGTCGAGCTACGAAACGCTGGGCGAGACCACCGTGTCTAACTGGGCCGTGGCACAGAAGAGCGACTACGAGGCGATATTCACCAACCTCGGCTCGACGGTAAGTGATAGTTACGGCACGACTTACGACGGCAATGTGAATGCCTATATCACCACAGTTGGCGGTACGGCAATTACTAGCGGCTATTGGTCTGCCACGTATGACGGTGGCAATTACTCATGGATATTCTCCAGCGAGTATTGGGACTCCTACATTAAGTCGAATAGCGTTCGTGTCAGGCCAGTCCTCGGCTTCTGACCGCCCCTCTCGCGCGTATATAATATAAAAGGTATAAACAACATAAAGAAATACAATATATGAAAACAATATCAAGATATATAATGACGCTCGCGCTGCTACTCACGGCAGTCACGGGCGCGTGGGCCACGGACGGCGTGATCCTTAAAGAGTTAACAGTGCCCTCGGAATGGAACAACGATGACACGCCTTTGACAGTCGACGACCTGCCAGGCTTCAAGGAATTTTCCTCATTGACCGATGACGAGGCCAAGGCCCTTCTCAATTCCGTCCCGGCGGACAAAGTTCTCATCATTTACGGAGCGGGCGCAAGCAGCAATTCATTTAAGTTGGTTCAAAATGCTGGGACCAAAGTAAATGTAGGTGAACTTCCACTTACTCATGAAAATTTATTTAGTGAAAAAGATAACTACAAGTTCTACTACACCACCAGCGACGCCATCGAGGTAACCCCCGTGGCCGAACCCGCCGCTAATACCAAGCAGTGGACCTTCACCATGCCCGGCAGCGACGTGGTGCTGACTCCTATCTATGCTCCTACCAAGGTGACCCTTGCTGCCAACGACGTCCAAAAGGGTAGCGTAAGCATGGGTGGCGAAACCAAAGTGGAATGGACGGCTGACACATGGAGCGGCTGGACGTTTAATACCAAGGAATATACCGTAGATGACATCACTATGACCAGCACCCAGGATGCATATATCAATGAGATCACTGAGGCTGGTGACTATTTGCATAGTCTTAGCTTCTTCGTTAACCAGTGGGAAGATAATTCTACCGTTACCTTCAGCACCACAGGCGACCCCTTCAGCCGCATCGAATTCACGATGATTGATAATTATGGTGAATATAACCCTAACATAAAGCCTAATGACAATTGGACCTTCGAGGGCAAGAGCGCCGTATGGGAAGGCGAAGCCACCAAGAGCCTCACGCTCCAGAGCTGCTCCACCGAAGTCAGCAAGATTACCTTCTATAAAGATGGCGGCATTCCCGAGGGCGTGACTGTCAACGGCGACGGTACCTTTACCGTGGCTCAGACGGCTACCGTCAAGGTGAAGGCCATACCTGCAGAGGGCTACAAACTGAAGGGCTGGAGCGATGCCTCCGACTGCACTGACCTGGTGCGCGAGATCACCATCGAACCCGGTGAGGAGGATATGATCATCACGGCCATCTTCGAGGAGATGACGTATACCGCAACCTTCACTGCTGCTAACGCCAACACCATCGAGAGTGGCAAGGCTACCGTTACTGTAGGTGGCGCAGCCGCCACCGTCACCGAGGGTAAGCTCGAGGGCGTGAAGATGGGCAGCGAGGTGAAGCTCAAGGCCGCCGACGGCTACAAGTTCCGCAAGGTGGAGGTGAAGAAGGGAGGGGCGGCGACGCTGGCCACCGCACTCGAGAACGGCGCAACGGTAGTCATCGCATTCAAATACAGAGATGACGGTACCTGCACCTTCACCAACAACAATGGCACGTTCACCTTTGTCAGCGGAACGGGCCAGCTTGGCGGTGGCAACGGTCCTAAACAGTTGTCTGTAGAGAATGGCAAGCTCATATTCAAGGGGAGCGGCACGAACTCCTTCACTGATAGATGGAGTTGGTATGGATTCCAGGTCACCTTCGACCCGACAGCCAACACCTACGAGGTATGGAAGGGTAGCGACCTTGATGTCGCATCCTTCACCAGCATCAGCGTGAACGGCACCGACATTACCGACCAGCTGTCGGAACTGAAGTAACCCCCTCGCGAATGTATATATATAAAAGGTATAAACAACATAAAGAAATACAATATATGAAAACAATATCAAGATATATAATGACGCTCGCGCTGCTACTCACGGCAGTCGGCGGAGCGTGGGCGCAGACGCAGTGGGAAAGCGGCGACTGCACCGTAACACTCAACAACGGCACGCTGACCGTCAGCGGCAACGGTGGCATGGCGGACTACCTTAACGGTTCCGACCGGCCATGGGACGGCAACAGTGGAGACATCACCAGCGTGGTGGTGGAGAGCGGCGTAACATCCGTGGGCTTTAATGCCTTCTACTTCTTCTCCAACCTGACCTCCGTCACCCTGCCCGAAGGTTTGACGGCCATCGGCCCTAATGCCTTCATGAGCTGCTTCAGCCTGACATCAGTCACCATCCCCTCGACGGTGACGAGCATCAGCGAAAGTGCCTTCAGCAGCTGCTCAGCCATGACCTCCGTCACCCTGCCCGAAGGTTTGACGGCCATCGGCGCTAATGCCTTCAGCGACTGCAGCAGCCTGACATCAATCACCGTCCCCTCGACGGTGACGAGCATCGGCCAAGCTGCCTTCATGGGCTGCTCAGCCATAACCTCCGTCACCCTGCCCGAAGGTTTGACGGCCATCGGCACTGGTGCCTTTGGCAGATGCAGCAGTCTGACATCAATCACCATCCCCTCGACGGTGACGAGCATCGGCGGTTATGCCTTCACGCTCAGCTCAGCCATATCGGACGTCAATCTCTACGCCAACCCGGACAACCTGACTTGGGGCAATACCAGCAGTGACTTCAAGTCAGGCAAGGCCACCCAGTGCCACGTGCTCGCCGAGCACCTGAGCACCTATCAGAACAACTTCAGCAGCGTCAACGTCACCTTCGTGGGCGACCTGGAGCCGCTGCCTACCCCCATCAAAGTGACCACCAATGCGGCAAGTGCCCAGGATCTATTCACTGAGGCATCGTTCACCATGCCCCCCTTCGACGCCACGGTGAACTACATGCTGGTGCGCGACATGCAGGACGAGACGAATCCCGTCATCTTCAGCGGACTGCCCAGCTCTGGCAACATCGTCGTGAAGAAGGGCAGCGACGGCAAGTATCAGCCCGCCGAGGCACTCACCATCCAGCTCATCGACCCGCTGGCCGCTGCTGAAGCTCAGAACATCATCGCTGCCGACGGCATCACCATCAAGGTGCTCGTGGGCGACGACTCAAGCCTACCCATCGAGTACGACCAGGACAACCCCATCACCCTCGAAGCCTTCCTTGCCGACATGAAGCCCGGCTACTACTGGATTAAGGCCGAGCAGACCGACGAGAACAGCCCCTACGACGGCACCGTTTACAGCAGCGAGTTCACCGTCGTGGAGAAGTACGACCTCGCTGTGAAGCCCGCCAACGACTTCTCGAAGGGCAAGGTTGAAAGCGTCACCGTAGGCAGCGGGTCCGTCACCATCGACGCCAACGGCAAAGCAAGCAAGACCGGCATCGACCCCGAAACCGAGGTGAAGATCAAAGCCAAGCACGGCTACGTCATCGACAAGGTGGAGGTGAAGAAGACGATGAAACTGCTGACCCTCACCGTCAACGGCGTTACCATCTACTATGCCGAGGGAGATAGCTGGGCCAACGCCATCAGTCGCGATGAAAATAAAGACTCAGGCTTATTCATCAGAGAAGGCAACAGAGTTCATCATACCAACTATGGACAACTTGTTGATTCGAATACTGAAGCAGTACTTCCTGAAGCAATAATCAACGCGAATGAATCCTATCGATTCATCAAGTAACCCCCTCGCGAATGTATATATTATAAGGTATAACATAAAAAGAATACAATATATGAAAACAATATCAAGATATATAATGACGCTCGCGCTGCTCATCACCGCAGCCACGGGCGCATGGGCACAAGGACCGTATACCGTGCAGTTCAAAGCCAACGGCAACACCAAGACGGTGGAGAACGTCACGCTGCCGTGGACAATCAGCTGTGATTATGACTATGGCAATGGAGAACTCGACCTGATAATACAGGAGCTTTATGCAATTAATGGAGAAGGCTGTGCAAGTGGATCTTATGGACCTCCTGTCTCCTCTGGCAGCGAGAAAGTAATTTGTGGTCTAACTGGATCTCCTTATGCAAACAACCATTTCATCACTATCAACGGTCCTTTCAATGGTACTGCTACGTGTACAGGAAAGTATTTTGATCCAAATAGCAAAGAATTTGACTACTTCCTCGAAATCACCATTCCCGGCTATATCGACGGCTCCGCAGTGAACCTCAACGCCGACAAGACCGAGGCATCGTTCAAGATGCCGCAGTACGACGTGACCGCCACCTACACCATCAAGCGCGACATATCGGTGGACGTGACCGCCACCATGGGCGACGGCACCAACGGCGTGCGCTACCGCGTGAAGAAGAGCGAGCAGGTTCCCGGTAAGTACGAACCCGCCGAGATGAACATGCTGCAGGTGCTGGCACTCGTAGCCGTGCACGACGACATCGAGCAGAAAGACCTCACACAGACCCAGGACTACTACTGCCGCATCTATAAGCTCGACGAGCAGACAAAGCAGCCCGAAGGCGACGGCGTAGAACTCGTCGACTTCGACTTCGCCCCCGGCCTCTACGCCCTCAAGGCCTTCGCCGAGAAAGGCAGCAACTACGCCGGCGAGACCGACCTCAGCAACACCTTCCAGCTCTTCCAGGGCTACCAGGTAGAAGTGGCCGCCAAGGAGTTCATCACCTACTATAAGGACGAGCCCCTCTACGCCGACACCGAGACATCGGCCGACGCCGAGCTCTACACCATCACGAGCGTCAACGCCGACCAGGCCACACTCAGCGCCGCTATCGAGACCGCGCCCAGCCGCACCCCGCTGCTCATCTTCAACAACAGCGACGAGGCCAAGACCTTCCTGCTGATCCCCGCCAACGAGGAGCCTAACCTGCAGCTCACCGTAGCACCTGAGTTCATCGGCACGACTGAGGCCACGACCATCGCCGCCTCAACCGACGACCAGACCAACTATGCCCTCAACGGCAAGGCCTTCGTCTTCGTGAAGAACGACCTCCCCGTCGCCGCCAACAAGGCTTGGCTGAGCATCAACACTGGCGTGCCCAGCGCACGAATCACGATTGTCTTCGAGGATGCAACGAAGATTGCGAACACGAATATCACGAATCTCACGAATGGCGACTGGTACACCATCGATGGCCGCAAGGTTAATGTTCCTAGCAAGAAGGGCATCTACATCATGAATGGCAAAAAAGTCGTGGTGAAGTGAGAGTGAATAAGAAACGAAGGATATGTTTAAGAAACTAATTGCCGTAATAAGCGTAATTTATTCATAATGGCCATAATATAATTCGTAATGGCCGTAATAAAAAATTATAATATTAATTATGAGCCAATTATGTGAATTACGGGAATTAGTTTCCAGAAAAAAACAAAGCCTTCGTTTCAGAAGAAACAAGAACATAAAACTATAAGATATATGAAAAAGAAGATATTTTCACTGCTCGCACTGCTCATGGTAGCAGTGACGGGCGCTTGGGCGGACGTTGTTTATGAACGCACGCTAACATCCTGGGCTTCGACAGATGTCAATAATGGTGCTGGAAGCTGGATTGCTAGTGCTGCCTCCGCCGACGCGGAGAAGGGACTCTATGTTTCTGGTACAGGAAATCGTGCGGCAACGCTGACGTTCACCCATACTGACCAGACCATCCAGACCATCGACCTGGTGTTTAATAATGCTAATAATACCGGTGATAACGGTAACTATTCTTACGTTGACATTGGCAATGCCATCCGCATCCGTTCTAATCAGCAGGCGCAGAATGGCTATGTGATTATCAATGGTGAGGAAACGGCTATCAGCCACTGTAATGTGAAGAACATAAACCGTGGTGGTGACCTGTGGACTATCCATGTAGAGATCAACACTGCTACGAATACGCTGACTGCTCTGACATTGTCGGGTAATGTGGGTGGAGCAAATGCTGCCTCATTCACGCTTGCAGAAGCAACATCACTCGGCTCTTCTGCCACCTACAGTACTGTAACGTTAGGTACTAACCGTGTTAAAGCTACTCCTGCTGCAGGTATTCAGTCTATTAAGATTGCCGAGGAGATTCCTGCTGTCGGTGATGCTTTCGACCTCAAGGTGGGCATCAATGATCACAGCACGATGAAGTTCTATGTGGGCCAGGAAGAGGTGACCTCAGCCCATGAGGGTCAGACCGTCAAGGTAGTGGTTACTCCCGACGAGAACTGGTCAATCGGCTACATCACTGGTCAGTGGATTGCCGCCATGGCAAAGGCTCCACGCCGTACAGCCAGCATCGGCCTGCTGCAGGATGTGGACGTGACCTTCGTTTCTGAGGACGCACAGACCGGCGCACATACCTACACCTTCGTGATGCAGCGCGCCAAGGCAGAGTTCAGCGTGGTGTACAAGAAGCATCTGGACCATCCGGACATCACCATCTCCAACATCCTGCCCGTGACCTACAACGCACAGGCACATACACCTTCCTTCACCGTGAAGGACGGCAGCAAGGTGCTGGTACTGGGCACGGACTATACCGTGACCTACTCTGACAATGTGATGGCCTGCGACAAGGATGCTGCGGAGAACGCTCCTACCGTGACCATCAAGGCCGTGGAGGGACATAATTTCTATGTGGGTGAGAACTCCAAGACGTTCACCATCCGTAAGAAGACGCTGGAGGACGGCTTCATGAGCAAGGTGGCCGACCTGACCTACAACGGAAAGGCGCAGGAGCCTGCTCCCACACTGACCTACGACGGCATCACACTGGTGGAGGGCAAGGACTATGTCTTCTCGTATATCAACAACAAGGACGTGGCCAGCACTACGGATGCCAAGGCTCCTGTGGTAACGGCCAGCGCCGTGAAGAACAGTAACTTCACCGGTGCGGCTACGCAGAAGTTCAACATCAAGAAGGCGCCGCTCACCGTCAAGGCTGCCGACGTGAACATCATCCATGGCAGCGAGGTGCCCGAGTACGAGGTATCCTACGAGGGCTTCGTGGCCCAGGAGACGGCAGACGTGCTGGAAGGCACGCTGGCCGTGGCCTGTGACTACACAGCAGAGAGTGCCGTGGGCAGCACCTACGACATCACCCCATCGGGTCTTACCGCCAAGAACTACGACATCACCTTCGTTCCCGGCAAGTTGACGGTCCTGGTGGACCAGGCTGCCGTTGACCAGGCTGCCGCCGACGCTGTCATTGGTAAGATATCGGCTATCGGCGAGGTGGCTTACACCACTGAGAGCAAAGCTCTGATCGACGCTGCCCGTGAGGCTTATAATGCCCTGACGGATGCCCAGAAGGCACTGGTGACCAACCTGGAGACGCTGACCACCGCCGAGACGACTTATGGCAACCTGAAGGCCGCTGCAGAGAAGGCTGCTGCCGACAAGGAGGCTGCCGACGCTGTCATTGCGAAGATTACCGCTATTGGTGAGGTAGCATACAATGAGACCAGCAAGGGACTCATTGATGCAGCACGCAATGCCTATAATGCGCTGACTGCCGACCAGAAGGCACTGGTGACCAACCTCAGTGTGCTGACGGATGCTGAGACAACCTATGCCAACCTGAAGGCTGCTGCAGAGAAGGCTGCTGCCGACCAGCTGGCTGCTGGTGAGGTCATCGACAAGATTATCGCTATCGGTGAGGTGGCTTACACACCTGAGAGCAAGGCCCTGATTGATGCAGCCCGCAATGCTTACAGCGAACTGACTGAGGACCAGAAGGCACTGGTGACGAATATCGAGGTGCTGACCGTTGCCGAGAGGACCTATGCCAACCTGAAGGCTGCCGCTGAGAAGGCCGCTGCCGACAAGCTAGCCGCTGATGATGTCATTGCGAAGATCAACGCTATCGGCGAGGTGGCTTATACGCCTGACAGCAAGGCGCTGATTGAGGCTGCCCGCAATGCCTATAATGCGCTGACTGCCGACCAGAAGGCACTGGTGACCAACCTCAGTGTGCTGACGGATGCTGAGACGGCTTATGCAGAACTGGCGCAGATAGCTACTGGCATCAGCACCATCAAGGCTATTGCCGGTAAGACCATCTACGACATGAATGGCCGCAAGGTCACCGTTCCTAGCAAGAAGGGTATGTACATCATCAATGGCCGCAAGGTCGTGATGAAGTAAAGACCCACCCCCAACCCCTCCCTGTTGAGGGAGGGGAGTAGTAAGAAAAGAAAAACAAGAACATAAAACTCCGGAGGCTTTTCTCCGGAGTTTTATGTTTCATAATAAAAAATGCAATTAATCCTATTGCAACAGTTCCAGTGCTTTGTTGACAATCTCGCTATCCTCGTTGAATACAGAGAAATATTCGCTCATATCCCACAAATCACGCGCCACAAGCGCTTTCAGCTGTAGTTTGAGGTAAGGTATCGTCTTCTCCAGTTCGAGGCTGTCCTTAGGCTTTATTTTCAGTTTTTCGCCCTCTGTGATGATGGTATCTATCAGCGACTGAGGAATCTCGAAGTTGGCCTTGAAGGTTTGGAAGTCGGGATATAGTTTCTTCAGTGCCTTACGGTTTTTGTCGATATAGCGCAGGTTCTGCTGTATCACGACGCTCTTTGCAGCCAGCTCACGATGGAACTTGGTATAGCGTGTGGTGTCGAGACCCACAAAATAGTCGGGCATGATGCCGCCACCGCCATAGACGGTACGTTTCTGTTTCAGGGTCTGATACTTCAGTGAGTCGGCAAAATGGATGCTGTCGGCAGTAATCAGTTCTCCGCTATTCAATCGGTTCAGGATATCTTTCTCATAGTTCTTCTTGTCGCCTTTCTCGTAAGGCTTCTGGATGCAACGTCCGGAAGGGGTATAGTAGTGGGCAATGGTCAGTCGAATCATCGAACCGTCGGGCAAATCAATGGGGCGCTGCACAAGACCCTTACCAAAAGTACGGCGTCCTACCACCATACCACGGTCCTGATCCTGAATGGCACCAGTCACAATCTCTGCAGCCGAAGCCGTATATTGGTCCACCAGCACAACGACACGTCCGTCGCGGAAACTGCCATGCTTGGGTGCCTTATAGTCACGACGATTGGTCACGCGTCCCTCTGTATAGACAATCAGGTCACCTGCCTCCAGGAACTCACCGGCCAGATCGGCAGCAGCCTGCAGATAGCCACCACCATTCTCCTGCAGGTCGAGCACCAGGTCTTTCATGCCCTGTGCCTTCAGTTTCTGCATGCTCTCCATGAACTCATCATAGGTGGTGGCACCAAAACTGCCTATGCGGATATAACCGATGCCTGGGCGAATCATATAGGTGGCGTCAACGGTATGTACGGGAATCTTGTCGCGTTTCACCTTGAAGGTGAGCAGGTCCTTGATACCAGGACGCACAACACGCAGGTCGGCAATGGTTCCTTTCGGTCCGCGCAGACGGCGCATAATCTCCTCCTTCGTCATCTTCACGCCAGCAATAGCGGTATCGTTCACCATCACGATGCGGTCGCCGGCCACGATACCTACCTTTTCCGAGGGACCGTTGATCACGGGCTGGATAACGATGAGCGTATCCTCCACCATGTTAAACTGTACGCCGATACCCTCGAACGAACCGTTCAGGGGCTCCGTCATCGCTTTTGTCTCCTTGGGTGTGGTATAAGTAGAGTGGGGGTCCAGTTTCTCCAGCATGCCGCGTATGGCATCCTCTACCAGTTTGTTCTCATCGACCTCGTCCACATAGAGTGCCTTCACTGCCATCTCTGCAATGCTCAGTTTGCGCAAGGGGTTATCATCGCGTGTCACGTTCATTTGTGCATAGCTTGAGAGCCCCATCATGGCTGCCGACAGCAGTATAAAAATCCTTTTCATATTTATAGTCTCATTAAAATTGGGTACAAAGTTAGTTATTTTTACCGAAATGCCAAAAGGAAGTTCGCAAAATCGCAATTTTTGAGTATTGCATGTTTTCTTCAGATGCTATACCTTTGCAGCCGGAAATTAATGAATGAATGATTTTAACCATGAACAGAAATTTTTGCGCATTGCTTGCGTTTGGATTATTCGGGATGGCAACGGTCTCTCATGCACAAGAGAGTGCTGCCGATAGTGTGATGAGTCATGCTGGTGGCAACCGTCTTAGCGTAGGAGGTTACGGAGAAGTGGTCTTCTCGCGCAACTTCTATAGTGACAACCCCTTTCGCTATAATGATGCTGCCAACCATAAAAACGACCCTTCACACAACCGTCTGGACATTCCCCATGCAGTAATCTACCTGAGTTACGACTTCGGTCGTGGCTGGACCTTTGGTACAGAGATTGAGTTTGAGCATGGCGGAACGGGTTCTGCCGAGGAACTGGAGGCCGACGAGTTTGCTGAATGGGAACAAGAGACCGAGAAGGGTGGTGAGGTAGAGCTGGAGCAGTTCTGGATTCAGAAGTCCTTTGCGCGTTGGGCCAATATCAAGGCCGGACATATCGTAGTCCCTGTAGGACTCACCAATGCCCATCACGAGCCTTTGCAGTTTTTTACGGTCTATCGTCCTGAAGGCGAGAACACCATCCTGCCCTGTACCTGGCATCAGACAGGTATCTCGTTCTGGGGTCGTCAGAAAGACTGGCGTTATGAGGTGCAGTTGCTCGCAGGTCTGAACAGCGATCAGTTTACCCGTAGCAATTGGATTAAGAACGGCACGAAGTCGCCCACGGAATACGAGGTTGCCAATAAGTTTGGTGTCAGCGCCCGTGTGGACAACTACAGCATTCCCGGCTTGCGCATCGGTTTGAGTGGCTATTATGGTCACAGCATCGGCAACAGCAGTCCCAACGAGGCCACCGGACTCACCACGATGTATAAAGGTGCCGTAGCCATTGGTGCTCTTGATTTCACGTATAAAGGTCACAACTGGATTGTTCGCGGACAGGCCGACTATGGTCATCTGGGCGATGCCGAGCATCTGATGGATATGTATAACCGTACCAACAAGAAGTCACCCTTCCACCATAGCAGTTCTATGCGTACGGTGAGCAGCGAGGCCTATGCTGTTGGAATTGAAGCCGGTTACGATATCTTCTCTCAGATCCGTGATATGAGAAAGCGGGGCGAGCGTCTCTTCCTCTTTGGACGCTACGAGCAATACGACCCTTATGCCAAACAGGTGGGTGCCAGCAGCTATGATTATTCTGTGGTACGCCGTATGGCAGTTGGTGTCAACTACTACCCCATGAAGCAGATAGCCGTGAAGGCCGAGTATTCTCATCGCTTCCTGAAAGGGCAGTACAACAACGAACCGAGTCTGAATATCGGTATCGCCTATGAGGGATTCTTTCTTTAGAGTTAAGAATTAAGAGTTAATAAAAATAGTGGTTTATGAAAACAATTTTTAAGTTCGCTCTTTCGTTTATGATAACAGGAGCACTGGGTATGGGATTTGTATCGTGCAGTAGTGACGACGACGATACCCCCGATTTCAACAACAAGGTGTATGGCCAGCAGGCTATGAATGCCTGTGAGGATGTCATCAACCAGTTGAACCTGGCTATGACCAGGATTGAGAAGAGTAATCTGACCGATGCTCAGAAAGCTGAGCTGCAGCAGATTCTGGAGAACAATGTTGACAATGTCATTGTGCCTACCTATAAGAATCTGGCTGACGCTGCCGAGAAGCTGCAGAAATCGCTGGGCGACCTCTCTGCCAACGAGATTACACAGCAGAACATTGACAATGCCTGTGCTGCCTTCAAGGAGGCTCGTGCCTGGTGGGAGAAGAGCGAGGCATTCCTGGGTGGTGCCGCCAGCGACTTCGACATCGACCCAGGCATTGACTCATGGCCTCTGAACCGCGACCTGCTCCACAGCTATTTCACCACTGGTGAGTTCAGCGAGGAGGCACTCGACGACCAGAGCATCCTGGGCTTCCATGCCTTGGAGTTCGTGCTTTTCCGTGATGGTAAGAACCGTACGGTGGCTGAGTTCCAGAGCAATGATACCTATAAAGGATTCACGGATGTGAAGGGTGCTGAGGAACTGAAATATGCAGAGGCTGTGGCCAAGGAACTGGTCCTCTCATGCTATAACCTGGAGGTAGCTTGGAGCGAGACACCCAACGCTGAACGTCTGAAGGCTGTACAGGATGCCGATCGTGACTACCTGACAAAGAAAGGTAAGAGCTTTGGCTGGAACATGAAGAACTCAGGTTCTACCGAGAGCACCTTCGACGGCCTGAACGATGCCCTCTCTCAGGTACTCAATGATGATGAGGGTAGTGCTGTAGCCATTGCCGACGAGGTTGGCTCTGGTAAGATTGGTCACCCCTTCCAGAGTGGTTATATCTTCTATGTGGAGTCACCTTACAGCTATAACTCGCTGACCGACTTCCAGAATAATATCCGTTCTATCGAGAACGTGTGGTACGGTAATACCAATGGCGCCAAGGGTAATGCCAAGGTGAGCCTGAGTCAGTGGTTTGCTAAGAACGACTCTAAGACCGGACAGGCCGTAGAGGCTGCCATCAGCAGTGCCATCAGTAAGATTGGCGCTATCCCTGGTCCGTTTGTGAAGTATGTCAGCACCATTTGGAACAAGTCATTTGAAGATGATGAAGTAGTGGAAATTCCGGAATAATACTAACAAATATATAACTGAATGAAAGAAACAAGATTACTGCTTTCTTTCCTTATTACAACCTCTACCTTGACCTTCTTGTCGTCCTGTAGTGATGACAAGGAGGTCAAGGAGACTTATAATTTGGAGGAGAAAGAAGACGCATTTGGCAAGGCTAATGACGTCTTTACAGCTGAGGAATGGTATCCTGGTGGCGAACTGGGCACTACCACCAAACGAAGCTACTCTGCACCAGCACCTGCCGTTGACCAGCTGGCCGACGGTCAGGAACGTTTTAAACATGGAGAGGATTTCTTCGAACATCTCTACACCCTGAACACAGAACCTCGAAAAGGTCTCGGACCGGCATGGGTTCGCTCAAGTTGTATTCATTGTCATCCTGGCTATGGCCACGGCAAGCGTCAGGAACAGTATCGTGCCAACGAGATAGGCAACGGCTATCTGCTGGTTATCTATCATAATCAGGATGGTCCTATTGGTACCGATGGCAAACCAGCCTACACGAAGAACAGCTATATCTCTGAGGTGACGGGTATGCCCCAGACGCAGGCTATGGCACCATTCACGCCTCCTATCGATGAGAATCAGATCAAGATAGAATGGAAGAAGGTGACAGAGATGCCTAGCGGTCTGTCCATGACTTTTGCCGATGGCGAGTCATACGAACTCATCTATCCTGAGGTGACCATTCCCCAGACAGCCTTTAATACCAATCCCAAGCCCGAGAACTACGAGGTGCGACTGGAGTCAACCATCGGTATCTATGGCACAGGTTTGCTGGATGCCATTACCGACGAGGATATGGAGGCACAGTGGCGCAATGAGAGTCCTTACGTAGAGCTGAATCCCGCCATGTGGGATAAGGCGAATAATAAGTTTGCTGCCTCTGCCTATTATTCAGCTGCCTATAACGACTTGGGCAAGCATCGCGGTGATCATGGTCCTGTGAAGCGTTTCACGTATGCTATGACACGTGGCTCGCTGCAGGATGGTGCTGGTGCCAATGCTATCTGGAATATCACCAACGTGACACGTAGCGATCGTCACTTCCTCTATACCACGCCTGCATGGGCCAAGGCTCAGAGCGAGGACCCCAACGTCATCAAGTATATCAAGGAGAATGGTGCCAGCGAACAGAGTCTGCTCCATCCTTATTATGCTGATGGTAGTGATGCTCAGATTGCTGCCCGTGTGAACGAGCTGTTGGGCGTGAACTCTATCGCCAAGAAAGAGACGTTCGACAAGCACCTCTTCAAGGATGGCAAGGAGGAGATGAGCGACCTCGACTATTATGACTTCATGATATGGCATCGGGGCCTGGCTGTGCCTGCTGCCCGTAACCTGGACGATCCCCAGGTGCAGCAGGGTAAGAAACTCTTCGCGCAGATTGGCTGCACCCGTTGTCACCGTCCTTCATGGAAGACGGGTTCCGACGATTATTGGGTGGATGCCAGCATCAAGGCCTACTGCAAGGAGAAGGGTCTGGACCCACAGAAGAGTCTGCCGCGCTTTGCCAACCAGACTATTTGGCCCTACACCGATATGGTGCAGCACCGCTTGTTTATGAAGAATGATATCCGTACGGGCTGGTGTCGTACCACGCCACTTTGGGGACGTGGCCTGTCGCTTCGCCTGACAGGTGCCGAGGACCGTCTGCACGACTGTCGTGCGCGCAACGAGGTGGAGGCAATCATGTGGCACGGCTACTCCAAGGACTCTGATGCCTATAGCACTGTTGAGGCCTTCTACAAACTGAGTAAGGCCGAACGTGATGCGCTGGTGAAATTCCTGCGAGCAATATAATTTTCCTATATGTTGAAGAAGATACTGGTCATATTATATCTTGTGGTGGTGGTCGTGATGGCTGCCGCCACATTTGCTGAACATCTGTACGGCATGAATTTCTATGCTGAGTGGTGGTTCACGGCCCTGTGGGCGCTGTTGGCAGCTGTCGCTGTGGTTTATTTCCTGTCAAGGCGTATCCGCAGACTGTCGGTTGTGGTGCTCCATTTTTCTTTCCTTGTTATCCTGTTGGGAGCACTCCTCACCCATCTTACTGCCAGTCAGGGCATCCTGCATCTGCGTCCCAACGAGACAGCCCTCTCGTATGTGCTGGCCGACGGCACCCTGCGTCCGTTGCCGTTCAGCGTCAAGCTCGACACCTTTATCGTTGTCTGTCATCCAGGTACCACGGCAGCAGCCGATTATGAGTCGCACCTGCGTATCAAGACCGCTGATGGTGAGCGTAGCGAGACCGTATCCATGAATAATATCTGTTCTGTGCAGGGGTTTCGCCTCTATCAGAGCGGTTATGATGACGATGGGCGTGGCTCGGTGCTTGCCGTGAATAGCGACCCCTGGGGCATTCCGGTGACCTATACGGGCTATGCTCTGCTGTTTATCGGACTGCTGTGGATGTTGATCGACCCCAAGGGGCAGTACCGCCAGGTGTTGCGTTCGCCCTTACTGAGACGTGGCACACTGGTGCTCGCCTTGCTGCTGGGCGTTGGTGAACTGTCGGCCGCCCCTCGCACCATTCCTCAGGAGACCGCCGACAAACTGGGACAGCTGAATATCCTTTATAATGACCGTATCTGTCCGTTGCAGACCTATGCCACAGATTTCACCAAGAAACTCTTTGGAAAGACTCACTACGAGGACCTCACGGCCGAACAGGTGCTGGCTGGCTATCTGTTCTTTGCTGATGACTGGAGTGGTGTGCCATTGAAGAAACAAAGTGATGATCGTAAATGGGCCATCTACGAACTGCAACACGGCTTTTCGCTGAAGGTGTTTCCTTATACCTCTCAGCATGGCGTCACCCGTTGGTATGCCCCTGTAGAAGAGATAGACAGTTTGGTAGTACCAGCCGAGAACCGTTTGCTGATGACGTCTTATTTTGATTTGCTTTATAGTGCTGTGGATGCTGACAACTATGCGATGGCCAATGAGTATCTGGATCGCCTGAAGGACTATCAGCACAACAATGCCGGCAGTTCCATCCCTTCCGACTTCCGTTTGAAGTCAGAGCGCATCTACAACACGATACCCTTTGCCACTATCCTCTTCATGGTGTGCCTCACCATGGGATTCCTGTCCTTCTTCATCTTCCTCTTCTGGCCTAAGAAGTGGGCATTCCGCCTGCAGTTTGGCGTGCTGCTGCTGTCGTTTCTGGCACTCACTACTTGTGAGGCTCTGCGCTGGATTGTCAGTGGCAATATACCGATGTCTAATGGTTACGAGACAATGTTACTTATGGCGTGGCTGGTACAGCTTCTGACGCTTTGCATGCAGCACCGTTTCCGTATTCTTCTCACCTTCGGCTTCTTGCTCTCAGGCTTCTTCCTGCTGGTGAGCCATATCTCCCAGATGGATCCCCAGATAGGTCATCTGATGCCTGTGCTGCGTTCGCCCCTGCTCACCCTTCATGTCAGCATCATCATGACAGCCTTTGCCCTGCTCAGTCTGACGTTTATCTGCGGCCTTACAGGTATTGTCTTTCATTACACCAAACGCAAGGAGCAGACCGACGTGCTGGCCACGCTCAGTCGGGTGTTTCTCTATCCGGCTCTGACCACGTTGGGCTTCGGCATCTTCATAGGTGCCATCTGGGCCAATGTGTCGTGGGGTGCGTATTGGAGTTGGGACCCAAAAGAGGTGTGGGCCCTCATCACCTTCATGGTCTATGCGGCGGTGGTACATACTCAGAGTTTCCGTGCTTTCCAGCGTCCGCTCACCTATCATATCTACGTGACGCTTTGTTTCCTCACCATTCTGATGACCTATTTTGGTGTGAACTATTTCCTGGGCGGCATGCACTCGTATGCCTAAGTGATAAGAAAATAGAGGGGAGGAAAACCTTACTTGGCGTCGGATGTCATCATCCGGCGCCATTTCATATAGCCAAAGATGGCGATGATGACGTAGAGGGCGTAGAGCGAGGCCTTGAAGGGAATGTCCTTGTAGAAGTAGAGGATAGACGTGACCACGTCAACAGCTATCCAGATAAACCATTGCTCCAGGTATTTATGTGCCAAAGCCCAGATGCCGACGAGGCTCAGAGCCGTTGTAAAGCTGTCTGCCAGCGGAACGTTGCTGTTGGTATAAGTTACCAGCAACCAGTAAATCAAAGCCCACACGGCCGCCATAATGGCGCTCCAGCGGACTAAAAGACGCAGGGGGATGTGGGTGATGGGAAGAGAATTCTTTGATGATGTCCCCCGCACCCATTTCCAGTAACCATAGACGGTCATGGAAAGATAATAGAACTCCATGCCGCAGTCGGCATAGAGTCCTTTCTGATAATAGAGTACAATTCCTAAGGCCTGCATGGCAAAGCCTACAACCCACATCCACAGACTTGCCCTATATTCCAGTAGGATATAGGCCAAGCCGAGGACGGTTGTTACGATATCAAGCCAATGGGCCATGAAGAAATCCATTAAAACTTCAGAGTTAAGTTAGCCATTGCCGTACGACCAGCCATGGGCACGAAGCCGATCTGGTAGTAACGGTTCTCGTTGGGGTGGGTATCCGAGAGGATAGCTGAGTATACCCAGCCGCTGGTGGCGTAATGGGCATCAAACAGGTTGTTGAACTGCAGGCCCAGCACCACCTCGTGCAGGGGCGATACCTTGGTAACCTTCGAGGTGTAGGTCAGTTTCAGGTCGCTGAAGCTGAAGGCGGGCAGCGAGCGGTCTTTATTCTCTGTGTTGTCCAGGTACTGGCGACTCACGTAGTTGGTGTGCCAGGTGGCCTGGAAACCCTCGTAGTTGAAATGAATCATACCGTTCAGGATGGCCGAGGGCGAGTAGGCCAGGGTAGAGTTGTCATAGTGGAACGTAGCTGCGTTCTTGGTCCAGTCCTTCTCCACCTTCTCGTCGAAGTCCTTGATCTTGTTCTGACTCAGGGCAGCATTACCCTCTACAGACAGCAGTTTGCAGATGTTCCAGCCTGCACTCAGTTCGATACCGGCACGATACGACTTGGCGATGTTGGTGGTCAGTTTCTCACCGATATCACTCAACTCGCCCGTCTGTACCAGTTGGTCCTTGAAGTCCATATAGTAGAGCGTGGCATCGAAATAGAAGTTGGGAGCTTTATAGCTGTAACCCAGTTCATAGTCAATCACCTGCTCAGCCTTTGGATTAGGATATTTGTAGTTGTCCGTGAAGTTGTTGCGCTCAGGCTCACGATGACTGATGGCCACCGTGGCGAAGGCGGTGTGACTGTACATATCGACGAGCTTCTTGAATGGGCTGTAGTGCCACTTGATACCCACCTTGGGGTTCACGAAGTTGTACTTCTCGTCGATGTCCAGCGTCTGGTTGTGCCACAGGCCGTCGGTACCCTCCACAAAACGGTCGTTGATACCATCTGTCTTGTAGTTCACACGACGGTACTGCACATCGCCCGTCAGATACCATTCATCAGCAGCCCAGTCGTTGGTCAACTGATAGTCGCCTTTCACATAGATGCTGCCATCAAACTTCTTTGCGTCAGAATCGTAGTATTTGTGGTCGCCATTGGCCAGATACTGCGTGCGCAGCGCCTCGTCCTTGATGTAGGTGATATAGCCGAAGTGGTTGCCATTGAACTGCTGTACAGAGAGGCCGCCCACCACGTTCCAGCGACTGTCGTTGTAGCGCAGGTGGCCCACCAGTCCGTAGGCATCCTGCTCCAGTCCCTTCTTGCGCACGAAGTCGGTCTTGGTGTTGGTGCTCAGTCCGAACTTCTCGCCAGCCTTCTTATGGTAGCGGAACTCGTTATAGTAGCCATAGCCGTGGGTATAGTGGAGCGAGGCTGAGGCCGACCATTTCTCGGAGAGCTGCAATGACAGCGAGAGGATGTTATGGTTCTGCCAGAAGTTATCCGTGGTTCTGGGCCAGTAAGAGCCGTCGGCCATCTCCCAGCGATGTGTTACGTAGTTGCCGTTGGCATCTTTCTCAAACAGATTGCCGTTGCTGCCGTATGTCAGCGTCTCGTAGAGCGTGTTATAGCGGCCCAGGCCAGCGTTGTAGAGGTCCTCATAGGTCTTGATACCTGTGGGCAGGTTATAGCTCCATGAACCGTCGTCCAGACAGCCATCCATGATACTATAGTCGTTGTCGCCGGCGGTGACGCCATTCCAGGCCTGACCCGTCTTCTCGAAATTGCCGATGTTCTTATAGCGGATCATGAAGTCATTGCCCAACCAGGTCAGTCCGCCGTAGTAGGAACCGCTGCGTCCGTCGGTGCCGTGGATAAAGCCATCCGTGTTGGTCTCATGATAGGCACCATCGAAAATCAGGTGGTTCCACAGCAGACCCGTGGAGAAGTTGCCACCCAGGTTATAGGTGTTGTAGGCACCGTACGAGGCCGACAGTTCGCCACCAGCCTTGCGCGAGGGGGCTTTTGTCTGCAGCGAGATGGCACCGCCAAAGGCACCGTCGCCATTAGTCGATGAGCCCACGCCGCGCTGAATCTCCACGCTGTTCAGTAGGGAGGCATAGCTGTTCATATTGGCCCAGAACACGCACTGGTCCTCGGGCGAGTTGAGGGGCACGCCGTCGATGGTCACGTTGATACGTGAGTCGCCAGCACCACGAATGCGCATATAGGTGGTTCCTGTGCCCAGTCCGTTCTCACTCCATGCCAACACACCGGGTGTGCGAGCAAAGAGGAAAGGCAGCTCCTGACCGGAGTTGGAGAAATTGCTCAGTGTTTTCTCTGAGAGATAGACATGTGGTGTCCCCGTCGTTCTCGAACGTACACCATCTACTGTTACGCCCTGCAGCTTCAGCAATTTGATGGAATCATTGGGAGTCCTCTTCAAATCGCCAGCGTTCTGGGCTGTTGCATTCATAGCGATGAATGCCGTTAATCCAAAAAGAATCTTTTTCATTCCCTTTTTTTTAATGTTTAATCTTTAATCTTTAATAAGGGTTTTTTTGATATGCGTTCCATCCCTACGCCGGCATAATCCGGATCAGGTTAGAGGGTATTATCTCAGCCCGAAACATCGGGCACCCCTTGAATCGGCTGCAAAGTTACAAAAAAATCCGCAAGCTACCAAGCCTGCGGATTAACTTTTTATTCTCCTAATACCTCTTGTAACTTAGCTTGTAGAGCTTCGCCACGCAGAGCACGAGCTACGATCTTGCCCTGTGGGTCAATCAGCAGGTTATCTGGAATGGAGTTGACCTTGTATATCTTTCCACCCACACAGTCCCATGCTTTCAGGTCAGAGAGGTTTATCCACGGCATGTTGAGCGTCTGGATAGCATTGAGCCAGGCGTCTTTTTTAGAGTCGAATGATATGCCAACGATGTCCAGTCCCTTGGCGTGGAATTTCTCGTAGGCTGCTGTCACGTGAGGCATCTCTGCTCTGCAGGGACCGCACCAAGAAGCCCAGAAGTCAACGAGCACCCAGCGACCCTTACCTACGTATTCGCTCAACTTGTGCATCTTGCCTTCCGTATCGGCCATCTCGAAGTCCGTGAACTGCTGACCTATGAAGGCTGTCTTGGCATCTTTCTCGGCCTTCACCTGTTCTAACGTCTTTGCAGATTTCCCCACCACCTTAACCTTCTGCATAGGCACCGCCTTCTTGGCATTGTCCGTTGTTTGTGCGCTTGCTGGCAGACCTGCCACCAGAAGTGCTGCTAACCATAATACTTTTTTCATCCTTTTCTTTGTGTTGATTTGTTTATGTTTCAATATAGACTGATATCATTTGGTATTTTTAAACTTCACAATGCAGTCAATACAAATTGCTTTTGAACTAACTTCGTCTATAAATACATTAGCGGGATGCATATCTTCTAGTGCAATTCGATCGGAGATGTAGTTTACACCTTGACCATCCCCGTTGTCGTGAAAGCCCTTTTCTGAAACGAGTGTGTCGATTTCCTGCTTGGTAGCCAGTCTCAGACAGCGAACGTATGGCTGTGTCAGTATGATTCTAAACAGATTGTCAGAGTCGCGAGTAAAACCAAAGGCATTCATTGCTGTCTCTGGAAATAGGCAATTGTGAAGTACAATAGCATCCAGCGCCTTGTCAGTAGTGGAATAAATAGATGTTCGCTCTTTGGTTACGGTGGGATAGCCTTCTTTATAGTACACTTTGGCCTCTGCACCTTGTGCAATCATGGGGCCATAGTTCTTCTGAAGGATGCTGTCAGAATTGTCAAACCACAATCCAGCTGCTCTTGCCCACTGCTCAATCAATTGCTCTTGTTTTTCGTCTATTTCCCAGTTAAATGGGTCTCCTTCGCGGCCTTCAGCATGGCAACTTGCTGTAATGCTTCTGCGCGCGTAGCTTGCGACGACGGACGCCCCAATGACAACCGCACCTGCCTTACAGAGGCCTGCATGCTCTTGTTCATTAAATCTAGAAAAATTTGTTCTTCCATTTTCTATATCGTTTATATATTCGTCTATAAGGTGTAGTGTTGACTTACTGAAGCCGTCAACATCAATCGCCTCATATATATCGTTGATATTACTCATGAATATTTACCATATTATTCTGAGTGCAAAGATAGTAATTTTTCTTTTATCTTCTAAAATATTCTCTATATATTTTCATTTTTATATTTCTTCGACTCCTCCAATATTCTGCGGAACACCCAGTCGTGATTGTAGAGAAAATCCTCAGTGTGCTGGCCGCCGTCGTAGAAGGTCTGGGTGCGCAGTTGCTCGATGGTCGGCCATACTTCTATCTCCACTTGGTCTTTGTAGTACGTCTCGGGATTGGCGGCATCGGCATCGGTTATCTCCAGCGTGATGGGATAGCGGTAGGAGAAGCGCGAATGGCGAAGGATGTCGCCCCACGGGGTGCCGCCGAGTCCGCCGAGGAAGCCGCTGGGTCGGCCTACGCTGACGAGGCGGTCGCTGCTGAGACAGGCGGAGAGAAGGGCGTAGGTGGAGGAGAAGATGTTGTGGTCAAACATGATGTAGATGGTGCCGCTGTAGCCGATAGTGCGGTCGCTGGGCTGCAGCGTGGTCTCGCTGTCCTCGTCGAGAAAGGCGGTGAGGCGGTCGCCATAGACCTTGATTTCGCGGGGGTCTGTGTATTCGCCACCGAGGACGCTGAGGTCTTTCACGGCCTGCCGGATGCTATAATGCAGGGGGCGGTCGATGATGGCCGAGAGGACGCGGTGCCACGTCATGTCGTTGCCGCCGCCATTGCCGCGCACATCGATGATGACGCGACGGATGGCCTTGCCCTTGTGACTGGCAATCTGGTTCTCAAGCCATTCGGCCTGGCCGATTTTCATCTCTGGGATGCGGATGTAGAGCGTGGAGTCGCGGTCGAAGTAGTTCACCTTGTAGGCTCCGTTGTCGGATTTGACGCGGGGTATGTTGTACGCCAGCCCCGTCATGTCGAAGGTCTGCGGCTTGCCGTCGATGACGACCGTCCACGTGAACTTGTCGGTCTTGTAGATGATGCGCGGGTCGAAGAGGCTGCTGGCCCACGCCTTCTTGTGCTTGAAGTCCCAGCGGTTGGCACTGTTCACACGGCTGTTGTACTTGGCCACGTACTTGTCAACGGGGATGCCGTTCACGTGGGTCAGTTCGGCGAAGAATGGGATGACCTCGGTGTCCTTGTCCTTGAAGCCAAGCGTCAGGTACTTGCCGTCGATGTAGAAAATGCCTTTGGCATTGGCATTGCCGTAGCGGAAGTGGTTCCTGTAGGCATCCATCGTATGAGCCATAGCCACGGAGTCACGGGTCTGGTTGGGGCTGATATGCTTGTCGTTGCAGGCGGCGAGGGCGCGGAAGATGACGTCGTAGAAACCGCCGTCGCAGGTCACGGTGTCGATGTCGTGCCGTATGCGCCGCAGTTCCTTGGGGATGTCGATGCCCGTCACACGCTTGCGCACGGCAAAGTGCGGCACCTTCGTGGTCAGCGTCGTATAGAGCTGGTCGTAGTCCTCCAGCATCTGCTGCTTGGTGAGGACCTGTGCCGTCGCGGTCAGGGTGGCGGCGACGAGGATGATTGTGGTAATCGTTTTTTTGTACATTGGTCGTTATCTGTCGTATATCCTATATAACGGAGAGAAGAGGCGTTTATTATAAAAAGCTCAAAGACCGCTCATCTCTTCCTCGTATTTCAATGCCAGTCCGCCCTGACTGGTTTCCTTGTAGAGTGATGGCAGGTCGTGGCCGGTGCGCTTCATCACCTGCACCACATGGTCGAACGATATGCGATGGGTGCCATCAGAAGTGATGGCATAGAGAATCGAGTCGGCAGCACGGGCATAGGCATACAGCATGCCACGCGTTTTGAGTGGCTCGCGGAAGTCCTGTGCCTTCAAATAGGTAGAGGCCGCCTTGCGTGGCAGTCCTAGCGGACCAGACCCTTGTCTGTTGCTGCCAGACTGCCATAGAGGGTTACTTCAAAACACTTTGCTTCAGGGTGACGTCCGGCGTAGATCTGCGCCGCTTTAGCTGGTCCCATCGTATGACTGCTTGATGGGCCTTTCCCAATACGGAATAGTTCTCTGAGTGATTTCATATGGGTTCATGTAAAAAAGAAGGTGCAAATTTACGAAAGACGTCTCGCACTGCCATGAACCGTATTTATGTTTTTTGTTAGAGATGCAGGGCTGCTGATAACTTGTTAGTAAACGGATAGGAAAAAGATGAATAGTATCAAGAATCGTGGTCTTTTCTTTCTGATTTGTCAGATGAGGCTTTAAAAAAAAGGCTGACATTCATGCTCGAATGTCAGTCCTACTTTTGTCGTTTACATGCAGCTGGTCACGCCGAGTGCAGTGGCAATTGCCGACAGAATACTAATCGTGGTTTGAATCACGAACTTCCATACTTCCTTGTTCTTCATGGTAATAATGTTTTAATTTCACACCGATAGATTATTTAAGTTCACACAGAAACCACAGATATCACAGAAATTGGCTGCGCCTCCAGTATTTGCAAAGCAAATAGAAATCACGGAAATCTTTCGACCACGGATTAATCGGATTCAGCGGATAAAGAATCGCTGGCGATTCTCATTTCTGTGATTTCCGTGATTTCTGTGTGAGATTATAACCTCTGTGCGAGGCTTAAGGATTGACGGGACCTCCGCCGTTGCCAGATTCGGAGCTAGAACTGCCGCCGCCGTTCTCCGTGCCTCCGTTGTTCCCTGACTCCGTGTTTCCGTTCTCCGTCTCTTCGCCCGTCAGCTCGCTGTACAGCTGGGTGCTCAGCGTAGCGCCCTGTCGCATGGCGGAAGCCTTGTAGGCAGACTTCTTGCTCTGGTCGGCCAGGAAGGCGATGCCCAGGCGGGTGACATTCTCAGAGGCGCTGAAGTCCTTCGCGTCAGCAACGCCCTTGGAGGTGAGGACAGGGTAGAGGGTTCCGATGCCGTCAAGCTTCACCTTGTAGCCGTCGGCCAGCATCTCCTGCATGCAACTCTTCAGCTTGGTGATCACACCGATGACCACGTCCTCGGTATAGATACTGCCGTGCTTCATGATGTGCTCGGCCATGTCGGTGAGTCGCATTGTGCCGCGATAGATAATCTTACCGTAGGTCTTCTTCACCTGCTGGCGCTGCTCGCCCTTCTTGCCCACAGTCACCTTGCGTTCCACCTTCTTAATTTCAATTGTTCCCATAGTTTTTAATTTTGAGGTTTAAGGTTTGAGATTTGAGATTTATTTGTGTCGTTTTGAGAGAAACGGCGTGTTGCTTTCAGCGAGCCGGCGTTTTGCTGTCAGCGATACGGCGTGTTGCTCATTTTTGACAATGCAAAGGTACTACATTTCCATTGCGGTCTACGAATACATATCCAAGATTATTTTGTCTATTTTTGTCTTGCGCGGTCATTTGGTCATTTGGTCATTTGTCAAAATCGAAAACTGACTGTCAAAATCCGCCACTATAATATAAATATTTATATTTATATATAGTGAGCAATGACCGCGTTCCCGAAATTGATTTTGACCAAATGACCTTGACCAAATGACCACAGATTGTAAAATGATAAAAAGCCACTTTTTTGGAGAAGAAATCGGCGCAAAGATTCCAACCTTCTTCTCGCTTAAAACAACTCAAACAATGAAAACAAACATTATTAATCATACAGTACAAACAATCACGTCGCTCGAAATTGCTGAGCTGACAGGTAAACAACATTTTCATCTCATGCGCAACATTAGAAAGATGGAGATTGCATGGGAAAAAGTACAAGGGTCCAAATTTGGACTCTCGTCCAGAACCTACCAATTGCCGAACGGTGGAACGAAGTACCAGTCCCCGTGGCATCTTCAAGGCTATCCGAAAGATGGAACCTGCATGGATAAAAATATGTGGGTCGATTTTTCGGCTGACATCCAGAACCATCAAACAGCCTAACGGTGGAACTCGTGAAGTACCTTGCTACTCGCTTACTAAGACCGAGTGTCTCTACATCGCCACGAAGTTCAACGACGAGGCACGCGCCAAGTTGGTGCTGCGCGACATGGGCATCCAGTGATGACAGTACCAGTCCCCGTGGCACCAGTCCCATTTTCTCTGTATAGCAGACTGAGCCACCATGCGAGGGCTTATTTGCCCTGAAGGATTCCTGTCTCTGTATCCCGATGGTTCATGGTGCGTTGGATATCACGGTATTTACGGCCAGAGGAAAGATGCCACGTGAGGTTAAAGGTCAGCATGTTGCCCAGATCCCGGCTGTGCTGTGACACCTCCTTGTGGATATATCGGCTAAGAACCTCTGTCTGATGATTGAGCGGATTAGAGCATAGGGGATGCTGGGCATACAGGGACAGGGTGATGTTTTTCAGTTGATAGGAAGCCGTAAGATACCACGCTGCTGCCTGATGCCCACGATGTTCTCCCTCCATGAAGTTCCATCCGTTGTCGGCGTAGGCGGTCAGCGTCCATTTCCCAAGATAGGCTTCGGCGCTGGCACCGCCATTGAATGCCGTATAGGTATGGCGATAGGTATCGGTAAAGTTGAAAAAGCGGTAAATGCCAGCGTAGAGGGTGAGGGAAAGATGCTCTGGTATGGCCTCCCAACGGTTCTCGCTCTGGATATAGAAGAAACTGCACTCGTTGTCGGCATTTGTCTGCGTCTGATAGAAATGGCCATCCTTGCGGTAGTATTTCTCCATGTTGCAGTTGGCATTCAGTCGCCAGTAGCCCTGCAGTTCGCTCATGATTCTCGGCGTGGAGTATATCAGGCGGAGGTCGTGCGAGGTCACACGATTGGGGGTTATCTCTGGATTGCCCACGAGCGTCTCCATTGCATTCTGTTTGATGCTGACATCGCTGACGAGCGCAATCTGCGATACGTGTTGCGACACCTCAAAGTCGTATTTTATCTTCAGGCTCCTGGCCAACGGATAGGCAAGGGTCATCTTAGGACGGAACAGCAGAAAACGGTCATTCCATTGGCCTTGCCGGTAATATCGGGAGCTCACGCCTAAGCCACCCATGTAGGCGAGCTTGCCAAGACGACCTTTCAGTTGCCCGAAGAAATAGAGCATGGATGACCGCATGGCGTTGGAGGCATCGGCATCACCCGAATACGCATTATTGATATATTTCTGTCCATACTGGGTACCCAAGGAGAGCGTGAAAGGTTTCAGGCGGTTCTCATAGACGGCCTCCGTCCAGAGCGAATAAGTCTTACCTGTCACGTCGTAGGCATAACTGCCACCCTCGTTGTGCTCAGCGTGGCTGTCGGTCTTGATATACGTTCCTACGGCATTGGCTGTGAGCGACTGATGTGCCCCAAAGTCATGATGGAAATAGAGGTCGAGCACGGGCGATGAGGTACGCGATGAAGAAAGATCTTCGTAGCCTTCAAACCTTGAAAACAAGCGGTTGGGCTGGATGTCCCGACGGGCTGAGAGTTTCGACTGGAACACATAGTTGGAATCACTCAGGCTGTAGGTCAACTGGATTTTTTGGTCAAGGTTTTTGTTCTGTCCCTCTAACTGTTGGCGCAGGACGTTGTATGCTGTTCCCGACTCCAGTTCGTAGGTCGCCGTTTCCTCATATTCCGACCCCTTGAAGTTACGATAGTCCAGCGAGTAGTTCACGCCAAACTCGCTCTTTCCATAGTTAAACTTCCCATAGACGGTCTCGTCGCCATTAACGGCCGTGAGCGTATTTGTCAGGTCTGCTCCGATGTCATATCCGCTGACAGGCCGTTTCACGATGATATTGATGACGTAGGCAATACCCTCACCATATCTGACTCCTGGATTATCGATGTAGTCAATCTGCTGTATGGCCTTCATGTCAAGCGAAAGCAGGTCCTCCTTTGATGCCACGATATCGTTGATGCGCACCTGCACACTCCCAAGATTGGAAAGAGCCGTGACGGTATGCATCACGGGGTCGATACGCAGGTGGGGTAGGGTCAGTTTCGACAAGAGCGAATAGCCGTTGGACGAACTCTCCAGTTGCTGGCGCGTGGGATAGATGGTCTGACCATCTACCCGTTGGACAACCTTCGACCCTTTTACGGTGACCTCGTGAAGCATTTCTCCCTCCTTGATGTCCTGGGCATGAACTGCAATCATAGTGGCGAGAAGGGGCATAAAAAACAATCTCTTCATACGTTTGCTGTTTTTGATTGCAAAGATATGAAGAGATTGCCTGTTAGCCGAAAATACTTCCTGACATTTGTCTGACAATTGTCTGACAGATTTCTATCTATCTGATTTTCAGGCTGTATGACTTTCCTCTGTCTGACTCGATTTTGAGGTCGGATTGTTCTTCTATGATGGGTTTCAGTCGTCGGATCAGCGTGTAGAGTGTCTCGCTGGCATCGGGTTTCTTGGGCCAGAGGGCATCACATATCTCTGCTTTCGACAGCTGATGTGAGGGTGACTGCCACAGCATTTCCATCAGTTGCTGCTGCATGGGGGTCAGTTTTACTTCGCTGCCCTTAGCATTGACAAATCTTCCTTCTTGCAGGGCCAGACCGCCATACAGTCCTAATACAGACAGTCGTCTGTGCTGATACAGACCGAACAGTCCCCACAGCAGTGCCATCGACCAGAGAATCATCGAAGGACGCTGGTCAGAGAGTGAGAGAATCGTCGCTGTTGATACCTGTGGCCGCGGACGGAATCCTTTCTTGGTGTCTACAGCCAGAACAGCATTTCCTCTCAATCCTTCTATTTGCAGATGATTGTTGAACACCTGAATCGTATCAGCGCTGATAACGTCCGACTGCTGTTCTTCCAGAGCCTTGGCCAGTGCCTGGTTCATATCGGCAGTCACCAGCACCTCCGTTGCCTTATAGCTGTTCAGGCTCATCATGCCCGAAGCGATTGTCAGTGCGAGAAACACTACTCCTACATATCGTTGTTTCATTGTTGTGAATTAGAACATCTGTGATGATAGCCTCGGTCGCTTGCTTATGTTGTTTCAGTTTCTTTTATCCAAAGAATTCGCCGTCGCCCTGCTGGTCGTAGCTGCTGCCGTCGAAGCAGTGGGTGCAGACTTGGCTCTTGGGCAGGCCGATAGACTCGATGAGGTCCTCGATATGAGCGAACTTCAGGGAGGTGAGACCCAAGCGGCGGGCAATCTCCTCTACCATGCGCTTATATTCAGGTGAGTCGGTCTTGGCATACTGGTCGAGCTTGGCCTTGTCGTCGCCCTCGAAATCGCGGATGATACGACGGGTGATGAGTTCCAGGTCGCTCTTACTGTTGGTGAAACCAATAAACGGACAGCCATAGACCAGGGGAGGACAAGAGATACGTACGTGTACCTCCTTGGCGCCGTTCTGTATGAACTCGCGGGCATTGTCGCGCAACTGTGTGCCACGCACGATACTATCGTCGCAGAACACCACGCGCTGGTCCTTCAGGAGGGCTGCGTTGGGAATCAGCTTCATCTTGGCCACGAGGTCACGACGACTCTGGTTGCCAGGCGTAAATGAGCGAGGCCATGTAGGCGTATATTTCAGTACGGCACGCTTGTAGGGAATGCCAGAACCTTCAGCATAGCCCAGGGCCATACCTACGCCAGAATCGGGGATACCGCAAACGAGGTCGGCCTCGATATCGTCTTTCTCACCCATCATACGTCCGTTTTTCTCACGAACATACTCGGTGTTGATACCTTCATAGTTGGATGCGGGGAATCCGTAGTAAACCCACAGGAACGAGCAGATCTGACAGCGCTTGAAGGCTGGCTGCAGTACCTCGAAACCATCGGCCTTGAGGCGTACAATCTCGCCAGGACCCAGGTCGCGCACGGGCTTATAGTCCAGATTGGGGAAACTGGTGGTCTCGCTACTTACGGCATGCGCCTTGACACAGTCGTCTGTGCCGATGGGCGAGAGCTGATGCGTCTCCTTCTTACCAATCACGATAGGTGTGCGTCCCAGTACGTCGCGCGCAGCAATGATACCATCTTCTGTAAGAATCAGCATGGAGCATGAGCCCTTGATCTTACGGTATACCATGTTGATACCCTCAACGAAGGTGGAACCCATATTAATGATAAGTGCCACCAACTCTGTCTGATTCAGGTTGTTGGCACTTTGTTCGCTGAGGTGCATGCGCTGGGCAAGCAGTTCATCGGCAATCTCGCGCAGGTTGTTGATCTTAGCAACAGTCACCACGGCATAACGGCCCAGATGTGAGTTGATGATGATTGGCTGAGGGTCGGTGTCGCTGATAACACCCAGTCCCTGATTACCACAGAAATCATGGAGTTCGTCCTCGAACTTTGAGCGGAAATAATCGCGTTCTAGAGAGTGGATACTACGGCTAAAGCCTTTCTCCTTGTCGAAGGTCACAAGACCTGCTCGTTTAGTACCAAGATGTGAATTGTAGTCTGTGCCGTAAAACAAATCGTTTACGCAGTCACGTGTGGAAATGGTTCCGAAAAATCCGCCCATAGTTGTTATCGCTGTTTAATTTGGGCGCAAAGGTACGAATAAATTATGAAATACAAACGAAGTATTACGATTTTTTTAGTAATTTTGCAGCCATCATGACACAAGACAAACTTTGGAATGCGAACTACTGTAAGGTGATGGCGGCGAATTTCTCGCTGTTTTTTGCCTTTTATGTGCTGACGCCACTATTGCCGCTGTATCTGAGTGAGCACTTCGGAGCCACGAAGGATGTGATTGGCATGGTGCTGTCGGGCTATACCATCACGGCCCTGCTGGTACGTCCGTTCAGCGGGTATGTGGTAGATACGTTTCCTCGCAAGAAGGTGCTGCTGATTTGTTTTACGGCCTTCGCCATCTTCTTTGCAGGCTATCTGGCAGCGTCGACACTCCTGCTGTTCCTGATAGTACGTACGTTGCACGGCGGTCCCTTTGGTGCCTTGACGGTGGCCAATTCGACGGTGGCTATCGACGTGTTGCCCAGCAGTCGGCGTACAGAGGGCATCGGCTATTACGGTCTGTCCAACAACCTGGCGATGGCTATCGCCCCCACTATCGGCATCTTCGTCTATCAATGGAGTGGCAGCTTTGAGTTGCTGTTCTGGATAGCGCTGGCAGTGGCAGTAGGGGGACTGATGGTTGATAGTACGGTAAAGACCCGCCCCCAGCCCCTCCCTAAAGGGCGGGGAGTGATTACCCTCGACCGCTTCTTCCTTCTGCGCGGCTGGCTCTTAGGCGTCAATATGGTGGCCTTTGGCTTCAGCTTTGGCGTGCTGAGCAACTATCTGGCTATCTATGGCAAGGAGGTGATGGGTATCACGGGTGGCACTGGCACGTATTTCATGCTGTGCAGCGTAGGACTGATACTGTCGCGCATACAAGGTGGCAAGGCGTTGCGTAAGGGTAGGTTGACGCATAATGCGGGTAGCGGCATGGTGATATCGCTCATCGGCTACACGCTGTTTATACTGGTGCCTAATATGGTGGGCTATTATGCGTCGGCTTTGCTGATTGGACTGGGCAACGGTCACATGTGGCCTGCTTTCCAGAATATGACGATCAACGTGGCGAGCAACAACCAGCGCGGTACGGCCAACTCTACCATCCTGATCTCCTGGGATATCGGCATGGGACTGGGCATCCTCGTGGGAGGTGTCATCGCAGAGCTCATCAGTTATGGAGCCGCTTTTTGGACCGTAGTGCTTATCAACGGCTCAGGCGTTGCCCTGTTCTTCCTGGCAACAAAACAGTTCTTCCTGAAAAGGAACCTGAATGAGACGGTGTTCTAAAACTATCGTCTTAACTCCTTTAACTCCTTAACTCCTAAAAAACTTTATACCCCCACTTCAGCGCGAAATAGAACAGGGTGCCGAAGAAGAGGCCGGCAATGGCGTCGATGGCGTAGTGGGCCTGGATGTAGAAGGTGCTGAAGAACAGCAGCACGGCAAAAGGCAGGCAGGTGAACAGCACCTTCCTGTTTTTTGTTTCCCATGCCAGCCACATCACTATCGTGGCCACACCCACATGACTGCTGGGAAAGGCTGCGGTGGGGCGCTCGCCTGCATCGTGGGCCATGATGAGTAACTTATACATCATGCCGTCTTCCCAACCGGGAATGGGCAGGATGAAGTCGCGATTATGGACGTCAAACTGTATGGTGTTAAAGTAATCGCCTATATTGGGGAAGATGCCCTGGGCTATCTGGTCTACACCCACAGCCTTGAAATAGAACTGCGGACCTGCTACGGGCAGGAAATCGAAGATGAGATAGAACAGGAAGAATGAGCCTACAACGATGAAGGCCGTGCGTTCGAAATGCTCGTAGCGACAGAAGAAATAGAAGAAGACGATACCTACAAACAGCAGATAATAGCTTACATAGCCCATTGCCATCAACTCGCTGAAGATAGGATGCGAGAAGGTCTGACAGAACGTCAAAGCGGGTTGGAAGCCAAAGAGCGACTGCTCATAGCCTGCAAACAGGTGGTCGAGGTTGGGAAAGATACGGTTCAGTTCGTAGGTGTCAGGATACCACCACGACAGCAACAGCAGCTGACCGATGACACGAAAGAGGGTTGTCAGGCGACTGGGATACAGTCGGTAGACGCCCCAAAGGGCCAGGGTGAGAATGACCGACTGTGCCCTGAACCAGAGCATATCAACGGGATGCGCCAGTCGCACCCATGTAACAAGGATAAACAACGTGGTGAAAATGGTGTAAGCCAACATGATCCACTCCACCGCCATCAAGCCCTTCCTGGACTTCTTCTCTACAGCAAATATCTTCTTAATCAACTTTTAACTCTTAATTCTTAACTCCTCACTCTTAACTCCCTACAGCCATCCGTTTTCTTTGTACCACTTGATTGTCAGGGGTACGCCTTTCTCCAACGTGTATTCTGGCTCATAGCCCAGTTCGCGACGGGCTGGTTCGATATCGCATCGCCAGTTGCGCTGCTTCAGGATATGGTATTTATCATTATTCAGGGCTGAGATCTTGCCTGTGATATGTCCCCACTTATCGCCAAAGAAGGTGATGACGCGCAGCACCCAGATAGGTGCCGTGATGCGTACCCACCAGGGATTGCCTAACTCCTTGCGGATGAGGTCGGAGAACGTGGTTGACTGATACACCTCGCCATCAGAGAGGAAGTACTTCCTGCCTGTCTGTCCCTTCTCGCAAGCCAGGAAGACAGCCTGCACTACGTCGAGCACATAGACGAAGGTGATGTCCTGCTGCTGATAGCCCACAGCGAAATCAGAATGCTGCTTGATACTCTTTGCCATCAGGAAATAGTCGCGCTCACGAGGGCCATAGACGCCTGTGGGACGGAGAATGACGTAGGGGAAATCTAATTTCTCCAGCCACTGCTCTGCCTCCAGCTTACTCTTACCGTATTCCGTGTTGGGCTGAGGCGTGTCTGTCTCCTTGATTTCCACGTAGGGCTGCTGTTCATGAATAGCGCCAAAGACACTCAGCGAACTGAGATACACGAAGCGCTTCAGGGGCATCTTCAGGTTGATGAGCGCACGCACCAGGTTCTTCGTACCCTCTGTGTTGATACGATAGAAATCGCTGGTATTCAAGCATTTCGTCACGCCGGCAGCATGCACCACGTAGTCGAACGAATGTTCCTTCAACTGCTCTTCCAACTGCGTCTGATTGCTCAGGTTCAGTTCTATGAAATGGATACGCTCGTCCTGCAGGAAGTCTCTCTTACTACTTCCCCTGACGGCAGCCCACGTCTCAAACCCGCGCTTCAGCGCCTCTTCCACGATAAACGAGCCAATGAATCCGCTGGCTCCTGTAATGAGTATCTTCATAGGAATTTCGAAATCTGGGTGCAAAATTACGGCTTTTTATTGGATTAATGCAAAAAAGTGTCCTTTTTTTGTATAATTCGCAAAAATCTTCATACCTTTGCAGCCGATAGATTCTTAACCATAAGTACATGATTATCAGAAAGTCAATAATGAAACTGGGTGTAAAATTACTAATCGGTGTGATTCTCTGTGCTGTTGCCAGTGCATGTATGTCGAAATTTGACAAGGGTGGCAGCGCCTATGTGGTGCGTCCATATATCAAGGATGGCTATTATACTGATGGCACACTGTATTTCGAAATTGATAAGACAGAAGCTATTCTGATTGGTACGGCAGAGAAGGTACGTGAGATTGTGATACCTGATGCTGTGGGTATCAATGAGGTGGATTATCCGCTGACGAAGATTCAGAATCTGGGTGTGTTTGATAAGGAGGAATACGAGACAACGAAGCGTCCCAATGGCAATGATGTGCTGACATCGCTGGTCATAGGCGGCAATGTGAAGTCGTGGGGCGAGACGGTGTTTTTCACGGATTATTACGAGACTTATAGTGATGGTGAGGACCTGGCACGTCGCTTCCCTCGTCTGGAGAATATCTATGTGAAGGCTGGCAATCCTGTCTACGACTCACGCAACAACTGTAATGCGATAATCAAGTCCGAGAATCGTGAGCTGTATCTGGGTGGTAAGAATACGGTGGTGCCCGAGGGCGTTGAGAAGATTGGCGCTTCTGCCTTTCGTGACTGTGAGGGCTTGAAGAGTATCTCTTTCCCCAAGACGCTGGACGTCATTGGTGCCTATGCTTTCTCAGGTAGTCATCTGCAGACATTGACCCTTCCTGAGAACCTGGCATACGTTGGTCAGGAGGCATTCTATGGTTGTGACTCCCTGCTCACTGTCTCCTTGTATTGCAGTAGTGTCGTCATAGAACAGAAGGCTTTCAAAAAATGCGCATTGCTGAAGGAAGCTGACAGTGAGGTGAGATGCTATACGCCTTATATCTCTGTACCATCACCATCAAAGGTGTTTGACGAAGGATACAACTGTCTGATGATTCCTAAAGGGCAACGCTCGTCGTTTAACGGCTGGGAGAAATGTTTCCTGACGATAAAGGAAATGGAGAAGTAAAATTTTACTCCTCCATTTCTATAGAAATATGCTTACTTGTAGCATTCGAATATCTGATCCACATCCTTTTTGGACATGTGGGGCGTCATCGTGCTGACAATCAATACGATGGGGAAGCCACCAATCATGGCGATGGCACCGCAGTTGATAGGATTGATGGGGTTACCAAGGAGCATGTTGATAACTGTCAGGCCTACGCCCCATACGAAGCAAGCCCATACAGAGGCGGTGGTGACGCGCTTCCAATAGAGACCCAACATGAAGGGAGCCAGGAAAGCACCTGCCAGCGCACCCCAGGAGATACCCATGAGCTGGGCAATGAAGGTGGGAGGATTCAGGGCGATGAGCAGGGAGATAGCGATGAAGAACATAATCAGTACGCGCATCACCACGACCTTACGACGCTCAACTTTTTCGGCAACAATATCATCGATGGTGCCTTCTTCTACTTCACCAGGCAAAGACTTCTTATCACGATAAATGAGGTCGAGGGTCATCGTTGAACTTGACGTGAGTACCAATGAGGCCAGTGTGGACATAGATGCCGACAGCACCAATAGCACCACGAGGGCGATGAGCACATCGGGCAGGGTGATAAGCATGGCAGGTACGATGGAGTCGAAGGCTATTTTGCCATTGGCACCAATCACGGGGTCGTAGAGACGTCCGAAGCCACCAAGGAAATAACATCCGCCAGCCACGATGAAGGCGAAAACGGTGGAGATGACGGTGCCGCGCTTGATGGCGCTCTCGTCTGTGATAGAATAGAACTTACCTACCATCTGGGGTAGTCCCATGGTGCCCAGTGAGGTGAGGATAACAACACCCAACAGTCCCCAGGGGTCAGGTCCGAACCATGAAGCAAAGACACCTGTAGCGCCTGTATCATCGGCGGGAATCTCTGCCAGTCGCTCTACGGCTGTTGTCAGACCGCCATTATTAGCCAGTACAGCCCAGATAACGGCCACGATACCAAAGAGCATGATGATACCCTGAATGAAGTCGTTCATGGCTGTAGCCTTATAGCCACCCAGAATAACGTAGACTGCGGTGAGGATAGACATAATCACCACGCAATACTCGTAGGGAATCTCGAAGCCCATCTCGAAGAGACGCGAGATACCACTATATACACCAGCGGTATAGGGAATCAGGAAGACGAAGGCGATGATAGAAGCTGCCACACGCAGGCCCTGACTCTGAAAACGGGTGCCAAAGAAATCGGGCATCGTGCGACTCTCGATATGCTGTGTCATCAGTTTGGTGCGACGTCCCAGGATAATCCAGGCCAGCAACGAACCAATCACGGCATTACCAATACCAATCCAAGCGGACGAGAGACCGTATTTCCAGCCAAACTGTCCTGCATAGCCAACGAAGACGACCGCAGAGAAATAACTGGTGCCAAAGGCGAAAGCCGTGAGCCAGGGACCTACGGAACGTCCGCCGAGCACGAATCCATCAACACTGCTGGCCTGTTTGCGGGTGTAGAGACCTACACCAATCATGACGGCCAGGAAAATAATCGTTAAGAGAACTTTGATTAACATAATTATCAATTGTCAATTTTCAATTACCAATTAGAATGCTACCTGCACCTGAGCCTGCAACCAGTTGTAATCCTTTGAGGAGATTTTCTCGCCGCAGAGGCAACGGGTATACTGCAACTGCACGCGGCACTTCTTATAGAACCAGTACTGGACGCCCAGGGTCAGGTTGGTCTGATCCCATCCATCCACCTTGGTGTTTCTATCGAAAGTCTCGCCAGATGCTACCACGTCGAGGGCATCATAGACAGGAATACAGGTGGTGACATAGCCACCGCGACTGCCTACTTCACCATCTTCACCGCCCAACCACTCGGCTCGGATGCTGGCAGGACGGGCTTCTTTGTATTCGCCCTCAGAATAGGGGGCCGTCTTATATTCTACACCTACGCTATAGCGGTTGCGCTTGTAGTTGTCACCTTTCTGGATGTCAGGATTCCAAGCGGCAGTACCCATTGCATTGCCTGTGCCCAGATAGCCGGAGCCTACAATACGTAGACCATCCATCGGCCGCAGTTCCAATTTGGCGATGAAATCTTTCTGGTTGTTCTGGTCTTTACGGTTGATACCCTGTCCGCTCATCAGCGCCAGCTCATAGTGTACCCTATTCTTCAGGATATCACCAAAGATCATCAATCCCTGGTCGCGACCATAGTTCACACCATTCAGTGGGTCAGGACCTTCGCCAGCCAGATAGAGCACAGCCTGAGAATAGACGTCAATCAGTTCCAGTTGAGTAGGAGACATGGGGTTTTCCATGGTGTAAGAGTGCTTGAACTGTCCCAGGCGGACGGTCAGCGCGTTATTCTTAGTCACGCGAAAATCGGTATAGAACTCTTGTGGAACACTGGAGAAGTCGTGCATAAAGAGAAACGACCAGCGGTCTGTGATACGGGCTTTTGCCCAAAGGAGCGTACGCTTCAGATTGTAGGAGTTGGTCTTCTCACCGTTGAGGTCCTGATAGGACCAGCCGCCCTGTGCATAGCCGTTCAGGGTGATACGACTGGTAAAGTCCTCCATCCAAAGGGGAGTGTCTTTCTTCTTTTGTCCCATAGCTGCCGTACTGCTAAAAACGGCCAGCACTACGGCTAAAGTTGCCGCCATCCATGTCTGCTTTTTCATACCGTGCGATTAATTTAGTAATACCAATGTTTTAGTTAAAAAAATAAAATATGGTTGCAAAGGTAAGAAATAAATATGAATTAAGAACCATGAACTATGAATTATTTTTTAACTTTGCAACAATATTCAATTTATTTCTTACAAAATGAAACGTTTTATACTTGTATTGGTTTCTATTTGTGCTTTTTCTGTACTGCTTCCTGTAGAGGCAAAGAAGAAGGCAACAAAACAACTTTCTGATCGTGAGTATTGGTGTGAGCAGGCCTATAAAATGGCACAGCCGGTATTGGAAAACATGGCTAAGGGTGAACTGCAGAAGAATATGCAGACGGAGTTCTCACCCTCGTTTGACAACCGTAATCGCAAGGTGGTGTATATGGAGACCTTTGGCCGCCTGATGGCTGGTATTGCGCCTTGGCTGGCCCTGCCCGATAGCGTGTTTGGCAGTTCTGCTGCCGAGCAGAAAGAACTGGCACAGGTTCGACAGTTGCGTGAGTGGGCCTTGGCCTCGTATAAGAACTCGGTAGATCCTGAGAGTCCTGATTATCTCTGTTGGGGTGTGGCTGGCCAGAACCTGGTGGATGCTGCCTATATTGCAGAGTCGTTTATCCGTGGCTATGATGCCTTGTGGGTACCACTCGACAAGGTAACGAAGGAGCGCTATATCAAGGAGTTCAAGAAGTTGCGCTCCATAGAGCCGCCTTATACCAACTGGTTTCTTTTCTCTTCAACGATAGAGAGTTTTATTGCCAAGGCTGCAGGCCTGAGGGAATATGACGACTTCCGTGTGATGATGACGATTCGTAAGGTTGAGGAATGGTATGTGGGCGATGGCTGGTATGCCGATGGTCCTGTGTTTGCTTTCGACTACTACTCCAGTTATGTGTTCCATGCCATGTATCTGGAGACCCTTCAGAATATGATTGATGCGAGGGCAAATACCCGTTTGGAGTATAGGAAATATTATGACCGTGCACTGAAGCGCGCACAGAAATTCTCGATTATCCTGGAGCGCTTTATCTCGCCAGAGGGAACATTCCCTGTGATTGGTCGCTCCACGCCTTATCGTATGGCAGCTATGCAACCATTGGCTTTGATGGCCTGGTATCAGAAACTGCCTCGGGAACTGAGCAACGGACAGGTACGTGCCGCCTTGACGCAGGTGATGCATCGGATGTATGACCAGCAACAGAATTACAATGAGGGTGGCTTCCTTACTATCGGCTTCTGTGGACACCAGCCGGAGACAGCCGACTGGTACACCAATAATGGTTCGCTCTATATGACCAGTCTGTCGCTGATGCCTCTTGGACTGCCTGCCAACCATGATTTCTGGACTTGCAAGGCTGAGCCTTGGACGCAGGTGAAAGCCTGGGGTGGACAACCTTTCCCTAAAGACCATCGCTGGGCAGACGATATCCAGACTAAAGACCGCTGGTAAGAAAAAGAAAATGGAGAGCACGAGTGGCTCTCCATTACTTTTTTATTGATGTAGGCTTGCTTAGCGCAGAGCGAAGCAGTTGTCATTATAAACAGCCTCGCGAACCTTCTGCATACCAGCCTGGTCGTTGGTAACAGTCAACTTCTCGCCATTCTGCAGGGAAGCCTGGATGGTGCCATCAGCATTGAAACGGATAATCTCCTTAGTCACACCGTTCTGAGAGATTGACCATGACTCTGTCTTGCTGTCGTGAATGAAGAGGGTAATCTCACCGTTAGGAGCCTTTACCTCGTAACCATTCTTCAGCGTCTTTACGGCATAGTAACGGCCGTCCTGACCCTTCACGGTCTGCACCTTGTTTACAGCCATAGGATTGCTGCCTGTCCAGAACTCGATGGTGTTGAGTACTACAGCGTCTACGAAGAGGCATACACCACCTACGATAGGCTGCAGAATCAGACCTACGATACCATTAACGTACTTGTTGCTGGTCATGTTGCACTGCCACTTCTCGTACTTATTGAAGAGACTGAAAGAACCAATACATGAACTGCACAGAAAACTACCTGCCAGCAGCACACAGGCTGCACTTAAACTAATCTTTTTCATACCGTTTTATTGTTAAAGTCATAAAAACTGCGTGCAAATTTACACATTTTCTGTAAATGGCATCCTGTTTTATACAGAAAAATTATCGATTAACTGACGATAGAGGGTGTTTTGACGCAGAATAGATGAGCATCCTACGATAATCATCTGCTTGCGAGCACGTGTCAGGGCCACATTGAGTTTACGGTCCACTGTCTGTCCTTCGTCGTCTGTAAAGGTGCTGGCAGTCAGGAAATCCAGTTGGTACTGACGACTGACGCCTACGTCATAGATGATGACATCACGCTGTGAACCCTGATAACGCTCCACGGTATCAATACTGATATCAGGAAGAACCTCCCGGATGGCTGCTATCTGATGGCGGTAGGTCACGATGATGCCAAGGGTCTTCTCTGGATTAAAGTGGTCGCCATAGAAACGACGGATACGCAGGGCGAGATCGATGGTGTTGGGTGTTGAGTCGAAGAATACGATGCGATGAGTCTTGAGAATATCATCAATGGCATCTTGTGAGGGCAGGTCGTAGCCGATGGCTGTTTCCTGCTGATGGGGCAGGGGAACGGGTTGCAGCCAGGCATGATAGAAATGGTTGCTGGCAAACGATGCCACATCAGGGTGCATGCGTCCCTGACGGTGAAGGGTGCCGATAAATTGCGTGCGCTGTTGTCGCACCTCCCAGTTGTAAAGGCGCTGGAAGAGCGACTGCCTGCAGTCGTTCAGTCCGATACTTCTGAGTAATGGGTCGTCAATCCGTGCTTCCTCCGGATTCTGCTGTACCACGGCAGGCAGTTGCTTGTGGTCACCAACGAGTACGAAACGGTCTATCTGGTCGCTACTCAGTAATCCGATGAGGCCTGGCTCTAATACTTGCGAGGCCTCGTCGATGATGGCCAAGGAGAAATGATGACCTTCCAGGAGGAACGGTCGTGCCTGCATCATCGACGTGGTACCTGTGAGGATACGTTCATCGTCAGCCAGACAGGCATCTTCAAGCATGGAGCGAATCTCTTCGACGGCGCGATTGGTATAGGCCATCAGAAGGATGGATGACGTATCGATACCCTTTAGTTCTTCTTCCACCATGAAGCGTAGGGCCATAGAGGTCTTACCTGTTCCTGGAGGACCAACCAGAAGGAAGTAGTCGCGAGCCTGTTTGACCTTCAGAAGGATATCGTCATAATAAGGGTTGTAGGACTGTGACAGGACGAGTGAGGTGTCGGCCTCAGGTGTACGCTGTCCTAAGAGCAGAGCCTTCTTCTGGGGCGAGGATTGTATGAACTGGTGAATACTGCGGATGTTACTGTTGGTACCCACATCGCTACCACCATGTTCTATGGCCCAGGTCTTGTCTGATAGGGCAAAGACAGACTCGTTCTGCTGACCGTCGTTCAGAAGGATGATGACCTTGCCGTCATGGATATCCTCGATACTGCCCTTGTAGAGAATGCTCTTCCGGACATTCGGCTCTTCATCGTATTGATAAAGATAGATCATATCGCCCTTACGGAAATTGAGGGTGCCCAATGGGGACGCATTGGGAACATTGCTGAAACGAAGGGTGATGCGGTTATAGCCACCATCTGGGTCTGTTTTCTCGCGCTTGATGATATGGAGGGGCATGATGATGTTACCCTGTTCTTGTTTCTCGTTGAGGGGCATCAGCCAAAGGTCGGAACTGCATCCTCCAGCATGATGGAGTGTTTGCTCACTACTGCCCAGTTTCTGTGCCCTTTGTTCACGATAGACAAAGGTCATCATGCGCTCGTAGTAAGCACGTTCAAGAGAGTCGAGAGTTAAGAGATAAGAGTTTAGAGTTAAGAGTTCTGGCAGGATATAACGATGGAAATAGCCATCGCGGGCAACACCTTTATATATAATATCAGCATTGAGCAGGGGGATGATGCGACCAAATCCGTCGCGAGCGATAAGCAGTTCGGTAGCAACAATCTGGTTACGCAACTTGATGGCCTCGCGAAACAGGGTGCGATAGTAGTTGACCGCTATCAGTCCTTTCTCTGGCGCATAGCGTGAATAGAGCAGACGGGTATCTACTTGATTATCACTTTTGTTGAAATTATAGCGCAGGATGCCATAATAGAGTAGCAACTGCACATAGTGACTCTCCAGTTGCAGACCATGGGCATCATGACTCTGGTATTCTATCTTCTGGTTCTTGCCTGATTTCTGTTCTACAAGCAGACTCATATCGGCCGTCATCAGGTCCACACGTCCTTGAAGACCAAGGTGCTCGCAGACAAACGAAGGCTCGAGTAGGGAATTATGAATTAAGAATTCAGAATTAAGAATTAATGCCGTCTGGCGGATATTCTCCATCTGCGCAGCCGCAGCCTGTTCAAAGCTCTCTTTATTGAAGTCCTCGCATGCAGCAAAGCGGTCGGCCTGTTCGCGATAGGAACGTTGCAATGACTGTTGTAGCGTGACCTGCGGGTTGTGGATGATATCGTCGAGAGCCGTGCCGGCAAAGTTACCTAATAGTGTGGCTTGCGTGTTGGGACGTGGCTTCAGACGACTGACGGTGTAGAGTAGGGGATGATGCCCGTAGGCTGTGAAACAGGCCGCCAGAGACGAGATGTCGAGCATAAAGTCGGGCTCTACCACGATGAGACCTGGAACGATCTTTTCGTCATAGTGGCAATCCAGCAGGTTCAGCTGCATACCCTCGCGGAGTATTTTTTGCAGATAGGCAAAATCGCGCCCCCCGTCAGTATTGCCATAGTCAATGACAATCTCCCCCTCTTCGCTGTCTGCTGTTATCGTCTTGTCGTCGTACGAACGGACAATACAGCGGATATAGCGCTTGTTGATGTTGAGTTGCGTGGGTTGAGGCTGTAGGTTGACAGGCAACAGTTGCAGCAGACTGCCAGGCACATCCTCATGGAAGATGGTAGAGATAAGTAGAGTTACTGCTCGCAAATCGTAGTGCCACTCATCGAGAGACAACGTTTCATTTCCATTGGAATGGCGACGAGCCTGTTGGATAGCCCATTTCTGTTGCGCTTTCAATCCATAGTGCTTGCAGACATAGTCTATCTGCGAGAAAAGGTTGCCAAAGGTTCCCCCTTGTGAGCGACAGCCTTCTGCTGCACAGAGTTTGATGACTTCGTGCAGTTGTCGCAGGTTGACTGTTGACGGTTTGCCAGCAGCCAGTTCCTGAAGTATATCATATTGTTCCTTAGCGTTGATCATTCTTCACCTTTCAATGACTTCACATATTGGTATAACTTACGATAGAACGGATGGCGTGTCAACGTGTTGCTATCGCCCAGGATGATGACTTTCATTCGTGCTCTGGTGATAGCCACGTTCATGCGTCGTAGGTCGCGTAGGAATCCAATCTGTCCGTCGTCGTTAGAGCGTACCAGGGAGATGACGATAATGTCGCGCTCCTGTCCCTGGAATCCGTCAACGGTATTCACGCTGATGCGTGTGCGGAAGGGCTTCATCCACTCCTTCTTACGGATTTGTGAACGCAGATACTGCACCTGGGCACGGTAGGGTGAGATGATGCCCACGTCGAGTCGCTCGTCCAGGATACGCTGTTTGCCGATGAGTTCGAAATAGGCTTGCAGGGAGAGCAGGGTCAGTTCGGCTTCCGTCTTGTTGACACGACCGAAGGACTCTCCCACGAATTCCTCCTTACCATCATATTGTGAGGTGTCAATCCACATCATAGGCAGATCGAGGTCTAGGATGCTGCGGTGTTTTACCTCGGGTGCCGCCACCATCTGGTGATGGTAGAACCAGTCGGACGAGAACTGCATGATATCTTCGTGCATGCGGTATTGTATGCGCAGAAGGGTCACCACCTCAGGCTTCTGCTCGGCGATACGTTCCATCAGCGTGTGACCTAGTCCGCCTTTCAGGGCTTCATAGCATTTTACCGTAGGGGGCAACTGACAATGGTCGCCTGCCAGGATTACACGACTGGCCCTGCGGATGGGTATCCAACAGGCTGCTTCAAGGGCCTGGGCGGCCTCGTCGATGAAAAGGGTGCCAAACTTCATGCCGTCGAGCAGACGGTTGGCAGAGCCTACCAGGGTACAGGCTATGACGCGTGCCTCACCAAAGAGTTCGGCATTGATGCGTATCTCCAGTTCGGTGGCACGACTCTTCAGGCGATCCATCTTCTGGTGCCAGTTGTCTGTACGTTTTCTATGACTGCGCAATTCACGGATAGCCTTGCGGATAGCCCATAGCTGGGGATAGTCAGGATGAGCCTCGAAGCGACGCTCGTAGGTAAAGGAGAGCATCTTATCGTCTACCCTGACGGGGTTTCCTATACGCAAAACGTTCAGACCTCTATCTACGAGTTTCTCCGATATCCAGTCTACCGCCGTATTGCTCTGGGCGCATACCAGTACCTGACTCTCGCGACGCAGGGTCTCATAGATGGCTTCTACAAGGGTGGTTGTCTTTCCTGTGCCTGGAGGGCCATGTACAATGGCTACATCCTTGGCTCGCAGCACTTCGTTGACAGCATGCTGCTGGGTTTCATTCAGATACGAGAAACCGATGTCAGGAAAAGAAAATGTCTCGGCTTTCTGATGCGAGTAGAAAAGGTCGCGCAGATAACCCAATCGGCCTTTGGCACGCATGGTGCGGTCGATGGCATCGAACATCAGGCGATAGGAGGTCTCGTCGAAGAAGAGTTGGATGCCTAGCTGACCATCGGTGATCTGTAAATCCCCAACAGGAAAGCCGTCGGGTATGCTGACCACCATACGGTCGCCATCGACATAGCTCACGCTACCAGTGGCATGGAAGAAATGAATCTCTTTCTCCTTTTGTACGAAGAATTGGACTGGTCGTCCGAATTCAAAGTTATGGTCTGTGTCATCGTCTGCCTGGCGGAATACCTCCACGCAATATTGATTCAGGGAGTTATAGTACGACTTGCCAACACGCAAAGGCATCCAGGCATCACCACGTTTCACCCTTCGCAGCATGCCGAGGGCTTCGGTCTGCTGTTGGAAGGCGCGCTTCTCTTCATCGTATTCCATCTGCAACAAAGCACGCTGGCGTTGCAGTTCAAGTATAGGGGATGTTATTTCTTTGCTCATAAATTAAAATGGTGCAGGATAGCGGAACGTTAGCCGTTCGTTTGTTTCCGGGTCATTAAAGGACAGCAGTTCGGCGTGCAGATACAAGCGGTCGGCTTTCTGTCGTCCATAAAGAGGATCGCCCTTGATAGGATTATTGAGACCTTGCTCGTGGGCACAATGCACACGCAACTGATGGGTGCGACCAGTATGGGGAGTCAGTCGGATACGACAATCGCCTAAGGCCTGATATTCTGTCAGGGCAGGCTTGCCGTACTCAGTATCCACCACCTGACGGGGACGGTCTGTCAAGTCTGGTCGTAGGGGCAGACTAATGGTGCCGCTCCCTTGTATCTCTTTTTCCAATATCGCGACATATTCTTTCTGTACTGTTCGCGCTAAGAACTGGTTTTGCAAATGATGGTAGGCCTCTTGGGTCAGCGCCACGACCATCACACCCGAGGTATCCATATCCAGACGATGTACCATATAGATTTCCGAATATTGCTTCTTGAGAAGACTTTCTACTGATGGGGCATCAGAGAGACCAGGAACGGATAGTAGGCCAGCTGGCTTGTAGATAACGAGGAAACCGGATGCCTGGTGTATGATGATAGGTTCCAGGGACTTGTGGGCCTCATTGGTTTCCATGGGGAGCATCCATCCTAGGATAGGTCTGCATTTACCCCGACAAGCAGGATAGTAGTGGTTATGATGACGTATCTCCATGCGAGGTGACCTGCCTTGCCAGAATTCTGCCATACTCAATGGACGCAGTTGATGGGTAAAGGCATACTGGAGTAACTTAGGGGCACAGCATTCACCTGAACCAGAGGGAGGCACTCCTTGAGGCGTTTGGGAAAAGATGTTGGTCAGCGAGCGATATTTATTCTCGCTATTCGCCATCATGAAATGGTCAAATAGCCAACGTTGCAAAGCATCAGAGCGCTGTTTCCGCTCAGCTTTCAATGAGGCAATCTCTGCGGAGAATGGTTGCAGGCGTCTCTCAATGGTATCCATTTGCTCCTGCCAACGTTTCTTCAAGCGGCGTAGTTCGGCTTTCTGAAACTGACTCTCGCGAATTATCGTCTCAGTCTCACCATCTTTTTCCCGTTGTTCATCACGTCGCTTTTTTGACTGTTGCATCAGTTGCTTATAGGCTGCAATTTCCTGGTTGGCCTGTTGGTTGACCTGCTGCCATTCTGCTTGTAGGGCCAGGTGCTCATTGTTCTTTTCTAATGCCTCCACCTGTTGATTGATGGCAGAGATACGAGCCTCCTCTTGTTTGAAATAACCATCGGGCTGCAGATAGTCGAAGATAGCTGGCACAAACCAAGGCCAGTCTTCGCGTCCGCCAATCTGCCCGCTATAAGCTGCAAGGAAACCAAGTTGGCCTTGCTGATTCTCGCACACCAAGACACCAAACATCTTTCCTGCCTGTATCTCTTCGTCCCATTTAGGGTGCTGCTTTAGGTATGCACGCACCTCATCGGCCGCCTCCAAACAAAGTGGATGCGGCTCGTAGCAAAACGGATTATTCATCTGTTTTGGACGTGGTGTCAGGGTGTGTAGAAGATGAAACGGCATTTGAATGCAAAAGTACAAAACTTTTTCGATATTACTTGCTCACATCAAAAAAAAAGCATACTTTTGCACGGAGAATGTCAAGACTTCCGACAAAATGAATAGCAATATATCTGTCACGCTGAACGACCTGAGTATAGGTTACAGGAATAAGCAGGGCACCAGGGTGGTGGCTGAACATCTTACGGCCAACATTCATCAGGGGTGTCTTACTTGTCTGTTGGGTGAGAATGGTGTGGGTAAGTCGACATTGCTCAAGACGTTGTCTGCCTTCCAGCCACAACTGGGTGGAAGTATCTGTATCCAGGGACGTGAGTTGGGACAATACACTGAGCGCGAGCTGGCTCGTACTATTGGTATTGTGTTAACAGAGAAACCTGATGTGCAGCAAATGACGGCGATGGAACTGGTAGAAATGGGACGCGCGCCTTATACTGGGTTCTGGGGACGACTGAATGATGATGACCGAAGGGCTTGTGAGGAAGCAATGGCTTTGATAGGCATTGGTCATCTGAAAAACAGGATGATTGAGACTTTGAGCGATGGCGAGCGCCAGAAGGTCATGATAGCGAAGACACTGGCGCAGCAGACACCTATCATTTATTTGGATGAGCCTACAGCCTTCTTGGATTATCCCAGTAAGGTGGACATGCTTTTGTTGCTGAGTCGTATCAGTAGGGAGGCACAGAAAACGGTGTTTCTATCGACCCATGATTTGGAACTGGCTTTGCAGGTGGCTGACGAGATATGGCTGATGACTAGACCTCACACAGAAATCACTGAAATCACAGAAAGAGGAGCAAAGCTCCTGATAGGAACACCACACGAATTGGCACAGAGTGGTGCCTTGAGCCAGTTTGTTGAACGAGGCAAAGGTATCGAGTTTAATAAAGCTACACTCAGTGTCAGGGTCAAGAAATTTCTGTGATTTCAGTGATTTCTGTGTGACCTAGAAAATGTCACGTATCAGAATATCCCATACTGCAACGATATGACAGATACTACCAGCCAATACGCAGAAATGGAATACCGTATGCATATATTTCTTTTTGTTGAACGAATAGAACACAGCACCCGTGATATAAAATACTCCCTCGAGCACAATCCAGACGAAAGCATTCGTTGAAACTGTGTCAACCAATGGCTTAAAGGCAGCCAATACGCTAAGACCCATTATCACAAAGCATGCCGTTTCGATATTTGAGTGGTCTTTCAGTTTGATGAAACTGATCAGGGTACCTATGAGGGCGCAGACCCATACAAAGGTGAAAAGCGTCCATCCCCAATATCCTTCATTGCGTAGTGCCATCAGTGTGATAGGCGAATAGCTGCCTGCTATGTGCCAATAGATGGCTGCATGGTCCCACTTCCGGAAATGTTCTCGCCATGGATTCCTGAGTTTCAGGGCGTGATAAATGGTAGATGCCAAATAGCTGCCCAGCATACCGAAGAGGTAAAGCCCAACACCAATAGCTGCCCATGAGCGGTCGTTATTGCCTAATAATACGACGATAAAAAATGCGATGCCCACTGCTCCGGCCATTATAGCACCGCCAGCATGACTCCATGAATTCCAAACTTCCTCCTTGTGTGTGTATCTTATTGCCATTTTTGGTTTGAGGTTTGAGAGTTGAGGGCTAGTCAACTAGGACAAAGTCGAGCTGGCGTTTCTCTATGTTGGCACGAGCCACCTTGATACGGACGGCATCGCCAAGCTGATATTTCTGATGATGACGGCGGCCTACCAGACAGTAGTTGCGCTCGTCGAACTCGTAATAGTCGCCATCGAGGTCATGCATACCCACAAGTCCTTCGCAGTGGTTCTCATCAATCTCGCAGTAGATGCCGTATGACTGGACACCACTGATATGGGCATCAAACTCCATACCTACCTTATCGGCCATGAATTCCACCATCTTGTATTTGATAGAGTCGCGCTCTGCATTCTGGGCGGTCTGCTCCATCTGACTGCAGTGCTCGCAGAGTTCCTCGTAGTGATCCTGGTTCACAGAACGTCCACCATCCTGATAACGGGTGAGCAGACGGTGCACCATCGTGTCAGGATAACGACGGATGGGGGAGGTGAAGTGCGTGTAGTAGTCAAAAGCCAGTCCGTAGTGCCCAATGTTGTGGGTCGAATATCTGGCTTTCATCATCGCACGCAGGGTCAGCGTCTCTACGAGTTTTTGTTCGCGCTCGCCTTGTGCTTCCTCCATTAAGTTGTTGAGATTCTTTGAGATAGCACCCTTTGTGCCGCTGGTTTTCACCTTATAACCGAAAGGAGCCAGGGCTGTGCGCAGACTTTCCAACTTTTGAGGATCGGGCTGGTCGTGGATACGATAAACGAAAGTCTTGCCTTTGGAGGGCTTGCCAGAATCCTCTTTTTTAGCCTTTCCTGCCTTACCGATGAATTCTGCTACCGTGCGGTTGGCCAGCAACATAAACTCCTCAATGAGCTGTGTGGCATCTGTCGACTTCTTGAAATAGCAGCGGGTGGGCTTGCCATCGTCATCAATATCAAAGTGCAGTTCTTCACGATCAAACTTCACAGCACCATTCTTGAAACGGCGCTCGCGCAGACGTTTGGCCATCTTGTCAAGGATACGCAATTCGTCGGCGTAGTCACCATCTTTTCCTTCCAGAATCTCCTGTACTTCCTCATAGGCGTATCGGCGGTTGCTCTTGATAACGGTATGGGCCAGGTGCCAGTCTTTGATATTGGCATCATCGTCCAGGACGAAAATGACACTATAGCAGAGTTTTTCCTCATCAGGACGGAGTGAACAGACAAAGTTACATAGTCTTTCTGGTAGCATAGGAATGGTGCGGTCAACAAGATAGACGCTGGTAGCGCGCTGTTCGGCCTCACGATCGATGATACTGCCTTCGGTGACATAATGGCTCACATCAGCAATATGGACGCCCACTTCATAGAGGTTTGAGGTTTTATTTTTTTGACTTGTGACTTTTCTGATGCTCAATGCATCGTCAAAGTCCTTGGCATCTTTGGGGTCGATGGTGCAGGTGAACACCTCACGGAAGTCCTCACGACGGGCGATTTCTTCCTCGGAAATCTCTGCGTTAATCTTCAGAGCAGCATCCTCTACACGTTTCGGATACTTATAAGGCAGACCATACTGCGCCAGGATGGCATGCATCTCAACATTGTTTTCGCCTTGTTTGCCAAGCACGTCAATGACTTCACCGACAATATTCTTTGATTCTGCCGATGGCCACTGCGTGATTTTTACAACGGCCTTCTCGCCAGTCTTGCCTCCCTTGAGCTTCTTCTTGGGAATCAGAATGTCGTGAACGAAGAAGTTGCCTTCAGCATTGAGAAAGGCAAAGTCTTTCTCTACTTGCAAGATACCTACGGCCTGGTCGTGCTTGCGTTCCAGAATATCTGTAACGATGGCTTCTTTGATATGGTTCTGACGGCGTGCCATATAAGCTACTCTTACACGGTCGCCATTAAGAGCGAACATCGAGTTACGCTCTGCTACAAAGACGGGCTTGCCGCCATCATCAGGCTGGAACGAGTTCTTGCCGTTGGCTTTACGGATGAAAGTACCCTCCTGCACCTGCGTCTTCAGATTCAGTTTATAAGCGCTGTCACCTACTTTCGACAGATAATCATCCCATGCCATCTCTTCCATCACGTCGATAGCGAGCATCTTCACGGGATGCGTATCAAATTTCAGTGCCTTGAATATCTGTTTGAAACTGAGCGTCTCGCCAGGATGAGCCTGAAACAAGGCTTGCAAAGCGTTTGCAACATCACGCTTATTCAACCGTTTTCCACCTCTTTTCTTTCCCATAATTGCAAAAGTATTGGTTTTTACGTGGGCAAAGATACAAAAAATTCTTAATTGTTGAGCCTTAATGGGCAAAAATTACTATCTTTGCAACGCAATTTAATTCGAATTAAAATGAAAATAGCATTAATCGGCTATGGCAAGATGGGCAAAATGATTGAAGAAATAGCCCGTAGCCGTGGCCATGAGATTGTTAGTATCATCGATATAGACAATCAACAGGATTTTGAGAGTGAGGCCTTCGCATCAGCTGATGTGGCCATCGAGTTTACAGCTCCTCAGGCTGCCTATGGTAACTATTTGAAAGCGTGGGCTAAAGGCGTAAAGGTTGTGTCTGGTTCTACAGGTTGGATGAAGGAACATGGAGATGATGTCCGTCAGGCTTGCGAGAACGGCCAGACGTTGTTCTGGGCTTCAAATTTCTCTATCGGCGTGGCCATCTTCTCTGCCGTTAACCGTTACTTAGCCAAAATCATGAACCAGTTTCCGCAGTACGATGTGGAGATGGAAGAGACGCACCATGTGCATAAGCTCGACCATCCCAGTGGTACGGCTATCACGCTGGCCGAGGAGATTGTGGAGAATATCGACCGCAAAGAAGCCTGGGCAGAGGATACCACAGACCCCAAACTGCTGCGTGTGGATCATATCCGCCGTGGTGAGGTGCCTGGTATTCATACCATCCGCTATGACTCTGATGCTGATATCATCACGATAACTCATGACGCTCATTCACGTCGTGGCTTTGCCCTTGGTGCAGTATTGGCTGCAGAATATACCAAGGATCATCAGGGATTGCTGACAATTAGTGATATGTTTAAGTTCTAGGAGTATTAGAAATATCAGATTACGTGTTGGTATGGAAAAACGCGAAAAGAAGAAACTGAATATGAAAAAGCAGTGGACCAAGTTTGTCCTGGTGATGGTGTGCTATCTGCTTTTCCTCTATTGGGTGGAGTCATGGTTGGGCCTGCTGGTCGTTCCCTTTATCTATGATGCTTATATCTCAAAGAAAATCAATTGGAAATGGTGGCAGGACTTGGAAGGTCCGATGCGCTCGGTGATGTCGTGGGTCGATGCTATCGTGTTTGCATTGGTGGCCGTCTATTTTATCAACCAGTTCTTTTTCCAGAACTATGTCATCCCATCCTCTTCATTGGAGAAGTCGCTGCTCACGGGTGATTATCTTTTTGTGAGTAAGGTGAGCTACGGACCTCGTATTCCTGAGACCCCGCTGACGGTGCCCCTGACACAGCATACCTTGCCTATTGGCGATTTGAAGTCATACATTGAGTGGCCTCATTGGGAATACCGTCGTGTGCCTGGATTGGGTAAGGTGGAACTCAATGATATCGTGGTGTTCAATTATCCCGCTGGTGATACGATTTGTCAGAATGTGCCTTATCAGACGGAGTATTACAATATGTGCTATGGTTATGGACGTCAGATATATGAGCAGAACTATCCTATGGCTTATCCTGTTGACTCGCTATCGAAGGTTGAGCAGAGAGCGCGTTTTGAGGCGTATTACAACTTGGGACGACAGTATATCTCTGCTAATGCGCAGGAGTTTGGTGGCATTGGCTATCGTCCCACAGACCGTCGTGAAAACTACGTGAAGCGTTGTGTGGGTCTGCCTGGTGATACCCTGCAGATTATCGAGCATGTTGTTTATCTGAACGGTAAGGCCAATAAAGAACCGGATAACGTGCAGTACACATACGATGTTTTGTTCAATGATGGTGCTATTCTCACCAATGATTTCTTGAAAGAGAACGGCATCACCTGCGAGGATCTCGGCCTGAGTAGTGCCGACAAGGCCTATTTCAAGAGCGAAGGTCAGATACAGCTGACACAGCAATTCCGCAATAACCGTATCATCATGCCGATGACGAAGCAAACGGCGGCATTGCTGAAGAGCAGAAAGGACCTGGTACAGGCAATGGCTCCTGTTACAGGAGGTAATCCTGCAGAGGTCTATCCTCTTAATATGGTGAAAGACTGGACTCGCGACAACTACGGTCCTGTCTGGATTCCTAAGAAGGGTGAAAGCATTAAGTTGTCTCTTGACAACCTGCCTATCTACGAGCGTCCTATCAGGGTTTATGAACATAACGACCTGGAGGTGCGTGATGGTAAGATATTTATCAATGGTGAGCAGACGGATAGCTACACCTTTAAGATGGACTATTACTGGATGATGGGTGATAACCGTCATAACTCTGCCGACTCACGCTATTGGGGTTTTGTGCCTGAAGATCATATCGTGGGTAAGCCCATCTTCATCTGGTGGAGTAGCGATCCCGATCGTGGTCTCTTCGGAGGAGGCATCCGTTGGAGTCGTCTGTTCCGATTTGTCGACAACATTAAGTAAATGAAAAAGACCCTCCGATTCCTATTGGCATTCCTGATAGCCTTCGCAATTATGATGGTTGTCAGGATGATAGGCGTCACTCTCTATACTATCAGCGGCACCGGCTCGGAACCGGTGTTCCAAGCCGGTGACCGCGTGATGGTAAACAGATGGAGTTACGGCCTGAGGGTAGGAGGGAAAGATTGTTTCTTTGGCTATGGACGCATAGCCCGACAGTCTGTTGAGAAAGGTGATTTGGTGGCTTTTGAGAATCCACAGAATAACGACCAGATTCTTATCTATCGCTGTAAGGGACTACCTGGAGACACCATTGTTCATGAGGGAAACACATTTGTGGTGCCCAGCCTGAGAGACTGTGCTGACGCAGATTATTACTGGTTGGAGACGCTTGATTCCCATCAGTTGGGTTTTATTGCTGAGGAATACCTCATAGGGCGTGCCTTCATGGTTGTATATAGTCGTGACCCGTTAGAACCTCTGTGGAAAGGGTGGCGTTCAAATAGAATCCTTCTGCCTCTATGACCAGCGTACTCCTTTCTACCACTTATTTCGGTCCTGTGCAGTGGTATCAGAAGTTATACCGCTATGATTCTGTGTCCATAGACCTACAGGAGACTTTCCTGAAGCAGACCTATCGTAATCGCTGCCTGATAGCAACGACGCAGGGTGTTCAGGCCTTGACGGTGCCTGTGGTCCATGATGCAAGTAATGCGATAGGTGATATCCGGATTTCCGACCATGGCAACTGGCGTCATCTGCATTGGCAGGCTTTGCAGACAGCCTATGGTGATTCCCCTTTCTTTGAGTATTACGAAGATGACCTGCGCCCGTTCTTTACGGAGCGCCATTGGGAGCGACTGAAAGATTATAACATGTCTATCTGTCAGAAGATGTGTGAGTTGCTGGATATACAGCCGACAATAGTACAGACTTCAGACTTCAGACTTCAGCCATCTTGCCCCCCATTCATCAATCCTGATGATTTCCGTTTGGGCATCAACCCCAAGCATCCGCTTGAGGATGTCGATTTTCAACCCAAACCTTATTATCAGGTTTATCAGCAGAAACATGGTTTTCTGCCCAACCTCAGCATTCTGGATCTTCTGTTTAATATGGGCCCGGAAAGCATCTTTTATCTATAGATAAGCCCCCTATTCCTATTAAAAAACGTAAAAACTTGCGTGTATTACAAAAGTTTGCAGTAACTTTGCAGGATATAAAGAAGTAACAAGATGAGTCTGACAGGAATTGTAAGACCGCTGTTTGCTAAGCGATGGCGGGAACTGGAGAAACATAATACACAAGGAGAACAGTTGCAGCGTGAGGTGCTGGCCCATTTGATCAGTAAGGCCAAGGACACAGAGTATGGTCGTGAGCATCTCTTTGCAGCAACAAAGGGTTATGATGATTTTGTACGTAATAACCCCGTCAATACTTATGAGGAATTGAAAGGTGATATCGACCGTATGCGTCAGGGTGAGGCTAATATCCTTTGGCCGGGCCGTGTCAAGTGGTACGCCAAATCAAGTGGCACCACGAACGATAAGTCGAAGTTCATCCCTGTTTCGTCAGATGGTCTGAAACATGTTCATTATAAGGGTGGTGCCGATGTGGTAGCTCTCTATCTGCGTAATAATCCCCAAAGTCGTATGTTTGATGGAAGGGGATTGATTCTGGGTGGAAGTCATGCGCCCAACTATAACCTTCCTGGTTCTTTGGTAGGTGACCTCAGCGCTATTCTTATTGAGAATATCAACCCCATCGTCAATCTGGTACGTGTGCCTTCAAAGCAGACGGCCCTGTTGAGCGACTTTGAAGTGAAGCGCGACCGCATAGCCCGTGAGGCAATGAACAAGAATGTAACCAACCTCTCTGGTGTACCCTCGTGGATGTTGTCAGTACTGAATCGCGTGATGGAGCTCTCTGGAAAGACCCATTTGGAGGAGGTATGGCCTAACCTTGAGGTATTCTTTCATGGTGGTGTGGCCTTTACGCCTTATCGTGAGCAGTACGAGAAACTGATTACCAGTCCGAAGATGCATTATATGGAGACCTATAATGCCAGTGAGGGCTTCTTCGGTATTCAGGACGATCCTGCTGACAAATCCATGTTGCTGATGCTCGACTATGATGTCTTCTATGAGTTTCAGGAGATGGGCACGGATACAATTGTACCGTTGTGGGGCGTGGAGACTGGTAAGAACTATGCGATGCTCATTTCTACCTCCTGTGGTCTGTGGCGTTACATGATTGGCGACACGGTGCAGTTCACCTCTACGAATCCCTATAAGTTCTTTATCTCAGGACGTACCAAGTCATTCATCAATGCCTTTGGTGAGGAACTCATCGTTGATAATGCGGAGCAGGGACTGAAATACGCATGTGAGGTGACAGGTGCCCAGGTCCTTGAATACACGGCGGCTCCTGTCTTTATGGACCAGAATGCAAAATGCCGTCATCAGTGGCTTATCGAGTTCTCTAAGGCTCCTGAGAATCTGCAGCAGTTTGCCGAAATCCTCGACCGCAAGCTTCAGGAACTGAACAGCGACTATGAGGCTAAGCGTTTCAAGGATATCACCTTGCAGCATCTGGAGATTATCCCAGCCCGTGAGAATCTCTTCAACGACTGGCTGAAATCAAAAGGAAAATTGGGCGGGCAGCATAAGGTGCCTCGTCTCAGTAATAGCCGCAACCAACTTGAGGAGTTGCTCGCGTTAAATGAGAAATGAAAAATGAAAGATATGATCAAATCTGGTAGAAATAAATCGTGGAAAGATATTCTGGGGAATATGGTTCTCATATCCCTCGTCTTCCATCTTTCATCTTTCATCTCCTCCTGTGCCCGCATGGGGACTCCTGACGGTGGATGGTATGATGACACACCTCCCAGTGTAGTCGGTTCCATACCCGACGATAGGGGAGTCAATGTGAAGGCACATAAGGTGACCATCAACTTCGATGAATACATCAAGATAGAGGATGCCCAGAATAAAGTTATTATCTCACCGCCCCAGATAGAGCAGGCCGAGGTCAAGGCAGCCGGTCGCAGGATTATTGTGGATCTGAAAGACTCGCTGAAGGAGAATACTACCTATACCATTGATTTCAGCGATGCTATCACGGATAATAACGAGGGTAACCCTATGGGTAATTATACTTTCAGCTTCTCTACGGGCGACCATATTGATACGCTGGAAGTCTCGGGCTATTGCCTGAATGCAGAGAACCTGGAACCTATCAAGGGCATGCTGGTGGGGTTGTACGACTCTTTCGAAGACTCTCTCTTCCATAAAAAGCCCATGATGCGTGTCTCACGCACGAATGGCAGTGGCCGGTTCACGATTAAGGGCGTTGCTCCTGGCACCTATCGCTGTTTTGCCTTGCAGGACGCCGATGGCGATTTCCTGTTTGGCCAGAAGAGTGAGATGATAGCCTTCAATCATGACAGTATCGTTCCCTCATGGCGCCCGGATATTCGTCAGGATACTATCTGGCGTGATTCCCTTCATATAGCCAATATCCTGCAGGTGAACTATACCCATTTCCTGCCCGATGATATCACATTGCTGTGTTTTCAGGAGCCTCAGACCGATCGCTATCTGCTGAAGACGGAACGTAAGGACCCCAATCGCCTGGGTATCTTCTTTACTTATGGCAGTGACTCGCTACCTCGTCTTCGTGGCTTGAATTTCGATAGCGAGAATGCCTTTATCCTGGAGGCTTCGCAGAAAAATGACACACTGACCTACTGGCTGGCTGATACCACGCTTGTGAATCAGGACACCCTGACCATTGAGAAAACATTCCTGATGACAGATTCGCTGGGTAACCTGGTAGAGTTTACGGATACCACGGAGTTTGTGTCAAAGGTGCCTTATGCCAAGCGTTTGAAAGAGCGGCAGAAGGAGTATGACGAGTGGAAGAAGGAACAAGACAGGAAGAAAAAGCGCAAGGAGCCTTATGATTCCATCATGCCTCCGAAGTATATGAACATCAAGTGGAGTGTAACAGGACAGATGGATCCAGGACAGCGTATCTATTTTGATGCACCAGAACCTCTCCGTCGTTGTGATACCACAGCTGTGCATCTCTTCTCAGTGGTTGACTCTGTAGAGACGCCTGTGCCTCTCTCCCTGCGGCAGATAGGGGTAAGACGCTATGAACTGTTGAGCGAGCGCGAGCAAGGTGTAGACTATAAACTGCTCATCGATTCGGCAGCCTTCGAGAGCATCTATGGTCAGATTACGAAGAAGATAGAACATAAGTTCAAACTGCGTCCTGAGGAGGAATATGCTTATCTGACTGTAGAAATCAGCGGATGTCAGTCTACTGACTCTGTCATCGTACAGCTGATGGATACACAGGACAGGGTGCAGCGTCAGGTGCTGGCCGATGCATCGGGCGTGGCAGAGTTTATGTATCTGAAGCCGGGCAACTACTATCTGCGTGCTTATATCGATAAGAACGGCAATGGTCAGTGGGATACTGGTGTCTATGACCAGGACCTGCAGCCCGAGCCTGTTTATTATAACCGTCAGATGATTGATTGCAAGGCTAAATGGGAGGCCACGCGCCAGTGGAATCTCACAGCAACGCCTCGCTATAAGCAGAAGCCCATGGCTATCACCAAGCAGAAGCCTGATAAGGAGAAACAACTGCGTAACCGCAACCTCGACAGAGCAAAGTCAAAGGGTATTGATTACCTGAATCAGAATCATAAATAAGAACATTAAACCTGATGAAAATGAAGAAATGTTTGTTTATCCTATTTATGCTGCTCCCACTGAGCATGAGTGCCCAGTCTAAGTGCGGCATTGAGAATACAGCCTTCAATGGTGGTGAGTTCTTAGCTTACGACCTCTATTTCAATTGGAAGTTCGTATGGTTTAAGGTGGGTACGGCATCTATGTCTACTGTGACTTCCACATTCAAGGGACAGAAGGCCTATCGCACCAGCCTGACCACCCGTGGCAACAGTAAGTTGGATGGCGTCTTCGTGATGCGCGACACCTTGTTGTCTTATTGCAGTGCGAAAGACCTCTCGCCACTCTATTTCCGCAAGGGTGCCCTGGAAGGTAAGCGCTATTATGTAGATGAACTGTGGTATACCTATCCCCGTAATAACTGTCATCTGCGTATGCACCGTATTGATGCCGATGGTGAGGAACACTGGAACGATAAGGAATATGCTGAGTGTATCTATGATATGATGAGCATCTTCTTGCGTGCGCGCAACTTTGATGCTTCCGGCATGAAGAAGGGTGATATCATCCCTCTGCCTATCAGCGATGCCCGTAGTCTTACCAATTCGTGGATGACCTATCGTGGTAAGGAGAACTATAAGATTGACGGTACAAACGAGAAGTTCCGTTGCCTGGTATTCTCTTTCTATGAGCGCGAGGACGGCAAGAACCACGAGTTGATCCGTTTCTATGTGACCGACGACAATAACCATATCCCAGTACGTCTGGATATGTTCCTTAGCTTCGGTAGTGCCAAGGCTTTCCTGAAGACCTACAAGGGTGTGCGAGGTCCTATGACATCGAAAATCAAGTAACCTATAAAAAAGAGGTTTCCCATACAACATCGGGAAACCTCTCTTTTTTTTATGCCTTGAGTGCTCGCATGGCATTGAGCACAGCAAGTACCGTGACGCCTACGTCGGCAAATACGGCAAGCCACATGGTCGCGATGCCGAAGGCAGCAAGAATCAGTACGGCAACCTTCACGCCAATGGCAAACCAGATATTCTGACGTGCAATGCCTATCGTACGACGTGCTATGCGCACGGCTGTAGCTATCTTTGACGGCTGGTCGTCCATCAACACCACATCCGCAGCTTCTATTGCAGCATCGCTTCCTAAGCCTCCCATGGCAATACCTACATCGGCACGTGCCAGAACGGGTGCATCGTTGATGCCGTCGCCTACGAATGCGAGTTTAGATGGCTGATGGCTGATGGCTGATATCTGAGTGACTTTGTCAGTAGGCAGCAGTTCTGCGTGATATTCATCGATACCCAGTTGCTGGGCTACACGACTGGCCACCTCTTCACGATCGCCTGTCAGCATAACGGTCTTCTTCACACCCAGTTTCTTCAGTTGGGCAATCGCTTCAGCACTGTCGGCTTTCACCTGATCATTGATAACGATATGACCGGCATAGACATAAGGCGACAGGTGATGGGTGACAGGTGACAGACGATGAGGGGTAGATGATTCCTCTGCTATAGCCACATGTACGATGGTTCCCTCGTCGCCATGCTCGCATTGGTGCCATTCCACGCCTACGAGTTCCATCATCTTTGTATTGCCTACGCATACCATTTTCTCGCCTACCTTGGCTCGGATGCCTTTGCCGGCAATCTCTTCTACATCTGTAACCTTGCAGCCGTCTGTACCCTCGTTGGGAAAAGCATCACGAAGGGCGGCACCAATGGGGTGGCTGGTAGAATGCTCCACATGGGCTGCCAGGTGCAACAGCTGGTATTCGCTGCATATCTCGGGGTGTACGGCTTGAACGGCAAAGCGCCCATGCGTCAGCGTGCCGGTCTTGTCGAACACCACGGTATCTACCTTCGACAAGATATCCAGGTAGTTGGCTCCCTTCACCAAAATGCCCTTTCTTGATGCGCCACCAATACCACCGAAGAAGGTGAGGGGAACGCTGATTACCAGGGCGCAGGGACAACTGACCACAAGGAACATCAAGGCACGATAGAGCCATGTAACGAAACTGCCTCCGAAGAGTGTGGGAATGATGACGATAGCCAGTGCCAGGAATACCACGATGGGTGTGTAGATACGGGCGAATCGTGTGATGAAGGCTTCGCTCTGCGACTTATGTTCACCGGCATCTTCAACCAGTTTGATGATTTTTGATACCGTGCTCTCGCCAAAGGTCTTGGTGGTGCGCAAGGTGATAACACCGCTCAGGTTGATGCAGCCAGAGATAATCTCGTCGCCCTCGTTGACCTCAAGAGGTACGCTCTCGCCTGTCAGGGCCATTGTGTTCAGACTGGAAGTACCGCTGACGATGGTACCATCCAAGGGTACTTTCTCACCTGGACGCACCTCGATAATGGTGCCCACGGCCACCTGCTCAGGACTGACAGTCTCTTCAGAACCCGCTACACGTGCTATGTCGGGACGGATATCCATCAGGTGCGAGATGCTTGTGCGACTCTTTCCTTCAGCGTAGCCCTCGAAGAACTCACCTACCTGAAAGAACAACATCACGAAGACGGCCTCTGGAAATTCCGTCTCGGCACCAGGCATAAACCCGATGCTGAGGGCACCGATGGTAGCTACCGACATCAGGAAATGTTCGTTGAAAGGGTCGCCATGGGCCAGTCCCTCTGCAGCTTCCTTCAGTGTGCCGGATCCTATTAAAAGATAAGGAACCAGATAAACCAGTAGCAGTTGCCAGGTAGGCAGACTTGTATTCTTCTCAATGATAACGGCTCCTGTCAGAAGGAGGATGGTGATGCCAATGAGCCACAGCTGACGATGTCCGCTATGCTCGTGATGATGGTGGTGATGCTCGTGCTCATGATGCTCATGATGATGATGCTCATGCGTGCAACACTCATGTTCATGATGATGATGTTCGTGTGCCATAATTTCAATATATTTTTTTCTGGCTGCAAAATTACGATAAATAAATTGCAACTTGGTTGCAAAGCTTATTTTTTTATTCCTTTACTCTGTTTCTTTCTTCTTTTTTATTAACTTTGCACCATGTTAAACCAACAAGAATGTGAACAACTGCTCCTTGAGCACGGCATTAAGCCTACAGCTAATCGTATCGTCATAGTGAAGACACTAGCCGATGCCGAGAATCCTATGTCGCTTACTGAATTGGAGTACAAGATTCTGTCAATTGACAAATCTGGCGTATTTAGAGCGCTGACTCTTTTCCGTGAGCACCATTTGGTACACGTCATAGAAGATGGTGGCGATGGCGTGCGCTATGAACTTTGTCATAGTCATAGTGATCATGAGCATGATGACGACCAGCATGTGCATTTCTATTGCGAACGTTGTCATCGCACATTCTGTATTTCAGATGTTCCCATTCCTGCCGTACAATTGCCGCAGGGCTATCAACTGCATAGCATCAACTACATGGCGAAAGGTATCTGTCCGGATTGCCAGTCTTAGATATTCAGTCCATAACTTTGTTTGATTTCGCTCATTACGAAGGTGCTCTCAATGGCGCTGATATTCTCAATATCGCCCAGTTTGTTGAGCACAAACTCCTGATATTGCTTCATGTCGCGTGCGCGTACTTTTAATAAGTAATCGTAGGCACCCGAGGTGTTGTAGCACTCGGTGACCTCAGGGATACGCATGATGCGACGCGTGAACGAGTCGGCCATCTCGTGGTTAATCTGCTGGAGTTTCACTTTGCAAAAGACTAACAGGCCCTGATTCAGTTTCTCTGGATCAAGGATGGCTACATACTTCTTAATAAACCCTTTCTTCTCCAGTCGTTTCTGACGTTCGAAGACTGGGGTAGGGGTCAGATGGACGGCATCGGCCAACTCTTTTGTGGTCAGTTTCGCGTTCCTCTGCAGCGTTTTCAGTATCTGCAGGTCGGTTTCATCTAAGATTTCAGCCATAGCATATATTCTTTTGTTTGGTGCAAAAGTATGGATATTTTCTGAGGTGCACAAGGAATTTGGAAAATAAAACTTAATTTTTCGTCCAATTTGCCTGCTAAATAAGACATATTTTGTATTTTTGCTGCCGCAATGAAGAGAAAGGCAAGCAGAGTCCAAAAGTTATGCACGGCATTTGTGGCGGTGCTCCTCGCGCTATTGGTAGTACAAGTTGCGGGAGGGGTGACGCTGGTTCGTTGTCTGCATAGCGGAAGGGTTCATATTGCCTCGCTGACGGAGTTAGCCACGCGTTCACACGACACGATGTATGTCGATGAAGACTGCATCGGTATGGATGAGATGGACATGCAACAATGCATGGAATACAATGTGGAACAGTTGTCCGCATCGGTTCAGCCCCCCGTGCTACACCCCGACTTCACTGTTGTCCAGCCCGTTTTATTCACTATTGCGAGTCTCTGGTCAGATATGCCGGAGATTGTTGCCAAGCCCCAGGACCTGTTCTGCCCTGACAAGGTGCCGATACCCCCGCGGGCATATCTGGCGAAAATCCGCATCCTTCTTATTTGATTCTCACGACGTTCCTTTTATAAGGCAGGGCATGGTGTGTCCTGCCACAAAAGTCGTAAGTATCAATTAAATAATAAGGATAAAAAACTGGAAATGAACATACATATCTATAAGGTGCTGGCCTGTGTGCTTGCCACCTTTTCCCTACCACAAAATGAACTCTTGGCACAAACGGACAGTACGGCGACAATCAAGGACCAGACACTCAAGGAGGTGATGGTGGTGAAGCGTCGCTCGGGTACTATCAAATTGCGTAATGTCGATAATGCATCGCTCATCACAGGACAGGAACTGCTGAAGGCGGCCTGCTGCAACCTTGGCGAGAGTTTCACAACGAACCCTTCTGTTGACGTGAACTATAGTGATGCCGCAACAGGCGCCAAGCAGATTAAGTTACTGGGTCTTTCAGGCACTTATGTGCAGATGCTCACTGAGAACCTGCCCAACTTTCGTGGTGCTGCAGCACCCTATTCGCTGGGCTATATCCCAGGACCCTGGATGAAAAGTATCATGGTGTCGAAGGGCGCCTCGTCGGTACGCAATGGCTACGAGTCAATAACCGGCCAGATTAACGTGGATTATCTGAAACCGGAGGATGAAGAGGGAGCCACTATTAATCTCTATGGCAACACGAAGAGCAAGATGGAAGCCAATGCCGACGGTAACATCCATCTGGGTAAGGTGAACACAGAGATACTGGGCCACTACGAGAACGACTGGGGACACCACGACGACAATGGCGATGGATTCCTGGATCAGCCCAATGTACGTCAGGTAAACCTTCAGAACCGTTGGCAGTACGCCGGACAAACCTATATCTTCCATGGCGGACTTGGTTTGCTGGACGAGCAGCGCGATGGTGGTCAGACCCACCATACGGCACCCCACGTCCACAACCCCTACGAGATTGGCCTGAAGACCCGTCGCTATGAGGCCCACATGAAGCATGCCTTCATACTGGATGCCGAAAAAGGTACGAATGTCGCGCTGATGGCCAGTGGCTCACTCCACAATCTCGAAGCTTTGTATGGCAAGAAGACCTATGACGTGGACGAGAAAAACGGTTACCTGCAACTGATGTTCGAGACCAATCTGACGAAGTTGCATAACCTCTCAGCTGGCCTGTCGCTGAATCACGACTATCTGAAGGAAAAGTTGAATGTGACCAGTGAAACACAGACTGTCACCAAGGAGACGACACCTGGCGCATACCTGCAGTACACATTGAATATCAACGATAAGATCGTGGCAATGGCTGGCTTGCGTGCCGACCATAGCAGTCATTACGGAACGTTTGTCACGCCCCGCCTGCACTTGAAATATGCCCCGTCCGATGTCCTAACCCTGCGCGTATCAGCTGGTAAAGGCTATCGCACACCTTTTGCACTGGCCGAGAACAACTATCTGCTGGCCAGCGGACGCACACTGGTTGTTGACGACCTGAAGCAGGAAGAGGCGTGGAACTATGGCATCTCTGCTGCATGGAGCATCCCACTTGCCGATAAACTGTTGAAGGTGAATGCCGAGTACTACTACACGCATTTCCTGCAGCAGATGCTCATCGACTACGACAGCAATCCACAGCAGATTCGTCTGGCCAACCTCGATGGCAAGTCGTATTCACATACCTTCCAGGTTGATGTGAGCTACCCCGTGGTAAACGGACTGGAACTGACGGCAGCCTATCGTCTGAATGACGTGCGTGCCACCTATGGTGGCGAGTTGCGTGAGAAGCCTTTGCAGAGCAAATACAAAGGTCTGCTTACGGCCAGTTATAAGACACCGCTCGGTCTGTGGCAGTTTGATGCCACGTTCCAGCTCAATGGCGGTGGCCGTATGCCCGATCCCTATCAGAAGACCGACGGCACACTCTCCTGGGACCGCCGGTTCCCAGCCTATGGACAGTTGAACGCGCAGGTGACGCGCTGGTTCCGCCATTTCTCTGTCTACGTTGGTGGCGAGAACCTCACGGGCTACCGTCAGGAGAATTCCATCATCGGCGCCTCCGACCCATGGGGCAGTGAGTTCGAGCCAACCATGGTGTGGGGACCCGTTCACGGACGTATGTTCTATGCCGGCATACGCGTAAACTTAGGAAAGAAACTTTAAAAACAAAAAACCAATACGATTATGAAGAAAGCATTCGTTTCATTCGCCCTGATGCTTATGGCACTGGGCGTATCGGCCAAGGACATCAAGACCCTCGTCGTAACCACTGAGCCACAGATGCATTGCGCCAGCTGTGAAAACAAAATCAAGGGCAACCTGCGTTTCGAGAAAGGTGTCAAGGGTATTGACTGCAACATTCCCGATCAGCGTGTCACCATCACCTATGATGCTGACAAGAACAAGCCTGAAAACCTCATCAAGGCCTTCGAGAAATTCGGATATAAGGCCACTCTGGTGAAAAAAGACGAGAAAAAAGAAGAAAAAAAGCAGGACGATAAGACGAAAAAGACCGATAAATAAGGCGTTTTGCAGCATGTAGAAGAATATTATTCTGCAAAGTTGGTGTAAAGTAACACTATACGGAATAATCTTCTGCGAAATTTAATATTATAGAGATATCTTCTGGATTTCGAAAGAAATTTGGGAGATATTTCTTTTTGCCGTACCTTTGCATCGTCGAAAAGATAAAGAAAATATGTATAATTAAATAATAGAAAGGAAAAAGATTATGGCACAGAACAAGAATTACCGTTTCGAGACTTTGCAACTCCACGTAGGCCAAGAACAGGCTGACCCCGCAACCGACGCCCGCGCCGTGCCCATCTATCAGACCACGTCGTATGTGTTCCGTAACTCACAGCATGCTGCCGACCGCTTCGGTCTGCGCGATGCAGGTAATATCTATGGTCGTCTGACCAACTCTACTCAGGGCGTGTTTGAAGACCGTGTGGCTGCCCTCGAGGGAGGTGTGGCTGGTCTGGCTGTGGCTTCTGGTGCCGCTGCTATCACCTATGCCCTGCAGAATATTGTGCAGGCTGGCGATCATATCGTAGCTGCCGACAACCTCTATGGTGGCTCTTACAACCTGATAACCCATACGCTGGCTACACAGGGCATCTCTAACACGATTATCAACGTGAACGACCTCGACGCCCTGGAAGCAGCAATCAAACCCAACACAAAAGTAGTATATGCCGAGACCTTCGGCAACCCCAACAGTGATGTGCTCGACCTGGAAGGCGTGGCAGCAGTAGCCCACAAGCACGGCATCCCCTTTATTGTCGATAACACCTTTGGTACACCTTATCTCATCCGTCCGTTGGAGCATGGTGCAGACATTGTTGTGCATTCTGCTACCAAGTTCCTGGGCGGCCACGGCACCAGCCTCGGTGGTGTGATTGTAGATGGCGGTAAGTTTGACTGGAAGCAGAACGATAAGTTCCCCACGCTCTCTAAGCCCGATCCCTCGTACCATGGCATCGTATTCGCTGATGCAGTAGGTGCTGCCGCTTACGTCACCCGTATCCGTGCCGTTGTTCTGCGCGACACCGGTGCCGCTATCTCACCTTTCAACGCTTTTATCTTGTTGCAGGGTGTTGAGACACTGAGTTTACGTGTGGAGCGTCATGTAGAGAATGCTCTGAAGGTTGTTGATTTCCTGGCTAAGCATCCCAAGGTGGCTGCCGTACATCATCCTGCCCTTGAGAATCACCATGACCATGCCCTCTATCAGAAGTATTTCCCCAATGGTGGTGGCAGCATCTTTACCTTCGAGGTCAAGGGTGGTCAGGAAGAGGCCTGGAAGTTTATTGATGCCCTGCAGATCTTCTCACTGCTTGCTAATGTGGCCGATGTGAAGAGTCTGGTGATCCATCCCTACACCACCACTCACTCACAGCTCTCGCCCGAGGAACTGGCCGAACAGCACATCACGCCTTCAACCATCCGTTTGAGTATTGGTACGGAGCATATTGATGATATCATTGAAGATTTGTCACAGGCACTGGACAAAATTGATAATTGACAATTGATAATTGACAATTGACAATTGATAATTGACAGTTGACAATTGGTAATTGATAATTAATTCGTACTTTTGCACCCATAAATGTGAACTGGACAATGAATTATATCTTAGCAGACAATCAGGAATTGACTCGTTTTGCGTTGGAAAATCTACTCCAACAGGACGAAACAGCAGTAGTGTATCGTGCATTCGACAAGGCCGGACTGGTGGCCTTGCTCAAAGAGCATGAGAGTGCCATTGTGATTCTAGACTACACGCTGTTTGATTTCACCGACGAGGATCAACTCCTGATTGTCGCTGAGCGTTTCGCTTTATCTCATTGGGTGCTTCTCAGCGAAGATCTGACTTCCCGTTTCCTGCGTCGTGTAGTCTATTCGTCACATCAGTTTAGTGTCGTCTTTAAGGATGGACCCATGCAGGAGGTCCGTGAGGCTCTGCAATCGGCTAGTCGTCATAACAGATATATCAGCCAGCGTGCGCTGGAGGCTATTATCAGTCAGCAGCAGGAGGAGGACGAGCAACCCAGTGTGCTGACAAATACTGAAACCGAGATTGTGAAGGCCATTGCTCAGGGAAAGACCACGAAGGAGATTGCCAGTGAGCGTTTTTCGAGTGTTCACACAATTACTACCCATCGTAAGAATATCTTCCGTAAGCTTGGTGTAAACACTGCTCATGAGGTTGTGAAATATGCGTTGCGAGCGGGACTTATTGACTCGTCAGAGTTCTATATATAAAAATATTAAGGTAAAAAAATTGGTAAGGATGAACAAACAGACAGTTGCAATCAACAACCCTTTTGTACGGCCAGATGTCTATGGAGCACTGGCCGTACCTGTGTATAATAATGTTGCTTTTGAATTTGATGATGCTGCAGAGATGGCGGATGCTTTCTGTAACCGTATCAAGGCACCAGACTATGCTCGTGTGGAAAATCCCACGGTGACAAATTTCGAGCAGCGAGTGAAGGCATTGACGGGTGCCGACCACGTGACGGCCTTCAACTCGGGCATGGCTGCCATCAGTAACACGCTGTTGGCCGTGACCGCACAGGGCCGGAATATCGTATCGTCGCATCACCTCTTTGGCAATACGCTGGCTCTTATCTCCACCACGCTGAAGCGCTTTGGCGTGGAACCGCGACTGCGCGATCTCACCAACCTGGAGGCTGTGGCCGAGGCTATCGACGACAAGACTTGTGCCGTGTTTCTGGAGGTGGTGACCAATCCGCAGTTGGAGGTAGCCAACCTGAAAGCGATAGCAGAGATAGCCCATAAGAAGGGGGTACCTGTGATAGCCGACTCTACCGTCATTCCCTTTACGGAGACAAATCTAAAAGCGCTGGGTGTTGATGTGGAGGTGGTGTCGAGCACCAAGTATCTCTCGGGTGGCGGCACCTCGCTGGGCGGACTCGTCATTGACTATGGCACCTTCCCTGAGATTAATAAGCGGGTGAAATATGAGCTGCTCTTCAACCTAGGTGCCTATATGACGCCACAGGCCGCCTATATGCAGACATTGGGACTGGAAACGCTCGACGTGCGCTATCAGCGTCAGGCCAGCAACGCCCTGTGGCTGGCACACGAGCTGAGTAAGGTGGTGAAGGTCAACTATGTGGGGTTGGAAAACAATCCCTACCACGCCCTCGCCCTGCAGCAGTTCGGCCCTACTGCAGGTGCTATGTTCACCATCGACCTGGCATCGAAAGAAGCATGTTTCCGTTTCCTGAACCGCTTGCAACTGGTACATCGTGCCACCAACCTCTTTGACAGTCGCACGCTGGCTATCCATCCTGCCTCGACCATCTTTGGCAACTTCCCTGAGGAGCAGCTGGCAGAGATGGACGTACGTCAGACCACCATCCGTCTCTCCATCGGATTGGAAGATAAAGAAGATATTCTTGCCGACATCAAACAAGCACTTGGTTGAGGGAAAAGTGAATAGTGAATAGTGAAAAATTTGCTTCCGCTATGAGTATACAATACGATTTCGATAAAATTATAGACCGTACGGGCAGTGGCGACCTGAAGCACGAAGTGCTGCAAGAGCGCTATGGCCGCAGCGACCTGCTGCCCCTGTGGGTGGCCGACATGGATTTTGAGACACCCCGTTTCATTACGGATGCGCTGCGCCAGCGACTGGAGCACTCGCTCTTTGGCTACACGGTGGTACCCGATGCGCTGTGGACCAGCATCACTCAGTGGATTCAGGACCACCACCAGTGGGAGGTGAGACGTGAGTGGCTCACCTATATACCTGGCATCGTGAAGGGCATCGGTATGGCTGTCAACGTGTTTGTGAAGGAGGATGAGAAAGTGATTATCCAGCCACCCGTATATCACCCCTTCCGACTGACGCCTGAGGGCAACGGACGTAAGGTGGTGTATAACCCGTTGAAAGAAGTCAACGGCACCTATGAGATGGACTTCGAACAATTGGCCGAGGTCGTCGACGACAAGTGCCGCCTGCTGATTCTGAGTAATCCGCACAACCCTGCCGGTATCTGCTGGTCCAGGGAGACGCTGCAGCGCCTGGCCCATTTCTGCTATGAGCACCATATCATTGTGATATCCGACGAGATACATGCGGATATGGCACTCTTTGGCCATCAGCACGTGCCCTTCGCTTCTGTGAGCGATGAGGCTGCCCAGATCAGCATCACCTTTGGTGCCCCGTCAAAGACGTTTAATATCGCCGGCATCGTGAGCAGCTATGCCATCGTGCCCAACGACTCGCTGCGCCGTCGGTTCTACACCTGGCTGGAGGCCAACGAGCTCAACGACCCGCCACTCTTCTCGCCTATCGCCACCATTGCGGCCTATACGCAGCAGGGTGAGGACTATCGTAGGCAGATGCTCGGCTATATCGAGGAGAATATCCGCTTCGTAGAGGACTACTGTCGCGAGCATCTGCCAGGCATAAAACCCTGGCGTCCTCAGGCTTCGTTCCTGGTGTGGCTCGACTGTCGCGACTTGGGACTCAGTCACGATGCACTCGTAGACCTCTTTGTCAACCGTGCCCATCTGGCCCTGAACGACGGGGCGATGTTCTTTGCAAAACAAAGCGGTAATGACGGCTCTGGCTTCATGCGTCTCAACGTCGGCACACCCCGTGCTATCCTCCGTCAGGCGCTGGAGCAGTTGCGAGCGGCAGTCTCTCAGAATGTGTAGTGCATCACGTTGGCAGGCGCCCTGTCGTTGTCCAGCTCCTGTTTCATAAACGCGAAATAGGGGGCTGAGTGGTCAAAGAACTGTCGATAGCCGGCGCATAGCCAGTTCAGTCCAGGGTTGCCGTAACGGTCCTTCATGAATCGGTTTCTTGGACATTCTCCATGACATATATTCAAGTGTTTGCATTCGCGGCATTGCTGAGGCAGTGTCGCTTTTTTATTGATGCCAAAGGCCGTTTGCCGTGGGCCGTAGAGCATCTCCGTGAGCGTCTGCTGGCGGATGTTGCCCAACCGGTATTCTGGGAATACGAAGTGGTCGCAGCTGTACAGGTCGCCGTTGTACTCCATCACACCGGCATGACCGCAACTCTCAGCCATGGCGCATACACCAGGCGCTACGCCTGCATAGTTGGCCAGTGTGGCGTCAAACAACTGTATGAAATACGTGCCTACATCCTGCCGTACCCATTCGTCGAATATCTCACAAAGGAATCGTCCCCATTGCCCGGGCGTGACCGAGAAAGGAGCCAGCGACAGCGCCTCCTCATCGGCCAGCGATGCCAGATGCCGGCCGTCCTCGTGGCCCTTGATACGTTCCACCACGGGCGTAAACTGGATATAGTGACAGCCTATCTCCTTGAAGAAATGATAGAATGCCAGCGGCGCCTCCGCATTCAGGTTGTTGACCACCGCCATCGCGTTCCAGTCCACCCCGTGCCTGTTGAGTATCTCAATGCCCCTCATCACCTGATGGAACGTTGGTTCTCCGCCCCGACTCCTGCGATAGGCATCGTGAAAAGGCTCGGGACCGTCTATCGAAACGCCCACCAGCATGTTGTGACGCTTGAAGAATGCCGCCCATTCATCGTTAATCAGCGTACCGTTGGTCTGAAAACAGTTGTTGATAGTCTTACCCCTGCCATACTGCTGTTGCAGACGGATAGCCTTCTCGTAGAAACTGATGGGACGCAGCAGTGGTTCTCCTCCATGCCAGGTAAAGAGAATCTCGTTCATGGTCTGCGCCTCGATATACTGACGTGTGAACCGCTCCAGCACCTCGTCGCTCATCACCTGACGCGCGTCGTCCCTATACAGATGCTTCTTCTCCGTATAGTAGCAGTATTCGCATGTCATATTACATGATGCGCCTACAGCCTTTGTCATCACATACATGGGATGTGAGAAAGGGGCAATCATATTACTACAGTTCCTTTCTTGTTAGTAGTTGCAAAAATACTAGAAGATTTGGATTCCACAAAATTTTTCTATGGAAACCTTCCCGTTAGGTTAAAAAACAATAAATTAGCCTCCGATAATTTTGACTTTTACCTCTCTTTCTGAGTCTGATAAATATAAACTAAAAATCTTTTTCCTAATGATACGATTATTGACAATCATAGTTTTGCTGGCCTTTGCAAATATGATGCAGGGCAAGAACGATGTAGAGATGATTACCATCAATGTTGACTCACCACTCAATGCTCAGCAGAAAGTAACGGCCCACATGAAGGCAGGCCACTACGATGGTACCATCGGCATAAAGTTGCGTGGCAACAGTTCGCTGTCTTTCAATCAGAAGAAATACACCATTGAACTGCGCGATGGCGAAGGCAAGGAAATAAATGCTCCCCTGCTGGGTATGCCGGCCCATAGCGACTGGGTGTTGCTGGCTCCTTATAACGACGTATCTATGGTGCGCGATCCTTTGGCTTTCCAACTGTGGCGCGACATGGGACACTGGGGGCCACGCACGCGGATGGTGGAACTGACGCTCAATGGCGAGTATCGCGGCATCTATATCCTCTCAGAGGCTATCAAGCGGGGGGAACATCGCGTAAACATCAGCAAACTGAAAAAGAGTGATGTGGAGGGACGTGATGTCACGGGTGGTTATTTGCTCCGTATCGACACCTTTGACGAGGATGATGCTACCTTTAAGTCGAAGGTGCCTGGCATCGGCGATGGCATCATGACCAGTGAGATTACTTGGTCGTGTATCTATCCAAAGAAAAAGAAACTACAGCCAGAGCAGCTGGACTATATCCAGCGTTTCATTGATACGATGGAGCAAGTCATCCAGTCAGACTATTTTGCCGACCCTAAGCGTGGCTATGCCAAGTATATAGATGTGCCGTCGTTTGTGGACTATTTCATCCATACCGAACTGAGTCTGAATGCTGATGGTTATAAGCGGAGTGCCTATTTTTATAAGGAGAAGCAGCATGCTGACGGCACTGGCGGCAGACTGGTGGCCGGACCTGTTTGGGACTATAATCTGGCATACGGCAATTGTAATTTCTGCAATGCCAATAATATTGAGGCTTGGTGCTTTGAAGGTGGGAATACCAATCCGACACCTGCTTTCTGGCAGCGCTTGCTTCAGGATCCAGCTTTCCGTAAGGCGGTAAAGGTACGCTATCAGGCTCTAAGGAAATCGGTGTTGAGCAACAAGGCCATCAACAGTTATATTGATCGTCATGCCAAATTATTGGCTCCCTATATAGATCGTCACTTCGAACTATATCCAGAGCTCTTTGGTACAGACGCTCCATCAGCACCGGGCGGTTTTCCTGGTTTTGGCGGCTTCCCACCTATGGGGCAGATGCCTGCTTTCGGTGGAGGAAATATGATAAGTTGGTTTGCAGCCTATCGCGTGCAGTCTTATGATGAAGAGATTCGAATCCTTAAACAGTGGTTGGCCGACCGTTTGTCTTTTCTTGATCGTAATATCGCTCGTTTCGATAAAGACTGGCAGCCCCGCATCCAGCAACCTAGGGAAATCAAAGCAGCTCCGTTTGGCGGCTTTGGCGGTTTCGGTGGCAAATAAAAGAGGGCACCCGAATCTCTCCGGATGCCCTTGGCTTCTTGCGGTCTGCAATTTTTCACGCCATACAACTAGTCACTCCCAGTGCCGTTGCGATGGCCGACAGCACACTGATGGCTGTCTGAATCACGAATTTCCATACTGCTTTGTTCTTCATGGCTTAGAATTTTAATGTTTTAGAATTTTAATGTTTCATGTTTAATGTTTAATCCTTAGGGATTCACCGGTCCGCCGCCGTTGTTCCCTGACTCCGTGTTTCCGCTCTCAGGGTTGTCCTCGCCGCCCACCAGCGTGTTGACGTCGCGGAACTGTGCCTGCGAGGTGAGTATCTGGGTGGCATACTCGCTCTCCTTCGACTTGTCGCCGAGGAACTTCAGGCGCACGGCCTTGATGTTGGAGGCGGTGAACTCCTTAGGGTCGGCCTCGCCCTTGGTGGCAATAGAGAGGTAGAAGGTGCCCAGCCCGTTGAGCTTGATCTTGTGACCCTCGAGCAGCAGCTCGTTGAAGCAGTTGACGAACTTCTCTATCACGCCCTTCACCACGTCGGAAGTGAAGATAGAGCCGTGCTTCTGGATGTGTCGGCAGAGGTCGTTGGTGTCGAGCGTGTCGACGGATACCAGTCGGGCGTAGGTCTTCTGATAGCCAGCGTTCTTCTTGTTCTGATTGATGTACTTACGAATGTTCAGTCGTGTCATTGTTGTGTGTGTTTTAAATGGTTAATACTCTTGTTTGTGTCTCTCATGATTGACGATGCGCATCTTTTCAAATGCATTGCAAAGGTACAACAAATATCTGACGGTGGCAAAAAAGGGTAGGGGTGGAGTGTGAAAATCTGTTAACAGAAAGCAACTGCCTTATTTGCTCCCACTAACTGTTTTATTTGCCCTGAGCAAGTGGCGCGATTGCCCCAGACGCGATACTCTGTGACGTGTGATTTTGTGACATTAAGCCCCTCCCGTATTTTCACCCCCAACCGCCTCTACCTATACTATAAATTATATAATATTATAATATTATATAATTCTAATAACCACCTCCTGACTTTGTGAACCACCTTAATGTCACAAAGTCAAAAGTCACAAAGTCTACTTTTACATAAATAAGTAAGCCAAAAATGGTACACAATTCGAAAATATTTTGTATCTTTGCCACTTACAAAAAGTTAAGGTAAAAAGATATGGAAACACAGATATTGAATCTAAAAGAGCCGTACGAATACATTCACTGCAACGGCGAGGTTGGTAAACATATTGCCACGCTGATAGTATATGAGACCGTAAAGGGCGAGGATGGCTCCTACAAGCTGGAGTCGCACAGTCACCCGATTGTGAAATATTGGAATGCGCCTGGAGGTGTGGTATGGAATAATGCGGAGCTGACCGATTGCGACGTGCTATGTAGTGACGATGATAAAGAGGTAGATATTTTCTTCTTCTTCCGCATGGTTCGTCGTAATTGGGGGATCGAGAACGAAACGGACTATTTAGGGAAAGCTAGGTCGCTATATGAGACTCTACTCGACAATGAGATTAAATTCATGGATTTAAGTGCTATCCCCAAGTTTCGCGGCACATTGCTTATCAGGGAATATAATCATGAGATATTACTCGTCTTTGAGGAGAAAGAAGGAAAAATTCTCTGTCGTGACGACGGTAATAGTCAGTATCCAATCTATTGTGAGGCTGAGACACGCGAGGAGTTGGAAGATAAGTTGGCCGACTTGTGGTATGAATGGGAGCATTTCACCGACCGTCGCGTAAACATCCACTTCAAGACGGATCAGAAGGAATACGAAGAAATAATCAATCAGATTGAACTTGATCGCCTAACCTGGGATCAATGAGAATAGACATTCCCACGGAAGGGATTGAGGAACTGATAGCTTCGTTGGGATTCGATGATGCAAGAAATGTGCTGACGGGCAGAGCCATGGGTGCATTACAACACAGCATCGATTCTTTGATGGAGCAGTATGCCGAGCGACGTGAAGCTCGGCAGTGTGGTCGTATTGTCGGTTCTCCAGCATCGGCCAACAATCAGTCGCGTCCATCGGAGCTGCCACCCCCAGATCGTCCTGGACTGAACTACTTTGCCCCGAAGAGGAATCTTCAGGATTTGCTTGCAATGGAGTGGTTCGACAAGGTGAGCATGGACAAGAAACGGTTCACAGTGGCCTGGCGTAATCAGCTGATAGAAGACCTGATGGCATCAGATTGTCGTGATGAAGTTGCTGTGGCTTGGGCTAACAAAGACTTGAGGCTACAGGTGAAGGGCCACGTGATGGGTGCGCTCTCAACGGCAGGCGTGCTTAAAAAGAGTGCTCTGGCCGTTGCGCGTATGTATTATGGTACGGGCGCGGATAATACAAAAGAAGCGAAGACGCTGGCCAAATATATGGGCGACAGCCGGAAAGTGTATTATACGGACTGGATTGTAGAATACGTAAACAACTCTGTCGATAATCCGGTTCGGCCAATCGAAAATTAGTGAAATAGGGCTGTTTTCAATCGAAAACGGATTTTAAGCGATAAGCGGGTATTTTCAATGATGAGGATACTCGCTTTTTTTTATTTGTAATTCTTTGATTATCAGTAGCCTTTTTGTTTTATCTACAAATAATTATGAAAAACATCTCCACACAAAAATGTCGTCACCAATCGAATCCTACCTTTGCACCAGAAATCTTAAAGGTCGCCTGAAGGGGGCGACGTAAAGCAAAATAGAGTATGTCAAAACGTAATGATTTGAAAGCGGCTTGGCGCGGCATTCGTGCCAACCAGGCAAAACAGCAGATGAATAAGGTAAATCATCTGGGAGTGATGAACTCAAAAAATAATTCATACCTAATTTATTAATCTGGGCGAAGTGAGCTGAAGAAATCTCATGAGTTAAAGCTGGCCAGCGTTTCCAAAGGCTTCTTCACTCGCAACAACCCAACAAATGAAACCTACATTTAAGAAGCAACTTTTAGTTCAGAACGTCCAGATGGACGGCAGTATCAACTTCACGACCAATGGCGATATCAACGTATATCCCTGCCCTTGGGAGTCGGATAAAACGGTCACCGACGGAAGACGTATTAAGTACCGTGCTGGCATCGAGGTGGATGCCGACGGACGTACCAGCGTGAAGCGCTATAACATAGGAAGCAAGGGACCGCTGCACGAGACGCTCTACGAGACAGCCCACGGAGCCGTGAAGATGACAAGACCTATGTTTGAGGCAACACCAAGCGGTCCACGTCGCCGACTGGATCGTGAGTATGTTTACGTGACGTTCAAATTCCCCAAGAAGTACGGACGTGACATCATTGAGACACTATACCGTCAGGAGAAGGAGCAGATTTTAGGATTTATTCAGAGTAGAAAGGAGGAAACCGTATGGAATCAGCAGTAATCAGAACCATGAAATTCACATGCATTGGCAAGGGGCACGGTGCGCCTTGCACACCCGCCACCAAGGAGGACTGGGAGGCGTTAAGAAAGCAGCCGTGGCTGGCACAGATGTGCGCACGTATAGAGAAAGGTGAGGAGGAGTTGAAGCATCGCCTGCCGGTGTGGACACCTCATTGCGCGGAGTTTAAGGACAACCACAGGGCAATTGCCGATGCCGTCCGTCCGCTCAACCGACTGATGTTGGACTTTGACGAGAAAGGGCATACGGAGGACATCATGCAAAAGCTTGGGCTTTTGCAAAGTGAAAAGGGAATAGCCCTCCCTGTCTTACTCATTGAGGAATCGGTGCGTCGTGGCACGCATGTGCTGGTGGAATTGCCCGATGGGATGACGCCTGAAGAGGCTCAGGAACTGATGAAAGAGGCCACGGGATTTGCGCCCGATGCCGCCGTGAAGGACGTGTCGAGATGCATCTATATGGTGCCCGAGGACCATACCAAATATGTCAACCCAAAGTTGTTTGCAGTGAATCAAGTGGACAGGTTGCTTGATTCAGGTCTGCGACCGAATTATGAACATGTCCCCATTGATTTACCCCGCCTGGAGTTCAAAGGCATCCCTTATTCATCTATCATTGCCGAGTGGTGGCGACGCAACGACGGTGAGCCGGCTGAGGGCGAGCGCAACGTGAAGCTGCACAAACTGGCTGTGAACCTGCGCGCTATCTGCGACAATAAAAAAGAGGTGCTGATGCAGGTGATGCCAAGGTTTGGACTCACGGACACGGAACTGAAATCGGTCGTTGACTCGGCTTGTAAGGAGGAGCCCAAGGGCGTCTCGAAGGTGATGCAGGGGATTCTTGATAGTTTAGAGTTTAGAGATGATAGTGGAGAGTTTACTACCGCCATTGATGAATCCGCTGATGGGAGTGCGGAAGCAAACTCTAAACTCTACACTCTCCACTCGAAACTGCCCATCGGCCTAAAGGAATCATTGGTGGGTGTGCCTGTCTCGATGCACATGCCCGTGCTCTGCGGCATCATGCCTATCGCGGCGGCCTATGCCGACCAGGTGACGGTGGAGTATTGCGACGGCAACACGCACCGGTTGGGACTGATGTCGATTATCCGCGGTGAACAAGCGTCGAACAAGTCGGTGGTGAAGAATGCCGTGGACCTCTGGAAGCGTCAGCTCGACGAAGAGGATGCTCTGTCGCGTAAGCGTGAGGAGGAGTGGAAGGAGCGCAAGAAAGGCAGGAAGGCCAATGAGAAAGCGCCTGAAGACCCACACGTATTGATTCGCGTGGTACCCGTCACGGTCTCGTGCTCTACGCTCCTGAAACGATTCAAGAATGCGCAGGGACACACGATTTTCTCCTTCGGTGAGGAACTGGATACGCTGCGTAAGACCAACGGTGCCGGCTCGTGGTCGTCGAAGTACGACATCTACCGTCTGGCGTTCGACAATGGTGAGTGGGGTCAGGATTACAACTCGGACGCGGCAGAGAGCGGTGTGGTGAATGTGGCCTACAACTGGACGCTGCTGGGTACCAACGGTGCGCTGCGTAAATGTTTCAAGGCCGACAACGTGGAGAATGGCCTGTCGAGTCGTGTGCTCGTGGCCGAGATGCCCGATGCGTCGTTCTCGAAGATGCCTAAATTCAAGAAGCGTTCGGCCGAGGATGAGGCGCGTATCCAGCAGGCCGTCAGCCGTCTGCGCAGCTTCTCAGGACTCGTAGACACGCCCCGTCTCCGCAAGGCTATCGAGGCTTGGGTAGAGGAGAAGCGCGTAGAGGCTGCCAAGGACATAGACCACGTGAAGGATACGTATCGCAAGCGTGCGGCGGTCATCGGCTTCCGCTGCGGGGTCATCTACTATATGTTGGAGACCCACCCCCAGCCCCTCCCTGTGAGGGATGGGAGTGGTCAGACTCAAGTAAAAGAACTATCTACGCCCCTCCCTCACAGGGAGGGGAAGGGGGAGAGTCGAAACTGTATCAAGTTCGCGGTGATGATGGCTCAGTATTGTCTGGACCAGCAGATGAAAGCCTTTGGCGAGGCACTGGAGAGTCAGTTTGTGGATGCCCGCGACGAGTGCATCCGCTATGGTAGTAACCACTCCGTCTTCGACCAGCTGCCACCATCGTTCACGATGGACGACCTGCGGGCCCTGAAGCGCGGCTTCTGCAGTGAGGCGGGTCTCAGGAAAATCATCTCACGCTGGTATCGCGACCACTGGATTGAGAAGACCGACAAGACGCATTGGAAGAAAGGGAATGTAACTTTGTGACATTTGACTTTGTGACATTAAGCACATTAAAGATTAAACATTAAACATTAAACATTAAAATTCTGAATATGGAACTGATATTAACACGCATAGCAAAACGCAAGACATATACGATAGGACGTCTTGCAATCGTAGAACGAGTAGATGATGAGTATCTGGCAGGGGAGAAGGTGTTGAATTTTTGCGATACGCTCGAACCACCTGTGATAGAAATGAAAACACAAGTGACGCAATCGGCCGTGCTCCGTTCGCCTAAGAAGGCTGAGAGCCTGAAGCCCTTTGCCATCCCCGAAGGCCGTTACGCGGTAGTCATTACGTGGAGTCCTAAATTTAAGATGTGGCTCCCGGTACTGCTCGGCGGACCCGATTTCAACCGGCTGTTCAAGGGTATCCGCATCCACATGGGCAATAGTGCTGCCGACACCGCAGGCTGTATCCTCGTAGGGCGCAATCAGATGGTGGGCCGCCTGCTGGAATCGCGCAAGTGGCTCTATGAACTCAAACAGAAAATAGTGGAAGCCAAGGATCGTGGGGAGCCCGTATGGCTCACAATCAAGTAGGTTGCATTGTGGCGTCCTGGACGACTAATCCTGCCAGCATAAAGCCAAAGATAGCGGTGATGTGGGCCAGGGTGCCATTAATCTGTGCTTTCGATGAACACCATTCGTGGTTCAGGAGACTCTGGTCGCCTGGACCATTCTGGGCTTTGGGACACATGCATTGCTCCGTGCCGCAGGTGGCATTATGACCACGGTTCTCCAGCAGTTCATCGCTATACACGCACTGGAACTTGCGCTTGGGGAACTGCTTCTGCGACTTGAACTTCTTTCGCAGGGCGCGTGCCAGGGGGTCGCCTTGCACCTTCCAGAACTCGGTGACCTTGATGCGGGTGGGGTCGAGCTTCAGGGCGGCACCCATCGATGAGAACAGTTTGGCTTTGGTCTTGCAGGCCAGGAGAATCAGCGCGGCCTTATCCTTCAGTGAGTCAATGGCGTCGATGATATAATCATAGGTGTCTAACTGGAAACTGTCGGCAGTCTCTTCCGAGAAGATTTTCTGCAGGGCGGTAATCTCGGCCTTGGGGTTGATGCTGAGCAGGCGCTCTTTCAATGCTTCAACCTTCACCTGACCAACGGTCTTGGTGGTGGCCATCAGCTGGCGGTTGATATTGGTGATACACACGCGGTCGGAGTCGACGATCGTCAACTGGCGAATGCCACTGCGCACCAGACTCTCTGCGCACCATGAGCCTACACCGCCCACGCCAAAGATAATCACTCGCTTCTGGGCAATGCGGTCCATCGCCTCATTACCGAGCAGCAGCTCACTTCTACGGAATATTGCACTATCTATTGCCATCGTTCTTATTTTGGGCTGCAAAATTACTGCTTTTTCTCCAAATAATCATGATAATTGCCACAAAATTAATGAAATACCCTGTTTGTGGTATACGAATGCCACACACGTGGGATTGTGGGAGAGTAAAAACCGACGTACCTTTGCACCATCAAACTTATTAAAAGGATAAAGGTATGAAGAAAGTATTATTGACAATAGCAGCTATTCTGACGCTGGGACTCGGAAATGTGCTGGCAGAGGAGAATCATACAAATAGTGTACGCACGATTAAGAGCCCGCGCTTTGCACGCCCGCTGGTGGAGAAATGGATTGAGGAATACGCCAAGACGGAACCTGGCGTGACGTTCCAGATTGCGAAGGGACAGGGCGAGAGCGACCTGAGCGTGGCTATTGCCGACCAGCAGGAGAAGACACAGGATCTCTTTAGCCATTGGATATATATCGGAGAGACAGCCGTGCTGCCCATCACTGCACGCAGTTCGGAGGCAGCACGACTGCTCGAAGGAAAACATCTGAATGCGAAGAAACTGAAGCAGCTCTTCTTCCTCAATGATGATTTCGAGGAGGACGTGAAGCGGAACAAGGCTTTCGAGGCGATTACCATCTACAGCGGCAGCAACGCTACGTCGGTGGCTGGCTCGTTTGCCCACAACTTCGGTGAGGAGAGCACGAACTTCCGCGGCAAGCGCATCGCTGGCGACGACCTCTTCCTGAATACCGCTATTGCGAAGGATCCCCTTGGCGTATCGTTTAATACGCTTTCAAATATCTTTGACCTGCAGAGCCGTCGTCTGAAGAGCGACCTCTCGCTCGTGGGACTCGACCTGAAGAAGGATGTGGCAGTCAGCTTCAGCGACAAGGGTTCGCTTGATGAGGTGCTCACCATCCTGGAGACTGAAAAGCCTGCCGAGGTGACTGTCGGGAAGGTGGCTATCACCTATAACGGTACGGACGAAGCAGTGAGCCGTTTTCTGCAATGGGTACTTGAAAACGGTACAAAATATAATCACCAATATGGCTTACTTAACCTTAATCAAAAGGAGCTCAGTGCACAAGTGTCTTACGTCCATTGATGATGTACAGACCTGATTTCAGCAGTTCTTTTTTCACTCGTCGGCCGCTTAGATCATAGGCGTCTGACGAGTGTCTTTTTTCGTCCTTCGTCACGTTGGTGATGCCTGTGGCCAGGAATGACTTGGCCTGGAGGTAGGCCTGACCCAGCACGAAGTCTGAGTTCTTGGCACTGTTGGCATAGATAGCCAGCACGTAGTCGCCCGTCTCGGGGATGTCAAACTCAAAGTTCTGAAGCGTGGCCGTGAATTTGTTGCCAGTATTATTACCTATATTGGTTGTTGGTGTATATACCTGCGAAGCAATCTCGTTACCATCGGTATCTTCAATGACAATGGTGACAGGCGAGAACGAGGGTTGGTTCCAGTTGCATATCTTATATCTGAAGAGGTAGTGACCGCCGTAGAGCGTCATCGTGGAACGGGCGTTCTTGTTGCCAAACTTCGCCCACGCGCTCTTCTCCTTGCCTATGGTATTCTGGACCAGCAGTCCGTACTCAAAACCTTTTGAGGAATTGGTGAAGTGCAGGATGCGGTTGCCAGAGGTATAAGGCAGTCCGCCACCGATGCGCTTGGCGTTGCCGTTGGTTACGTACCAGTCCTGGGGCACGCATCCCTCGACCTTGAAATTCTGGATGAGTGAATAGGAACTTGTAACCTGGGCATAGTTTACCTGACATGTTGACTCGGACGTCTTTCCATTCGCGTCATAGGCCACGGCACGCAGGGTGTGCTTACCGTTCTTGGGATTCCTGATGGTGACAGTATAGGGCGCCTCTTTCAGAGAGTCAAGGAAGGTGCTGCCGTCATAGAACACCACCTTGCTGACAGTGCTCTTTGCTGATTTCGCCGTGGCGGTCACATTGATATCGGGGAAAGAGGCTTCGTCCTTGGGGGACATATAGAGATGGGTCGTTGTGTTGGAGGGCGTCGTGATCTTCACCGATGGCATGTTCAGCGAGAATCGCTTGCAGAAATTCCAGATCAGGTGACGGTTCAGGTCCATGGGCCAGTGGCCACCGTTATTATAAGAGTAGAGCCACACCTCACCGCCATTGGCGCCGCCAGTCCATTTCTCCAGGTCGCCATTATACCAGCTGCTGCTGATGGGCTTATAGCCGGTGGTCTTGGAGTAAGAGGTGTGCTTGTCGTGCTTGGCATAGTTCTCTATATAGGCATGGATGCCGTATTTCTCGTAGCCAAAGACATCGTCGCCATAGGCAATGCACTCCAGCAGGTTGACAGGCTTCTTGCAGTTGTTCCAGGGTGATTCCGAGAACTGGATACCACTCGTGGGGGCAAAGGCAGCTATCTTGTCCTGCATGTTGGCGATGCAGTGGTGAATCAGCATCGATCCCATGGAGAATCCCGACCAGTACACGCGTTCTCTGTCGATGTCAAAACGAGTAGCCATCTCATCAATGGCTTTGATAACGAAGTTCTGATCGCTGGTGCCACCAATATCCCATGTGCTGCCATTGCTGCGCAGGTAGGTAATCACAAACTTGGCCGTGTCAATCATCTCGTACATCTTGTCAGAGCCGTACTGGTACTCCGGATCCTGGTTCATACCATGGGTCACGATAAACAGGGGCGACTTGGCAGGCAATGAGTTGGGGGTGAACACCACCATGTTTCTTGTCTTGTTGTTCACTTGGATGTCAATAGACTCTTTCTTGTAGGCCCCGGCCTGCATGGCCAGGAGAAGGAAAAGGGAAAGGAAGTAAAAGGTCCGTTTCATAAGAATATTTATAATGATATTGGTTTACTAGTTATCTTTTTCAATTCGACGGCAAAGTTACGAAAATTTCCAATTCAGAGGTCAATATTGCCGAGATATTAAGAGATTTTAGCAGATATACCTTTTATGTGGTATGCGAATGCCGCGATTGTGGGATTGTAGGGGGAGCGGAATCGCCGTACCTTTGCAACCGACTATTAAAGGTAAAAAGGTAAAAAAGTAAAAAATAAAAAAGGTAAGGATATGGTAAGGAGATTTTTTATCACATTGCTCGTTGCAGGCAGTCCGCTGCTGATTGCTGCACAGGGACTGATAACGGGCAGCATCAAGGATGCACGTAGTGGTGAGGCGCTGATTGGTGCCTCGGTGATTGTGAAGAATGCAAAGGCACAGGGTGTCCAGACGGATGTTGACGGAAAATTCCGTCTGCAGACCAAGAAGGAGGCGCCGCTGACTTTAAGGGTAGAGTATGTGGGCTACCGTCCGCTGGATGTGGATGTGTACGACTTCGAGGAGCCCGTGGAGATAACGCTCATTGATAATTCTAATAAGTTGGACGAGGTCGTCGTGGTGGGTTACGGTACGCAGAAGCGCAACCAGCTGACGGGTAGCGTGACCACCATCAAGGCCGACATCTTCGAGAAGGCCACAGCCCCCACGCTCGATGTGGCGTTGGGCGGACAGGTGGCTGGTCTGGCGGTGACGGCCAGCAGTGGCCAGCCAGGTGCTGACAGTCATATCCGTATTCGTGGCGGCAACTCGGTGAATGCGTCCAACGAACCGCTCTATGTGGTCGATGGCTTTATCTATTTCAAGGATGCGGCCAACAACTCCACGGGTATCGGTGCTATCGAGGGCAGTCTGAACCCCCTGGCCACCATCAACCCCAACGACATCGAGAGTATCGAAGTCTTGAAGGATGTGTCGGCTACTGCCATCTACGGCTCGCGCGGTGCTAACGGCGTGATTCTCATCACCACCAAGAAAGGTAAGTTGGGCGAGGGTAAGGCGCACGTGAACTACAACTATACTTTGGGCGTGAGCAGCGTGGCCAAGAAGCTCGACCTGCTCACCGCCTCGGAGTGGGCACAGTACCAGAAGGATTATTTTAGTAATAAGGGAGGTTATACGGATGCTGAGATTGCAGCCCTCGGTAAGGGTACCGACTGGCAGGATGCGGTGCTGCGTACGGCTATCCAGCAGAGTCATGAACTGAGTATCAATGGCGGTACGGAGAAGAATCGCTATGCTTTCTCGGCCAACTATACCGACCAGGAAGGCATTATCCTGAACTCTGGTTTTGAGCGTTACAACTTCCACACCAACGTGGAATGGGAACTGCAGGAGGGCGTGCATTTCGGTGTCAACGCCACCTACGGCCGTTCGAAGCAGAACGGACTGACCACCACAGAGGAGAAGGTATTCAATTCTTCGCCCTTCTCGGCCGGCATCACCAACAGTTTTGTGTATGCCCTGCTGATGCCCCCTGTAGTGAGCGTCTATAATGCCGACGGGTCGTACAACTTCAAGAACCCTTATGAATATGCCTACTTTGCTATTGGCGACCACGCTGCCAACCCCGTGTACGACCTCAACGAGAGCGTGGCCGAGAACATCAACAACTACCTTTTGAGTAACATCTGGGCCACTTATCAGATTGGTGACCTGACGCTGAAAGCCTCTGTGGGCCTGAACAGTGAGAAACTCACGCAGAACTATTTCTCGGGTGCCTATACCTCACTGGGACTGGCCACGCAGGGCATTGGCGGTACGGGCAACCGGCAGACGGATGTATGGCAGCAGGAATACACGGCTACCTACACGCGCAACTTCGGTCAGCACCACGTGGAACTCCTGGGTGGCTATACCCGTCAGACACAGAAGTCAACCTACAGTGCCATCCGCACCAACCACTTCACAAACGAGACGCTGAAGCAGTACAACCTGGGTGATGGCGCAGAGATATACACCCCGCAGACGGGTATCTCGGAATCAACGCTCAACAGCATCATTGCCCGTGTGAACTACACGCTGCTGGACCGCTATAATGCCACGGCTACCTTCCGTGCCGACAATAGCAGTCGCTTTGCGGCCAACCACCGCTGGGGTTACTTCCCCTCGCTGGGTCTGTCGTGGAATGTTGACAAGGAGCGCTTCCTGCGCCGCATCCGCAGCATCGACTATCTGAAGGTGCGCCTCTCTGGCGGACTGGTGGGTAATCAGGAGATTAGCGACTATGCCTTCAGCACCAGCTACGCCACGGGTTCCTATGGTGGCAGCAGCAGCTACTCGAAGCAGAATACGGCCAATGATAAGTTGAAGTGGGAGACAACGGCCAGCTATAACCTGGGTGTCGACCTCGGTCTGTGGAAGGATCGCGTCAGTGTGGTGTTCGACGCTTACTACAAGAAGACCAGCGACCTGCTGCTGGTGGTTCCCATGGGCTTTTCTTCTGGCGTCACCACCCAGTTGCAGAACGTGGGTAATGTGGTCAACAAGGGTGTGGAACTGGCGGTCAATGGTACGCTTCTTCAGAGAAAAGGTCTCTCTTGGACGGCTTCGGCCAACATCGCCTACAACAAGAATGAGATTACCGACATGGGTACCACGAACAATGTGATTCAGGGCAGCGATAACCAGCAGATCCTGCGCAAGGGTGAGGCGCTTGGTTCCTTCTACGGACTGCAGTTCATTGGTATCGTACAGCAGGATGAGGATGTGAGCCAGTTGCCTACTGTCAACGGACTGACACCGAAGCCTGGTGACCTGAAATACGCTGATACCGACGGCAACAACCGCATCGATGGCAATGACCGTGTGATACTCGGCAGCATCCAGCCCGACATCGTCTATGGTTTCTCTACCCAACTGAGTTGGCGCAACCTCGATTTCTCTGCATCGTTTGCCGGCAGCTATGGTAATGAGGTGTACAACGCCCTGGGTCGTCGCCTGGAACTGACCAACGACTCGTACAACGTGCTCAGCACCGTCAAGGACTCATGGACGGCCGAGCGTGGCGGCAATAGTCTGCCTCTGGCATCAAACGCCCGTCCCATCGGCTATATCGACAGTCGCTACGTGCAGAGCGCCAGCTACCTGAAACTCAGGAACCTGACTGTAGGTTATCGTTTCAAGTTCCAGGATCCGAGCGTCAAGATTCAAAGTGTGCGCATCTATGCCACCGCCTCTAACCTCCTGACTATCAGTCCCTACAAGGGCTACGATCCGGAGGTGGCCAGTGGTACCGACTCAGGTGCATACCCCTCATCACGCAGTTTTGTGTTCGGAATAAACATATCATTATAATTCATAGAGTATTAATTAAAGGTAAAAAGGAGATTTCAGTATGAAGAAAGCTAGAATTTTACTCGGTGCCGCTTTGGCAACAACCCTTTCATTTGGTTTTGTATCATGCTCAAGTAGCGATGATGACAACAGTGGTAATAATAATCAGGTGACCGACGAGAATGTCGTGGCCGACGATGCCAGCGCCCTGTCGCTTGTCAATGGTGTATACAGTCACTGGCAACCCCTCAGCTCGTCTTTCTCATTTATCATCGAGCTGAACAGTAACAAACTGATCTCTTTCGAGGGTGAGGAGAGTGAGGCTGGTCCTGTGAACAGTCGTTTCGAACAGGATCCCACAACCTGGTATCAGGTGAAGATCTTCAACCACCTGTTCCTTGGTATCGCTCAGGACAACGAGGCCATCACCACCATCGAGAACTCGCTCAAGGCGGGGAAGGTCAGTCAGGCAGGCTACAATGCTGCTGTGGGTAAGGCTAAGTTCCTGCGCGCCCTGGCTTATCTGAAACTGACCCAGTTGTGGGGTGAGGTGCCTGTGTTCACAGAGAAGGGTGGCAGCACCACTGACCGTAAGAGTATCGACGAGGTGTTTGCACAGATCGTCAGCGACCTGACTGATGCTGAGTCATTGCTCAAGAACTATGATGGTGACCCCCGCGTGCCTTCAAAACAGGCTGCTGAGGCTCTGCTGGCCCGCGCTTACCTCGTATGGGGCGACAATCCTCTGTCGGCTGCTGAGGTAGAGGCTATCGCCAATGGTCAGGCCGACCCGCAGTTCACGAAGACCGACAGTCGTCTGGAGAAGGCTGTGGAGTATGCCAACAAGGTCATCGCCAGCGGTCTGCTGAAGCTCGATCCCGACTACACAAAGCTCTACGGTCGTGACTACGAGAGCAACAAGCGCGGCACCAACGAGCACCTGTTTACGATCGCTCATGATGGTGACAAGGTAGATGCTCAGGGTAACCACCAGACGCACTGCTCTTGGACCTTCCCATTCCAGAATGGTGAATACGGCAATGGCTATACGCAGAACCACACCGAGGTGGCCGATGATAATCTCTACGACGACTGGAAGGCTGAGCAGCCCAACGACAAGCGTCTGGCCGAAACCTACTTCGTCGAGATCAAGAACCCTGAAGATGGCAAGACCTATCACTACTACTCGCCTGTCTACACGCCTATCAATGGTAAGGGTGTCGATCAGAGCTATGAGAACTCTGAGAACCTCGAGATCACCAAGAACTCGGTTGACCGCATCGAGATCCGTTATGCTGAGGTATTGCTCATCAAGGCTGAGGCACTCGTTCAGCTGGGTCGCAACTCTGAGGCTGCTGAGCCCTTCAACCAACTCCGTCGTCGTGCCGGCATCGCTGAGGTCAGCGCTCCTACCTTCGCTGAGATTAAGCGCGAGTGGGACTATGAGTTCACCTACGAACAGTTCTCTGTGCTCAACAGCTACCGCTGGAAGGATCTTATCGCAAGTGTGAAGCTGGTGAAGAACTACAAGCACTTCGCTGACGACTGGAAGACTTCGCTCGGCAATACCTACACTGCCGACCAGGAGGCTTACTTCACCAAGGTGCACAACCACTTGCGTGCTAAGTACAACAATATCCGTGGTAAGCACTACCGTCAGCCTATCCCCACAGGCCTGAGCGGTGAGGACCTCGGTATCGCCCAGAACCCTGGCTATTAATTAGTCATCTCTTCCTTTAAAAAAGATAGGACTGGCATATGTCAGTCCTATTCTTTTTGTGTCAAATACCTCTTTCGTGGTATGCAAATGCCTTAATCGTGGGATTGTGTGTATAAGGATTTCGCCGTAACTTTGCAGTGTCAATTAGACATAATATGTAGTATTAATCATTTAAGGGTAAGGATTATGAAAAAAGTAAAAGGATTGTTTCTGGTTCTGGCCGTTGCAGCGCTGACAGCCTGCAATAGCAATGATGATGGTGTACAGGCAGGTATTGAGATTCCTGGTATCACGATAACGGATGATATCGACTGCTGCTCGGCCGAGGAGGCGCTGCAGGTGTATAAGTTCCTGCAGACAGTGAAGATTGTGCCGGAGTTGTCAACGGAGATCGATGGTAAGTACAACGTGTTTGCCTACACCACGACAGGCAGCTTCCACAATGGTTACAACGAGATTTTCTTCGTGGCTACCAAGAAGGCTACGGGCAACTACATCAAGAACTTTGATATAACCAACATCACCCCGCTGATGCACATGGTGAAGATGGATATGTACCACAGCACGCCTGTAGGTCCTGATGCCGCCAGCTTTAACGACGGTTACCTGGCTGTGAAGCGCACATGGGTGTCGTTTGTGATGAATACCAGCGAGGCTGGTTCGTGGACGTTGTCGTACGACGCACTGGTGCTGGGCAGCAAGGGTGGCATCGAGAAGAAGGATGTGGTAGTCAACGCCCTGCCCGACGGACAGACCTGGCTGAAGTCATTCAAGGTGGACGACGCCACATATTACCTCTCGCTGGTGAACCCCCTCGACTTCAAGACCGGCACCAACACCATCACGGCCTACGTGTCTAAGAAGAGCGCCAAGGCTACCGTGCCTTATCAGATAGCTGAGGAAACCTTCACCATCGACATCGACCCACGTATGCCTGACATGGGCAACCACACCTCGCCCAACAATACGTCGCTCACGAAGCAGGCCGACGGCAGTTATTCAGGTACTATCAACCTGACCATGACGGGCCTCTGGCGCATTCACCTCACAGTGAAGGATGCCGATGGAAATATCGTGGCAGGCGGTGAAGAGCTAAGTACACTTTATTGGGACGTTACGCTATGATAGGATTGATTTTATTGATTATAGGACTTCAAAATGATACTATTACCACCTCGTCGCATGATTTGGACGAGGTGGTGATTGTTTCACACAAAGAGGGCGGTAAACGTTCTATAAAAGGGCAGGTGGCTACTATCGACGAGCACCTGCAGGAACTGAACCATGTGGAACTGGTGCGCCGTGGCTCGTATGCCTGGGAGCCCACCGTGAATAATATGCAGACGGAGCGTCTCAGCACAACCATCGACGGCATGAAGATTTTCTATGCCTGCACAGACAAGATGGACCCTGTGACCAGTTATGTGGAGAGTGGCAACCTGCAGAGCATCAGTCTGAATTCGGGACTTAATGGTAACCCTCAGGCAACGGGAAATATCGGTGGCGCGCTTGACCTGAAACTGCGAAAGGTGGGGTTTGGGGCCGATGCCTTCCGACTGAGTACGCAAGTAGGCTATGAGACAAACGGTCATGTGCAGGTATATGGCACTGACGCGTCGCACTCCTCTCAGAGATTGTATGTCAACGGAGGGGCTTTCTTTCGTCGGGCCGACAACTACAAGGCGGGTGGCAACAGGAAGGTGGACTTCTCTAAGTTCCAGAAGGTGAATGCCTTTGTGAATGGTGGCTACCGGGTAGCAGCGAATGATGCCATTGAGACCACTTTCATCTACGACCGTGCTTCAGACGTGGGTTATCCTGCGCTCAACATGGACGTGTCGAAGGCCGAGGCTTTTATCACATCCCTGGCTTACAAGCATCTGTTTGGGGATTCGGGTCTGGAGTCGTGGGAGACGAAGGGCTACTACAATCATATCACCCACGTGATGGACGATACGACGCGTCCCAATGTGGAAATCCACATGGATATGCCAGGCGAGAGTTGGACGGCAGGTGTCTATTCTTTACTCACAGGAACATACGGACGTCATCAGGCACAACTGAACCTTGACGGCTATTATAACCGTCTGTTTGCTGATATGACGATGTACCCCGGTGGTGCTGCACCGATGTATATGGTCACCTGGCCAGACGTGGGGACGATGAATGTGGGGGCAGCCCTGTCAGATGATATCAGTTTGAGCGATGTGTCTTCACTCCACCTCTCAGGTAAACTCTCGTGGCAGCACCAAAGGCTGAACAATGAGGAGGGCTACAAAGCATTGGGTGTGTTCTTCCCTGGCATGAAGCAGCAGTATCACCAGACAACGGGACGCATCGCCGCCAATTATCAATTATCCATTGTCAATTCTAAATTGAGTATTGGTGCCGGTTGGGGCAGTCGTGCCCCCACGGTGACGGAGGCCTACGGCTACTATCTGAACAACACGTTCGATCAGTACGACTACATCGGCAACCCGCGCCTGAAGAATGAGAGTGCGATAGAGGTGAACGGCAGCTATCAACTCTCAACTCTCCGCTCTCAACTCTCAGTTGGACTTGATGCCAACGCCTTCTTCTTCTCGAACTATATCATCGGACAGTTTGAGAACCGCCTGAGTGCGATGACTGTCGGTGCCGAGGGTGTGAAGGTCTATGGGAATATTGACCATGCCACGATAGCCAATGTTTCACTCACAGCCGAATGGCGTCCCGTCAAGGGATTCCGCTGGAGCGCAAAGGGTACCTACAGCATGGGCCGCGATGATGAGGGCGATAACCTCCCACTCATCGCACCGTTCACCTATCAGTCGCGCCTGAGCTATACCACAGGCTCCCTGAGTCTTCAGACCGAGGTAAAAGGTCACACCCGACAGGCAAAGTACGGCAAAAAGTATGGAGAGACAGAAACGGCTGCCTGGACCATCGTGAATCTCTCAGCTAATTATCAATTATATCAATTCACACTCCGTGCCGGCGTCGAGAACCTCTTCGATAAGTACTATGCTACCTATGCCGACTGGTGCCATATTCCTCAGAAGGGACGCAATATATACGTAAATCTTTCGTTTGAAATATAAGTATGAAAAGAACTATTATTTGGATTGCAGCACTCGTTGTGGGTGCTATATTAGGACTGTTGGGCATCGCATGGCTCGATGAGGTGATGAACTTTGTGGCTACTGTCTATACCCGTCTGTTCCAGCTGCTGGCGGTACCTACCATCGTGCTGGCTGTTATCACTACTTTTGCCACCTTCGGCTCGAATGGTTCTGGTAAGATATTTGGCCATACGCTGACTTACACGTTATTGACCACCTTCGCTGCTGCTGCCGTTGGTGCTGCGCTCTACGTTATCGTAGCCCCTGGCTTACTGCCCTTAGAGGCTCTTAGTGGTGCCACCGTTCCCGAGGCTTCTGCGTCGGGTACTGCTTCTTATGCCGACCACCTTCTCTCGGTCATTCCCAACAACATCGTCCGTCCTTTCCTCGAAGGTAATGTCCTGTCGCTGCTATTGTTGGCCTTCGCCGTTGGTATTGGCCTGTCAAAACTACCCGACTCTGAAAACAAAGCGGTAGTCGTCAAGGGCTTGCTTGGCTTGCAGGATCTGCTCTTCCTGCTCATCCGCTGGCTCATCTGGACGCTCCCGTTGGGTATTGTGGCATTCTCGGCACAGTTGTCGGCACAGGTCAGTGCGGGTGTCGTGGCCGATTCCATCGGCAAATACGTGCTGGTGGTGTTGGGCGGCAACGTCATCCAGTTCTTTGTGGTACTGCCATTATTCCTGTTGGCAAAAGGACTGAATCCTGTTCACGTCTTAGGAAAAATGATGCCTGCCGTGCTGATGGCGCTCTTCACGAAGAGTAGTGCGGCCACGCTGCCAGTGACGATGGAAACGGCGGAAAAGCGTCTTGGCATCAAAAAGAATGTAGCCCGTTTTGTGTTGCCTATCTGTACCACTATCAATATGAATGGTTGTGCGGCCTTTATCCTGGTTACCTCGTTGTTCGTGATGCAGCAGGATGGCACCGAACTCTCGTTGGGCACCATACTCCTCTGGCTGCTGATCAGCGTTGTCTCAGCAGTGGGAAATGCCGGTGTACCGATGGGCTGTTTCTTCCTGACCCTTTCGCTGATGTCGGGCATCGGTGCGCCTGTCGCCGTATTAGGCATCATCCTGCCCATCTATACCATCATCGATATGGTTGAAACGGCCGAAAATGTATGGTCTGATTCGTGCGTTTCAGCGATGGTAGACCGTGATTTTCAGTAAAATACCATAAATGTGGTATGTAAATAACATGCTAGAGGTATTGTGGGGTTGGAAAAAACGCCGTAACTTTGCACCGTCGGACAATAAGTTGTGATAACGATATATCGACATAACGTAATAACGAGAATATTTTTTATTTTAAAAGGATAAGGTTATGAGTAAAATTGCAAAACAGCTGACTGAGCTCGTCGGCAACACCCCACTTCTGGAGCTCAACAAGTATTCACAGGCAAAGGGTCTGGAGACTCCTGTTATTGCCAAAGTAGAGTTCTTTAATCCTGGCGGTAGCGTGAAGGATCGTATCGCACTGGCGATGATTGAGGATGCAGAGGCTAAGGGCATCTTGAAGCCCGGTGCCACCATCATCGAACCCACCAGCGGAAATACGGGCGTAGGACTGGCACTGGTATCAGCCGTCAAGGGCTACCACCTTATCCTTACCATGCCCGAGACCATGAGTGTGGAGCGTCGTAACCTCGTGAAGGCCTATGGTGCTGAGGTTCGTCTCACCTCTGGAAAGGACGGCATGCCTGGTGCCATCCGCGCTGCCGAGGAATTGCGCGACTCTATCCCTGGTGCAGTAATCCTGCAGCAGTTTGAAAACGCTGCCAACCCCGCTAAGCACTATGCTACAACGGGTCCTGAGATCTGGCGCGATACTGACGGACAGGTGGATATCTTCATCGGTGGTGTGGGTACTGGCGGTACTATCAGCGGTACAGGTAAGTTCCTGAAGGAGCAGAACCCCAACATCCAGGTCATCGCCGTAGAGCCAAAGTCAAGTCCTGTGCTGAACGGTGGCCAGAGTGGTCCTCATAAGATTCAGGGTATTGGTGCCGGCTTTATCCCCAAGACCTACGACTCTGACGTCATCGACGAGGTGTTCGATGTAGAGAACGATGATGCTATCCGTACTGGTCGTGAGATTGCTCAGCAGGAAGGCTTGCTGGTTGGTATCTCTGCAGGTGCTGCCCTCTATGCCGCTATCCAGGTGGCTAAGCGTCCTGAAAACAAGGGCAAGAAGATCGTAGTACTGCTGCCTGATACCGGTGAGCGCTATTTGAGTACGGTACTTTATGCTTTCGAGGACTATCCCTTGTAAATGAAACTATTAACAATAAAAAAGGCATCCCGTGAGGATGCCTTTTTTATTGCTATATATTGCTTATTTCACATATTCTGCGAAGTCCGTCAGGTGCATGTCGCCCTTACGAGCCAGGGTGTCGTGCATGGCGAAGGCGGCGGTCAGGTTGTGACGTGTCTGTCCCATCTTGGAAATCTTCAGGTAGTCCCACAACAGCTGCTTGTAGTCGGGGTGGGCACAGTTCTCAATAATGCACTCAGCGCGCTGGGCAGGGCTCTTTCCACGCAGGTCGGCAACACCCTGTTCGGTAACGATGATGTTCACATCGTGCTCTGAAGAGTCCTGGTGACTCACGAAGGGTACGATACTTGAGATGACGCCACCCTTGGCGGTAGAAGGACAGGTGAAGATACTGAGGTAGGCATTGCGGATGAAGTCGCCCGAGCCACCGATACCGTTCATCATCTTCACACCACTGATATGCGTAGAGTTCACGTTACCGTAGAGGTCGGCCTCGATGGCGGTGTTAATAGCGATAACGCCCAGTCGGCGGATCACCTCGGGTGAGTTGGAAATCTCGCTCTGACGCAGCGTCAGGTGATTCTTCATGTAGTCCATATTGTCGTAAACCTGCATCAGACAGTCGTTAGACACGGTGAGCGAGCAGGCAGATGCATCCTTTACACGGCCATTGAGCATCATCTCAATGACTGAGTTCTGAATCACCTCGGTATAGATATTGAAATCGGGCACGTGCTTGTCTTCGCCCAGTGCACCCAGGATCGCGTTGGCAGTAGAACCTACACCGCTCTGCAGGGGCAGGAACTCCTTGGGGATACGTCCCTTGTGCATCTCCTCTACGAGGAACTCAGCGGTGAGGAAACCGATCTTCTCTGTCACGGGGTCGCTGTCCTTGAAAGCACGGGCCTCGTCGGGGATGTTACATTCTACGACACCTACTACCTTGTCCTTGGGGATAGACACGTAGGGCACACCAATACGGTCGCTCACCTTCTCAATCATGATGGGCTTGCGGTAAGGGGGATCAAGGGGTTCATACACGTCGTGGATGAACTTGGCATTGGGGTTGTGGAAACTATTTAATTCCAGAATGACGTGCTTGGCCAGGCGGGCTGCAGTGGGACTGATACCACCAGCGGCAGTCAGATAGACATGATAGTCGTTGCCCACCTCTTCGATGTCACACACTTCAAGGATAGCCCAGTCCAGATCACCATAGAAACCATAGCGCAACTCCTGTGCCATGTGGCTCAGATGCAGGTCGTTATACGGAATCTCACCCAGGTTGACGTGCTTACGGAAATCTGGGTTGGTAGTGTAGGGGGCACGATACTTGATAGCCTGTGCATTGGCCATGTCACCATCGGTGCTCTGACCTGTTGAGGCACCAGTAAAGATACCAACCTTGAACTCGCGACCTGCTTCGTGCTCTTTGACGGCAAGCTTGGCCAACTCCTTTGTCGTTGCCTTGGCCACACCAGCGGGTGTGAAACCACTCATGGCAATGTTCTCTCCGTTTTTAATCAATGCTGCAGCCTCGGCTGCTGTGATACGTGTATAAGCCATCTCTGATTTTGTGTATTTTAGGAATAATCTGGCCGCAAAGATACGAAAAAACAAACGAAATGCAAAAGAAATACCTATAATAGTGCAGTTTTTACATTCTTTTTTTGTAATTTTGCACGCAAAATTGAATATAAATTAATGTATCAGAACCTGTTAAGACTTTACACCATTATTTGTCTCTGGGCTATTCGACTGCAATTATGGGCCCAGGAAGAGGGTAGGGATGACCTGCCCTTAGGTCGCAGAGGCGACGATGGTGAGATGCTCTATTCGGAGGAGATGCTGGACTATCAGCCTTTCCATATCAGGTTCTCAGATATCATGATGGTAGTTTTCCTGATTGTCTGCTGCTATGTATTTGGTAAGATTTGGAAGGGATGCACGTATCTGATACTTGCTTTTGCTGCTTTCATGTATTTCTATATGCGATAACTAAACTGGTTTATGAATAGATTGTTTTTGGTATCTGCGCTGTTAGTGTGCTCATTAGGTATGTGGGCACAGGGCGTTGTTCGTGGTAAGGTTCTGGATAAGCAGAACGATGAAGTACTGCAGTTTGTAACTGTGCGTGTAACGGGTGCTGACGGGAAATTGGCAGGTGGCGGTATGACCGATGTGAAAGGCCAGTTCAATATACAGGGTCTTAAAGATGGTGCCTATACACTTGAGATCACCTTGATGGGCTATAAGTCGGCTGTGCGTCGTTTTCAGGTGACTCCCGAGAAACGCAATATTCATTATAACGCTATCTACCTGGCGGAAGATCAGAAAATGCTGAAGGAGGTGCAGGTCACTGGTCAGCGTTCACAGATGAAGCTCGAGGTAGATCGTAAAACCTTCACCGTTGACGAGGTGCTGGCAGCTGCTGGTGGTAGTGTCAGTGACCTGTTGGAGAATATACCTTCGGTAGAGGTGACCACCGATGGTGAGATTTCTCTGCGTGGCAACTCCAGTGTGGAGGTGTGGATCAATGGTAAGAGCAGCGGACTGACCAGCGACAACCGTGCCGAGATCCTGCAGCAGATACCAGCCGAGAGCATTGAGCGTATCGAAGTTATCGACAACCCCAGTGCTAAATATTCACCTGAGGGAACTGCCGGTATTATCAATATCATTCTGAAGCGCGACCGTCGTGCCGGCTATTATGGCTCTGTCCAGACGGGTGTGAACAACCAGAAAGGCTGGAACGTGGGTGGTAACATCAACTATTCCTCCAAGTGGGTGGATGCCTATGCCAATATTGGCTATCGTAAACGTAAGGGTGATGGCGGCAATATGAGCGATCAGCGCTATCGTACCAGCGCGAGTTCTCCTTTCAGCAGCTATCAGTTCAGTGAGGGCGAGAACAATAATAATGGCGGCGGACTCTTTGCACGTGCCGGACTGACTTTCCATCTGAGTGATAACGATGATTTGTCGCTGGGTGGTATGACGATGCAGGGCAACCACTCTAACGACAACCTGACCACTTACGAATATGGTACATTTGGTGCCGACGGTTCTAAGGTGGCCGATCGCAAGCTGCGCCGTCAGACTTGGGGCGATGGTGATCACCATATGTATAATGTGGAACTGTCATACACACACAAGTTCAACGAGAGTGGCACGCACAAGTTGGATGCTATGGTGGAGTTTAATAAATGGAATGGTGACGGCTCCAATGAATACCTCAACGATACCACGTCGTTATTAACTTCGCTGAGCTCCTATAGCTATCAGTATCGCCCAATGGATATGAACAACCGCCACTGGGAGGCTCGTCTTGACTATGAGAACCAGATTAATGAGAACTTTAAGATTGAGGCAGGCTACGAAGGACGTTTCTCGCATGAGAATACGCCGCAGAGCAGTTTTGAGTATGCCAGTGTAGGACAGGCCGAGCGACTCTCACCTGCAGATGGGCGTTTGCAGGAGGATCCTTTCTTCTACAACCGCTTCATCTACGACAGTGATATCCATGCCCTCTATGCCACAACCAACATGAAGTTCGGTAAGTTGGGTGTGATGGCTGGCCTGCGTGGTGAATATTGGAAGGTGGATACGAGGAGTATCGACAATTATCAGACGGAGACACCTTTTAAGAAGGACTATTTCCAGCTGTTCCCCTCGCTCTTCCTGAACTACGAACTGACACCTACATCACAGATCCAGTTGAACGTAACCCGTCGTCTGCGTCGTCCCTGGGGCGGACAGCTCAACTCGTTCAAGAATACGCGTGATGCCTCGATGATTGAGTTCGGTAACCCCGAGCTGACACCTGAGTTCACCAATGCCTTCTCGCTGAACTACCTGAAGACATGGGCTGCCCATACGTTGTCTGTAGGTACCTACTATCGTCCTACTACCGACGTGATGCAGCGCATCCGCTATCAGGGCCTCTATGAGGGACAGAACGTGATGTACATGACCAACCTCAACGTGGCTAAGAGTCAAAGCGCCGGTGCCGAGGTGATCCTGAAGGACAAGTTCTTCCGCATTCTCGACCTCACCACCACGCTGAATGCCTACTATTACAAGTTGGACGGTTTCTCTACTGTTGTGGAGGGTCAGACCGTGACAGGCGAGGGCAACGAGAACTTTGCATGGGATGCCCGTGTGTTGGCTTCTGTTATCCTGCCTTATAGCATTTCTGTGCAGGCTACGGGCAACTACCGTTCCCGCTCAGTGATTACGCAGGGACACCGCAAGGCTAATGGTTCGCTCGATCTGGGTCTGCGTAAGACATTCCTGAACAAGACCTTTGCTTTGGCGCTCAACTGGCGCGACGTGTTCAATACGCGTCAGTTTGAGAACTATACCGAGGGTCCAACATTCTGGCGCCATCAGAAAAACTGGCGCGACCCACGTATCAACCTGCAGTTGACGTGGAACTTTGGAAATATGACAAGAAAGAAGACCGACCGCGATCGTGAAGACGGCCAGGGTGGCAACGATGAGGAGAATACCTTTGGCGGCGGAGGCGGCGGCTTCGATGAGTAACAATTAAAATTCACTATGAAGACATTTGAAGAATTAGGCGTGAGCGTAGAGATACGCCGAGCCATTGAAGAGATGGGATTCGTACAGCCAATGCCTGTACAGGAAGAAGTAATCCCAAGACTACTAACCAGTAAGCGCGATATGATTGCGCTGGCACAGACAGGTACAGGTAAGACGGCATCATTTGGCATTCCTTTGCTGATGCGCCTTGAGGAAACCTTAAACCTCAAAACTCAAGACTCAAACCTTCCACAGGCTTTGGTGTTGAGTCCTACGCGTGAGCTCTGCTTACAGATTGCCGATGATTTGCGCGATTTCTCGAAATATATGGAGGGCGTTCATGTGGAGGCCGTCTATGGCGGTGCTGCTATCGAACAGCAGATACGCGCCTTGAAGATGGGTGCTCAGGTTATCGTGGCTACCCCGGGCCGACTCATTGACCTGAAAAATCGTGGCTATGCCAAACTGGAGAATGTGCGTAATATCGTACTCGATGAGGCCGATGAAATGCTGAATATGGGCTTCTCGGAAGCCATCAACGAGATTTTTGAGTCGCTCCCTGAGGAGCATAGCACGCTGATGTTCTCAGCTACAATGAGCCGCGAGGTAGAGCGTGTGGCCAAGAAATACCTGACTGACTACGAAGAGGTGGTGGTAGGTTCGCGTAACGAGGGTGCCGAGAGCGTGAATCATATCTATTATATGGTGCAGGCCAAGGATAAGTATCTGGCCTTGAAGCGCATTGTTGACTATTATCCCAAGATTTTCGCTATTATCTTCTGCCGTACCAAACTGGAGACGCAGGAGATAGCAGATAAACTGATTCGTGACGGCTATAATGCAGAGTCGTTGCATGGCGACCTCTCGCAGCAGCAGCGCGACCTTACGATGCAGAAATTCCGTCAGCACCTCACACAACTTCTTGTGGCTACCGATGTGGCAGCCCGAGGATTGGATGTGGACGACCTGACGCATGTCATCAACTTTGGTTTGCCCGATGATATCGAGAGCTATACCCACCGTTCCGGTCGTACGGGTCGTGCTGGTAAGAAGGGCACCAGTATCTCTATCGTTCACTCAAAGGAGAAACACAAGATTCGTGATATCGAGAAGATTATCGGTAAGAAATTCATAGAAACGCCCATTCCATCGGCTGAGGAGATCTGTAAGAAGCAGCTCTATAAGGTGATGGATCAGATAGTAAAGACCGACGTCAACGACGATGAAATCGCACCTTTCCTGCAGGATATCAGTCGTTACTTTGAATTTATCGACAAGGACGAACTCATTAAGAAGATTGTGTCGCTGGAGTTTGGTAAGTTCCTGGCTTACTATGCTGATGCCCCCGAGATTGAGGCACCTGTCAGGGAAAAGGAGAAGAAACCCCAGACCGACCGTGAGAAGCGCATGAACAAGGCTCAGAAGGGCTTTAGGCGCCTCTTCATTAACCTTGGTAAGAAGGATGGCTTCTTCCCTGGCGTGCTGATGCAGACGCTCAACCGTTACGTAGGAGGCCGCCAGGAGGTAGGACATATCGACCTGCTCGACACCATCTCATATTTTGAGGTACCCGAGAAGGATGCCCGTAAGGTGATGACGCAACTCACCGGTATCCGTTACAAGGGTCGTACCGTGCGTTGTAATTCGGAGGACGACAAGCAGACGAATAATCCTGCACCAGCCAAGAGAAAGATGAAGAAGGACGACTGGCGTGCGTTGATGAACAATCAATCTCCCCGTGTGGACTTCAAGGGCGAAATACCCGATTTCAGCGAAGAGGGCTGGGCTCGCAGGAAACCGAAGAAAAAGAAATAATAGAAATAAAAGAAAAAGAGAGGGCTGACCTCTCTTTTCTTTTATATATAAGTACTACGCTTTCTTTAGAACTTATACTCTACGAAGGCCTCCATGGCTTCATAGCAAGCTAGTCCGAGGTCGTCGTAGAGTTTGGCAGTAGCACGGTTGCGATCCTCTGCGCGTTGCCAGAACAGGCGCTCGTCATTGCCTAGGAATGGGGCACTCTCCATCTGACTCTGATGGCGCAGGATGGCGTTGCGTTTCTCACGCAGTTCTTCGGGACTCATGGGTACACACATCTCTATATTCTCTATCTCCCATTCCGACCATGCACCGCGATACATCCACACCCTGCAGTCGTGGAGCCATTCTGCACCCGCCTGCTTCTCTTCGTCGATGGCAGCCAGCACGGCATCCGTACATACCCGATGCGTCCCGTGTGGGTCGGCCAGGTCGGCGGCTACGTATATCTGGTGCGGTTTTATCTGCTGCAGCAGTTCCTGAATGATATGCACGTCACGCTCTGTCATCGGCAGTTTCTCTATCTTTCCGCTCTCGTAGAAAGGCAGGTCGAGGAAGTGGATATGGTCTTTTTTGATACCGTTGTATCCGCAGGCATTGCGTGCCTCGCCTCTTCGTATCAGTCCTTTCACGGTCAGCACATCCCGATTATCGAGGTCGCCCTCTTGCTTCCGTTTGATGAATCCCAGCACTTCGTCGGAATAGTGTTTGATGATGTCATCGCTGCCATTGGCAAATTTCTCATTAAAGGCACGCAGGAAATGCATATAGAGCCTCACCTCCTCGTCTGCCACCGCAATATTACCGGAAGTCTCGTAAGCTACATGTACGTCGTGTCCTTGCTGTTTCAGGCGACGGATAGTGCCTCCCATTGAGATGACATCATCATCCGGATGCGGCGAGAACACGATAACCCGCTTGGGGTAGGGCAATGCACGCTCCGGTCGTGTAGAGTCGTCTGCGTTTGGTTTACCTCCTGGCCATCCCGTAATCGTATGCTGCAGGATATTGAATACGGCAATATTCACTAGCCCTGCCGACCCGTATTCCTTCACATAGTGTTCCAGACCATTATCCACATAATCCTTCGTAGATAGTTTCAGTACAGGTTTGCCTGTCTTGAGGCAGAGTGCTATCACATCACTTCGCAACTTGCGGTCAGCGATATGGTCGAAATTAATCGTAGTTGTCAGATTTAGGTTCATTGCTATTGTAAAATCAGATTGTTTGGCGAAGGTACGTGTTACGCTATTCTGTAATCACCGTGCCATGCTGACCGTCGATGGCAGTGGCCTTAGTGATGATGACGCGCTGTACGCCTGCGTCGATGGCGGCAAGGGCGTTCTCTATCTTGGGTAGCATGCCACCGCTGATGGTGCCGTCGGCTTTGTAGGTCTCGAAGTCGGCATGGTTGATGGTGGCGATGACGGAACTGTCATCATCAGCATTGCGCAACACGCCTGGTTTCTCGAACGCGTAAATCAGGGTGACGTCGTAACCTGCTACTGCCATGGCCTTAGCAGTCTCAGAAGCCATTGTGTCGGCATTGGTATTGAGCATATGTCCCTGTCCGTCGTGGGTAAGCGGTGCCACCACGGGAATCAGGTTGGCGTCGATAAAATGGGCTAATTTTGATCCGGAAGCCTGCTTTACGTCGCCTACGAAGCCATAGTCAACAGGCTCGCCGTTGACCATCTTCACAGGGCGCTTCTGAGAGAGCAGGATATTCGCATCGGCACCCGTCAGACCGATAGCATCGCAGCCAAGGGCCTGCAAACGGGCTACCACATTCTTATTAACCAGTCCGCCATAAACCATGGTGACCACTTCCAGCATCTCGGCATCGGTGATACGGCGCCCGTCCACCATTTTGGTCTCGATGCCCAGTCGCTCGGCTATCTTTGTGGCTCTGCGGCCACCGCCGTGAACCAGTATCTTCGGTCCCTGAATAGCGGTGAAATCGTGTAAAAGTTGTGTGAGCTGTGCCTCGTCCTCAACGACGGCACCTCCTACTTTGATAACGGTCAATGATGGTTTCATGTCGGATTCAATGTGATTAATATAATGGATAAATTATAGTGACCAAGCCTAGTGCCACGGTGAGTAGCACAATATGCATCACAATACCCAGACGGGCAAAGTCGGTGAACTTAAACGAACCGGGACCGTAGATGAGCATGTGGGTGTTGCTGCCTATGGGCGAGGCAAAACTGATGGTGACACTGAGCATCAGTGATATGATAAACGGCATGGGATTGCAGCCAAGCATCTCAGCCTGCTGGTACATGATGGGGAAGAACACGGCACTGGAACCTACGTCGCTCACAAACTCACTGACGACAGAGGCCAGGATACACATCACCGCCATGACGACATACGGATTATTGCCGCAAAGCTGTAGCACCTGGTGGGCTATGGTGTCGGCCACGCCCGTCTTGGTGATGGCCACCGAGAATACCACCGTGGCGCCCAGGATGAGCAACAGCTCCCATTCTATATATTTGGTCACGCCCGTGATGCGACAGCAACCGAAAATCATCATCAGTCCTGCGGCAAACATGGTAGAAGCCATCAGAGGCAGCAGGTGGAACGATGAAATCAGGAACATCAAGACCAGGATAATGGCTGAGGTGATGGTCTTCTTGCCCAACTGCGGCACGAAATGACTATCAAAGAAAGTCACCTTTCCACGGTTGTTCTGTTCCAACGCACGGTCATCATTGGGTGGACATTCCAGTAGCAGCGAGTCGCCAGCCTCCAGACGAATCTCACGCGGCTGTCCGTTAACACGGTTTCCCTGACGGGCTACAGCCACGAGGGCCACGTTGTTTTTCTGTTCAAAATGACACTCCGACATAGAGCGACCTATCAGAGAACTGCCGAAGTTGACGTAGGCAGTGCGCATCTTTCGCTTGGTATCGATATCATTGATACTCCACACATGATGATCGGCAGCAGCCAATCCGTGTGTGCGTTTCAGTTCAAGAATCTCGTTAATCTGTCCGGCATAAATCAGACGGTCGCCTCCCAGCACCCATTCATCCTTGGGCACGGGCATGATAATTTCCCGATCAAATCGGACAATTTCGAGGAGTGTACCACCCTTGACGTTCATCAGTCCGGCCTCTTCTACGGTATTTCCCACCGCAGGATTATCTGTTGGTACCAGCAGTTCCACGGTATAGTCGCTGGTGGTCTCAAACGACTCCTCAGCCGTTTTGCGTGATGGGATATAATGCTGCATGATAATCACCAGCAAGATACCCACGACAGTCACGATGAGACCAGGAAGTAGTGGTTCGAAGATGTGCATGGAGTGGCCCGTCTTATTCAAGTAAAGACCGGCTACCACCAGATTGGATGAGTTGCCCAGCAACGTGCACATACCACCCAGCGTGGCGGCATAGCTCAGGGGTAATAATAGTTTGGAGGGCGAGACATTCAGTTTGCGTGACCATATCTTCACCGCATCGATGAAGAGCGCCACCACATTGACCGAGTTTAGCAATGCCGACAAGATACTGGTGGGCACCATCAGTCGTAGCAGCGCATTGTTGTAGTTCTTTGGGTCGCCCAGCACATGCTTGGTGAGCCAATAGAGCACACCCGTCTGCATCAGTCCTGCAATAATCACAAAGAAGGCAGCATGCACCACAACAGGTTCGCTACCGAATCCTGCCATACCTTCTTCCTCGGTCACTACTCCTGTAACCAGCAATACCGTCAGGGCACCCAGAAAGGCTACCTCGGCAGGTATATGGGATCGGGCCATCACCACAAAGATGCTGACCACTGTCATGATAGTGATCCAGGCGTTGACACTCAATCCGAGTATATACCAGTCGCTAAACATCACTAAAGCTATTGTCTTAACTCCTCTAACTCCTTAACTCCTTTAACTCCTACTGTTCCAGATAGGTATATCCGTAGAGTCCGCTGCGATAGTTGCTCAGGAACTCCTTGCCTTCTTCGAGCGAAATCTTACCTTCCTTCACACTCTTAGACACCCATATCTCCAACTGGCGTACCAGTTTCTTGGGGTTGTACTGCACGTATTCCAGCACCTCAGCCACGGTCTCACCGTCGAAAATCTGGTCGATGTGGTAGTGACCGTCCTTCACCGATACGTGGACAGCGGTCGTGTCGCCAAAGAGGTTGTGCATATCACCCAGAATCTCCTGATAGGCACCCACGAGGAACACGCCCAGATAGTAGGTCTCGTTCTTCTTCAGCGCATGGACGGGCAGCGAGTGCGAGTTATGGCGGTTGGTCACGAAGTTCACCACCTTACCGTCGCTGTCGCAGGTGATATCCTGCAGCGTGGCATTACGAGTAGGACGCTCGTCCAGTCGCTGGATAGGCATGATGGGGAACATCTGGTCGATAGCCCATGAGTCGGGCAGACTCTGGAACAGCGAGAAGTTGCAGAAATACTTATCAGCCAGCAACTTGTCTATATTCATCAGTTCCTCAGGGATATGCTTCAGGTTCTTTGCCAGAGCATTGATCTCATGACAAACGCTCCAGTACATCGCCTCAATCTCGGCACGTGTCTTCAGGTCCACGATACCATGCGAGAAGAGGTCAAGCACCTCCTCACGAATCTGTTCGGCATCGTGCCAGTCCTCCAGCACATTACGGGGGGAGAGGTTATCCCAGATCTCATAGAGGTCCTTCACCAGCTGGTGACTGTTCTCGTCGGGTTCAAACTCCTCGGGCATCTCGGGCAGTGAGGCCGTCTCCAGCACATCGATGACCAGCACAGAGTGGTGGGCAGCCAGTGAGCGTCCGCTCTCCGTGATGATATTAGGGTGGGGGATATTGTTCTTGTTGGCAGCATCCACAAAGGTGTAGATACAGTCGTTCACATACTCCTGAATCGAGTAGTTCACCGAACTCTCACTGGATGGGGAGCGTGTGCCGTCGTAATCGACACCCAGACCACCGCCACAATCCACGAAGTCCACGTTATAGCCCATCTTATGCAGTTGGATATAGAACTGTGAAGCCTCGCGCAGGGCCGTCTGGATACGACGTATCTTGGTAATCTGCGAACCGATATGGAAATGAATCAGGCGCAGACAGTCGCGCATACCTTTCTTGTCGAGCATCTCCAGCGCTTCAAGCAGTTCGGCACTGGTCAGTCCGAACTTAGAGGCATCGCCGCCGCTCTCTTCCCACTTGCCACTGCCACTGGAAGCCAGTTTGATGCGGATGCCGATATTAGGGCGCACGTTCAACTGCTTAGCCACACGGGCAATGATATCCAGTTCGTTCAGTTTCTCCACCACGATGAAAATCTGCTTGCCCATCTTCTGTGCCAGCAGGGCCAGTTCGATATAGCTCTCATCCTTGTAGCCGTTACATACGATGATAGAGTCGCTCTGGCACTGTACGGCGATGACGGCGTGCAGCTCAGGCTTGGAACCGGCCTCTACGCCCAGGTTGAACTTACGTCCGTGAGAGATAATCTCCTCGACCACGGGCTGCATCTGGTTCACCTTAATAGGATAGACCACGTAGTTCTCACCCTTGTAGTCGTATTCCTTGGCAGCCTTCTTAAAACAGCTCCATGTCTTCTCGATACGATTGTCCAGGATATCGGGGAAACGCAGTAGTACGGGGGCTGTCACGTCGCGCAGCGACAGTTCGTCCATCACCTCGCGCAGGTCAATCTGCACCTCGTCCTTGCTGGGCGTCACATAGACATCACCCTTGTCGTTGATACCAAAGTAACTCGTGCCCCATCCGTTGATGTTGTACAACTCGCGGGCATCATCTAAGGTCCATTTCTTCATAGTTCCAGTAATTCGCGGAGTTTCTCTATTGTGATTTTTATTTTGTCGTAATTATCCATGAGGCTCACGTCAACCGTGTAGCGTGCCTTGTTGTAGTAGGGCTCGCGCTTCTCCAGCTGTTCGCGGATGAAGGTAATCAGTTCCTCCTTGCTCTTGCCCTTGAGCAGCGGACGCTCGCCCTTGCCCATCAGCAGGTGCTTGTAGAGCACTTCCGGCGAGGCCTTCAGGTAAACCACCTGTCCCTGCTCGTTCATATAGTCGATATTATCGAAGAAGCAGGGCGTGCCACCGCCACAGCTGATGATGACATCCTCAAATTCTGCTACCTCGTGCAGCATGTTATGCTCTATCTGGCGGAAGCCCTCCTCGCCCACTTCGGCAAAGATCTCCGACACCGTCTTGCGCCTGCGGTTCTCGATATACCAGTCCAGGTCATAGAACGGGATGCCCAGTTCCTTGGCGAGTGCCTTGCCTACGGTCGTCTTGCCGGCTCCCATGTAGCCTATGAGGATAATCCTTTTCATAAACCTCAATTCTTAAATCTCAAACCTCAAATCTCAATCCTCAATTCTTGTTGATGATCTTCATGCACTCATCGTAGGTCAGTTCCCTGGCCTTCTCGTGCAGGTTCTTGGGCAGACGGTAGTTGGTACCGTCGTAAGCCAGGTAGGGACCGTATCGACCGTTGAGCACCGTCAGCTTACTGTCTTCCTTGAACGTCTTCAGCAGCTTCTGGGCCTCCTGCTTGCGCTTGTCCTCAATCAGTTTCACGGCATCGGCAATACCGATGGTCAGCGGGTCGGCATCCTTGGGCAGCGAGGTGTATACTTTCTTGTGGAGCACGTAGGCGCCAAAGCGACCTGTACCGATGGTGACAGGCTCACCCTCAAACTGGCCCAGCATGCGGGGCAGCTTAAAGAGTTCCAGTGCCTGCTCCAGTGTGACGGTCTCCAGACTCAGTTCCTTGGGCAGGTGGGCAAACTGTGGCTTCTCCTCGTCCTCGGCCGAACCAATCTGTACCAGCGGACCGAAACGGCCAATCTTCACGAAGACAGGTTTGCCGCTCTTGGGGTCGATACCCAGCTGGCGCTCACCGGCCTTGTGCTCTGAACGGGCGTTCATCGTGGTCTCCACTACGGGCTCGAAGTCCTTGTAGAAACGCTTCATCATCTTGTCCCACAGTACCTTGCCTTCTGCAATCTTATCGAAGTCCTGCTCCACCTTAGCCGTGAAGTTATAGTCCATGATCGTGGGGAAATGCTCCATCAGGAAGTCGTTCACCACCGTACCGATATCCGTAGGCATCAGCTTTCCCTTGTCGGCACCGGTCATCTCGGTGCGCTGCTTCTGTGATATCTGCTTACCCCTCAGGGTGATGATGGCATAGTTGTGCTCCTCGCCCTTCTTGTCACCCTTCACCACGTATTCACGCTGCTGGATGGTGCTGATGGTAGGTGCATAGGTAGAAGGACGGCCGATTCCCAGTTCCTCCAGCTTATGTACCAATGAGGCTTCCGTATAGCGCTGAGGTCCCTGACTGTTGCGCTCTGTAGCGACGATGTCGCGACGTGTCAGTTCCATGCCCTTCTTCAAAGGAGGCAGGATGTGTCCCTGCTCGTCCTTGTTGTCGTCATCGTCGTCAACAGACTCGCGGTAAACCTTCAGGAAACCGTCGAACTTCACCACTTCGCCGCTGGCCACGAACTGCTCGTCGCTGGTGCTGATGCTGATGGTGACGGTGGTCTTCTCTATCTCGGCATCTGCCATCTGGCAGGCCAGGGTGCGCTTCCAGATGAGGTCATACAGGCGCTTCTCCTGTACGGTACCCTCTATCGTGGTCTGGTCCATGTAGGTAGGACGGATGGCTTCGTGCGCCTCCTGGGCACCCTTTGAACTGGTGTGATACTGGCGCACCTTGCTGTACTGCTCGCCATACAGCTGTCCGATCTCCTCCTTCGTGGCGTTGATGCACAGGCTGCTCAGGTTCACAGAGTCCGTACGCATGTACGTGATGCGTCCGTTTTCATAGAGGTGTTGTGCCACCATCATCGTCTGACTCACGGTGTAGCCCAACTTACGTGCGGCTTCCTGCTGCAGGGTAGAGGTGGTGAATGGGGGCGCAGGCGTGCGCTTCATGGGCTTCTTCTGGATAGCCTCTACGGTGAAGGTGGCATCCTTGCATTTGTTCAGGAACGCCATCACTTCCTCCTCGGTCTTGAAACGCTGGCCCAGCGTGGCCTTCACCTCCGTCATTGAACCGTCGGGGTTGGCAATGGCGAAGACACCGCTCACGTTGTAGTATGTCTCGCTCTTGAAGGCCTGTATCTCGCGCTCACGCTCTACGATAAGACGTACGGCAACACTCTGCACACGACCGGCAGAGAGGGCGGGCTTCACCTTGCGCCACAGCACGGGCGACAACTTGAAACCTACCAGACGGTCGAGCACACGACGGGCCTGCTGGGCATTCACCAGGTTCATGTCCAGCGTGCGCGGATGCTCGATGGCATCAAGGATAGCGGGTTTGGTAATCTCGTGGAACACGATACGCTTGGTCTTCTCCTCATCCAGTCCCAGCACCTCACACAGGTGCCATGAAATAGCTTCTCCCTCGCGGTCTTCATCGGATGCGAGCCATACCTGACCGGCTTTCTTGGCCTGGTTCTTCAGTTCACTGACCAGTTTCTTCTTCTCATCGGGAATCTCGTATTCGGGTTCCAGGGTGGTGTCGTTGATACTTAACTCTTTCTTCTTCAGGTCGCGGATATGTCCGTAACTAGACATGACTTTATAGTCCTCGCCAAGAAATTTCTCAATCGTCTTGGCCTTGGCGGGTGACTCCACAATCACAAGATTTTTCTGCATAATTTTGCTTGTTATGATAATTTGGGGTGCAAAAGTAAACAAAAAGTTTGCTACCACCTTATATATATAGGAGATTTTTTGTTTTCTTAACGATTGGGCGCAAGAAAATTCACTTTAAATGTGGCACACATCCTTGGATGTGGACGGGCAGGGCTTGTGTTTTCACATGATTCCTGGTTACTTCCACCTTCACCACGCAGGCTTGGCTGTTCAGCGGCTTCTGCTGGTCAAAGATGAAGTTGCCGATGCTGTAGTAGATATCCCGTCCTTTGTAGTGCTCTATGGTTTGCAGCGTATGCGTGTGGTGACAGATCAGCGCATCCGCCCCGGCGTTAATCAGCCGGTGGGCATCCAACCGCTGGCTGGGTACGGGCTTCAGGGTGTGCTCGCCGCCCCAGTGGAGCGACACGATGACCACGGCCTGCGGGTCCTTCCGCTTGATGTCACGGATACGTTCGATGATCTCCTGCGTCCGTTCGGTGTTCACGCAGGGACGGTCGGGCAGGTAGGCAAAATTCTCCAGCGCCATGCCCAGCGAGGCGATGAGCCACACCTTGCGGGGCTGTGACGTGAGGAGTACGGGCTGGGCCGCTTCCTGCAGGTTTTTGCCCATTCCAACGGGTTTCAGCTTCGCCTTGAGGATGTTTTCCCTGGTATCTTCAAGTCCCTTCCTGCCCTGGTCTGTGCTGTGGTTGTTGGCCAGGTTCAGATGAGTAAATCCGTGCTTCTTCAGCGCCCCCAGCCATGCCGGTTCGCCCCGGAAGATGAACCGTTTCTGCACGGGCGCCTGGATGCTGGTGACCGGACACTCCAGATTACCCACCACCACCTGCGAGGCCCGGAACAGCGAGTCCATCTCACGGGTGAAGAGGTGGTCGATGCCGTGGTGCCCGATGACTTTCCGCACACCGCGGTCCAAAAGGATGTCACCGGTAAAGAGGAGGCAGGTTTTACTAGTTTCACCAGTTGAACTAGTCTGACTAGTTGCACTAGTGAAACTAGCTAAACTAGCAACCAGTGCTATAAAATACGCTCTCATTATCTACAGGCGTCTTTTCCAAGGGCACGGTAACCGGGGTCATCCATTCTGGCACGCCCGATCGGGGGTGACGCTCCAGGTACTCCTGCCATTCCTCGTCGTTGAGACGCTGGTCGTCGATGGAACGCTGGAACTCGCGATACGAGAACACGGCACCACGGGTGAGCCACAGGTATCCGCCAATCTCCACCACGACATAGATTTCATCGGCATCACCGACAGCCTCGTAGAGGATACTCTTGTTGGGGTTGTTGTCGGCATTGGCGGTATAGACATCAGCCACCAGCGCCACCTTGCGGTCGGGCCCCTGAATGGCTTCCCAGTCCCAGAGCTCGTGCTCGCTGTCGCGCAACAGTTCCAGCGACATGTTCTCAAACTTCGCACCGATATACTCCAGTTCATCGTACTCCACGTCTTTCAGTACCTCGCCCCTCAGTTCCTTCTTGCTAATAGCCAACAGGAACTCGGCCTCTTCGGTAAGACGCTCGTTGGCAGTGGCTATCTTCTCCGTGAGCAGGTTGTGCGTGCGCAGTATCTTCTGGTTTTCCTTCAGCAGGTCGATGGCCTTCTGCCAGAACTTCACATTCGGTTCCACGTAGCCCTTGACGATAGGGTCGGGAGGACCGGCACCGCCGCACTCGGCACCCATGGGCTGCTTGGCATACAGGATGGCATCATGCTTCAGTTCGGTCCATGAGCCCAGCATCGCATTCAGCGATTTCTTGTCCCATTCGGGCGAGAGCATGAAATAAGGCGCATGCTGGGGCTTGTCGATGACGGTCTTCAGCGCACTCATCCACTGGGTTGCTGCATTCTCCTCCCACTTAATCTCGTTCATGCGCTTCTTCATCCGCTTCAGGTTGCTGGTGTACTTGCTCCAGCGGTCGGGCTCGTTAAGCTCATCCATGAGAATTTTCTCTGCAGCGCTGACACCCATGGCGGCAAACACATCCAGGCCCTTGGGCACCTCGCGCTTCGTGGTGTTGGAATCATAGTCCACCATCTCCTGCAGCACCTCTGCATCGGGCTGATAGCGCTGGGGCATCAGGCGCACCTTATTCCTGCCTGTACGCAGGAACTTCGGACGGATACGTGTCTGTTTTTCTGCGATTTCATCGACCTTTACGCCTAATTCATTCGGATCAATCTCGCATGTGCCGATATCCGAGATAATCTTGTTGACCTGTTCGATGCTCACGTCATCGGGCATACCCATCAGGTAGTTCATGGGCTCCGTCAGCTTCTTGTACAGCGAACAGAGTCTGGGGTTGTCGTGGTCGTCGCAGATCTCCACGGCCAGGATGTTCGCCTTGAGCATGTCGAAAGGATTGTCTGACCTGAGTGGCACGGTCTGCAACCACATCATCGTACGGAAGTAGCGCTTCAGGTTGTCATTGCGGGTGTAGTGGCCACGGGGACGGAACAGACTGTATTCAAAGGGTACGTCCGTATATTCCAGGAACTCAGACGTGGCGTTCACGCTCTTCATCACCCGTTCATATTCGCCCAAGGCATCGGCATCGCCCTTGGGCGCCTGCTCCTCCAGGAGAGCATTGGCCACCTTGAAATACGTGACAATCCATTCTGCAGCTTCCTCCGTGTTGAACACGGCATCTTCATTCTCCTTCTCGCGTTGCCATCTTCTGGCAAACACCTTCTGTCCTTCCTCGCAGAACTCCTTCAGCAGCGGCATCAGCTTCTCCTGTTCCACCTCGCGCAACATGCAGTCGAAATAGAGGTGGTAGAGCTGCAGGTAGAGGTCGGTGGTGACGAAGGCCGGGAACTCATGGTAGTCGTTCTGCTCATAGACATGGAACAACTGCTGGTGCTGGGCGGGCACGATGGCAAAGCCGTGATGGCCCAGGTAGTCCCACAGCCTCTGGTCGGGCTCCTTCAGCAGGGCAGGGTTCACGATATTGGCGACATTCACCTTGTCGTCCTCGTTGCCCGACTTGAAATTCCGTTTGCGCAACTCGTCCTCGCGCTGTCTGACGCGGTTCACAAAGGCGCGCTGCTCGTCGGAATAAGCGATGATTTCCGGCTTGATGCTGTTATAGTATTCCTCGCGGTACGACAGTTCCTCGTTGCGCTCGCCGCCCCAGTAGCCACTGTTCTGGTCGTAGTAGTCCTCGTTCTCGCTGAAGGCCCACATCAGGGAGTCGTACCACGTGGTCGACTGATAGATACTGCGGATATAGGAGTCCTCAAAAGGATAACCCTTCTGTGCCAGGAACACATTCTCCAGGATGCGCAAGTCGCTGAGCGACAGGCCCGTGATATCCATGTTGAGGTCCACGCTGTCGCGCAGGCTCTCCACGTCGAGCGTGCTCACCGGTGTCGTCTGCTCCTTGGTGGCACAACCTGCCAGCAGCAGCCCGGAAAGGATAAAGGAAGCTATTCTCTTCATAGATTAAATTGTTTTATGGCGTTCTTTTGATGGGTATTCTTGACGATAAACCGTTTGAAGGCCGGTCCGAAGTCCTTCCACTCATAGTCTATCACGGCATATTTCCCCTTTCCATCGGTCTCCAATGCCCTGATGCAGCCGTCCACAAAACGGAAGTCCACCAGTTCAGCACCCAGTCGCGAACCCAGCCACAGCGGACGCACCTTCCCATCTACCTGTTTGAAGATGAAGATACGCTTACCTTTCTCCCGGTGGAACCGCGTCTTCTTGATCACGCCCACCAGCGCATCCATGCTCCCGTCGCCATCCACATCACCTGTGCAGAAGCGGTACACTGGGTAGGGCAGCCTCCAATCGTTCAGCCAGTAGAGACTATCGCTTACTTGGCTGAGCTGGTAGGGTTTGCGAGCAGCGCGCGAATCTCCGCCTCCACATCCTTCATCTGCGTAGAACGCTTGTAGAGCTGACTGTTGCGGTCGATGAGGAAATACTCGGGTACGTTCTGTACGTTGTAGTGCAGGGCCGACTGTGCCGATGGGTCGTAGACGCAGATCCAGGGCAGCGATTCCGTCTGCTGCTTCCAGAAATGCTCGTTTTCATCGAGTCCTACCTGGTAAATCTCCAGTCCCTGGGCATGGTATTTGGCATACAGGTCGCGCAGGCTGAGGATGCGGGCAGCCGACTCCTTCATGCCAAACATGTGGAAGTCGAGCAGCACCACCTTGCCGTTCAGTTCTGTCAGCGTACGGGTATGGCCACTCACGTCGGGCAGCTCCAGTTCAATCAGACCGGTAGCCTCCACCTTTGTGGCGGCCTCTGCGGCCATCATCTCACGGGCAGCCTGCTGACGGGTATCGTTCATACCCTTGATGGTGGTGTTGTGCAGGTGCTTGGTACGCTCTGATTCCGGGTGGAATGTGTCCCAACTGGTGGCTACGGCAGCAAAGGCACGCACATCCTGCTGGTTGGAACGGTCGAACAGGTTATAGCCGCCCAGCGTCTGGAACAGGGCGAAATAGGCATAGATAGATGCCGGGTTCTCGTAGATGTAGTCGTTGGCAATCTCCACCTTGTAGGCATCCACCAGCTGCTGCAGTGCCACGGTGATCTGCTCCCTGTTCAAATCCAGGTTGTTCTGGATGGCAATCACCCTGGCCCTAAGGTCCTGCTGCTTCAGCGACAGTTCCTTGATTTTCTGGGTGTTCACCGAACCCTCCACCTCGTAGTCACGGGCGATGTTGGGCGCCTTCGCATGAATGGTCACCGTCTCCGTGGAGTCGATGCCCACGTAGATAATCTGGTTGCCCAGGTTGATGCAGTAGAGTTCGGGATCCTTGGGCGCCTCCCCTTTCAGCGTGAAGGTGCCGTCCTCGCCTATTTTGGCAGAGTCCACTTTCACAGCACCGCTCAGGGCGTTGTTATACAGATAGATGGTCGTGTCCTTGACGCCATCGATGGTTCCTTCTACGGTAAAGGTAGGTTTCTGGTCGCTACAGGCAGCGAAAACGAGTGCTGCCAAGGCTGTTATTGCTATTTTTTTCATTGTCGTTATTGTTTTGTCGAGTGCAAAGTTACGAATTAATTCATAAAAAAGAGTAAAATATGCAGATTTTGTGCACGTATTATTAAAATAATGTGTACTTTTGCACGAATTTATTTTTTTAGATGTTTTAAACAAGATGAACGTAATTACAAAAACCCTTCAATTGGCTGATGGCAGAACCATCACCATTGAAACCGGGAAAGTGGCAAAGCAGACCGACGGTGCTGTCATGCTGAAGATGAACAACACTGTACTTCTGGCCACTGTTTGTGCCGCAAAAGATGCAGTTCCCGGAACCGATTTCATGCCTTTGCAGGTTGACTACCGTGAGCAGTACAGTGCTGCTGGACGTTTCCCTGGTGGATTCACCAAGCGTGAAGGCAAAGCCTCTGATAACGAAATCCTGACTAGCCGTCTCGTGGACCGTGTGCTTCGTCCACTTTTCCCTGGCAATTATCACGCAGAAGTTTTCGTTAACGTCATGCTGCTCTCAGCAGACGGCGTTGACCAGCCCGATGCATTGGCAGGTTTTGCTGCATCTGCAGCCCTGGCTTGCTCGGATATTCCCTTCGAGTGCCCCATCTCTGAGGTGCGCGTGGCTCGTATCAATGGCCAGTATGTAATCGATCCTACCTTCGAGCAGATGAAGCAGGCCGACATGGATATCATGGTTGGTGCTTCTGCTGAGAACATCATGATGGTGGAAGGTGAGATGAAAGAGGTGTCTGAGCAGGATCTGCTGGGTGCCCTCAAGGCCGCTATGGATGCCATCAAGCCCATGTGCGAACTCCAGAAGGAGCTGAGCAAGGAGCTCGGTAAGGATGTGAAGCGCGAGTACAACCACGAGGTTAACGACGAGGACCTCCGCGCACGCATGAATAAAGAATTGTACCAGCCCGCATACGATATCACCAAGCAGGCTCTGCCCAAGCAGGATCGCGCTGATGCCTTCGAGAAGATTCTCGAGGACTTCAAGGAGAAGTTCTTCGCTGAGCGTGCCGAGCTGGCTGAGGATGCCAAGGGCGAAATCAGCGACGATGAGTACAGCGCTATGATGGACCGCTACTACCACGATGTGGAGCGCGACGCCATGCGCCGTTGTATCCTCGACGAGGGTATCCGCCTGGATGGCCGTAAGACCGATGAGATCCGCCCCATCTGGTGCGAGGTATCTCCCCTGCCCATGCCTCACGGAAGTGCTATCTTCACCCGTGGTGAGACACAGTCACTCTCTACCTGTACGCTGGGTACCAAGCTCGATGAGAAGATGGTTGACGATGTGCTCGACAAGAGCTACCAGCGCTTCCTCCTCCACTATAACTTCCCCCCATTCTGTACTGGTGAGGCTAAGGCCCAGCGCGGCGTAGGCCGTCGTGAGATTGGTCACGGCCACCTGGCATGGCGCGGTCTGAAGGGTCAGATTCCTGAGGACTTCCCTTACACAGTGCGTCTGGTTTCTCAGATTCTCGAGTCAAACGGTTCTTCTTCAATGGCAACCGTTTGTGCCGGTACCCTCGCCCTGATGGACGCTGGTGTGCCCATGAAGAAGCCCGTTTCCGGTATCGCCATGGGTCTGATCAAGAATCCTGGAGAAGACAAGTACGCTGTATTGAGCGATATCCTCGGTGACGAGGACCACCTGGGTGATATGGACTTCAAGACCACCGGTACAAAGGACGGTCTGACAGCTACCCAGATGGATATCAAGTGCGACGGTCTGAGCTTCGACATCCTCGAGAAGGCTCTGATGCAGGCAAAGGCTGGTCGTGAGCACATCCTGAAGTGCCTCACCGATACCATCGCTGAGCCACGTGCCGAGTTCAAGCCTCAGGTTCCCCGTATCGTACAGATCGAGATTCCTAAGGAGTTCATCGGTGCTGTCATCGGCCCTGGCGGTAAGATTATCCAGCAGATGCAGGAAGATACCAAGACCACTATCACCATCGACGAAGCCGACGGTGTTGGTAAGGTACAGGTATCAGGTCCCGACAAGGAGAGCATCGACGCAGCTCTGGCTAAGATCAAGGCTATCGTGGCTATCCCCGAGGTAGGCGAGGTTTACGATGGTGTGGTTCGCAGCATCATGCCTTATGGCTGCTTCGTAGAGATCATGCCTGGAAAGGATGGTCTGCTCCATATCTCTGAGATCGACTGGAAGCGCCTCGAGACTGTCGAGGAGGCTGGTATCAAGGAGGGCGACCACATCCAGGTGAAGCTCCTCGAGATCGATCCTAAGACTGGTAAGTACAAGCTCTCACACCGCGTGCTGATTGAGAAGCCCGCTGACTACGTAGAGCGTCCAGCTCGTGGCGAGCGCCGTGAGCGCCCTGAGCGTGGCGAGCGTCGTGACCGTGGTGAGCGTGGTGAGCGTCGTGACCGTCGCGAAAGGCAACGGGTAGGCGATTCGTCAGAATCGGGAATGCGTCCTGAGCGTCCTGAGCGTGGAGAGCGTCGTCCCCGTCCTGAGCAGAAGGAGGGTGAGGCTTATCGCGACCCCGCTGAGAACAAGGAGCCAAAGGATTTCAGCGACACACTGGATCACATGGATTTCTAATCGGAAATTCGATATAAAATCAAGGACCTCGTCAACCAGTTTGACGGGGTCTTTTTTTACTCCCTAGTTAGAGAAATAATTTTCTCTAGTTAGGAAAATATTTTGCTCTGGTTAAGAGACGACCTTTCTCTTGCAGAGAAACGACGTCTCTCTTGTCGAGAAACGACGTCTCTCTTGTCGAGAAACGACGTCTCTCTTAAAGAGCTTATGTTTTTTGTCTCATGTTTCTTTTTATTTTTCTATTTGATTCATTTGTTTCAACAGAAGTGTTAAAACACACCTTTTTCTGATTTTAATCAAAAAAAACACGAATTTTTGATACGAGTTATTAATTTTTTGCTTATATTTGCAGCGATTTTCGCCTAGGCAGTTACTGCTCTCTATGCTTATATTATATATAATGTACGCGTGAAAGGTGATATTAATGAGTTGGAAACCTACATTTTTACTGACTAAAAAAATATTTTTATTTAATTTAAACTAAAACTTATGATGAATCTGAAAAAACTATTCGTAGTGGGTTCTGTGCTAGTGATGGCATGGACTACTGCTAATGCGGAACTGGTGAACGGTGTTCGCCAGAAGCCGGAGCCAGCTACTACTCAGTCATGGGTACTCAGTTCTGACACGACACAGAACTTTTATCTCTACAATCCTGGTGCAAAGGCTTTCTTTACGGAAGGTAATGCATGGGGAACTCAGGCAAGTGTTGGTATTACAGGCCTGAAAGTGGCATTTACTGTTCCAACAGCTGCAGATGTTCCTGGTACTGTTGCTTTGGAGGATCTACCTCAGGGTGTTTACCTTCTGAATGACTTTTCTGTGAAGAAGGGCTCATGGAAATTAGTTTTCTTCGATAGTGAAACGGCCATGTATGTGGACCGCGGTAGTCAGGCTGACTTTGGATGGGGCGTTACTCCAATTGAAGGAACGAACAATTTCCGTATTCATGTTTCTGCAACTTCAGAAATTAGCCCTACTTACAACTTGGATTCTTATTCTGGAAAGTTCGTAGGTCTGGATGTTACATCGAATGCAAGTAACACGGCTTTGAATCCTTTCCTTGAGGAGGGCGAAGGTCATTATATTGATTGGACTTTCGTTACTTCCGATGTTTACGAGGCATATTTGCAGGCCATCGAGATCTACAATAAGGCACAGATCCTGAAGGCTATTCTTGACGATGCTAAGGCTCGTGGCGTAAATGTTTCTGCTCAGGAGGCTGTTTATCAGAATGAGGCAGCTACAATGGAGGAACTTGATGCTGCTATTGATGCAGCAAAGGCTGTTATTGTATTAAATGCGACAGTCGATTCACCTGTTGATATGACTACTTCTCTGACGAATCCTAATTTTGCAGACGGCAAGAAAACTGGTTGGACAGGAACGGATCCTGCCTTTGGTGAGGGTGCTGCAGAGTACTATGAAAAGAATTATGAAATCTACCAGACTTTGAAAGATATGCCTAATGGCGTCTATGGCGTTAGCGTACAGGCTTTCTACCGTACAAGTTGGGCTGCTGTTTCATATAATGATTATAAGGCAAACTCTGTTATTCCTGCTAAGATTTATGCAAAGAGTGGCGTCGACAGCTTGAATACTTCATTATTCAATGCTTGGGCATTTGCTCAGCAAGGCAATGCGGATGCTCTTACAGCTCTTAAGTCTAATGGAACGTGGCTGAATTCTGTCGGTAAGGATGAAGTTGATGAAAATGGTTATATTCCTAACAACATGAAGGCAGCTTCTTATGTCTTCAGTTTGGATCCCAACAACTACAAGAACACCGCTTATGTAGCTATTGATAATGGTGAACTTACTGTAGGTCTGAAGAAGAATGACAGCAACCCTGGTGGTAACTGGACACTCTTTGATAACTTCACATTGTCTTATTTCGGTAATACTCCTGCGGCTTTCCAGATGGCTCTGGAGAAGGGTATGCCTGCAAAGACAGAGTATTCTACTGCTAATGTTTCTAAGCAGTATATTGATGCTTATGATGCTGCTTACACTGCAACCGCTACAGACAAGGCTACTTTCTCTGCAGCTGTAAAGGCTGTTGCAGCTGCAAACGACTCAATTGCTAAGAACACTCAGTTGTGGGCTGACTTGCAGACTAAGTATGATGAGAGTCATGCAGTAAGTGTAGAGTATGATCTTTACGATGCAGCTTACAACCTTGGTGACTATCTGGATTATGGTTATGACGCTGATGGTAATCCCATTATCCCAATGAGTGTCTATGATTATCTTGATGCTAAGACTAAGACTGGTGATTGCGACCTGACCAACAAGCAGCTGGAGGATATCATCGCTACTATCAATAAGCTGGTTGAAGCTGTATATACTGAGGTGAAGGAAGGTCTGAAGCCTGGTACCGACGTAACTAAGTTCCTGGTTAATCCTGGTTTCGAGGACGGCTCAAAGGGTTGGACCGTTGTTTCAAAAGGAAATGGTAACGTACAGCTGGGTGGTAATGATGCAAACCACTGCTACGAGGCATGGCACAGCACTAACTTCGATGTTTACCAGGAGGTAAGCAACCTGCCTGTTGGCCTGTATAAGCTGGAGGTTAACGGTTATGTTCGCTACTTGGATGGTGGCGAAGACAAAAAGAACAATCCTGCTATCCAAAACAGAGAAAAGTCTTATGAATTGTTTGAGGCTGGCGTGCCCATCTATCTTTATATGAACGATTCTAAGACCGGTCTTGTCAACTGGTTTAGCTATCCAAAACCAAAGGCATTCTATGATGCAATTGAAGGTGCTACCTATCTGTATGAGAATGATGAGAATGCTTATCCTGACAATATGATTGCTGCATCAGCTGCTTTCGCTGATGGTGGTTACTCTCAGGAGACCATCTGTATGGTATCTGAACCCAATACAGTAACACGTATTGGTGTGAAGGGTACTCCTGAGGCTAATTTCTGGCCTATCTTCGACAACTTCAAGCTGACCTACCTTGGTAATGGCGTTGATATCGTGAAGCCACAGCTTGAGGACATGCTGACTGAGGCTAAGAAGTACGAGAATGTGGTAACTACTAAGACTGCTAAGGCCAACCTTGCAGCTGAGGTTTCTGCTGCTGAGACTCTGTTGGCTGGCACCGATGGCGATGCTATGCTCGCGGCTATCGACAAGCTGCAGAAGGCTATCGATGATGTGAATGAGGGTAAGACCACTTGCAAGCAATTCAATGACTTCATTGAGGACTTCATGCAGTTTGCTCAGAATCTTGAGAATAATGGCGTTGATGCTACTGAGGCTCTGCAGCTGGGCGCAACCATCTTGGAGAACCTGAACGTATGCGCTTATGATGCTGAGGATATTGAGGCCAAGAAGCTGGAGCTCCGCGAGATGAGACTGAAGATTCAGCTGCCTGCTGACTATGCTCAGGGTTCTGCTGAGGGTAAGGATCTCACCGCATTCATCCAGACACCAGGATTCTCTATGCTGAAGGATGGTGTTCCGACCAACTCTAACGAGGGCTGGCAGGGTACAGCCGGTAGCTTCGGTCCTAATGAATATTTGTCTAGCCTCTGTCTGGAGTTCTATAATAAGGTGTTTGATATGTATCAGGATTTGGCTGGCGTTGGTTCAGTTGTACTGCCTCATGGCTACTACGCTTTGCAGGTGAGCGCCTTTAACCGTCCTGCAGAGAGCAATCCCGCTTACCTCTATGCTGTAGCCGGTAAGGATACACTGGATGTAACTACAATTATGCTGCAGGCTGATGGTATCGATGCCGAGGCAGGTGAGTCTGCTCCAAACACCGTGAGCTCCGCTAAGGAATACTTCAATGAGGGCCGCTATGTGAACACCCTGAAGTTCAAGTTCGAGGGTGATACACTGCGCATCGGTGTGAAGCACCCTGTAAATGTCGATAGAGACTGGGTGATCATGGACGACTTCAAACTGTTCTTCTATGGCAACGACAATACTGGTGTAGAGACAGTTATCAATATTGGTAAGCCTGCAAAGGTACAGTACTTCACACTCGACGGACGTCAGGTCAGCGTAGCTCGCAAGGGCCTCTTCATCCGTAAGACAACTATGGACAACGGCACAGTCGTTGTAAGAAAGATTCAGAAGTAAGAATGATTCGATTAACGAAAATTCCGATACCCTAAATAAGGAATCGGGGGGGGCTGAAAGCCCTCTCCGACTCCTTCGTTTTTATTAATAACCCCAAAAAACCAAAACCAAAATGACCCGAAACAATCGAACAACGCGTGACAAGCGAAACAAAAGCAAACCGACGGCCCTCAGGCGGCTGTTACCCAAAATAAGAAACCACACGCCGTAAGGCGACAACATATAAAAAGCAAATAATATAATTGTAGTAAACAATAATAACTTAAAATAACAATTTATAAAAAACTATGAAGTGTAACACTATCTTAGAGCATGGACGAAGCGTAGCTTTCACCGCCTGTGCACTGCTGATAGGAGCATCGGTGATGCAGTCGTGTAAAGACGACGACCTGATTCTCACCGGCCAGCCTTCTTGGTTGGGCAACTCTATCTATGAGCGGTTGCAAGACGAGGGTAATTACAAGTACACGCTGCGTCTTATTGATGACCTGGGCGAGAAGGATGTGCTCAGCCACACAGGTTCAAGAACGTTGTTTGTTGCAGCCGACAGTGCTTATGAAGCCTGGTTCAAGGACAACAAATGGGGTGTTAGTCAGTATGAGGACCTCACGTTGCCTCAGAAAAAGTTGTTGTTGAGAAACTCCATGATCGACAACGCCTATCTGCTGGAGCTGATGTCCAACGAGACTGCTGAGGGCGATGCTGCTACTCCTGAATGGGGACGCACCATGCGCCGCACAACTTCGGCATCTGCCTACGACTCGGTGTATGTGATGCAGCCCGACGAGATGCCAGACAATGCTTATTGGGCCAGCAAGCGTGGCGGAAATGCCATCCGTATCCTGAAGGATGTCACGGAAGCTCCAATGATCCACTTTTTGCCAGCCTACCTGCAGAACCACAAGATTACTGCGGAAGACCTGAACCTGCTCACCAACCATCGTGCCACCAGTATCAACGAGGCATGGGTCAACGGTGTGAAGGTGGTCAACTCTGGCGATCCCGACAAGAAGAAGATCGACTACGACGTAACCTGTAAGAACGGTTACATCCAGAAGGTGGAGCGTGTCATCGAGTCAAGCCCCAACATGGCTCAGCTCGTCTATCAGGACGACGACATGAGCACATGGGCTCATCTGCTCGACCGCTATGCAGTGCCTTATTTCGATAAGACATTGTGGCAGGATTATAATAGAAACTACAAGAACAGCGACTCACTGTTTGTGCTCCGCTATGCCGCTAAGTCATACTATAACGGAAGCAGAAAGGTGACCATCGACCGTTCTAGCTACGACACGTCAAGTGATAATGGTAAGTATGTCTATAACGACGAGCGTACCAACCAGAAGACCGTGATTCCTTACGATGAGCTGTTGCGTTTCGATCCGGGATGGAACCAGTATATCGACGACAACCAGCAGAACACGCTGCACAATGATGCCGGTATGATGATTGTTCCTACCAACCAGGCCGTTCAGGACTGGTGGAATGGTCCTGGTAAGTCTCTGCAGGACGAGTACGGTACTCTGGATAATGTGCCTACACCTATTATTACTGAGCTGATCAACGTGAACATGATTCCTACGTTCTCAACCTACGTGCCTTCTAAGTTCGCCAGCGTGCTCAACGATGCCAAGGAGCCCCTCGGTATCACCAAGAACGATATCGTTTCTTGCTACATGGGTTGCAACGGTGTGGTTTATAAGGTTGGTAAGGTGTTCACTCCGGCCCTGTTCGCCTCTGTGGCTTATCCCGCTCTGGCTCATGCCTCTACAATGAACATTATCTATAGCATCATCGACGGACGTACCTTCAAGCCATACCTGCTGTCAATGGACTCTAAGTATGCCTTGATTCTTCCTTCAAACAATGCCATGCAGTTGGTGCTCGACCCCGCCTCTTTCGGCCGCAGCGCTACAACGGATGATGTGAAGACCGAGACACCATATATCCTCGAGTTCACCTTCAACAAGGAGAAGCAGCAGATTGAGTGCGTTCGCTACAAATCTACTGTTGATGAGAATGGCGAGATCGTAAAGGGCGACAAACTGGGTGAGGTTGGTAACACCGGTTCTCTGCTGACCTTCAGAAATCGTCTGTACGACAGCATGATGAACTACCTGATTATCGTGCTGCCCGACAAGAATATGACTGTTGAGAAGTATGTGGCCCAAGGCTATAAGTACTTCAAGACAAAGGGTGGTGGCCTGATCAAGGTGACCAATGTTGGCGGCAAACTGCAGTTCCAGGGTGGATGGCAGGTTGAGCACAACCGCAACATCCCCGCTGTTGACCGCTACGATATGGAAAACGGTTCTTCTTACATGGTGGACGACATGATGCCTATCGCTTCTCAGAAGTCTGTCTATCTCACGCTGCAGGAGCATCCTGAGTTCTCTAAGTTCCTCACCATGATGGAGAACGACTACAACAACGTGCTGACAAACATGCTGAACAACAAGTACTATGCTGGTCAGTCATGGGTGAACAGTAAGAACCTCCGTCTGCTCGACAACTATAACTACACCGTGTATGTGCCTACCAATGAGGCTATCGAGCAGTTGCAGAATGAGAAAATCCTGCCTACCGACGAGGAGCTGGACCGTGGCGACTTTGATGTGAAGACCAAGAACGATCCTAAGGTGGACAGCATCTGTATCGCTGAGGGCTGGTATCCCGATGGAGCTACTGAGGCTAAGAAGGCTGATATCCGTGCCAAGGTGGTTGAGACTCTGACCACTATCATGTCTGACTTCATCCGTTATCACGTACAGGACCACTCTGTGGCTATCGGTATGGTACCTGATGTGGAGGTCGACGATAATGGTAATGTATCTCATTATAAGAGCCACACGTCTTTCGAGAGTATGAAGCGCGACCTGGAGACCGGTCGATTCATTCCTCTGGAAATCGACTACTCAAATACAAGCATGACCGTGAAGGACAAGATGGGCGTTACCCATCATGTTGTAACAAACAATAATCTCTACAACCTGCAGTGCCGTGAGTACTGGTTCGAGGGTAAGAACTCTGAGGTGAACGCTTCTCTGTTCATGGCCAGCGACGTTGTGGTACATCAGATCGACGGTGTCCTCATGTCGGGTGCTAAGAAGCCTTGGCGTGACATCGTGAAAGAAGCACTTGGTGTTGAATAATAAGATAGGAGGAACAAACGTATGAAAATACTGAAATCTGTTATAATGACAATCGCGCTCCTGCTGTCTACAACACTGAGCGCACAGAATATCACGTCGGTACACGGTACACTGAGCGACGATATGGGTCCGCTGATGGGTGCCACCGTCTGTGAAATTGATGCTACCGGACGTATCATCGAGTCGGCTCTCACCGACTTGAACGGTAACTTTACGATGAAGGTCCGCAATACTAAGGATAAAATTCGTTTCAGTTACGTGGGTCTGGAGACTGTGACAATGCCTATCAACAAGACAACCTATGTCTTGAAGATGAAGTCTAAGACCAAGCTGAAGGAGGTGACCGTTACCTCTAAGCGCCGTATGCAGGGTAACACACTGCCTATCCCTCAGCGAGAAATCTCTTACGCCACACAGACCATCTCCATGAAGGAGTTCGAGGGTCTGGGTATCACTTCTGTCGATGAGGCCCTGCAGGGACGTATCGCCGGTCTGGATATCGTGGGTAACTCTGGTAACCTGGGTTCTGGTTCTACCATGCGTCTGCGTGGTGCTTCGTCTATCTCTACGCTGACCGATGCCAACCCGCTGATTGTGGTGGATGGTAACATCCGTGAGGTGAACCTCGACAACTTCGATATGGCTGGTGCCAATGATGAGAAGTTCGCTGAACTGCTGAACATCAACCCTGAGGATATCGCTTCTATCACCGTGCTGAAGGATGCTGCCGCTACTGCAGTATACGGTTCACAGGGTGGTAACGGTGTTATCGAGCTGACCACCAAGCGTGGTGTGCGTGGTGCTCCAAAGGTGACCTACTCACTGAAGCTCACTGGTACTTATCAGCCTCAGGGCTATGCTCTGCTGAATGGTGACGACTACACCATGATGCTGAAGGAGGCTTACTTCAACCCCCGTCAGAATGATAACGCATCTAATAAGTATGCTATCCCTGAGATCAACTATGTGGACGATCCTTCTATCCTGGCCGACTGGCGCCAGTATCGTGCCAATACCGACTGGCGCGACGCTGTCACTCAGTGGGGTCTGCGTCAGAACCACTACGCTACCATCACCGGTGGTGGTGAGAAGGCTAGCTTCCGTATCGGTGCCGGTTACGACCACGAGACGGGTACTATCATCCAGCAGAAGATGAACCGTTTCTCTACACGTGTGAACCTGGACTATAATGTCAGCCAGCGTATCCGTGTAAGCACCAACTTCTCTCTGACTTACTCTAAGTACGACGACAACTCTGACGACCTGCTGGCCATCGCCCTGAAGAAGATGCCTAACATGAGCATCTATCAGATCGATCCTGACACGGGTCTGGAGACCGACAAGTACTATAACATGCCTCAGAGTGGAACCTATATCGGTTCTGAGGTGTTCAAGAACGACCAGCGTAACTACGTGAACCCCGTGGCTTCTGCTTATCTGGCTAAGAAGCAGCGCCGTGTCTACGACATGAACCCTGAGCTCATCCTGAACTACCAGCTGCTGGGCCTCGATGATGAGCACTGGCAGTTGAACTGGCGCAGCTCTGTGTACATGAATATCTCTAACCACTACAACGATTCGTTCTATCCCCAGGAACTGGTGACCAAGCGCTGGGAGGACAAGGTGAACACCTCTGCCTCAAGCTCTTCAAAGAGCGTTTCGTTCAACACCAAGCAGACGCTGACCCTGATTCCTGCGTTTGCTAACAAGGACCACTCTATGATGATGATGGGACGCTTCGAACTGACTTCTGGTTCTAGCAGCTCTCAGTCAACCGACGGTTACGGCCTGCCTTCTACCAATGGTGTCATCGTGAGCCCCTCTGCAGGTGGTATCATCAACGGCATGAGCTCTGGCTACAGCCAGTGGCGCTCTATGTACTACACCTTCTCTGCTCACTATGCTTATAAGGGACGCTACGTGGCCGACTTCACCGTACGTGCCGACGGTACTACTAAGTTCGGTCCCGGCAACCGCTGGGGTTACTTCCCCTCTGTATCTCTGAAGTGGATCGTCAGTGACGAGCCTTGGATGCAGAAACTGAAGCCCACACTCTCTATGTTGGCTATCCGTCCCAGCTGGGGTCGTGTAGGTAACCAGCCTGGTCAGAACTACCTGTTTACTTCTAAGTATGGTTCTGCCGACAGGTATATCGACATGGCTGCCATGAAACCGCTGAACATCCGTCTGACCGACCTGAAGTGGCAGTTGGTATCCAGCTACAACTTCGGTATCGACCTGGGCTTCATGGATGGTCGTCTGAACCTGACTATCGAGGGGTACCAGTCTACTACCTCAGACATGCTGATGGGTAGCTTCCGTATTCCTTCAAACACTGGTTTCGCTACCGTACCTTATCATAACAACGGTAAGATGCGCAACACCGGTTGGGAGTTCCATATCAATACAAACCGCATGATCAAGGCTGGTAAGTTCTCTATGGATATGAACGCCAACTTCGGTAACAACCGCAACGAAATCCTGGAGATGGACGAGTACATCCTGGAAAACAAGAACTCTAAGTACGGCTATAACAACGGTGAGACCTTGCGTCGTGTGCAGTTGCACAACCCGTTCGGTGCTATCTACGGCTTCAAGTACAAGGGTGTGTACCAGTACAACTACCTCACCATCAAGAACCATGTTCAGGAAATGGTTGAGGCCGGTGCTACCAAGGACGACATCCAGACTTGGTGGAGAGAGTGGTCAGGTTCTGGTAAGACGGCTCCTGTGGCTGTCGGTGCCGATGGCAACCTGATTCTCGAGGGTAACAACGTGCCTAAGCGTATGATGTACGACTATCGTTCTGATAATACTGGTCACGATGGTGCATTCCCCGGCTTCAACGGTGGTGACGCTATCTACGACGACCTGAACCACGATGGTCAGATCAATGCACTGGATATCACCTACCTGGGCTCTTCTCTGCCTAAGTTGACTGGTGGTTTCGGTTTCTCTTTCAACTACGGTCAGTGGCGTCTGTCAACACAGTTCACCTACCGTGTGGGCAACAAGATTATCAACAAGGCTCGTCTGCAGGCTGAGGCCATGACTGGTAACGACAACCAGAGTCAGGCTGTGAACTACCGCTGGCGTCAGGAGGGTGACGTAACACCTATCCCACGTGCTATGTATGGTGGCAACAGCAACTACAACACGCTGATCAGCGACCGCTTCGTAGAGGATGGAAGCTACCTGCGTATGAGCTATGCCCAGCTCAACTATTCTATCAATAAGAAGAACCTGACATGGATTGGCCTGAACCGCCTTTCATTCTATGCCAGTGTGAACAACCCCTTCGTACTCACGAAGTACTCTGGTGTGGACCCCGATATCGCATTCGGTGGCGAGGATCCTGCTATCGACAACATGCAGACACCACGTTCACGTTCTTATACACTGGGTATCACTGTTGATTTCTAAAACGTAGATTGATATTTAAAAGAAACATGAAGATTATGAAAAAGAATTATAATAAGATAATCTGCGCAATCTGCGTCGTCTGCGGTCTCACTTCTTGCTCGGACTTCCTGGATATCAAACCTCAGAACGAGATTATATTCGAGGACTTCTGGAATGAAAAGACCGACGTGGACATGGTCGTGGCTGGTTGCTACTCTGCACTCCAGAACGACGGTGTCAGAAAGCGTATGATGATTTGGGGTGAGGCCAGAACGGAGAATGTGATGGCCGGTCAGGGTATCAATAATGATCTTAACCTCTCTAATATTTTGAAGGAGAATATCACGGCAATGAATACCTATACCACTTGGGAGGGCTTCTACGACGTGATCAACCGTTGTAACACGGTACTGAAGTATGCGCCTGTCGTGGCCGAGAAGGATCCTTCCTATACACAGGGCGACCTCAACGCTACTATCGCTGAGGTGACAGCACTGCGCTCTCTCTCTTATTTCTACCTGATTCGTACGTTCCGCGATGTGCCTTTCTCTCGTGAGGCCTTCACCGACGACGACCAGACAATGGATCTGCCCGCAACGCCGTTCTACGAGGTGCTCGACAACCTGATTGGTGACCTGCGCAGCGTTGAGGATAAGGCTGTAAAGCGCTATCCTGAGACCTACCCTTTCTATCAGACTGGCCGCATCACGCAGGATGCTATCCGTGCCATGTTGTGCGAGATGTATCTGTGGAAGGGTGCCGTTGATCCTATTGGCTACGACTCTTGTGTTTACTATGCAGAAGAGGTCATCAAATCTAAGAAGGAACTCAACGATGAGTACGAGAAGAAGCATCGTCTGTCGGCCGATACGAAGGCTGCCCTGGAGGTTCGCCTCAATGGCTATCCTCTGGTTAACGACAATCTGACGGGTACTTACTTTGGCAATTATTATGAAGAGTTATTCGTAGAAGGTGCTAGCAAGGAGACCGTCTTTGAACTAGTCTATGATGACGAGAAAGCTGGTAATGGTATGCTGGCCAATGGTGCTGTGTCTTCTCTTTACGGTCACTCTAACGGTACTGGCCTGCTGGTTGGTTCTAAGTACCTGAAAGAGGATATCGAGGCCGACTACTCTAAGCGTGTCATTTTTGAGCCTGAGCAGAAGAACAAGTTGGATGCTCGCCTCTATGTGAACTGTGACGCTACTAAGGACAACTCTCCTATCATGAAGTTGGCTGCTAGTAGCATCGACATCGACGCGAAGTCTTCTTCGACGCCTAAGTCTGACTATTCTTTGTATCCTCAGAACAACAACAGCAGTATGTGGATCATCTACCGCTTGCCTGATATCATGCTGATGGAGGCTGAGGCACTCTGCGAGAAGATGCTGAATCCCATTGATGGCGAGGACTCGTTGGTTAGCGCCACGAACAAACCGCTGATGGAGAAGGCTTTCACACTGGTGAACGTTATCAACAAGCGTGCTATCTGTAAGAAGGATCTGACAGCTTCTGATACACTGAAGAGCAGCAACTACGCCACCAAGACGGCCATGACCGACCTGGTGAAGCGTGAGCGTCAGCGCGAACTGATGTTCGAGGGTAAGCGCTGGTACGACCTTGTACGCTACGCCATGCGTGCCGGCAACACAGAACCTGTGATCAATGCCGTGATGCACCGCGAGGATGTGAACAAGGAGTACTCTCAGAACTTCTTCAAGAAGATGGATGCTATCTTCTGGCCTTACAACATTGAGGAAATGAAGGTGAACCGTAACCTGGTGGCCAATCCTGCCTTTGGCAGCGGCGAGAACTCCAGCTACGAGAAAGCTAAATAATGCATAACACTTAAACGATAAGATTATGAATATCAATAAGAATATAAAAGTAGCGTTGATGGCACTGGCTGCCTTCATGGCAACGGGCTCTATGACCAGTTGCTCTGACGAGCCTGATAGTCAGTACTTCTATACTTTCACGGGCGAGATGCTGAGCGACTATATCAGCAACCGCGAACAGTATAGCGAGTTCAAGTATATCGTTGAGAAAGCCGACCTCATGGATCTGCTCTCTACCTATGGCAGATATACTTGCTTCCTGCCCGACAATAAGGCTGTGGACGAGTATCTGCAGTCAAAGGGTATCCCTTGTGTTGACTCGCTGAGCGTGGCCGACTGCGATACAATCGCTCGCACACACTTGGTACAGAATATGTATTCTACGTTCGAGATGGTGCTCGACTTCCTGCCTACCTACAACCTGCAGGGACGTTACCTGGCTACCAAGCCTATCGTTGACGAGAATGGTAATGCGGTTATCCAGATCGAGGGTAACGCGCATATCATCTTCAGCGACACACTGCCCGACGGACAGATCATTCACCAGAACGACTCTGTGGAGAATGGTATCGTGCAGCCTGTGAACAAGGTGATTGAGAAGTCAAACTGCTATATCGCTGATATCTTGCGCGATAACAAGAATATTAAGTTGTTCTACGAGGCGCTCGTGGCTACTGGCGTGCGTAATGAGATTGAACTCATCGAGGATGTGACCTACTCAAAGAACCAGCCTAAGTATAAGTACAGGTCTCACGTCCACTCTGAGGTGGGTTGGGTGCCCGAGAAGAAGAAGTACGGCTTCACGGCTTTCGTAGAGCCCGACTCTATCTATCGTGCTAAGTTCGAGGAGTATGGCATCGATACGTCTAAAGGCGACCTCCATGCGCTCTACGACCTGGCTGTCAAGCTCTATGACCCAGTGTTCGGTTCTGGCGATCCTCTGCATCGTGACGACCTGAAGGAGGGATGGAAGTTCGAGAACCTCACGGATAGTATCAACCCCTTGAAGCGTTTCATCCGCTATCATATCATGAACCGCTACGTGCCTGGTACCAATAAGCTCACGGCTATGGAGATTCCTGAGCATGGTAAGTATCCCTTCGGTTTCGATGCCACACTGGTGAACCCCACTGAGTGGTATACCACCTTGCTGCCTCATACCATGCTGAAGGTGTCTATGCTGACCATGAACAAGGATGAGCAGGGACGCGACTGCCGTGGTAACGACCGCGACAAGGTGAAGGGCTTCTTCATCAACCGTCGTTATGGTGAGACGTCCGACTACCAGTTCCGTGGTTCTTATGTCATCAAGGATGTGGAGGATGAATACGAGAACGACGCACTCAATGGTCACTATTTCTATGTGGACGACTTGATTGCTTTCACTACCGATGTGCGTGACAAGGTGCAGAACATGCGTATCCGTATGGACTTCTCTACCATCTTCCCCGAGGTGATGACCAACGATATGCGCGACGAGGGTAACTATCTGGGTGATGACCCTAATGAAACGCCTGATGAGAGTAATGAGCCTAAGAACGGTAAGAACCGTTACTTCCCCGACGGCTACCTGGATGGTGTGACGGTGAATAATGATGGTAAATTGGTGCTCCGTCGTCCTCACCTGTACTACTGGTCTTGGCAGGGTGACGAGTGGAACCTCTTCGGCGACTATGACATGACCTTCCGTATTCCTCCTGTACCATTCAGCGGTGAGTGGCAGTTCCGTCTCGGATTCTGCGCTATTCCTACGCGTGGTGTCATGCAGGTGTACTTCGACGGCAAGCCTCAGGGTATTCCTCTTGATATGACCAAGAACCTGGATACTGATATGTACCTGGGCGACCGTTATAAGAGTTATGATGCCTATATGAAGATGACCGACGAGGAGAAGGCTGAGTACCAGAAGGTACTGAAGAACCTCGGTGCCTACGACGATGGCCGTAGCCAGCTCATTGGTCAGAAGGACCACCCATTGGGAAATGCTAATGGTATGTACCGTCGTATTCTCTGCCAGACTGACATCGACGCCACCAAGGATCACTACATCCGTTTCCGTGTGGCCAGCGATGGTAAGGGTAATAACAATGAGTTTATGTTCGACTTCTTCGAAATGGTGCCTAAGTCGGTATATGCTGTCGATGGTGAGGGCGCTATGGAGGACGATCTTTAATTGATAATTGACAATTGATAATTGATAATTGACAATTGATAATTGATAATTGAAAACTGAAAATTATGATTACCAAGATAAATAAAATATTATGTGGAAGCCTGATGTGCTGCGGTATCGCCGCAGCACTGGCTGGCTGCACCGATACTTGGGACGACCACTACGACAGTCTGGGTGGCGGTGAGAATGGTGTGCACGAAGGTACCATCTGGTCTGCTATCAAGAGTAATCCTAACATGAGCAACTTCGCTAAGCTCATCGAGGGATGTGATTATGTGGACCGTCTGAATGGTAGCCAGGTGTTCACGGTGTTTGTACCTACCAACGACGACTTCTCTGCTGCCGAGGCCGACGCGCTGATTGCAGAGTACAAGGCTCAGGCCGAAAAGGTGCTGCCCGAGAACAATACGGTTGTCAAGGAGTTCATTCAGAACCACATGGCGCTCTATAACCACTCGTTCACCAATATGCGCACCGATACCATGGTGCTGATGAACGGTAAGTATGCTATCGTTAATCCTGATACGACTATCAATGGCGTGAAGATGACCAACATCAACCAGCTCTACAGCAATGGTGTGCTCTTCACCATGGATAAGAAACTGGAGTTCGAGCCCAACGTGTTCGAGGCTTTCCGCAAGGACGCTGACTTCGACAGCATCCGCAGCTTCATGTATAATAGTCATTTCTATTATAAGGTGTTTCTGCCCAGCCAGAGTGTTACCGGTAGTTTCGTCAACGGTAAGATGCAGTTTCTGGACTCTGTGTTCGCACAGCGCAACGAGCTCTACAGCTATGTGGGCCTGATCAACTCTGAGGATAGTAACTATGTGATGGTGGCTCCTACCAATGCGGTGTGGAAACAGCTCATCGAGGAGTATCAGCCTTATTTCGACTATCCTGAGAAACTGCAGGATCGCGACTCAATGGCTTATACCAATGCTCGCCTGGCTATCGTCGAGGGTACTACCTTCAGTCGTACGTTCAACACGGATCAGTCGCTCAACGACTCTGCCATGTCAACATCTTGTACCCGCAGCTACACTTCTCGTAAGGCTATCTGGGGTGGCGTGCCCTTCGAGTACTATCAGTACTATATGCCTAAGGCTGCCAAGGGCGCTCTGAACCAGACGGAGATTATGCACTGCAGTAATGGTGAGGTGCGCAAGGCTACGGAGTGGAACATCGACAAGCGTATGACTTTCCATTCTTTCCGTTTGGTTGATAATTATGATCTGAAAGAGGTGAAGAAGGACTATGACAACAGCACCAAGGACTCTATCGATGCTGTGAGCCATGTAATCGACTATGTGACTGCCGACAATAAGCAGTTCTACAACAAGGTGTGGAACAACTCGTTCACGACCTTCGAGTCGCAGGTGGCTACTTCTAACCACTGGATGACTTATACCATCCCTGGTGTTCTTTCTAATATTAGTTATGACATCTACTTGGTTTACGTGCCTGCTTTGGCTGCCGATACTACAGCTACCCCTGAGCAGCGTCTGCCAACGAAGTTCAAGGCTAAGCTCATCTCTCCGGGATTGCCTTCAGATGGTTTGGACCTCCAGAACACGGCCGATCCCTACTTCCAGTCAAAGGGTTCTGCCTATCAGCCTAATCCAGATAGCATCTGCTACGTGAAACTGGCTGACGACTTCACGTTCCCCAAGGCTACCTGGGGCGTGGGCGACGAGACCATGAAGACGTATCTGAGAATTGATTCAAGTGTATCAAACAACGAGCTGAGAAAGAAGACGCATACACGTACCATGCGTATCAACTGTATCCTGGTAGTGCCTCACGGCAGCATCGAACTGGTTGACGCTCTGCCTGCAACAGTGGGTACTGGCAAGAAGATGACTAAGATTTCTGCATCGGCTCAGGGTCAGCCTGGCGTCCTGTTGTATCCTCACGGACAATACGACGACAGAGACTATAAGGCTTGGTACATGCAACGCTAATGTTCACATGACTAAAATAAAAGAAAGAACGATATGAAACGATATATCTTATTTGGAATGACGCTGCTGATGGCTTTCCCTCTCTGTGCTGTTGCGCAGGACGAAGATACTGAAGAGGAAGAGGAGGTTGTTCAGGTAAAGCGTGTAGTAAGGGTTCAGAAGCACTACGAGACGCGTACCGTCAAGGGTTATGTGTTCGACGCTGCTTCGCAAAAGCCTGTGTCGGGTGCCATCGTCCGCGCAGCCGATATCGATGGTTATAGTGTGCTGACCGACGATGATGGTAGCTACTCTCTGAAGTTGCCTCTCTTCTCTACGTCACTCTATATTTCTTCTCCCGACCACAACCCCGTGAAGATCGGTTTGTCCAAGGACGAGGCTCAGAAGAGCGTGAATCTGTATCCTTCTGCTTTCACTGCCGAGTATGGTCTGCAGACCAACGTACGTGGTGACTACGGGGCTACTGATTTCAAATATTCTCCTGCCATCAATATCAAGGACGAGGTGCAGAAGCAGCTCGGTGGTCAGGTCTACACCATCAACCGCAGCGGTACGCCCGGTATCGGTAGCGTGATGTTCATGCAGGGTCTCAACTCACTGAACGTGAACGCCCAGCCGCTGATCGTTATCGACGACGTGATCATCGACCAGCAGTATGGCCGCACCTTGCTGCACGATGGTTTCTATAATGATGTGCTGAACAACATCAACCCTGCTGATATCGAGAAGGTGACGGTCATCCGCAACGGTACCGCGCTCTACGGTTCGAAGGGTGCCAATGGTGTCATCCTGATCCAGACACGCCGCAACAAGTCCATGGCTACCCGTATCACGGCCAACATCTCTGCCGGCGTCACCATGGAGCCCAACTATATCTCGGTGATGAATGCTGACCAGTATCGCAGCTATGCTTCTGAGATGCTGAAATCTACCAATACCACACTGCGCGACTTCAAGTTCCTGAAGTCTGAGTACGATGCTAGGGGTAATAAGTACTATTACTATGATCAGTACCACCAGAACACAGACTGGAAGGACTATGTATATCGTACGGCCATGACGCAGAACTATGGTATCAATATCGAGGGTGGTGACGATGTGGCTAACTACAACTTGTCTGTGGGCTATACCAACGCACAGAGCACCATGAAGTATAATGATATGGACCGTCTGAACGTACGTTTCAATACGGACATCTCGCTGAGCAACAAACTGTCTGTTCGCTTTGACGCTTCATTCGCCAACCAGACGCGCGACATCCGTAACGACGGTGCGCCCGAGGGTTATGACGAGGGTACGCCTACCGCTCCTTCTTTCCTGGCTTATGTGAAGAGCCCCTTCATGAGTGCTTACAGCTATGGTCACGACGAGACGGGTGCAGGCCGTTTCTCTAAGGAGCACTACGACGTCGCCCCGGAGTCTTACCTGAGTGAGGCTTTGGCCAACTACAACAAATACAACTGGCAGTTGGGCAACCCCGCTGCTATCAACCAGTATGCTGAGGCTAATACCAAGAACCGTTTCGAGACATCTATGCTGAACCTCACGGTGACACCGAAACTGGAGATTGCACGCGACCTCTACGTGAGCGAGCACTTCAGCTATAACCTGGTGAACACCAACGAGATGTTCTATATCCCCATCAACGGTACGCCTAAATATTATGTCTTTAGCTTGGGTGACAATGATTTTGACAACGAGACTCGTTCTTTGGCTTCTAAGCAGAACTCAGTAATGAGTGACACCCGTATCGACTGGAAGAAGCGTTTCGACGCTCACTTCCTCCACCTCTTCGGTGGTGCCCGCATCAACTGGGAGAGCTTCACTTCTACTTCTCAGGTGGGTTACAACACTGGTAGTGATAAGACACCGTTCTTGAGCGGTTCTCTGCAGGACAAGGATGTTGTGGGTATCAGTGAGAACTGGAACTCGCTCTCTTGGTATGCACAGGCTGAGTACAATTACAAAGGTCGTTACTATGCACAGGCCAACCTGACCATCGACGGTTCTTCTCGCTTCGGTCAGGAGGGTGGCGACTTCCGCCTCTTCAAGGCTGCTTGGGGTGTGTTCCCCAGCTTCCAGGCCGGATGGGTGGTTACCAACGAGCCTTGGATGGCCGACGTGAAGGGTATCGACTACCTGAAGCTCTCTGCCGGTTACGACATCAGCGGTAACGACGATATCGACTACTATGCTGCTCGCAGTTATTTCCGTGCTGCTCAGTTCCTCCACACCATCTCTAGTATCGCTTTCGAGGGTATCGGTAACACGAAGATTCAGTGGGAGACCACCCGTCGCCTGAACCTGGGTCTGGAGGGTAGCTTCTTCGACAACCGCCTGAGCTTGGGCTTCAACTACTTCCGTTCTAAGACCGACAACCTGCTCACACTCCAGCAGCTGGGCTACCTCAGTGGTCTGAAGGAGAACTGGTCTAACGGTGGTAAACTGAAGAACGAGGGCTTCGACGTGAGCTTCACGGCTAAGGTGCTCAACCTGAAGAACTGGCAGTGGCAGATTGGTGCCAGCGCTGGTCACTATAAGAACCAGATCACCGAACTGCCTGATGGTAAGCAGTTCATTGACAACGAAATCTATGGTGCTACCGTTCGCACGCAGGTGGGTGGCGTAGCCAACGCTTTCTATGGCTACAAGACTCTGGGCGTCTTCAGCACCACGGCCGAGGCTCAGGCTGCTTCTGCAGCTGCCGCTGGTGCCGCTACCTATGATCCCAATGGTCTCTATTTCGTTGGCGAGAATGGTGTTGACCATGTGTACTTCGAGGCTGGCGATATGCATTTTGCCGACCTGAACAACGATGGCATGATTACAGATGCTGACCGCACCTTCATCGGTGATCCTAATCCTGATATCTATGGTAATATCTTCACCTCTCTGTCTTTCAAGCGCTTTAAGTTGGATGTCAACTTCAACTACTCTCTGGGTAATGATATCTACAACTATATGCGCTCTCAGCTCGAGGGTGGCTCTCGCTTCATGAACCAGACCACTGCTATGCTTCGTCGCTGGCAGGTGGAGGGTCAGCAGACGGATATTCCTCGTATCACATTCCAGGATCCTCTGGGCAACGGACGTTTCAGCGACCGCTGGATCGAGGATGGTTCTTACTTGCGTCTGAAGAGTGTCACACTCTCTTACGACCTGCCTGTGAAGTCTGAGTATCTGCAGGGCTTCCAGTTCTGGATCCAGGGCAACAACTTGCTCACCTTCACGAAATATCTGGGCAGCGATCCTGAGATGACTGCTACTTCAAGTGTCATCGGTCAGGGCTTCGACCTGGGCCGTCTGGGTCAGAGCCGTAGCATCGTGGCTGGTGTGAAGATCAACCTGTAAAGAATTGAGAATTGATAATTGACAATTGATAATTGACAATTGAAAACTAAAAGATTATGAATATTAAAAATATATATCGTAAAGGGGCTGGATCAATGGTCTGCGGCATCGCCGCAGCCATGATGGCTCTTCCCGTGCTTACTTCGTGTGAGGATTTCTTCACGCAGGAGAGCGATGATGTTCTCTATGCTGACCAGGAGCACCTGAATATTGCTGAGGACTCTATCTATTCTGTCACGGGTATCCTCACAAAGTTGCAGGCGCTGGCCGACCGCACCGTCCTGCTGGGTGAACTGCGTGGCGACTTGGTGGACTTGACTACTGTGGCTAACAATGACCTGCGCGAAATCTATGAGTTCAATGTCAGCGATGATAATAAGTATAATCAGCCTAGCGACTACTATGCTGTCATCAACAACTGTAACTACTTCATCGAACATGTGGATACGGCGCTGCACGACAACCGTGGCGAGATTATCTTCATGAAGGAGTATTGCGCTGTGAAGGCTATCCGTGCCTGGACTTACCTGCAGCTGGTGCTCAACTATGGTGAGGTGCCTTTCTTCGACAAGGCTTTGCTCAGTAAGGAGCAGGCCGAGCAGGCTGAGAGTGCCGGTAAGAAGAACATCGAGGAGATCTGTACGTATTTCATCAACGACCTGGCTACACTGCCCGAGCGCTACAACACCGAACTGCCTGGCTATCGTCAGATTCGTGGTTTGGAGTCTAAACTGCTCTACTTCCCCTTGAGCATCGTTCGTGGCGACCTCTACTTGTGGCGTGCTACCATGACCGGTAATGTGGAGGACTATAAGAATGCTGCCCGTCACTACTATAAGTATATCAGCGAGCGCAATGGTGCTTTCTCTGCTTATCCTACAACGGAGAGTCGTGTCTGCTGGACACCTGGTCAGACCAACTGGAGCAGCCGTACTGCTTACTCAGATGTGGCTTCTTTCTCTGAATTGGTGAATGCCAATGCTGAGTTGATCTCGCTAATCGCGGGCGACTCTATCCGTGCTGAGGGTCACTACAGCGAACTGCGTAACATCTTCACGTCTACTAAACTGAATGACTATAAGGTGAGCGTAACGCCTTCTCAGCGTCTGTTCGATATCTCTGAGGCTCAGAACAACTGTGTGCTGGCTGCCAATGGTCTGAGTGTTTACTACGCTCCTAAGGGTCTGAATGAACACAGGTCTGGCGACCTGCGTCTGTCATGGTATTACGATCAGTCTTATACCATCGATGCTGTTTCCAACAAGCGTATCGATACGCAGGACATCTCTAAGTACAACTCTCGTAACGTGCATATCTACCGTCGTACCATGGTGTATATGCGCTTGGCTGAGGCCCTCAATGGTGCCGGCTATCCCCGCATGGCGTTCCAGATTCTGGCCCAGGGTCTGAGCAACGAGGCTATCGAGGAGAATGTGATGTCTCGCTACTACAACTACGATGCTGAGAACGACACCATCGTGATGTCTCAGAAGGACTCACTCTTCCTGGCTGAGTTCAACTTCGACAACAACCTGTATGGTGTCTGCGACAACCTGGATCTGGCTAAGACGACTGCTGCTGGTCACAACCAGATTGGTATCCACATGCGTGGTTCAGGTTACACACCTATGGACACTACTTATGTGCTGCCTCACGACACCATCGAGACCGACCCCGTGAAGCGTGCTAAGCTCATCAAGGAGCAGCAGGCTGCTGTCGATACACTCCTGCTCACAGAGTCTGCGCTGGAGTTTGCGTTCGAGGGTACCCGCTACTATGACATCATGCGCTTCGCCAAGCGTCAGGCCAACCCTGCCGCTGCCATGAAGCAGATCATCGAGGCTCGTCGCGGAACAAAGGGCACCACGTCTGTGCCTCTCACCGACGAGAGCTCTTGGTTCCTGAAGTGGAACGGCAAGCTCGGTGTCTTCAAGAATTAACTCTTGAACTTATAACATATAGTGGCGCAAAGCGTTAAAGATTTTAAACGCTTTGCGCTACTTTGTTTTTAATTCGTATCTTTGCACTATTAACATTCTATTGACGCGTATGAAAATCTGTAACTGGCTCGTTTCATTGCTCCTTGTTGGAGCACTGATGTCGTGCTCTTCTGAAACTCAAGTGGATTTGCTTTCCTTGTCGCTCGACAACTACAAGCCCGTCGACGAGTTTGTAGATGCCTATGAGGCTATCAGCAAGCAGGAGGGACTGCAGTCGGGTAGGGACTACGACCTGGAGAAGACGGTGCGGGTGCTCAATGCGCTCGAACTGGCACAGGTGCGCTCCGAGAGTTTCGATGAGTTCCTCGACTATATGGCGCGTCAGGATTATACGGGCGTGGCGCCCGATGTGCTGGAGGCCAAGCGCAAACTGTTCCCCGTCCTGGAATATACGTACCGGTTGCGCGAGCAGGACGAGCAGCTGTCGGATGCGTGGATGCTGATGCGTGGTGCCGCCAGGGGCGGGGAGACGCTCGTCCGTAATACGTCTGCCAGCACGCTCCTCCGTGCCGCCCTGGGCGATATGTTCGCCGTCCTGGGCATCGTCAATGGCGAGGATGCCGAGCGTTCTACCAACGAGGCTTTCGCCCAGTACGAAAAGGATAAGAAACTGAAGTCCCAGCTCCGTGACGACCTCCAGAAGCTCCGCGCCTCCTACCGCCAGTACCTCGAGGACTATACCCCTATCTACAAGAAATATATGCAGGAGTACGATGCCCTCTGCATCGAGAAGGACAAGGCCTACCTCGCCCTCTATGCCGGTCGCACCGAGGAGGCCCTCTCTCACACCCAATCCATCCTCCAGAAATACCCCGACAACCCCGAGGCCATGCTCCTCCACGCCATGGCGCTGATCATCCAGTCTAAAGGGTTCAAGGTTCAAGGTTCAAGGTTCAAGGTTCAAGATTCACGGTTAATGGTTAATGATTCAGCCATCAGCCATCAGACATCAGACATCTTCCCTGACTCCGTGAATCCTGACTCTTCCCTCTTCCCTCTTCCTTCTGACATCTTCCGTGATTCCGTGATTCCTCAGCAATTGTCAATTGTCAATTATCAATTATCAATTATCAATTATCAATTATCAATTGCTTCGCAGACGCTCGCGCGCTACGCGACTCGCTACCCCTCCCGCACGGCTCCTGCCTTGGTCCTCGAGGGGCTCTTGCAACAGCAGCTGGGCAATGAGCAGGCGGCGATGAGCAGGTTCCACCAGGCCAGTGTGGAGTATCCGCGGCAGGCGGCACAGCTCACGGATATGCTCGACAGCTACAATAGGCGTAACTACCTCACGCGGACGCCCGAGGGACAGTACCTGCGGCGTCTCTATGCCTCTACCATGGAGGGCTATGGCCTCTTCTCGCCTAATCTCCTGAAGGCGAAATATTATGCCGACCAGGGAAAGATGGACCAGAGCCGTGAGGAGATCTATAACCATTTCTTCCGTCGTGGCAACCAGGGTATCTACGACGAACTGCTCTCTGATATGCAGTTCTGTGAGGAGCATCTCTACGGGGCGTTCAAGGGGTTGCTCCTGGAGTCGTCGTATATCGATGTGAGCATCGAACCGGAGTCGGAGTGGCTCTTCTGGGATAGTGATGATGTGATGCGGGTGAGGATCAACAACCGGTCCGACCTCGACCTGGAGAATGTGCGGGTCTTCCTCTGCATCCACTATACGGATATGTATAAGGATGAGTACGATGTCATCAAGGTGCCGCATACGGCGAATATCATCGCAAAGCATACCACGGCCGACCTCGACACCGTCACCCTGCGCTATCCGGGAAAGACGTATAAGGATATCACGCGTATCCGTGCTATCGCTATGACCGACGACCGCATCTGTTGGGTGGATGATGTCAACTATAAGCAGTCGCATGCGCTGAGCTTCCTGCGGGGCGGACAGCGCGATGCCAGCGCTCTGCAGGCGCAGGCCCGTGAGGAGTACCTGCGTACCTACTCTCTGGAGCCGCAGAAGTTGCGTCGCACCATCCAGGAGGGCATCACCATCCTGCCTCCCGAGGAGGATCCCACGGCCGACCGCTCGTGGTGGGACACCTTCCTCTCCTGGTTCTCCAGCCCCGACAACGACTTGAAGCTGGAGCTCCCCCGTGTGCTCGCCATGACCGACCCCGTCTTCTCCCTCCACCCGTTGGATAGCGATGATGCCATCACGCCCGAGGACAACTACCTCTCTGGCACCACTATCCACCTCCGCTTCCCCTATGTCCCCGCCTACGGCGACCATCTCCCCCTGTATATCTACACGGAGTCCGCCACCTTCCTCGCCGACATCCTCTACCGCGGCAAGGACTCCCAGGTCCTCTCAGTCACCATCCTCTAATCTCACACAGAAATCACGGAAGGTTTAGCTCGACGGCCCGAAGGGGAAAGTCAAATCACAGAAATGGGGAATCGTAGACGATTCCGGGGATACGGGTCGCCTAAAGGCTCAAAATTATAAGAAAATTAAAATAAAAAATTATAAGGACCTAAAGGTCCAGAAATAAAGTCACACAGAAATCACTGAAATCACGGAAAGTAGAATCGCCAGCGATTCTTTATTTGAGGTCGCTTCGCTCAAAATTATAAGAAAATTAAAATAAAAAAATTATAAGGACCTAAAGGTCCGGAAATGGAGGAGTGCCTCTAACGAGGCAGAAATCCAACAAAATCGGAACAAATCGAGCAAATTTTTATTTTGAACATTAATTATCATGTAATTTAACCATTAATTATCTTTAATTGCTTCGCAGCATATTTACGACCAACTCAATTGCTTTGAAAAAAAATAATTAATGAAAAATTAATGTTCCAATTATATGGCAATTATATGTTGAAAAAGAAAAATCATTGATGTTAGGGGTTTGGGCACCTTGGGCAAGGTATATATGTTTTTTCTTGTTTTTTCAAAAATTATTTGTTCGATTTTGAATAGATTTGTTCGATTTCTGGCCGATAGGCCACTCCTTTATTTCTAGACCTTTAGGTCTTTATAATTTTAGAAATTAATTTTTTTATAATTTTGAGCCGATAGGCGACCATGAAAAAAGCCCGGCGTTGGCCGGGCTGTATAGAGAGATTTTGTGGGGGAGACGGGTTAGAGGGTGTACTCCAGCATGATGAAGGTGTAGGGAGCCACGTCGAGGGTGCACTTCTTCTGAGCCTTGACGGTCTCCTTCTGAGGCGCGATGGGCTGCTTGTCGTAGTTGTTCTCATCATTGGCAGCACCAGTGAGGACAGTCTTGATGGCGTTCTTCTTAATACCGAAACGACTCAGGTTGATGTTAGCCTTCTTCACCTCGTCAGAGGCGTTACAGATCTTCACGTAGAGCTTGCGCGTCTTCACATTGAGGATGACAGACTGACCATAGTGCACATTCTCCTGAGGCTGGATGACATCAGCGGCATCGCCCTCGAACTTCACACAGTCGCCATAGTAATACTGACCGCTTGACTGACCGAAGAGCTGCTGCACATAATAGCTGCAGGTGAGGTAAGCACGCTCGTTATCGAAATAGATCATGTCGGGGTTCCAGTTGGTATTGTCCTTACGGGCGAAGAGAGGAGCATAAGAGGTCATAGACACGATATCACCATTACGCTCTACATGGAGCAGGTACAGACCCTCGGCCAGGGCATCGATCAGTTTCTTGTCCTTGGCAGCATACTCACCCAGATAGACCTTCGTCTTGCGGTCGCGGGGGTAGTTGTCGTACTGGCGCTTATTGAGGAAATAGCTGTTGGGCTCGTAGTAGTGCTCGTCGATGATAGGCATGCCCAGCTCGTTGGCCAGCTTCCAGCCATTCTCGAGGTCGGCATTACCGGGGTGAGAGCCAGGACCGGCAGTACCCACGATGATAATCTCGGGGTGGGCCTTGGTGACACGCTCGTAGATATACTTGAAACGCTCTGCAAACTCAGGAGAGATCTTCTCCTCATTGCCCAGACCCAGATATTTCAGGTTGAAGGGTTTGGGATGACCGGCATCAGCACGCATCTTTGCCCATTTATTCGTGGCGGGATCGCCATTAGCCCACTCGATGAGGTCGATAGCCTCAGCCACCCACTCGTCCATCTCGCTCATAGGAACGGCATCCTGTGCCTGTGTGGGGTACATGTTCCATCCGCCATTGGCACCCTGACAGCTGACACCGCAAGGGAGGATAGGCAGGGGCTCCATGCCGAGGTCCTCACAGAACTGGAAATACTCGAAATAGCCAAGACCCATGCTCTGGTGATAGCCCCAGGTATTCTTCAGACCCTTACGCTGCTCCTTAGGACCGATGGTGGTCTTCCAGCGATAGGTATCCCAGAAACCGTCGCCACCACCATGAACGACACAGCCGCCAGGGAAGCGCATGAACTTTGGATGCAGGTCAGCCAGTGCCTGGGCGAGGTCTTTTCTGAGGCCATGACCCTTATAGGTATCCTCGGGCATCAGTGACACCTGGTCGATATCGAGGTCGCCCAGTGTGAGCACCAGAATCTGCAGAGAAGCATTCTTACAGTCGGCCTCGGGCACGAGGACAGCCTCGCACTTCTGCCATGACTTAGCGTCGATCTCGAGGTGTGCCTCAGCCAGGAGCTTGGGGTCTTTGCCCCAGCCCTGAGGCTCGACCAATGCGATACGGATCTGGAAGGATTGAGGTTGGAGGTTTGAGGTTTGAGGTTTACGGAAGAAGGCAGAGAAGTCATATTTCTCGCCGGCCTTCACGCTGATACCGTTGAAACCGGTGTTTTCGATACCGAAGCCTTTCCAGCCCTTATAGTCATAGTACTCCTTGACACGCTCTGTGTGCAGACGCATATACGTGGGGTTGTTCGGGTGGATAGGGTTATCCATACGTACCTGGAGGGTACCCAGTGAGTGGCCCGGACGAATCTGTTTCCATGCGGTGCCTGCGCCCCAGCCGTCACGCTCTCCGGGGTTGAACTCGAAAGAGCCGTTCTGGAGGAGTTCGGCATAGAGTCCGCCATCGGCAGCGCTACTGATATCCTCGAAGAAGATACCGATCAATTCGTCACTGATTGCCTTTCCGCCAGCAGGGGCTTTCATTGTTTTCTGGGCTTGCATACCCAGTGTTGCTGCCATCATTGCAGCGCCAAGAAAAAATACTTTCTTCATTATTTGTAATCGTTAAAGGTTTTTATGTTTGGTGCAAAGGTAATAATTACACTTGAAAACACAAAGAAAATTATGTTTTATTCACACAGAGGGAGAGGCATGAAGATGCCAATTGGCTCGCGCTAAAGCGTGAGCAGAGGAATGTCACACAGAAAACACGGAAATCACAGAAAGGAGAATCGTAGACGATTCTTTATTGGGGTGGCCTAAAGGCCACTTAAATAGGAGTCGCCTTACGGCGAGAAATCTAACAAAATCGAAACAAATCGAACAAATAATATAATATCAAGATTTTGTTAGATTTTGAATAGATTTGTTCGATTTCTGGCCGATAGGCCACTTAATAATAAGAATCGCTGGCGATTCTGGATTGTGTTATGCCATCATTACATCAACTTGATTCTGTCTATGGTTCCAAGCAATGGGTCACGATGGTACCATTCACTATAAAGGCCATCAGGACTAAAATTCATGAGCATTCCATAAGGTAGATGGGTAAGATTCATATAATTCCATAACTGACGGCGATGAGGAGAATCTATATGACTTATGGCCTTAAGTTCAACTATGATCTTTTCATTGATAACAAGATCTAATCGATATGACTGATCCAATCGTACATCATCCCAATAAATTGGAAGAAATTTCTGGCGTTCTACAGTATACCCTTTCTGTTCAAGAAGGTATTTTAAGGCTGCTTCATAAGCCGACTCCAATAAACCACCATGATATTTTCGGTGAACACGCATTGCTTCGCCTGTGATATCCTTGAAAAACTCGTATCTCTTATTATATTCTTGTATTAAATCCATAATCATTAGAACTCTTCTTCATTAATTAACGACAATATCTTCATTTTCTTATAATCTGAATCATCTTTTTCTTGGAGTAGCCTAAAGGCCACTAAAAAAAGAGTCACCTTACGGTGAGTAATCGAGTTCTACTCGCTTCGCTCGTCGAAGAAATCGAACAAATCGAAACATATCGAGCAAATAATATAATATCAAGATTTTGTTAGATTTTGAATAGATTTGTTCGATTTCTGGCCGATAGGCCACTCAAAATAATAAAGAATCGCTGGCGATTCTCCTTTCCGTGCTTTCCGTGCTTTCTGTGTGACCCCCTCCCGCTCACGCTTTAGCGCGAGCCAAAATCCGTGCCATCCGTGCCATCTGTGCGACCAAAAATTTTTTCCGTGTGCGCACCCATTTCACCGACTCATTCCCCCTTTTCATCCGTTAAATCAGTTAAATCCGTGGTCAAACCAATAAAAACTTGCAATTTCTTTCCGGTTTCAGTTTAATTTCGTACCTTTGCACCGATATACACATCTCTGCTTACCAAAATGAACAGTTTTGTGTAGTATCAAGACAGGTGACTCTGCCGCCGTTCTGAAAGTACCCCCTGCGGGGACTGACAAGGGAAAACGCAAAGGCATGACGAACCAACGGGAAGGGTGCCCCGAGCACCCATAAAAGTAGAAATTGTCCAAACAGCCCACTGTGCGGACCAAGCGGAACTCGTCTCTAATGAATCGTAGCAATATAACAGGAAAAGACAATAAGGAAAAACGATGGTGCATCCTCCGTCATCCGGATGCAGACCTGATCGGAGAGATTCTCAGTGGCAGGCGAAAGGTCTTCGATGCCTCTGGGGAAGTCTCGTATTCATATAATTTCTTCATCCCCTTCGAGGACCTGAAACTCCGACAGCGCCAGGTACAAAACTCTCCTGATGACGACTATAAAGACTATGATGCCATGCTCGATGAGCGTGCGCTGCGCAGCGACCTGCACCATTTCATCTTTATCTGTGCGTCGAAGGATGATATCGTGAAGCATATCCTGAACAGCCCGTGGAACAAAGCGCTCACCCATCGTCTCTATGCCTATCGTGATGAGCATGGCGACCCGGTGGAGGTCAGCCATGCCGAGGTGCAGCGTTTCATGACCGTCATCAAACGTTACGATTTCCAGATTCTTAATGGCGAACCCTCCGACGAAGTCCGTGAGGGCGACCGTGTCACCGTCATCAGTGGTCCTATGGCAGGCAGCGATGGTATCATCCAGGAGATCCGTGAGCGTGAGGGCCAGATCCTCCTCACCATCACCTTCGCGATGTTCCAGAACAAGATGCATGTTGCCGTCCCCGGCATCCGTATCTCTGATGTCCGCTTGACGTCTGCAGAGGCCCAGCGGCTCATCCAGGACCCCGTCATCGGTCATTTCGAGGACCAGCTCATCGAGCTCCTCTGCCATCTGCATGGCAAGAAAGGCTCCCACGAGCTCAACAAGGAAGACCAGCGCCAGCTCCGCTTCCTCTACCAGTACACCACCATCCAGTTCGACGACCCCGCCAACCGCACCAAGTTCGCCGCCCTGATGCTCATCTGCGCCTACCTCATGAACGACAAAGACGAGGTAGCCCGCCGCCAGCAGGAGGTGGAACAGCTCCTGATGTCTGAGGTAGAAAAGATGTCTGATGTCGGAGGTTTGAAGTCTGATGTAGATCCTGAACTCCGTGATTCCGTGACTCCGGATCCCGTAATTCTGGGCTCCGTCCTCCGTGAATCCGTAGTCCGTGATTCCGAATCCCGTGACTCCGTGAATCCGGGCTCCGCCTTCCGTGATTCCGTGACTCCGGTTCCCGTGATTCCAAACAATGACATCTCATGTTATTTAACGATGTCATTGTTCATCGTCACTCACAACCCTGAGTACCGCTGTCAGGTGAAGGCCTGGCGTCAGTCGCACCCCGACTGTCCCCTTGTCATCCGCCGCTTCCTCTCCATCGCCAAGCAAATCCGGTGTTGACGGCATTCTCGACTTCACCTCTGAAAAACGTCCTCGCTTCTCTGCGGAATGTTTTGTCAGAGCCAAAGTCTCCGACGGAAAAACCGGTAATAAGAAAATTTGTTTCGATTTTGCTCGATTTCTCGCCCTTGGGCGACTCCTATTTCCAGAATCGTCTACGATTCTCCTTTCTGTGATTTCAGTGCTTTCTGTGTGCCCCCTCCCTCTCACGCTTTAGCGCGAGCTAATTAATGATAAATTAATGTTCCAATTAATGGTAATTAATGTTCATCAAAAAGCTGTCGTTGATGTTAGGTTCAGGGAAGAAACTGTTTTTCCTGTTTTTGCCTCGGATGCTTTCTGCGGTTCGTTAAGCGAACCCATTGATAGCACGGTCTTTGTGCGAGAACGCGTTCTCAGGCACAAACGAGCGAGGTAGCAATGAGGCCATAGGCTGCAGACAGCAGTAGAGGAGTTTTTATTGTTTTTTTCAATTTCAACAATTTGCTCGATTTTGATAAGATTTGCTGGATTTCTGCCTCGCAAGAGGCACTCCTTCATTTCTAGGACCTTTAGGTCCCTATAATTTTCGAATTTAATTTTCTTCAAATTTTGAGCTTCGCGACCTCCCTCCTCACGCTTTAGCGTGAACCTTCCGTGTTTCCGTGCAATTCGTGCTTCCGTGTTCGCCCTCAGCCATCAGCCGTCATCCATCAGCCTTCATTCACGCGACAATCACCTGTCTGTCATTTATGTCGGTTTATCCCGATTTTCTTGATTTTACCGATTCCTGCCTCCTATGAGGCATATATATAGCAAAGAGAGTAGATTTATGAAACAAGAAGAAATACAATCACTGTTTAAAAGTTACGAAGAGGCGGCCTGCATGATAGACGAGACTGAGTGAACGTAGGACAGCCACTCTCGGACCATTTTATTGACGTCAATAAAAAGGTCGAGTTGGGAAGTGGAGCATTTCGTGAAGTCGAAGATACTATGCTCACTCTAGCAAAAAAGAATAAAGAGATTTCCCACGATTTCTTCGACGAGCGAAGCGAGTAGAACTCGATATCTCGCCTTTAGGCGCCTTACTCACGCTTTAGCGCGAGTCCATCTGTGATATCCGTGCTATCTGTGTGACATTTATTTTTGGACCTTTAGGTCCCCCGATTTTAAAATAAGATTTCCCGGAAGTTAAATAAAGAAATACAAAGAGAATCATTAAGACTCTTGTTAGATATGGGTGCTTCAGTATGACAGTTACAACGTCTGACTGGGCTGGGAACTTCTGGAGCAGCGAGTGCCGTGAGTGCTTGCACTATGACGGCCGAGTCGCGACAGAAGTCAACATTGTTAAGTGACCTGATACAGCGCCTTTGACCTCCAGGTGACACGACCGTCCCCCTGATCTTTGATCTTTCTATAATGAGCCTCTAAAGTAAAACAACACAACTATAGGTGACGCGACTTGTCATTTGTCATTCACCTTGTCACCCTAGTAGAAAAGTTTTTGTATATATATGAGAAAATTGATAATCAAAAATTTTGGGCCTGTTATAAATTCAGAATTAGAACTTAAGGCCGTTAATTTACTTATTGGTGAGCAGTCTATAGGTAAGAGTACGATTGCAAAACTGATTACTATCATGACCGACATATTCTCTTTAAATATGGTTATTCGTTATGGTCATAAAGGTTGGTCAGACCAGTTGAAATCATATGGACTGGATATCTATAGTAAGGATGATTACCATATTCAATATGAGTGGTTTGAGAAAGAAATACACCTCATTTTAACAATAACAAATAAGGAGGCAAGCATCTCTCTTACGAAGGGTAAGACCAGCATAAAAGATACAGACAAAATCACTAAAACGCTTGCAGGATTGAAACCAATTTTTCATCAAGAACAGTTTTTGAGTCAACTGAAAGATTTGGTAGACAACGCAAAAGGAGCAAAGCCTAAAGATTTGATATCATCATTACAACAGTTGGTCTTTAATTCTATCTATATTCCTGCAGAACGAAACTTCTTCTCTTTTTTCAGCAAAGCATTGCCCGCTCTTAACCTTGTCAGAGAATCAATTCCTCAAAATCTTCTCCGTTTTTCTCTGGAATACCAAAATGCTAAGTCTGCCTACAATAACTATGATTCTCCGCTATTGAATGTATCATACGAATATGACGGTTCTGACGATTATTTTACGGACCATTCCAGCAATCAAAGGAACAGGTTGTCTTATGCCTCATCAGGCATTCAGTCAACAATACCTCTTTTGTTGGTTCTCCAGTATGCAGTCAATAAAAGAGAATACTCTTCTTTCGTTATAGAGGAACCAGAAACGAATCTGTTTCCTGATAAGCAGGTTAGTCTATTAAGACACATACTCAAGACTGTCAACAGCGATGGTCGGACTTTGACAATCACTACTCATAGTCCGTACCTTCTCTCTGCATTAAACAATTCTCTATTTGCTGGTTTGTTGATAAAAAAATATGGTGAAGGAATTGATAAGGAACTTGCAGAGATTATTGACAAGGATTGTTGCTTGACACAAGATGAGTGTTCCGTTTATTCTTTGGGTGAATCCGTGAATGGCAAAGATTTTTATTGCAAGTCAGTTGTTGACCCAGAGACGGGTATGATTGATAGTAATGCCTTGGATGGTGTTTCTTTGTTATTAAGTGCTGAATTCAGTAAATTGGAAGACCTTCTGTTGTCACACAATCAATAAAGCGGATAAATATGAATTTTGGAGCGATAAATAATTTACGATTAAAAGAGGCCTTCGATGAGTATGAATTGTTTCAGCATATATCCAAGGATGAAGATTGGCTGGATAAACTGTTCGAATGTGACAGCAGAGGACAATTGTTTGTGTATGATGATGCGGAAGTTGGTCACGTCGTATATGTTAAAGATACTAAAGGTCTTGGACGTGACAAAGTTTATGGATTGGTGAATAAAACCCATAAAGATGTTTTTTTGTGGCATATTGATGGTGTTATTTACGAAAAGACGTCTAAGTGCGATTGTGCTGTTATTACTGCAGATGAAATGGATTTTATCGAATTTAAGACCAATGCGTCAAATAGTACGCAAGAAGCTATTATCGATAATTATCATAAAGCAAGTGAACAGTTGCAGAAAATAGTTATGGATGTCAAGAATCGATGTTCTAAAGTGGGGGTGAAGCTGACCTCAGTCGTTCCCGTTGAGGCTCATGCAGTTTTCAATCCGACAGTTCCCTCAGACAATGCGATGAAGAAGAATATCTCTGCAAAATTTCTTTTCCGCACAGGAATCAAACTCAGTTTTGATAACATGAAGGAGTTGAAGTAATAAAGTATCTATATTCTCTTCATAGAGATTGAACATTTGAAACACAATTATGCCAGACGACTCAAAATGGAAGGTTAAAACAAAACGCTATGTGGCCTTTCTGGACATATTAGGGTTTAAAGACTATGTCTTACGGCATGGCATCGACGACGTGTATAAGCGTCTTCAGACATTGAATGCCTTACGTCCTGAAGATGACAACTCTTTTACCAATTTACGTCATTTCCTGACCTACGTGAAGAGAGTAATGCGAATGGCATTGCGTGCGGAGATTCCTCTAAAAGGTGCTATTGCATATGGGGATATTATTGTGGATGAAGAGCAGAATCTGTTCTGTGGACAGCCAATAATAGATGCTTACCTCCTTGAAGAGGACTTGCAGTATATGGGAATAGTATTCCATCATACCTTTGAGGAACCATTTGATAATCTGTCTGATGCGCACTACCATAAAGTGAAGGGGTGGATAAAAGAGGTTCGAACACCTTTTAAGTATGGTAACCGTGTGCACCTTAATCTTAATTATCCTGTGGCTGGCTCAAAAACATATGAGTTCTCTACAATCGTTGAGACTCAGCGATTCTATTCTTCAGGTGATGCTCGAAAGTACGTAGACAATACATTAGAGATGCTTAAACAATTTGAAGACAAAGATCATGGAAAAGAATAAGAGTACCAAAACCACCGTAAAGAAATCTCCTGAACCCAGACATAGTCGCAGAGTTCAGGATTCGAAGCCAAATGTTGCAAAAAGGAGAGGTGGTGGCAGTTTAGACCCTGGACCAAACAAACCTAAGAAATAATGAAATTACAAGATATCTTAGATTAGTATCATAATGATTCTGCTCAGGCAAGTGATATAGCGAGAAATCTCAATTATGCCCTTTTAGGTGTAGTGTGGATTTTGTCGAAGGAGAATGTTGGGAATCTGGTTAATTACAAAATTCTGCTATTCTTTATTGTTATCTCGCTTGCTGCTGACTTCCTTCAGTACTTCATTAAAGGACAATTTGAGAAATGTCATTTTGATGAACAAGAAAAGAAAGCGACTGATGAGAAAGGCAACATCAACGAAGAGTTTGATGCAGCTCCATATCCAGTTCGTATTAAGATCGTGGCCCAGTTGTTTTATTATTTGAAGTTGATCTCAACTGCTGTAGCAGCAATTATTATTGTTTGCAGACTAGCAGCTTAAATTGTCAGTAGAAATGTGTGAAGTGAAATCTAACATCGAACAATTAAAAGAAGACGTTGAGTTCAATAAACAGAATCCTCGGTTTGCCGAATGTGAGGAAAGTCAACATAGTTAATTATCAAGGCTTACGGGTATCAGTTACGGTGTTATACAACGAATAAATAGTAAAATGAAAGTGGGTCAGTAGAAGGTTTAGCTCGACGGCCGATAGGGAAAGTCAACCGTCCCCCCGACCCGTAGAAAAATTAATTTGCCCCATGGAGCCTACAGCCATTTAGGCATAACTCCACCGCAGGAGGCAATTAACATGAAAATGTATTATCGAAAAAGGAAATTGTAGTAAAAAACTTGCACAATTTCAAGAATTGTAATATATTTGCAGCACAGAATTGTAGTATAAAAAAATGCGAGTATGAGAATACAGATAAAGAATTTAGGAAATGTCGAATTTGGTGATTTAGATATTTCTAAGCGATTGACTGTTTTCTGTGGACCAAATAATACGGGTAAGACGTATGTTTCATACGTTATATATTCATTATTGAAGCCTCAATATTATTATGATAATACGAATGTTCCAAATCTTTCAGGAGTATTTGTAGAGGACAACGTAACTGTAGAATTACAAACAAAAAATTTGCTTTCTTTCCGAAAAAGCAAATTGCAAAACGTTCGCTCTAATTTGGAAAGTCTATTTGGTATTTCAGATAGTGATAAGCTCTCCTTATTTAAGGATTTAAACCTTCAGTACTGTTTGTCTGATGATGATTTCTTGAAGAAAGTATCAAATCTTAAACTTAAATTTCCGGTTCAGTGGAATGGGCTTACTTTTCTTGTCCAAAAAGAAGAGGGCAAATTAAGCGTTAGGATAAGTAAACCAGAAGGAGTTTCTGTTATTTCAGAGGATTCATATTTTTTTTCCTGGCAGATAATGACCTCTATCTATGAGATGCTTGTGAATTATCCTTTTTCTAAGTCTTGTATATTCCCTGTAGAACGTAATTCTATTTACACTTTTAATAAAGAACTCTCAATTCAGCGTAATGAGCTGATAGAACAGATGCAAGCATTGAAGGACAATAAGCGAATAGGCTTTGACTCTGTTGATCGTCTATTGGGTCGTAGTACTCGTTATCCACTTGCTATCCGTGATTGCTTGTCTGTTGCTAATGACCTCAACAATTATAAAAAGCATAAAAGTGAATATATGTCTTTTGCTGAGATATTAGAGCGTAAGCTATTGGGCGGAAAAATCTCAGTAACAAAGGAGGGAGAGGTGGAATTCGTACCTAAGAAGGGACAACGTTTACCTATTCATCTATCTGCATCAATAGTTAAAACGTTATCAAGTTTGACTTTTTATCTGAAGCATCTTGCCGTACGTGGTGACTTGATAATAATTGACGAACCAGAGATGAATTTACATCCCGATGCTCAGGTTATGCTTGCTCGTATTTTTGGGCAAATGGTCAATAATGGCCTGAATATATTGATTAGTACTCATAGCGACTACATAATCCGGGAATTAAATAATATGATTTCATTGGGATCAATTAGCGATCGTCAGGATTTAATGACGGAACTTAATTATTCTGAAGATGAAGTGTTGTCTGCTTCTGATGTTTCTGTCTATTTATTCAAACCCAAGAGAGCAAACTCAAAGATGGTCAAATTGGAGCGAGTAGAAGTAAAGGATGATGGTTTTTCTATGGAAACCATTGACGAGGTAATATATACGTTGAATGTAAATTCGGATCGTATCAATTACAAACTGCGCTACGATGAGTAAAACGATAGATACTTTAAAAAGAATTTTTAGTGACAGCTTTATTGAAGCATCACATGATAACATAAGTGAACCGAAGGAAGATATGGTTCGTAAGATATGTAAGGGAGGAATAGCGGATGAAGATATCCTTATCTGTCGTTTGGATCAAGAGGGTGGCTCTAATTATGCTGACCCATTTCCTTATATTAAAGGTGATTCTGTAAACCATGGACTTCGAGGAATGAAACGTGTTAGTGATTATGTAATGTTTGTGGATAAGGATGGTGTGTTATTCGTCTTGATATTTGAGCTAAAGAAAGGGAAAGAGTCTCCAAAGGAGCAGCTTGATGTAACAGAGCCTTTAATTGATTTTATCTTTAATCGAGCCAAAATCCTCAAACACTTTGGCGAAATAAAGTATGAGGTTCGCAAGATTGGAATCACTGAAGAGGTTGGTAAGCGAAGTACTTCCGAGAGAGGAGAAATAATATATGATAATAGATTTGTCAAGCTTTATAGAGGTAAGTATATTTACCTGCGGAAACTATTGCATTAATTTAATCAATGCCCCGACTGATTGACTTTACGACGCTTGCTACCATAGGGACACAAGAAGTTAAGGTGCCTCCGAAAGGCGACCTCGTCATAAGGCTCAAATGATATCTAGTCTCAGACTGTAAGATTTTGAATCAGATTTTGAAAGATTTCTCGCCTTCAGGCGACTTCATCAATTTCTGGACCTTCAGGTCTTAACAATTTTTGAATATAATTTTCTTCAAATTTTAAGCATCGCGACCCCATCCACAGAATCGCCTGCGATTCTCTGATCTGTGCCATCTGTGGCATCTGTGCGACAATCATCATGTCTGAAATTTCCGACGCAATCCAATCCAAATGTCTCGCCTTTGGCGACCGCATAATCAAATTGAATGATTACCTCCTCAAAGAGGCTGCTAATGCCAAGCCAACTTACAAACTAGTTAAGGGCAAACGGGTGTATGAGAAAACAGTCCCCGTTTATTTGCAATCAATCTCAGCATTATGTAACCAATTGCTTCGTGCAGGCACGAGCATAGGCGCCAATAACGCTGAAGCATGTAACGCTATCAGCAAGGCAGATTTCAAGTCCAAAAGTTTTATTGCTCTTAAAGAAGCACGGGAATCTTTATATTGGATTGACCTGCTTCATCGCAATAGCTACTTGGACGATAAACAATACCAAAGCATATACAACGATGCTGAAGAACTTGTTAAGATACTAGTTACAAGGTGTAAGAAATTAAATCAAGAAACATTAAATAAAGAAGATGAAAAAGAGTAGAGTAGTTGGGATTGTAGTGGGCGTTGGAATTTCTTCCTTCTTCCCTCTTACATCTTCCATCATAAAACTCTTCCCTCTTACATCAAACATCTGACATCAAGCGAAGCGTAAGTGGTCGAGTAGCATGGACTATTGACAAGTTTATTGTGTTGGTGGGCAAGTGGGCAGAGCCAATTCAAGAGCAGCTCACCGAATTGCTGGAGCAGGAGTTCTCCCTGCCGTATTTCGAGTTCGTGTACGCGGAGTGTCCTCCCATTGAATTGGGAGGAACGGCTTCCGCCTAGAAGGGCTAATCTATTAAATCCACGGCTGGTCTGGCGTCATGCCCACAACCCGATAACCCTGCGGGAATAATTTCTCCCCTCAAACCTCAAGCAAAGTAATAACGACGATGAAAAGAAACGATACAACACAAGAGGCAATCCTCAGCAGTGCGGGGGGCTTTACTGCCTTCAGCTACGGAGGGTACAACATACGATTCAAGGCACCATACAGCCTTGAACGTTACACCGATGTCCTCAAGTGGGACAACGGGTATTTGGTGGTATTGGCCAAGTATAGCCACAATGATGAGCCTGAGGAGGAGTATATCGACCTCAAGCCCATTCTGGCTGGTCTCTACATCGACTCGGATGCCTTCTTAAAACCGATAAAAACTGTACGTATAGCATATGCCTGATATCAAGACAATTGCCGACAATGCTAATATCGTTGTCAACGGATATGCCTTCACCCGCGAGGAGGATGGTATACATGTGCTCAACCTCAATAGTCCCGACAAGGCTGTCGTGTTCAGTGAGGATGGCGAGGTGCTGGAGACCACGATGGACGATATCGAACTCTCCATCGCCAGCCGTTATCTACAGCAGAACTTGAAATATATGGAGGACTGAACCATGCCGAAGTACTACGATTTCAAAGTGGCTGGCTACTATCTGTATTTCACCTCTTTCTGTGTGGTGGAGTGTATGCATGTGCATGCCAGTGATAGCAAACTGTCCGAGGGAGGTTCTGCCAAGTTCTTTGTCAAGAGCAATGGCGATGCGGTACTTCAGAACCGTGGTGCCCTTAACGACCGTGAGATTGCAAGGATTTCCGAGTTCATCAAGGACCACTATCAGGAAATGTACCTTCGCTGGTCTCAGTATAGTAGAAAGGGTTTTTATGAGAAGTAGGGGAGGCTAGGTGTCATAAATTTCTTCCTTCAAACGACAAACGAAAACAAACAATATAAAATATAACAATATGTGTACAGTAAGTGTTAAGGTGAACGAGGCATTGCTTCGTGGCATGCGGCCGGAGCTGAACTCCACGGCAGCTATCCGTCAGTGGGCACAGCAGCAGATAGACTTGCGTATTCAGCAGATGGAGCTCGACGACCAGGAAACGATGACTATCGATGAAGCCCGCGAGTTGACATTGGCGGCAGTAAGGGATGAGTATGCGAAGTTATGAAACATGTTATTAGGAAACGTTGCGCACAGAAGATAACAACCTTCTATCGCAATGTGTCCAAGAAATATAAGCATACCTATTCTCAGAAGTTGATGGAAAAGAACGTGCATGACGCCTATGACTCCATGTTTCAGATAGAGCGCACCCTCCTCCGCCGCGAGCCAACCATCTCCCAATGGGCTGGCTACCACATGGCTAATACCGATAAGTGGTACTTTGCCTACACGATAGATGGCGACACCATCACAGTAGTCGATGCTCGCCATGCACAAAACATGAGGGAATAATTTCTCCCCTCAATCGAAAAAACAATGCAAGAGCAGAGACCAAGTGCCTGATAAACGAAAACGAATTATGGATAAAGCCCGCAATTTTAGGAACTACAAGGTATGGCAAGATGCTGTAGAGTATAGCTCTATGATATATCAGGAGACAGATAAAATGCCTTGGTTCGAGAAGAAAGGGCTATGTGATCAACTTCAGCGGGCAGCAGTAAGTATTGGCAGCAACATTGCCGAAGGTTCTGCAAAGCCTTCAAATGTCGAATTTGCTCACTATCTTGATACAGCTTTAGGCAGTGCTTACGAAGTTGAAACACAGCTGCTGATTGCAAACAAAATAGGATATATAGATAACGAAAAATATAAAGAGTTGCATAACGGAATCATCAACATCGAAAAGCAACTTGCGGGATTAATCCGTTCATTGCGTCAATAGTTTTGGTTTTCGTTATGGTTTTGGTTTCAAAAGTATGAAAACAGCATTAATTACTGGTATTACAGGCCAAGACGGATCTTATTTGGCCGAGTTTTTATTAGAGAAGGGATATGACGTACATGGAACGATACGTCGTAGTTCCGTGGATTTCCGTGAACGTATAGCACATTTGGAGGGTACGCCTCATTTCCATCTGCATTATGCAGATTTGGGCGACTCTATGAGTGTGCTGGGCGTGATTGGTAAGGTACGCCCCGATGAGATATATAATCTGGCAGCTCAGAGCCATGTGCAGGTCAGTTTCGACTCTCCGGAGTTTACTGCTGATGTTGATGCAGTGGGTGTGCTCCGTATTTTGGAGGCAGTTCGCCAGCTTGGCATGACTGAGACCTGCCGTATCTATCAGGCATCTACTTCCGAACTCTATGGTAAGGTGGAGGAGGTCCCTCAGAACGAGAACACCCCCTTCCATCCCTATAGCCCATACGCTGTAGCAAAGCAGTACGGCTTCTGGATTGTTAAGGAGTACCGTGAGGCCTACAATATGTATTGCTGCTCAGGTATCCTCTTCAATCATGAGTCTGAGCGCCGTGGTGAGACCTTCGTAACAAGAAAGATTACCCTTGCTGCAGCCCGTATCTCTCAGGGAGTACAGGATTGTCTGTACCTCGGTAACATGGATTCATTGCGTGACTGGGGCTATGCCAAGGACTATGTGGAGTGTATGTGGCTCATTCTTCAGCAGGATAAACCAGAGGACTTCGTGATTGCTACAGGTGTTCAGCACTCTGTCCGTGAATTCACGGAACTTGCTTTCAAACATGCAGGTATTGAACTCGAATTCAAGGGAAAAGGTCTTGACGAAGTTGGCGTAGTAAAAACCATCAACTCAGCCATCAGCCATCATCCATCAGCCATCAAACCCGGCGACGTAGTCGTAAGGGTTTCCCCGGACTTCTATCGTCCTACCGATGTTGTTAACCTTTGGGGTGATCCAACAAAGGCGAAAGCCAAACTGAAGTGGAACCCCAATAAGACTTCATTCGAAGAATTGGTTAAGTTGATGGTCGAGCATGATATCGCAAAGGTAGCAGCCGAAGGTGCCGCCGCCAAGGTCCGCACCAACCTTGCAGAATACTTGGAGAAAGGTATTGTAAAGTAAACTTCAGAGTTTAAGGGGTTTAAAAGTTTAAGAAGTTTAAGAAACAAGAGTTCAAGTGGTTTAATGGTTCAAGAAGTTTAAGAGGAAAAGCGTAAAGCGCCTTAAACCCTTTAAACATATTAAACTTTTTAAACTGACTTACAAAGCGAATAAAATGAGCGCAGTACGGGACTTTGAAGAGCTAGCAATCTTCCAGAAAGCACGTGAGCTTTCAAAGAAGATTTATCCTGTTACTAATAGGGATGGTTTCAAGTCAGATTTCCGCTTTGTTCAGCAGATACGTGCAGCAGCTGGTTCCATCATGGATAATATTGCAGAAGGGTTCGAAAGAACCGGCAATAAAGAATTCTTAAACTTCTTATACATAGCAAAAGGCTCTTGTGGCGAAGTCCGCTCTCAGCTCATTAGAGCTAACGATGTTGGCTACTTGACTCCAGAGGAGTTTGATGAGTTATATTCAGAATGCCGTAAGCTTTCAGCTGGCATTATGAACTTCATCAAAGAAATCAAAGCGAGCGACTTGACGGGTGCTAAGTTTAAAGAGTTTAATGGTTAAAAAGTTCAAGAGGACTAGCGCAAAGAGCCTTAAACATCTTAAACCCTTTGAACATCTTAAACCTTTAAACCACCGCTTTTGCGGCTTAAACCCTTAAACCCTTTGAACATCTTAAACATTTAAACCACCGCTTTTGCGGCTTAAACCCTTAAACACCTTAAACATCTTAAACTTTTTAAGTATGAATCTTGATTCAAAAATATATGTTGCAGGACATAGAGGCATGGTTGGTAGCGCCATTGTCCGTGAACTGCAAAGACAAGGATATAATAATCTGGTGTTGAGAACCCACTCGGAGCTTGACCTGACCCGTCAGGAGGCAGTAGAAAAATTCTTTGCCGATGAGAAGCCCGAATACGTGTTCCTTGCTGCCGCCAAGGTAGGCGGCATTGTGGCTAACCAGAGCGCCCTTGCCGATTTCATGTACGACAACATGATTCTCGAGATGAACGTCATCCATGCCGCTTGGAAGAACGGCTGCAAGAAGCTCGAGTTCCTGGGCTCCAGCTGCATCTACCCCCGTCTGGCTCCCCAGCCCATGCCCGAGAGCTGCCTGCTCACCAGTGAGCTGGAGAAGACCAACGAAGCCTATGCCCTGGCTAAGATTAGTGGCCTCAAGTACTGCGAGTTCCTCAACCGCCAGTACGGCACTGATTATATCAGCGTGATGCCCACTAACCTCTACGGTCCCAATGATAACTATCATCCAGAGCACAGCCATGTGCTCCCCGCCCTTATCCGTCGCTTCCATGAAGCTAAGGAGGCAGGTTTGGAAAGCGTCACCTGTTGGGGAGATGGCTCACCACTCCGTGAGTTCCTGTATGTTGATGACCTCGCCAACCTCTGTGTGTTCCTGATGAACAACTACTCTGGCAACGAGACCGTCAATGCAGGTACCGGTAAGGAGCTCACTATTAAGGCCCTCACCGAACTGGTTGCAAAGGTGATAGGCTATAAGGGCAAAATAGAGTGGGATACCACTCGTCCGAATGGTACCCCACGCAAACTCCTTGATGTCTCTAAGGCCACCAAACTCGGCTGGACCTACAAGACCGAACTTGAAGACGGCATCCGCCTGGCCTACGAGGACTTCCTGCACAACCCGATGCGAGCAGAACGCTAGCCTGTCATTTCGGTTGCAAGTCCCGGTATTCCCTCACCGCATCAAAACACGGACACTTCTTGTTGTGCGTGAGGTCTCGGTGACCAACAATCACCGCGTCTGGGAACCGCTGATGCAACTCCTCTAAGAGCTTTCTCAGCACCCGCTTCTGCTCCGGCGTCCTGGTATCCGCGGCTTTCCCAGCCTCATTCAGTCCACCCTCATAGCAAATCCCGATGCTGTAGCGGTTATGAGGATAACAGTGAGCGCCAACCTCTTCAAGAGGTCTCCCCAGTTCCACAGTACCATCCCGTCTCACCACATAGTGATACCCGATGCCCTTCCATCCCTTATCCTTATGCCAGTCGTCAATATCCTCTGCGGAGCTCTGCTGTCCCGGACGGACAGCAGAGCAATGTACCACAATCAGCTTAATGCTTCTCATAAGCTTCTGAAACTTAATGTTTAATCTTTAATGTTTAATCTTTCATGTTTAATGTACCACGCATGAGCTAGCCCCCAGCGCCGCCACGATGGCCGTTAAGATATTGATAAGTGTTTGGATACCGAACTTCAATAATTTCTTGTTACCTGTCTTCATACAATATAAATTTAGTTGTTAATATAAATTATCCCGCCACCCTCCCTCTGATAATTATCAATTGTCAATTATCAATTGTCAATTGTTTACGGCCCTTCAGCCCTCTTACATCAGCCTTCAGACCTCTTACATCTTCCATCTTCCCTCTTCCATCATCAGGGATTCACCGGTCCGCTCTCACCGCCACCATTCGTTGGCTCTGTGTTCTCACCGGTGTTGTTTGTAGGCTCCGTGTTGTTCTGAGGGTCAGTCTCCTCCACGGTCTCCGTGAGCGCTTTCTTGACACGTTTCAGTTCTACGCGTTTCTTGAAGATGTCGTTCCAGCTCTTGGGGAGATCCACTTCGATGGTGGCGATACAATCAGAAATGGCGAGGTCACTGGTTGTCAGCTCACGATCGACATTGATTTGAGCCGCTTTCTCAGGATCCGACTCCGCCGCTTTACGAGCTACGAGCTTTGCTTTCAGCTCACTCTGCGAGATGCGACCTGACACCTTTGGACGGAACACTAGTCCGTTAGGCGAACAGATCACTTTCGCATTCAGACTCACAATCTCAGGCAGCTTATCCTCGATCTGCTGCATCACTGCCGCCACGTCGGCTGCCGTCACAGTACTGCCGTTCGCCATACGGTTACACCAGTCGTTGAAACCAACGGTCTGGGTGTTTACCACGCGAGCCTGTACCATCTGCTCATTCTTGAGCTTGTTAAACATTTTAATAAACTGTGTAGAAATCATTTATTTGCCCCTTGTCAGTAGAGGACTCAGTATTTCCGTTCAACACGACATTGTGTCTCATCGGCTGACGGTGCAAAGGTACTATAATTCACGTCCAGGAGGTTCCTCGGTATACCGTGAAACCAAATGGGTAATATATTAACATTAATTATCATAAATCATTTTTAAAAATCTACATTAGACTGATGAGATTTACATTTTCGGCGAAATTTCGTCAAGACCGCTGTCACGCCCTACTGAAGGATCTGGGCAGTGTAATCGATGACTATCGTTTGCAGAGCGGTTGTAATGTAAAGGAAATGATGGCAGAACTACACATCAGCCATCCGGTATTAAAAAAGTACTGACGGGCGAACCCGTCCACGTGTACTACGTCTTGGCGGTCCTCCTTTATGTCGTGTGTAAAACGCACATGTGGGATCAACTCAGAGACAATCTCTTAGAACACCTCAAAGAAATCATTATCAAATACAGTGAAGAAGCCCCTCCTCCCTGGGTCTTTCTCCTCTGCCCTAATACCCCCAAAATCGTCACTCGAGTGAAATCATCGATTGAGCTAGCTGAATTCATGAAATCACTCGAGTCAAATCACGATTTCAGCTATATAGGTAAAACAGAACCAAAATTTGAGCATTTTTTGGACCTGAAGGTCCTTGTATTTTTTGAGATATCTGGGAATGTAGTTCTCACTGCTACAATGTAAACAAAAACGAGAAATAACAACGGGATGTTGCATTATTATGCCCCCTACCTCCACTAATATGAGCGAAGATAATAAAGAAATCAAAGGATTATTTACTTTGAACGTAAAAGATTTAGCTGGACTCAGTGAGCCATTAAAGCGAGTGATTGATTGCCTCGATAAAGGCATCAGTTCCTTGATGCATCCGTTTGCTTTCAAAAGGGACGAACGGGCTAAAATGGTGATAGAGCAAGAGCGTTCAAATCAGAATGCAATAATTGCTCTAAAGGAGGCAATGGCTCAGGATATAATTAATGTTGCCAGGACTTCCAGAGACCGCAACGAACTCCATAATATCGCTGAAATATATGGAGGTGCTATGGCTGAGCTCCAAGGTCTTGATCCGTCAAAGTTGCCCGCTAATTTGCCAAGCGACGAGTGGTCAGCTCACTTCTTTGATTGCGCTAAAGACTGTTCTGATGATCAAATTAGGGTTCTGTGGGCAAAGATTCTAGCAGGTGAAATAAAAAAGCCGGGTAAGTATTATAAGCGAACGCTGACTTGTTTGAAGCAAATAGAGAAGCATGAGGCTGAGTGGTTTGCAGAATTATGTAAGATGTCTATAGAGAATGCTTACGTACCAGATTTTATTTTGGATGACAACAAATTCTTCCGTTTTAATCAGTTTCAGTCATTAGTTGATTGCGGATTTGTCAACGGATCAAAAGGTACAATAACGATAGATAAGGACTGCGTCTTAGAGTGTAAATCGTGCGATATAGATTTAAAATTGACTAGTGGTGAAGTCTTCTTGCATGTATTCACTTTTACGGATACCGGTTTCCAGATATGTCAATTATTAGAATGCAAAACAGACGACACATTTGTACAAGAACTGTTAGAATATCTCAATAAAAGGGGAGCAGCAAATGCTTGTGTCGTGGGTCAGTAGAACCGTCCCCCTGATTCCTGCTCCAGGGAGCAGGCTAGGAGCAGGCTAAGGCGAAGGTGAAGCGACGCAAATAGGTTATAGATGTCGAGATTCTCTGCCTTGTGATACGATAATGAAGTAATAGTAGATAGACTTTTCTGTCTTTATGTCTTCAAAGAAAAATACAAGATTACAAAGAAGGCATCGATATGTTGCATGCACAAATGATTCTACAAATAAATGCTTAACGAAGACGAATAAAAGGTCGTCTGAGACTGGTAGTGCGATGGAGATGAAGAATGAAATGAATTCAGATATGATGCCGCAGACAATACGGGATGAAAAATCTAAAAACACAGAAGGTGAGGTGAAACCTACGTTGCCTAAAGAAGACATTCCATCTGTTCCACCAGTTGATAATTCTAAGTCATCAACATGTAGTGTCAGGAGTTATAAGGAAATCTATATCCTGATAGTTATACTTACCTCCTTGTTTACGATAGGTGCTTTTTATTTGTTATCTAGAACATTTTATAATGTTTCGGAAAGAATTGTAGAGATACAACAACGAGATTATGTGAATTTGTCCCACTTATTAAGTGATACCTGTAATACATGTTTCCCAATTGATGAAAAAGGAATCTTGTCTATTGAAGAAATAATAGATAAGCATTATGAGCGCACAGAATCGTTATTGGAGCTTCAGTATAATAAATTGCAGAATGACTTCAATTTTCTTTCGATGTGGGCTGCGGTTATCACGATTGTATTTTTGGTGTTTTCTATTTACTCGATATTCAAAACAGACGAAATGCTGTCTCGTGCTAAAGATGAAACCGCAGAGATACATAAAATGTCACTTGAGGCTAAGGTACATAGTACAACAATCGAATCAGACATCAAATTGGCGGAAGAAAGGATTAAAACACTACAAGGTAGGGCTGAAAAAATTGAAACTCAATTATCGGCAATAGAGACAAGATTTGATAATATGAACAAATCTTCAGATGGTTCTTTGGATGCCTCAGAAGATTCAAACGACGAAACAGAGAGAGAAAAATGAAGGTTTATTTATTTACATTTGGACTAAGTTTTGGAAGTCGCGAAGAAGCTAAGGCAATCCTCAACAAGTGCTCTTCTGTAAAAGGTTGGAGGACGGATATGATGCGTTCTTTCTATCTTAAATCAGAAGAATCAGCCGATACTATAGCAAAGGAGATAAGAGAGCATAAAAAAACAGGTCGTTTCATTGTTGTTGAAATTACCGATAATTCTCAGGGATGGATACAAAAGGATAGTTGGAAATTTATTAATGACGAAAAAAACAAAAAATAGTCTTTCGTGTAATCCTATCCGTTTCTGTAATGCGGAAATGATAGTGGAACTTTTCCGTCCGCAGTTAGAACATCAGACATCATACTTCAGCCATTAACCATCTTTAGGATTGTACCATCACCGCAGGTGACACGAACCTGCCCCTTGTCACCCTTCAGTTAGAACATCCTACAGACCTGCAAAAGAAAGAGAAGTCAGAACGTAACGAAATACTTGCCGAAGCTATCCAGTATGGCATTCCCCTGAGGCAACTCAGTCGCCTGACCGGTATCAGTTACGGAGTGATACAGAGAATAAATAACAAAATGAAGGTTCAGAAAGTGGGTCGGTAGAACCGTCCCCCCGACCCTGAACCTGTCCCTACATTCTATCTCAGAACCGTCCCCGACCAAAAGCGCGAAGTAAAGCAAAGTAAAAGCAAATGAATCCAGTTTATATTGATATACATATCCATACCTCACCTAATCATGAGGAGCCAAATAAGAAGTACGATACTTGTACTTTGCTGGCAGGGGTGGATCGTATGGCGCAGGGTGCTGATGCACTAATCTCGCTGACGGACCATAATATGATTAATAAAGCGGCTTATCTTGCTTTGTTGGCTAACGCAGCACCGCAGGTGCACGTGCTTTTGGGCGTGGAGCTGAACATCAAGAACTACGAGGAGGCACCTTCCTACCATTGCCACATCATCTTCGATTGTGCCACCAACGAGGAGAATATAGATGCCATCAATGGCATACTTGATGAGTTGTATCCCAAGAAGCGCATCGAGCGTGACGATAAGAACATTCCCGATATTAGCAGGGTTATCAACGCTTTTGATAGTTTCGATTTTCTGTTGCTACCGCATGGCGGACAGTCACATGCCACTTTCGACCACTCAATCCCGCGAGGTGTAAAGTTCGATACCACGCTGATGCGCAGCATCTACTACAACCAGTTCGACGGTTTCACTGCCCGCACCAATGCCGGCCTTGAAGAGACCGAGCGCTATTTCAAGCGCCTTGGCATCAATGAGTTTGTGAACCTTGTTACCTGTAGTGACAACTACGAGCCCCATCGCTATCCCGAGGGAAAAGACCACACGCCTTTCATGCCTACGTGGATGTTTGCCGAGCCCACCTTTGACGGCCTGCGACTATCGCTGTCCGAGAAAACCCGCTTCCTCTATTCTGAGCAGAGACCCAGTTCATGGTCTGAATACATCAAAAGCGTACGGTTGAAGGGCGACGGCATAGATATAGATATCCAACTCACGCCCGGTCTGAATGTCATCATTGGCGGTTCTTCCAGCGGCAAGACGCTGCTAGTCGATTCCATCTACCGCAAGCTGTGTGAGAAGAGTTTTGCCGACTCTGAGTACGAGAAGTTCAGGGTGTCCAACATAGAGGTTTACAACCCCTCTTCCACGCAGCCTCATTTTCTGCCTCAGAACTATATCATTAAGATTATAGACCCCGATGCAGAGAAAGGCATTGAGAACATTGAGATTATTCGCAACGTGTTCCCTGAGAATGCTGAGCTGAAGCTGAAGGTGGCCGATGGTATCACCAAATTGCGCGAGGATATGACCCACTTGATGAACTGCGTGGAGGAGATAGAGAAGCTGGAGGAGCAGCTGCGCAAAATACCTAGCATCGGGCGACTGATTATCAAGGGCACAATTAAACGCAACATCCTGAGTAGCCTTGTGCCGTCTGCCGATGTCCGTGCCACTATCCATTATGATGAGCGTAGCTATAATGAGCATAAGAATATGTTGGACGAAATTCGGCGTTTGTTTGTCGCCAATCCTTTTGCCGCTGAGCACACGGCAGCCATGGACGAGATACTGAATGAACTCCACCATCTTTACTCCGTGAGCGAGATAGAATCCTCAGTCTATCAGACCATCAATGCCGCAAAGCGCGACTACGAGGAGATTCTGAGCACTCAGAGCTATGAGAACCAGCAGAAAAACCAGAATCAGGAAACCCTGTTGGACAGCATTACTAAATATATAGAGTTACAGCAGCGTTTTCGCGAAATTCTCAACTCCATCTCCATTTATTCCATTTCGGTGGAGACCAAGGAGATAACTTCTATGGGACACCACTTGTTCCTTCAAAACGACTTCAAGCTCACTAAGGAGAAAGTGCTGGAAACCTTTAACGAATGTCTGAAGTCGCAGTATGCGATAGCCCACTTCCAAGACATCACGCCCCAGAGCCTTGTGCAGGGTCGCTTCAGCCAGCGAGCTCCTAAAATATGCTCCTATAACGAGTTTATAGAGAAGGTGGTGGAGAAATTCTCTAAGTTGAACAAGACGCTCTATAGAATTAATACCAAGGATGGCAAGAGTTTCGATGAACTCAGTGCAGGTTGGAAAACCAGCGTACTTTTGGACTTGGTTCTTGACTACGACAAGGATATGGTTCCCATCATTATTGACCAGCCCGAAGACAATCTGGCCAGTGCCTACATCAACGACGGTTTGGTGAAAGCCATCAAGAAGACCAAGACCCGCAAGCAGATAATCCTGGTGTCGCATAACGCCACCATCCCCATGCTGGCCGACGCCCAAAACATTGTCTATTGCAAGAACGAGAATGGTTTTATAACCATCCGCTCCTCCTCGTTGGAGGGCAAGATAGACGGGGTGCCTGTCTTGGACTTGATAGCCAAGATAACTGATGGCGGCAAGACATCTGTTAAGAAGAGAGTAAAGAAGTATAACCTCAAAAAATTTACTGACTGATGAAGCTGTTTTTTAAGAAAGACGAACACGGTGAGATTATACTCGAAATCCAGAAAGGTACTGTACGCACCGGTTTCGACTATGTGGAGATGCTGCGCCAGTTGCTGGAGCATAACGAGATAGAAGAACCTGTGTTCGAGAAAATGGACGACGAAGAAATCACCAAGGTAAAAGAGTTGCTTGCCAAAATAAAGAATGCAGTGGCCGCAGGATTGGCAAAAAAAATATAAACGATGAAGAAGGAGATGGAGAATAGAATTGTTAAGAGTTATCTTGATAATTATCTGAGCAATTTTGGTATCGAGGAAAAGAATGAGACAACTGCATTTGAGCATTTTTCTAACTATTGCATTTTGTCTCATATTAACCCGGATGCGTATGCTTCTGATAAATTCTTTTACCAAGATGCCCATACGGGAGAGGGTGGCGATAAGGCAATTGACGGTATTATGATTATGGTGAATGACATTGCGGTCACTTCGCTTGAACAATTTAATTCCGTTATAGGCACTTCGCGCTCGTTTAGTGTAAAATTTGTCTTTGTTCAAGCAAAAACCAGTTCCTCATTCGAGACTCACGAAGTCCTAAAAATAGGTTCTGGCGTGAAATCCTTTTTTCAGAAAGAGAAACTGAATGCCAATCCTAAAGTTTTGCGGTACAAGGAAATCTCAGATGCTATATTTGAGAAGAGCATGCGCTTTGCCTCTAGACCAGAGTGTTATATTTACTATGTAACCATTGGTACGTGGATGGACGATGCCAATGTAAAGGAAGCGATAGAAGATGTTGAGAAACAGCTTCGTGACCTTAATTATTTTACGAATCTGAAGTTCTTTCCGATAGATGCTGACCGTATTTCAACCATCTACAGGGAACTTAACAACACCATTTCGCGAGAAATTATCATTTCAAAGAATGTAGCATTCCCGGCAGATATTCAAGGAATAAAAGAGGCGTATCTTGGACTTGTCCAGATGAAAGAATATATGAAACTAGTCACCGACGAAGACGGAGTACTTCAGGCGGGCCTGTTCTATGAGAATGTGCGTGGATTCTTGGGAGAGAACCCTGTTAATAATGAAATCCGTGAGACTCTTGAACGAGCAGAATCTATTCAGTTTCCTATTCTGAACAATGGTATCACCATAGTGACAAAGTCACTCCGTCTATCAGGAGAGAAGTTTGCTTTGACGGACTTTCAAATAGTCAATGGTTGCCAGACTACCAATGTGCTCTATCAGTGTCGTGATAAGGTATCACCTAATTTGATGATTCCTGTTAAGATTATTAGCACCGACGATAGCGAACTGATAAATAGGGTTATCCGCTCAACGAACCGTCAGACACAGGTACTTGATGAGGCATTCGAGTCTTTGAAAGAGTTTCATAAGAAATTGCAGCAATATTATGATACCTATACAGGTCCGCACCGTATCTATTATGAGCGTCGAACACATGAGTACGATTCAGAGGGAGGCATTAAGAAGAGTAATATTGTAACTTTGCCCATACAGCTTTATTCCGTTATGAGCATGTTCTATGGCGAGCCCCATAGCGTACATCGCTATTATGGAGAGTTACTACGGGCTAATGCTAGCAAAGTGTTCCAAGATGGACATCAACTGAGCCTTTACTATGCTAGCGCCTGGATGCTGCATCAGATAGAGTTCGCAATGCGCCGGAATGAGATAAAAATGGAGTGGAAAGCCTACCGCTACCACTTGTTGTATCTTATTCAGATTTATATGCGCACGCTAAAGAGGATGAATAAACTTCCATGGCTAAACTCTCATGATATGGATAGGCTTGCCAAAGCTATTATCCAGGTTGCAAATGACCAGAAAGCCTTAGGTGCATTGTTACGCTATCTAACAGAAATCCTGACAGAGGCAATAAATGAGGCACCTGCAGCGTGGTCAAAAGATGGCAATGCCTTGATACGTATCAAAGATTTTACATTTGATATAGAGGCTCGATTGTTAGCAAAGATGAATTCAAACAAATAGAATTTGCGGCAAGGAGCCGCAAGGGTTTTACGCACAACCAGCGTTCTTAATGGCGATGTGGAGTTAAAATCTTCCGCATAGTTGAAGAATTGCCAGTTAGGCCAGATAGTCAAGCTCAAATAATTTCTGGTCGCAGACTGTAAGATTTTGAATCAGATTTTTGTAGGATTTCTTCGACGAGCGAAGCGAGTAGAACTCGATTACTCGCATAGCGCCCCAAGTATAATTGACGAAAAGAGTGCTAGCTGCATTTCAAGAAATGATAATGGAGGTTTATCCAAATTTCAATGTGCAAAAGAATGAAACTCTTGTTGAGGTTAAAGGGCAAGCTCAGCAGAAGATGGTCAAGGACAGTCTTGAGCGTGCCTTCAACGAGTTGCACGCAGGCAAGGTACGTAAGGATGCCCGTAAGCTCTTCATCTCTCCACAGTCTGGCTCAACAGAACGAGACACCGAATGAGTAGCAGCGACCTCCCTCACGCTTTAGCGCGAGGCTATCCGTTCCATCCGTACCATCAGTGTTCACCTTCAGCCTTCAGCCATCATACATCAGACATAATCGAGCATGAGTGAGATTAGTGACGCAATACAATCTAAATGCCTCGCCTTTGGCGACCGCATAATCAAACTGAATGATTACCTTCTCAAAGAGGCTGCAAATGCCAAGCCTACTTACAAGCTAGTTAAAGGCAAACGGGTGTATGAGAAGACTGTTCCAGTCTATTTACAGTCGATATCAGCCCTATGCAATCAACTGTTGAGAGCTGGCACCTCAATCGGTGCAAACAACGCTGAAGCATGTAATGCTATTAGTAAAGCGGACTTCAAATCTAAAAGTTTCATTGCGCTAAAAGAAGCAAGGGAATCTTTATACTGGATAGACTTGCTACATCGTAACGATTATCTGGACGATAAACAATACAAAAGCATATACAACGATGCTGAAGAACTTGTTAAGATACTAGTTACAAGGTGTAAGAAATTAAATCAAGAAACATTAAATAAAGAAGATGAAGAAGAGTAGAGTAGTTGGGATTGTAGTGGGCGTTGGAATTTCTTCCCTCTTCCTTCTTACGTCTTCCATCAATATTCTCTTCCATCTTCCCTCTTCCTTCTTCCATCTTCTCGGTTAATCCCGGCTGGATTTTCATCCGATGCCCTTTCTTGGAGTTCCAGAATCCAACTTCCAATCACGAAAATACTGAAGGAGGCGATAACGAAAAAAGGATAATAATTAGAAATACTGCCTCGAGGCAGATATATAAAAAATCGTTACGAGGAGGGGAAGTGCTCACTTTTCTCATAAATAATAAGGTTCAATAAGGTGACCCTCTCCTCCTTTATACAAGAAAATCATGAGTAGCATAGCAGATGCAATCCAATCACAAGGCTGCGATTAAGTGAGTGTAATGTGAACTTGTTCATACATTGCCGAGCGTGAGCAGTCTCGACCGAAGGTCAAATGTATGGCATTTAGCGATAGTTATAATAAACTAAATGATTATCTCCTCAAAGAGTCTATTGGATTGACCTGCTACATCGAAATGGCTACATAGACGATAAACAATACCAGAGCATCTACAGCGATTGCGAAGAATTAGTTAAGATTCTTGTCACTCGTTGTAAGAGAATTAATGAAGAAATAGAAAAGAATAAAAATTGGGCTGAGAGAAATGAATGAGTTGTATGAATCTTAATATTAATTCTTACATCTGAGATCATAATCTCTTTCATAAATAAGGTTTCCCAGTTCTGATAACCCTACCTCTTTTTTTACATTACTTCAAAGTGTTTCAATAATGACTAAAGTTATCACATACGGAACGTATGACTTACTTCATCAGGGTCACATCAATTTGTTAAGACGGGCTAAGGAGTTAGGTGACTACCTCATAGTTGGAGTTACCAGTGATAGTTTTGACCGTGGGCGTGGGAAACTAAATGTCCGTAATAATGTTCTTGAACGCGTTGAGGCTGTAAAAGCCACTGGATATGCAGACGAGGTGATTATTGAAGATTACCTTGGACAGAAGATTGATGATATTCAGAAATATGATGTTGACATATTTGCTATAGGTAGTGATTGGATCGGGAAGTTTGACTACCTGAATGAGTATTGCAAGGTGGTGTATCTTCCTCGAACAGAAGGAATATCTTCTACTATGCTCCGAGCGGAAAGCCAGGATACATATAAGATTGGTGTCATCGGTAGTGGAAGAATTGCCAACCGTTTTGTGCCTGAAACAAAAGTTGTTAATGGCGCAGAGGTGGTTGCAGTACTAAACCCTATAGCAGAAGAGGCACTATCTTTTGCCAATTTGTATAATATTGAGGCTTATACTGAATTTGATTCTTTTATTGAGAAGGTTGATATAGTTTATATTGCTTCACCTCATTTGACACACTATGACTACATTAAGCGAAGTTTGATAGCAGGCAAGCATGTATTATGTGAGATACCTTTTACGCTGAACAAAGATGAGGCTCTTGAATTGTATCGTCTGGCTGAAGAAAAGAATCTTGTTCTGATGGAAGCCAGCAAGACGGCTTATTGCCCCGCGTTTGGTCATATTGTAACGCTTATTAAGAGCGGCATTATTGGTGATGTGGTTGATGTTAAAGCATCTCTTAGTAAGATGGTGGAACCTCCAACTCGTGAATTGGATGCTGCTCAGGCAGGTGGCGCAATGACTGAACATGCTCCTCTAACTGTAATGGCAATTATAAAGCTTTTGGGCCTTGGCTGGAAGGATATAGATTTCCATACAAAACGAGAGAATGGAGTTGATATCTACACTAAAGGTGTTATCAACTATCCTCATGCTACTTCATCATTTACTTTGGGCATTGGAGTGAAGACGGAAGGAAATCTTGTGATTTCTGGCACAAAGGGCTATGTATATGTGCCAGCTCCTTGGTGGCTTACCAGTTACTTTGAGGTACGTTATGAAGATCAGACCAAAAACAAAAAATACTTCTATAGCTATGATGGGGAAGGCCTCCGCTATGAAATTCAGGAGTTCCTTTCAATGATTGTGAACGACCGTCGAAGTTGTTACAAGTTACGCAGACGTGAGAGTGTCGCCATAGCTGAAATAATTGAGAAATACCGTAATAGAGAAAACGTAACAGAGATATGATAAAACGAATACTTGTTGTCGGTGGAGCAAATGGCATAGGGTTAAGTATCGCCACTGAGCTTTCTAAACGAACTGAAGTTGAGAGAATCTATATCGTTGATAAAGCACCTTTATTAGAGGAATTCAATCATCCTAAGTTCGAGTCTTTCCAGTTTGATTTAACCAATGAAGATTATTCCTTCTTTGAACGTTTTACTGACATTAATGCCCTTATGATAACGGCTGGGTTTGGAAAGCTTGCGCTTTTTAAGGATGTGCAAGAGAGTTATATTGTGAACTCGTTTAATGTTAATACGATACCGGTCCTTCGATTAGTGCATAAGTTCTATGGAAAGTTGGAAGCACACGAGAACTTCTATTGTGGCGTGATGGTGAGTATAGCTGGCTTTATGTCTTCACCCTTCTTTGCTGTATATGGAGCGACCAAGGCTGCATTGAAGATATTTATAGAAAGCGTTAATGTGGAGTTGAAGAAGAGTGGGGCAACTAATTGTGTTCTCAATGTCAGTCCTGGTTCACTAAAAGGCACCTCATTCACTGCTGGAAAAACAGACTTAAGTGTTACTGCACCTATGGCAAATGCGATCATTGAACGTCTTGAAGCAAAGAAGGACTTATTTATTCCACAGTATGAGGAGATTTTTAAAGGAGTACTTGAACGTTACCACTTGGATTTCAGAGCTGAAGGTATGCATAGTTATGAGTATAAAATTAAGAGTGGACGAATGAATAAACAGTAATGTCGTCCTGTATTGTATTTGTTTTTTTGACAATACTGAATAGTCACTTGTTACATTATGAAGGAGTTATCTTTGAATGAATGCCATGGTAGGCTAATTAAAATAGCTAATCTGTTTCATATTATTTGTGAAAACAATAATATTCCTTATTACATGATAGGGGGTACAATGTTAGGAGCGATTCGCCATAAGGGATTTATTCCCTGGGATGATGACATGGACTTTGGTGTTCCTCGTAAGTATTTTGACTTATTAATTGATGCCCTTGAAAAGGGGATACATAGTCCATACCGTGTTATTTCATATAAAACCGCAAATTATCCTCTAAGCTTCATAAAGATTGAAGATACAAAGACTTGGATAGATGATCCACAAAGACGTGGGCATAATGATTTACGCATAGGTATTAATATTGATATTTTCCCATTGGAAGAATGTAGTTTGGATAGTAATAAGGTAAATCCGTATATAAAAAGAAAACAATTAGATACGCTTTTAATTTCAGCGTATTATCTGTCGTTTGTACATGAGTCATGGCAAACTAGGCTGTTTCATAAAATAGTTCACATTCTTTTTAAAAATAAAAGTGTTGATTATTGGCTAGAACGAGATAGAAAGTTTATTGAGAAAGTCAATAATACTGGTGATGAGGCATATATTAATTTTTTTGGTATTTATTGTGACAGAGGAATCATAAATCGGATTTATTATGGTTCGCCTAAATTATATCAATTTGAAGATTCTTCTTTTTATGGAGTAGAACAATATGATGTCATATTAAAACAAATATATGGTAATTATATGGAGTTACCCCCGGAAAATAAAAGAAGAAATCACTCCAATAAAATTTACGAATTAGATTAAATCATTTAAATATGAATAATAGATATTCAGTTGTCGTTTCGTCTTGTGATAATTACAGTGATTTATGGGCTCCATTTTTTTCTTTGATAAAAAAATATTGGCAAGCCTTTGATTTTCCTGTATACATTTGTACAGAGAGTAAATCATTCACATATGAGGGGTTTGATATCCATTGTCCTCTTAATGTTCCTCAAACGAATACATGGTCTCAGAATCTTATTGATTTGTTAGATCATATTGATAGTGATTACATCATTTTTATGCTTGATGATTTTTGGTTGAAATCTCCAGTGAATGTGAACTTGTTAAACCATTGTATGGAAGTCTTTGAAAATGATAAGAATATGGGCTTCTTGTGTCTTATTCAACAAAAAGCTTCATCTCTTTCAGATAAAAAACAAGATTTTAGAGACGTGGTTCAAGTGCCTAAATCACAATTCTTTCGTATAACCACACAAGCAGGTATATGGCGAAAGAGTTATTTACGCCAAGTATTAAGAAAACATGAGACGGCTTGGCAGTTTGAATGGTTCGGTTCAAAACGTAGTAAAAGATTAGCTTTGCAACCTTATGTAGTTAGCGAGAAAGTTGGCAGTGTTTTTGACTATGATTCAGGTGGCGTTTTATTCAGAGGCGCATATGTAGAGGAGTATATAGGTAATTTTTTAAATAAAGAAGGAATTGTATTATCTAAAGAACGACCTATAGCCCCAAAGGCCCAATTGGAAAACAAAGAGTATAGTAAAAGGCGAAATTTATTCTCTCCTCGGTATATTTATGACTATATTCGTTCAATGATTTAATGTTTCTCATAAGTAAGAAATCAGTGAAGAACTATAAATTTACAATCTTTACACCATGTTTTAATGGCGCAGATACTATAAACCGTGTCTTTTCTTCTATGGAGAAACAGACCTATACTAATTTTGAATGGTTTATAGTTAATGACGGATCTACGGATAATAGTAAAACAACGATTATAGATCTAATTAATAATAGCACTATTAAAGATAAGATCACCTTTATTGATCAAGAAAATTGTGGTAAGCATATCTCTTGGAATAAGGTTGCAGGTCTCGCAGATAGTGATTATTTTATATGTGCAGATTGTGATGATAGTTTTGTTAACATTTCTTTGGAGTTTTTAAACGAGAAAGCGAATTATATAGAGGACCTTAATGATTCAACTATCGTAGGTATTAATGTGTGCACACGTGACCCCAATACTGGGAACATGAAATGTGACCCTTATCCTAAGGATGGTCTAATTTGTGACTATATAGAACTTGAATATAAATATAAGTGCACGGGTGAACATTGGTATATCAATAAGACAAACGAAATAAAGCAAATTGTTTTTCCTAATATTAAAAGTCGGTTTTATCCTGAAAATAGGGTCTGGTTTGCACTTTCTGTTAAAGGACTAAAACAAATTTGCTTCAATGCTTGCTTAAGGGATTACTATTTTAGTCCTAATGGGTTATGCGCGAATAGAGACTGGCAGTGGAGAATTGATATCAAAAAAGCCAAAATGTATTTGCATTATTATGCATGGATGGTATTTGTCCCTGGCCGGAGAATATTTAATATCTCTCCTTTAGCTTTCTTCCGCAGAATAAGGATGCTCATAGTTCAATTTTTCAAATATCTGTTTTTATTAGTTCTAAATGTCTTCACAGCACATACACGTGGATAAATTATATGATATATACATAATGAGGCCAGTATTAATATTAATATTGGTTTTTTACCATGCATTTGCTATTTCGAATGGTGGTTGGGATATTCCCATGGGTTATTCGGGTAATACAGTTTATTCATGGCTGGCAAGTTTCTTTTATGGCTTTATGTTGGAATCTTTTGTTTTTATGTCTGGCTATGTATATTCATTCCAATGTATAAAGCTCAACAAGAACTATACATTTTGGGACTTGATAAAAAAGAAAAGTGTAAGATTATTAGTCCCTTTTGTTGTCTTTGGAATTATATATGTTGTTTTATTTTATGATATTTCTGACGTCAAAAAAACTCTGATTGAAATTTGTTGGGGTGGAATTGGACATCTCTGGTTTCTTCCGATGCTGTTTTGGTGTTTTATTCTTTGCTGGCTATTCCAATATATAAAATTAAATGATGGTGTAAAATTGCTTATTGCTTTTTCCCTTGCTTTAATTAGTTTCGTCCCCCTCCCATTTAGAATGACGTCTTCTTTATATTACTTCTTTTATTTTTATACTGGATTCTTATGCTTTAAGAATCAGACATCTTTCATGGGGAAAATAAATAAGCTAAATGTGATACCCTTATGGATTATTTATGCCATTTTCTTCACATTAGTATTTAAACTAAGAGGGTCTTTAGAATCCATTTACTTGGAGAAATCAGAGTTGATATCTAGGGCCCTTTTGTTGGTGTTGGATAATTTACTCCACATAATGTATTCAATAATTGGCACGCTTTTGTTTTGGCTAACTTGTCTTAAAATATCCAAAAGATTTACAGTTAGTGATTGGTTGATTAGCGTTGGAAGTGGTTGTTTTGGTGTTTACATTTTTCAGCAGTTTATTTTAAAATATATATATTATTATACTGAGGTCCCTCAGTTTATCCCTTCCGTTATTTTGCCGTGGTTCGGTTTTGTGATAGCACTATTGTTCTCATATTTGTTTTCAGTATTGTTACGCAAGAACAAAGTTGGGAGGTTTTTAATCGAATAATGCTAAAAATATTATTTCGTCAAAGAAGCTAAAATGAAAAGAATTGTTTGTTTTACAGAATCTTTGTCAGGTGGAGGTGCAGAGCATCAATTGGCCATATTAGCAAATTTATTAGCTGAAAATGGTTATGAGGTTTCTTTTGTGACATATTCTGATTTACCAGATCATTATCAATTGTCTAACTCAATAAAGCGCATTAACCTAACAGACCGAAAGTCTGCCATTGGTAGATTGTTTTCTGTTTTATTATATTTTCTTCAAGTCAAAACAGACTGTGTTATTAGTTATCGACAAGCATGTAATGCAAGGGTGATTATACCTTTATTGTTCAGGAGTAAGAAGAAAATTAATCTGATTTGCGGCGAACGAAACACTCATTATGGGAAGTCAGATAAATATGAGAAATTTTTATTCGGAGGAGCTTATAAAAGAGCCAACTATATTGTCGCAAATAGCTTCACTCAAAAAGATTATATAAACACAATCCGTCCTAGATGGAGTAATAAAGTATACACGATTATTAATTATACCGATTTAAACAAATATAGTATTGTCAAACTTCCTCCTTATAAAGATTGTTTTAGAATAGGCGTTTTTAGTCGTGTCGGGCTGCAGAAAAACGTAAGGAACTTCATTATCGCAATGAATAACTTGAAGAACGAAACAAGTAAAAAATTTGAAGTTCATTGGTATGGTAATGTAGAAAGCGATTGTCCGTATAAACAATGGGCTGAAGAATATAAAACAGGAGAGTATTTGTTCTTCCATAGTGCTGTTAAAGACACGCGGCTATTCATGGGGCAATTTAATGCTATCTGTCAGCCATCACTATTTGAGGGTTTTTCTAACTCTATTTCTGAAGCAATTTGCTGTGGCATGCCGATGTTGGTTGGGGATGTTAGTGATAATAGTATTATGGTAAAGGACGGCATAAATGGTTACCTATTTAATCCGACGGAGGTTCAAAGTATCGTGTCTTCTTTCTTGAAAATTTTTCTGCTGGATGATAATCAATTGGAGCAATTTGGTAAAGAAAGTAGAGTTATTGCAGAAAGCCTATTTGATAAGGAAGTATTTGTGAGTAGTTACACTAAACTGATAGAAAATGAACCTGTTTAAGGTGTTTCTTTCTTCAAGATTAACAACATAGATTGATAAAATTATGATACATGAGCTAGCTGATTGTAAAAATAGTAACATCCCATCATCTACAAACGTGTGGCAGTTCTGTGTGATATTCCCTGATTGTAAGATAGGAGAGAATTGTAATATCTGTTCCCATTGCCTTATTGAGAACGAAGTAGTGATAGGTAATAATGTTACAGTTAAGTGTGGCGTACAAATCTGGGATGGAATTACACTAGAGGACAACGTAATGATTGGCTCTAATGTGACATTCACCAACGATATGTATCCGCGTTCTAAGAATAAGGATTGGAAGTTATTTAAAACGAGAGTATGTAAAGGCGCAACTATTGGAGCTGGGAGCGTCATTTTGCCTGGAATTACCATAGGTGAGGGCGCTTTTGTGGCCGCTGGTTCTGTGGTTACTAAAGATGTTCCTGCCGGAGAGTTGTGGTTAGGCAACCCCGCAAAGTTTTATAGAAAAGTGAACTTCTAAATCTAGTTTCAAGTTTCAAGATTCAATTATAACAAGAATAACAATATGAATATACCTTTTTTAAGTCTTAAAGACGTAACTGCTCTGCATGGAGCTGAGATTAATGAGGCTGTTAGTCGTGTAGTAAATGGTGGTTGGTATCTCCAAGGAAAAGAAAATGAGCGGTTCGAAGAGAACTACTCCATGTTTATTGGAACAAAGTACACCATTGGTTGCGCCAACGGTCTGGATGCTCTTATCTGGATTTTCCGTGCATACATCGAGATGGGTGTGATGCAGCCTGGTGACGAGGTTATAGTTCCGGCAAACACTTACATTGCCACCATCCTTGCAATCACAGAGAATGGTTTAAAGCCCGTTCTTGTAGAGCCCAAGTTGAACACTTTGGAAATTGATGATGACCTTATTGAAGCAGCTATCACTCCTAAGACCAAGGCTATCGCAATTGTCCACCTTTATGGGCGCAATGCTTATACGGATAAGATTGGTGCTCTTTGCAAGAAGTATAACCTGAAACTGGTTGAGGACAATGCTCAGGCTCATGGTTGCAAGCACACAGATGGACGTGTAACCGGTAGCATTGGTGATGCGGCTGGTCATAGCTTCTATCCAGGTAAGAATCTTGGTGCTCTTGGCGATGGCGGTGCTGTAACAACCAATGATCCAGAGTTGGCTGCTGCTGTACGTGCTTTGGCAAATTATGGTTCACAAAAGAAATATGTCTTCAAATACACGGGTCGCAACAGCCGTCTGGATGAGATTCAGGCAGCTGTGCTGGATGTGAAGTTGAAATATCTGGTGGAAGATAATGCTCATCGTAAAGAGGTTGCTCATTACTATTATGAGCATATCAACAATCCACTAATTACACTTCCTGATTTGCTACCAGATGAGCAGAATGCATACCATTTGTTCCCGATTCTAGTGGCTGAAGGCAATCGTGATGCCCTACATGATTATTTGGAGCAGAATGGTGTGGGTACGGTATGTCACTATCCCATTGCCCCCCATAAGCAGGAGTGCTATGCAAAAGAAGAGTGGAATATACCTCAGTTGAGCCTGCCTATTACTGAGAAGATAGCAGATGAAGAACTGAGCCTCCCTATAGGTTCCGCTATAACAATAGAACAAATTTCTCAGGTTGTACTTTTACTGAATAACTTTATTTAACATTAATGGTTTTCTTTTTCTTCTACTTATTTTCAATACTGGTCTTAGGTTCATATAATGTTGGACCTTACTCGATAAGAGTGTATATGACCGTTATAATGCTGATTGTTTTATTATGTAAAAGAATCAGTATGGGAAAAGCGGGGGTTGTTTTCCCAATGCCGAAAAAAGTAGTTTATTCTTACGCAATTTTCGTGATTATTACAGCTTTAACACTCTTTCTCAATGGAGAATATGGAGCGTATGATTTCACGAAGATGTTTCTATCATATTATTTGAACTGTTTCATTACATTCTTTGCTTTTGAATACTATATTAATGATCAAAAGCAGTTGAAAGCTGTAATATATTTTCTTTTAGCACTTATTATCGTAGATGGTGTCGTTACCGTATTGCAGCATATAGGGAATCCTATCGGGAAAGCTATTGCAATGGTAATAACTACGGTTTCAGATGAGGTTTCTGACATCTCAAGTGATGGTAACTATGATATTAATCAGTTATTTGGTGCATCGTTACCCATTGGTATTTTCGGCCGTGTCTTTACTAATGCTAATTGCTTGGCAACAATAGGAATAATGTCAATGGCATATATGTTCACTAAGGTTAAGAGAATCGAAAAGTTGGGCTTGATAGGTTGTCTATTTTTTTGTTTTTTTTCTTGTTTTGTGACACAAGAACGCACTGCTTTTGCTGTTTTTCTCCTTACCGCTGCCTATCTATTCTTTAAAGAGAAAAATAATAAAAAGATTTTATTTTTTGCTGTTTTAGCCATTTTAATATTCGTTGTATATTATTTACCTGATTTGTTATTAAGTGATAAGTTGGGTAGAATTAGTAATACAAACTTTAAGGAGGACGATAGAATGGTTATTTGGGCGATGGCTGTTGAATTTCTTAAGCAAAATTTGTTATTGGGCGGGCCTGTGTCTTATAGTAAAATGACAGATATTGCTCCTCATAATTTCTTTTTGCTAGCATTTATTAATAGTGGCCTTGTTGGAGGTATTGTTGCTATCTACATATATATTTATATGATTTGGATTTCTCTAAATTTCTTTTTGTCAAAAAGAATGGGTACTGTTCGTACATTAGCAGGATCTGTTTTAATCTATTCTGCTATATGTCTATTTCATAATGCATCGATTGTAACTGGTGATACTTTGATTTTCATTTTATTCCCCATTTTCTTGAAAGCGAGTCTTATATTAAAGGCTGATTCAAGAGTAATAGTAAAGCGATTTTAGATGAAGCATAATTTGTATATTTTTTCGGCTGTCTATCCGTATAATATCATGGGTGATTGTTTCTTAGAGGATGAATTAGAATATATTAGTAGATACTTTGACAGCATTATTATTATTCCATACACTTGGGAAACGGATTCAAAAAAAGGTATTCCTGATAATTATTCAGTTTTGCCTCCTATTCTAAGTAATAAATTTTCGTTTATTTTAAAGGGGATCTTTTCATTTACTGGCTTCAAGCTGCTGTTCCCTGAGTTATTTAACTTGAAAGTTTTTACCAGTAGAAAGAGATTGATTACCTGGATTAAAGCCTACTCTTTTATGAATAATCTTTGTCATAGAAATGATATAATGGGAATAGGCGATAATCTATCGAAGAATGATGTATGCTATTTCTATTGGGGGAAATGGAGTAATCTTCTGAGCGTGTTGTGGAAAGGAAAAACAAACATTGTTTCAAGATTTCACGGAGAGTGGGATTTATGGGAAGAATCAAGTGGAGGATGCGTCCCCTTAAGAAGCCAGGTGGCCGATAGTTTAGATATAGCTGTATTTATATCAAAGAAGGGGGAGAAATATTTCAAGGAACGTTACCGAACAAAACGTACAGTACATGCGCCTTTGGGGAGCAGAGATTTTGGCGTTTCTGAAAAAAGTACAGATGGGATTATACGAATTCTTTCTTGTTCTTCAATCTATCCCTTGAAAAGGGTCTCTATGATCTATGATTGTGTGAATCGATTTGCAGCCTCTCATGAAGTGTTATGGACCCATATAGGTGGCGGGGAAGACGAACTTACATTAAAAGAACGGATAAAGAATACAGCAAATAGTAATCTGAAGGCTACCATTACAGGAATTAAGCCTCACGACTATGTTGTTGATTATTATCAACATAATCAGGTGGATGTATTCATTAATCTAAGCACATCAGAAGGAATTCCGGTATCAATCATGGAAGCTATTTCTTGTGGAATCCCGGTTGTGGCTACTAATGTTGGTGGTAATAGCGAAATCGTAACAGATGAAACTGGGGTTCTTGTTAGCGATAACCCATCTATTGAAGAAGTTTGTAAGGCTATAGAAATAGTATTAAGCCATAATTACGATACTCGTTCTTTTTGGAATTCAAACTACAATGCCGATGTCAATTATTCAAGGTTTGCATTAGAATTGAATAATTTGTAAAAACGAATTTATTATGAGCCATAGAATCGAGTATCTTGACTTTTTACGTGGTATTGCAATTGTTTTTGTTGTAATGGGGCATTTTATTCAGTATAATTTGACAGGAACCACTGCAACAAGTTGTTTTAATTCCATATACAGTTTTCATATGGGTTTTTTCTTTTTTTTAAGTGGGTGTGTCGCTGCTCTTTCGTGCTCAAATAACACTTGGCAGAGATTTCCTTCATTTTTAAAAAAGAAATCCATACAGCTACTGCTCCCATTCTTAGTATGGGGGGGGGTACTTTCAATGAAACTAGGTCAGTTAAATTTTCTTGAGATTCCGAAACGCTTATTTGTTATTCTTAAAGATCCTTATATTGATGCTCCATGGTTTTTATTTGAATTATTTTTTATCCAAATTATATATTATATATGTTGTACTGTTAGTTCTGGCTGTAAAAATCGTTTAGGTCTGAATGCTTCATTACTATTGTCAGTTCCTGTTATTGTTATATTATTATTGATTAAACATAGATTAATAGGCTCTGGCTATTCATGGGTTAACCCAATGTACCTTTGTTGCTTTATATGGGGGCATATGGTGCAAACTTATTCTGACATAAAAATAAATGAGAAACTGAATATGCTGATCATTTTTATTGCGGCATTGTTTTTCTTTTGCATAGTTCCATTCTACGATTTTAAAATGGAACCAGCGTATTATAGAGAGGCTATAAAACTTACATGTTCAGTTTTGTTCTCTTTGGTGGCCTATGCGATCGTTAAGCATTATTATAGTAATATTCCTGCAAAGGTTCAAGGGCTTTATAACTATTTGGGTACACATACTATAGAAATTTACTTAACGCATTTTTGTGTCATATCAATTTGCTTGAAGTGTTGTCTAGATACAAGCATGATAAATAGTATTCCGCTGCTTCTTGCATTATATGTGATTTCTATTCCATTTGCATTACTGACAATTAAGATTTCAGATATAATTAAAGCTATACCCTTTTTGTCTTTGTTGTTATACGGAAAGAAAAGTTTATGGTAATGACCGATATTAAAATATTAAATCAAAGAACTCAAAGTAACGTTAGTTCTAGAGATAGTGCTTTGGATGTTGCTAGAGGCATGGCATTATTCTTAGTCGTGTTGTCTCATGCTTGTATTGTTTCATATTACTTGACCGAGTTTTATATCGTTGCATTTTTTTTGTTGTCGGGTTATTTGAGTAAGGAGAGAAACAGTTATTGGTCCAGCATAAAGAAAAAAAGTAAACGTGTTCTTTTGCCTTATTTCGTTAACAGTTTAATTCTTCTCATTATATATGCAGTTTTAAACTCTTTCTCTTCAGATTATATAATAACATCACTTTTAGGAGTCTTATATTCACGTAATTCAATTTACATAGGAGGTGAATCTATAATGGTTAGTGGTAATGCTCCTCTATGGTATTTAACATCGTTCTTTTCAACTTCAATTCTATTCCATGCTGTTATTGGTTATTATTCTAGAAGTTTCAGGAAAGGACTTTGTTTACTTGCTGTTCTTATTTCTGTCTCCATTGCATTGTCATCTATACCAATTTTATTGCCATGGAGTATTGATATGGTACCCTTTTTTACTGTAGTGATGCTTATAGGGTATTCTTTAAAAAACAAAAATATTAGTCTTAACTTTAATTGGTTAGCTACAGCGACCCTACTATTATGCTATATTGCAGTATGTTATGATAATGGTCCGGTAAATCTAAGCATAAGAAGATTTTGGGGGGGGCAAATTAATACTTTGATTGCTGGGATTTGTGGTTCACTGTTTTGTATTAGTTTATGCTATAAAAAATTACTTTTACCTGTTCGTCTATTTTTTGAGAAGATTGGAACGAATTCTATTGTGGTGTTGTCATATCATATTTTATTTTTTGGCTTGTATCGGAGAATAATTAGTTTGATTTTATCAAGTAATGAAGTTTCAATCGTGGATTCGTTTTGGTGTAATATGCTAATCGTAATTATTTCTATAATCACTTGTATTATCATAGGAAGAATCGTGGAGTACATCAAAACGTTTAAAATAGAGCGTGATATAAAGAGAGACTAGTTAAACTCGCAATATACGGTATGAAAAGCGAAGCAAAGAGTAGTGTTCTTTGGAGTGGTATTCAAAATATTGCAAACCAGGGAATTCATTTTATTATAACAGTAATAATAGCCCGCCTGTTGACACCTGAGGACTACGGCTTAATAGCTATGCTTGCTATCTTTTTTGGCCTAGCACAAGCTTTTATTGATAGTGGTTTATCTGGCGCATTAATTCAAAAGAAGAATTGTACAGATAAGGATTTTAATAGTGTGTTTGTTTTTGCTGTCAGTGTCTCAGTAATATTGTACCTTCTTTTGTTTATATGTGCTCCTCTAATAGCAAAACTATATAAGAATGACTTGTTAATAAGCTTAACAAGAGTATATTTGTTTAGTCTTGTTATAAATGCCATAGGGATAGTTCCTATGACAATTATGCATAAAAACCTACAATTTAAGCAATTTGCGTATATAACCACAGCTATTAATATATTTTCAGGAGTCGTAGCTATTATCACGGCATACAACGGTTTGGCTTATTGGGCCCTGGTTATCCAGATAATGATAACATCATGCTTGTCAACTATAGCTTATTTCTTTGTTACTAAATGGAAACCATCCTTTGAATTTTCTATGGAATCATTTAAGAGCATGATTTCTTTTGGCTTTCCTGTAATGTTAACTTCTGTGGTACATGCAATCTATAATAATTTGTATTCTTTAGTTATTGGAGCCAAATATGACTCAAGAGAACTTGGCCTTTACAACCGTGCGTATTCTTTCTCTAGCCTTGTACCGACAACGTTTAGTAATTTTTCAATGAGGGCAATGTTTCCTGTTCTTGCACGAGCTCAAGATAATAAAGAAGAATTAAAGAATAAAGTTTTAGAGATGCTACACTTATCATTATATGTGGTAGTGCCTATTAATGTATACTTGTTGGTTAATTGTCATGATATTATAATGATTGTGCTAGGAGACAAGTGGCTTGATTTGGTGCCATATTTAATGATTCTATGTGTCTCTTGTCTTTCCTATATATATACAAACATTCATATGACGACATTTAAAATTATAGGGAAAACAAAGAACCTTTTCGTTTCAGAAACAATTCGTAAATTACTTGGTCTGTTAACTATAATTATAACTGTTCCATATGGGGTTATGGTAATGGTTTATGGTTTATTGGTATATTCAATTCTTGATGTTATAATTAGCGCATTTATATTGGACTACAGTTTCTCAATAGGTTTCTTTAAACAGCTTAAAGCTTCTTTTACGCCGGTTTTGTTTTCCGTGATTTCGGGATTTGTTTGTTGGGGAATAATGTTGGTTTTCACTAATCTCTATGTGCGTTTTGCTATTTGTACTTTATCATTCGGTTTTTGTTACTTAGCTTTATCATTGCTAGTTAAAGAACGTGGTTTATATTTTATAAAGAATTATTTTAAATAACTTTTATTTGTCTAATGATTATTTGGTTTGTCAATAAAGAGGCGGCACCATCCACTGAATTTGCTACTCACATGAGGACTTTGCGACAAGCGAAGTTCTTTCAAGACAAGGGGTATGAAGTAAAGGTGTTCTGTTCTGCAGTCATCCATAATTCAAAGATAGTTCATAAGTTTAAAGGTATTTATCAGGAAGAGATTCATGATGATGTGCCATTGGTGTTTGTAAAATGCCCAGAATATGGGGAAAGTTTTGTGAAACGAGTGCTCTCGTTCATTGTGTTCTCCATCAATATGCTGAGAATAAAAGCAGACAAGAAACCAGACATCATTGTCCACGAATCGAAAACGCCCTTTGATATTCTCTGTATGAGGCTTGCCAAGAAATACAATGCTCGCTATATTGTTGATATTGAAGATCTATGGCCGTTTGAGTTTGAGCAAGTTGGGGTAATATCAAAGAATAATCCGATACTAAAACTTTTCTATAGGCTTCAACGTTATATCTATTCGAAAGGAGAGCATGTCGTAATCTCTATGGAGGGCGGCCAAGACTATGTAAGAGAGAGAAAATGGGATAAAGAACAGGGAGGTCCTATAGACATAAACCGTGTTCATTATGTTAATAATGGTATTAGTCTAGAAGAGTTCAAATATAATGCTGAGAACTATACTGTTTATGATGACGAATTGACGGATAAAGATACATTCAAAGTTATTTATCTTGGTAGTATCAGGCTTGCTAACAATCTCGACCAACTTCTAGATGCCGCCAAAGTACTACAGACAGAAAGGAATATAAAGTTTCTAATATTTGGTGACGGTCCTGAGCGTGCAGGATTAGAAGCACGTTGCGAAAAAGAACATATTGGAAATGTTGTATTCAAAAACAAGTGGATAGAGCTGAAATATGTTCCTTACGTTTTGTCTCATGCTGATTTGCATATACTTAACTATGGAAAAAACTGGGCACCTTATGGTGGATCTATGAATAAGATGATGATGGCATTTGCCAGTGGCAAACCGATGGTTTGCAATGCGGATTTGCCATACTCTGAAATCAATCGTCATAACTTGGGAATTGACAAGGTTTTTGATAATCCAGAAGAATACGCACAAGCTATCAAAAGCATCTATGATATGCCTAAGAATGAGTATGAGGCAATGTGTAATCGCGTGAAAGAGGTCGCCCAAAGATATGATATCAATTATCTATGTGAGAGGTTTGCTGAATACTGTGAGATAAAATGAAAGAAGTTATTGTTCCCCTGTTGAGAATGGGGTTGGGAAATAGTTTGGCAGAAGACGAGAATCTGTCAGACTATATTATGCTACCAGCAGATAAGTGGGAAGCATTAGGGAACTTAGCTCGTGAACAGGGCGTTTTGGGTATTATGCTCGACGGCGTAGATAAATTAGAGACCACGCCCTATGGTGCAACTAGGGCTTTAAAAGCTAGCCAGAAGCTAGAGTGGATTGGTGAAGTGTTGCTAATTGAGCAAAAAAATCGCCAGCAGACAGCTGTTATGAACGCCCTTGCTACGAGGTGGAAGAATAACGGTTGTCGTGTGATGGTGATGAAGGGACAAGCCAATGCTACGCTCTATCCCAAACCTGAGCATAGAAATCCAGGGGATATTGACTGCTATCTTTTCGAACATTATTCAGTTGGAAATACCATTGCTCGACAGGAGGGAAGTTCAGTAGATGAAAGTTGGTATAAGCATTCTGTTATTAACTATAAAGGTGAAACATTTGAAAACCATCAATTCTTTGTGCACACCCGTGAGGGTAAAAGAAGCAAATTATTGGAAAAGGAATTGGAAGAGGCTTTGAAAGTTGAAGAGAGTGAGTTTAAACAACTTACTCCTTCTACTGTTATGCCACCTGTTCAATGGACGGCAATGTTTCTGACCTATCATGCTTGTGCTCATTTTTTAACTGAAGGTTTAAGATTGAAGCAGGTTCTCGACTGGGCAACTTTCTTAAAGGCTCATCAAAATGATGTCGATTGGATAAAGTTCTATACGTTTTGTGAAAGATTTCATTTGAACATTTTTGCAGAGACGATAACCTCTATCTGCTGTAATCATTTAGGTGTTGAGATTTCAAATTCAGAAATTAGGATGAATGAAGCCTACGCCGAAAGAATGCTAAATAGTATTCTATATGATGATGACTATATTTACAATGAGGGTGAAGGCGGATGGAGGGAAAAGTGGCATATTGTGAGGAATCTTTTTCATTACCGTTGGAAATACGAGGATATATATAGAGATAGTATTTGGAAACAGTTGTGGTATTATGCAGCTGGATATATTTTTAATACTGAAAGTTAGTTTATTCTTTTGAAATATGTGTTGACATGAAAGGCATAGTACTCGCCGGAGGTTCCGGTACCAGACTTTACCCTATCACAAAGGGCGTGAGCAAGCAATTGCTCCCAATTTATGATAAACCAATGGTTTATTATCCTATTTCTGCACTTATGTTGGCTGGAATTAGGGATATTTTAATCATTAGTACGCCATACGACTTGCCAGGCTTCAAACGTCTTTTAGGTGACGGATCTGACTATGGCGTACACTTTGAGTATGCGGAACAACCTTCTCCCGATGGACTTGCTCAGGCATTTATTATTGGTGAGAAGTTCATTGGTGATGATAGCGCGTGTTTGGTTTTGGGTGATAATATTTTCTATGGTGCGGGGTTTACAAAACTCCTGAGAAATGCTGTGGAAGATGCTGAGGTGAATAAGAAGGCCACTGTTTTTGGCTATTGGGTTCACGATCCTGAACGCTATGGCGTTGCTGAGTTTGATAAAGAGGGAAATTGTCTCTCTATTGAGGAGAAACCTGCTAATCCGAAGTCAAATTATGCAGTGGTAGGTCTTTACTTCTATCCCAACAAGGTAGTTGATGTGGCGAAGCATATCAAACCTTCAGCCCGTGGCGAATTGGAGATTACTACCGTGAACCAGGAATTCTTGAAAGATGGCGAACTGAAGGTACAGACCTTGGGGCGTGGATTCGCATGGCTTGATACCGGTACCCATGATTCTCTCTCTGAGGCATCAACGTTTGTTGAGGTAATAGAGAAACGTCAAGGATTGAAGGTCGCTTGTCTGGAAGGTATTGCTTACCGCAACGGTTGGATTAGCGAGGAGAAGATGCGCGAGCTGGCTAAACCTATGCTGAAAAACCAGTATGGTCAATACCTGTTGCGCGTGATTGATGAACTGAAAGAATCAGTTAATTCTGATACATTTAGAAGATAACTATGGCAACAGTCGAGGACGTTAGAATAATAGAACTGCCCAAGTTTTTGGATGCTCGTGGGAACCTCTCATTTGCAGAACAGAATAACCATATTCCGTTTGAGATTAAACGGACATATTGGATTTATGATGTTCCGGGAGGTGAAGACCGTGGCGGTCACGCATTCAAAGAGAATCAGGAAGTGGTAATTGCTCTATCTGGAGCATTTGATATGTTGGTGGATGACGGAGAGCATCAGAAGAAGTTTGAACTGAACCGTTCTTATTACGGGTTGTATATCCCTGCTGGTCTGTGGCGCACTATGGAGAATTTCTCTACCAACTCGTTTGCATTGGAGTTTGGTTCAGTGAAGTATTCTGCAGAAGACTATATCCGTGATTATGATGAATTCTTAAAACTGAAGAAAGATGGCAAAATATAGTGTGTTCGACTGCTCGATGGTGGAGCTGGATAAGCACCATAGCGACCGAAAGGGAAACCTGACAGTGGTGCAGAATGGTGAGACTTTGCCATTTGATGTGAAGAGGGTGTATTACCTGTATGACGTACCGGGTGGTGAGAGCCGTGGCGCCCATGCACACAGAGATTTGGAACAATTGATCATTGCTGCATCTGGTTCGTTTACTGTGACGCTGGATGATGGTAAATGCAAACGCTCTTTCTTTTTGAACAGACCATATCAAGGACTGTATGTAAAGCCAGGGATGTGGCGTGATCTTGAGGATTTTTCTTCTGGAGCTGTATGTATGGTATTGGCTAGTGAGGTGTACCAAAAAGAGGATTATATTCGGGATTATCAGGAGTTCTTGGAGTTCCGGAAAGAGGAATAGGTTATGTTACCTTCGCAATTAAAAAGACGTTTGGAACTGTTTCTTGAAAACGAGGCTCGCTCATGTTCAATGGATTTTGGATGTGTTACACCTGAATATGTATTCCGCTCTTGGGGTGGGAGCGTTGCTATAGATGAGATAGCAACGGGACTTACTGAACTGCGGAAACAAGGAGTCCCAGAATTGGGAATATGAAGAAACCTATATTATTGAATTTGAATAATAAAAATCATAGAGTTGTAGAATTATGAACATGAAACTTAGAAATATTCCTTTTTCGCCTCCTGACATGACTGAGCAGGAGGCTGACCTCGTACGTGAGGCGATTATGTCGGGCTGGATCACAACGGGTCCGAAGACAAAAGAGTTTGAACGACTGATTGCTATGTGCTGCGGCACAGAGAAGGCGGTCTGTCTGAATAGTGCTACGGCTTGTATGGAATGCATCCTGAGAGGACAGGGGGGACAGGTCAGCGTCTCGCGGCGGCGTGAGGGTACAAGTCGAGCTGCTTAGTTCGGCTTGACTTTGATAATAGAGTGAAGAATAAAACGGTATTAGAGTTTCCCTGAATTCCAGATACGGTGGATGACTCCTTTGCCTATGCCAGTGAGTCGCTCCAGTTGTCGCAAGGAGGCGCCGCAATCTTTTAGTTCGAGAAAGACTTGTTGCTTGGTGTTGTTGTCCAACTGTTGAAAGGCATTGTTATTAGTAACACCAGTTTTCTCTATAATAAGTTTCCAAATCTGATCGTCTGAGGGCCTGCGGCGAGAGCTGCCTTCAATATCCAGGCAATAGACGTCTTCGGGTAGAGGCTCGTTTACCCAGGCTTCAAGTTCGGTAAAGGGAATACGATTCAGCACTGTCTTCGTATTGCAAATCTGAAAGACTGAATCTACGCTTCCGTCATATTCAGACCAGGAACTATACTCATAGTCTTTGACATGTTCAACAATGCCTGCCTTGACTGGGTTCTGATGGATGTAGCGCAGTAGGGTGGTGAAGTAGGCCATGTCGTTTACTGGCTCTGATTTGAATCGCTCTTTGAAGAGATGCCCATCACGGCCGTATTTCCGATTATAGTAATAAACGTAAGAACTGGCAATACGCTTGATGGTGTCTCCAACGGGTTCTTCTCGTTCACGTATTAGCAGATGGAAGTGGTTTGACATCAAGCAATAGGCATAATAGGTGCAGTTGGTGCCACAGGGATTGCCATCATCATCGTATTGGACGCGCATACGGTCGAGGGTGTTGATGAACTGGTAATAGTCCTCTGCATCGCAGAAGATCTCCTGATGGTTAATACCTCGCATCATGACATGAAAGATACCGGTGCTTGATGGTTTACGTGGCTGTCTGGGCATGAGTTTTTTCTTTTGACGCGCAAAGGTACGAAATAATTTATATAGAGAGAACGGAAAACGGGGATTTTTGAACACGAATCACTCGAATATCACGAATATGACTAAAGCGAGTCTTGGATCTATGAATTAAACTATTTAGAATGAATATAAACCCATTTAATGCCTATTGCGATGGCGCTTTAAGGACGGCTATTACTTCATGCCTCATTAACGGAAGAATTTCTGAGCAGCAGATTGACTTTGTGAAAGAGGTTATTTCAAAATTCAGAGAGGTGGAGATTGATAACTCATCCCTTCCTGATGCTGATAAGGAGAATCTGAAGCACCAATGGAAACAATGGCTTGATGCCACTGCCCATGGGATAAAGGATGAGCTGAGAGCGGAAGGGAAACTGGTGTAGCTGTTGAATATGGTGAAGAGGAAAGCAAGAATTTATTCTCAGCAGTGGAACCGGTGAGGAGAAGGGAAAGTAAGGTCTTGTCGAGATGCTCTGGAAATGGTGGTAAAGTTCGGCAATACCGCAATATTCAAGGACAAGAAGAGAAACATGATGATTACAAAAGAAAAGGTGATAGCATCACTAAAAATGTTGAAGTATATGATTCTCGGAACAAGGATAGTGAGACATCTATCCAATAACCGCTATATATACTTTACACTGGTATGTATTGCTATACCTATAATCATCTACTGGCGACACTTTGGTGCAAATGGCCTTAGCGACTCAACTGATAATTGGGGAACTTTTGGTGACTATATAGGTGGATGTTGTTCGTTAATTCTCGCATTAATAGCTCTTGTTATTACCAGAAAAATGGATAGAAAGGAGCGAAGAGATAAGAAAAGAGAAGAAGCTGCAGAAGAATTATATAATCAGATACAGAAGATTATAAGCAACGATTATGATGCAAGGCATGTTAACAAGTTGCGTCGAGATGCGGAAAAACATAGACTATATCTTTCTGAGGATTTATATCGGACCTTGATGAGACTTTCGGACTACTTTCTACAAGTTAGAGATGGAACGAAAAAGGAAAACCCAGAAAGGGAGGAAGAGGTTATCCTTAGGCTAAAGAACTTATACTATGAGTGATATTGTTTTTACAATACCTGTCGAGTTTACAATCACAACGGCGAGATACTTCTTAAAGGAGGTGGAAAGCGTTTTCAAGTGGAATGACCAAGAGAAACGGAATTTTAAACTTGAAGTTGGCTTGACAGAGAAAATAGACATTTTTGGCCAGTTATTGCTGTATAAATTCTTAGAGTATAGTGTTAAGCATCGCTGTTTCTATATGCCTAATATTAATGTGAACAGAGTTGTTACTGAAGAACTTAGAAAATCGACATTCTGGAGTTTGATAAATGACTTTATACGGAATCAAGATGTGAACTATAGAGAATTGAAGTTCCGCGAGTTTAAGGGAATATTTATCGTACCAATCAACTTGACAACCAAAACGAAAGATGAGGCAGAGGCTCTCTATGCACCTCGTATCACGCAATACTACCAGGACAGAAAGGTGCAATTTGTAGTATTGTCGTGTATGGGAGAGGTAGCCTCAAATTTCCACGAACATTCTAATGATAATACGAATGCCATATTAGTGGCATCCGGCGATAATAGTTGCTTTAGAATAGCATGTGCGGACACTGGCGTTGGAATAGTCACGTCACTTAGACCAGCCTTAGGTATCGAATACCAGCGCAAGAATAAATTTGAGGTGCTCCATAAATCTGTAGGAAAAGAAGTGACCTCCAAACGTAATACCGACCATACGGGATGTGGATTATGGCTTATAGACTCGTTTGTTACGGGTTTGAAAGGAGAACTGCATATTTACTCTGAAGGTGCATACTATATTAATCGCCAAGGAAAGATTAAACGGGGTGAGTGTTCTTATTGGAAGGGTACAATAATTTATGTGAACCTCCCGTTTAGTAATAAGAATGCTTTGATAGAAATGAGGAAACTCATGGAAGATGGACTGGTTGAAATATAAAAAGATTAAAATATGGAAAAAATTAATTTGAATAAATACGCTCCATTAATAACACGCAGAGAACTTGGTGGGGAGATTTATTCTCTTATTAGGCGTGGTCTTGATAGGAATGATGAAATTGAAGTGTCGATGACTAATATTGTTTCTATGACAACATTTTGCGCCAAACAAATTTTTGGCAAACTATATGTAGAATTGGGACGAGATGAGTATCTGCGTCGGATTCACCTCGTTAATCTCTCAGATGACGTGAACTTTATCATAAGGATTGGCATTACCAATGCAGTGAAGGAGTCGAAAGAGTAGGATGGCTGGGAGGCATGCCAAGAGAAGATGGCAGGGGGATAGTTCTGACATGAGAAATCATCAGTCACAAGTTTTTGGGTTCATGGTTCATGATTAATGGTTCATGGTCAATTGTGATTCAGGGCACTAACGGTTCATGGTGAATGATTCATGGTTCTTGAAGATAACCGTGACTCATTAATCGTTAACCGATAGTAACTAGCAAGTTTTTTAAAATGGATGAAAAAAAAGTTGATGAGATAACCAGATTGGCGATGAACATATATTCCAATAAAGGTGTGTATGCTTTATTGCTTGGTTCTGGCATTTCACTTTCTGCAGGAATTCTTTCTGGCTGGAGAGTTACTGAGGACTTGCTGAGGAAGTTGGCCTTTATGCAGGAAGGACATAATCCTGATGATGTGTTCCTGTGGTACAAAAATAAATACCACAAAGAAGCAGAATACTCGGATTTGTTGGGTCAACTGGGGCATCATCCAGCAGAGATAGGCAATTTACTATGGTCTTATTTTGAACAATCAGAAGAGGACAGGAAGAATAAACGGAAAGAGCCTACTAAGGCTCACGTGGCTATAGCTGAATTGGCTTCGAAAGGCTATTTCAAAGTCATAATCACTACTAATTTTGACAGATTGTTGGAAAACGCCCTAGACCAAAAAGGAGTGAAGTTTCAGGTGGTTTCAAATGAAACAAACTTAGAAGGGGCCGTTCCCATTGTTCATTTCCCCGTGACATTATTTAAGGTTAATGGTGATTATAAAGATACCCGTGTTAGGAATACGGAAGAAGAGCTAACTAATTATCCTCCGGTATGGAATAATTATCTGCTCGCAATACTTAAAGACTTCGGACTCGTTACATGTGGTTGGTCTGCAACTTGGGATAAGGCTGTGATAAATGATATCCTGAATAATAAACATCACCAGTATAGCTATAACTTTACTTACGTTGACAAGGATAAATCAAAGGAGATTATTTCTCTTAGTGATGATTGCAATGGTTCTACTTTTGGTATAGACGGGGCAGATGATTTCTTTACAGAACTGGCAGAGAGAATTAAGGCTTTAGAATTGATACATGACAAGGATATGGAGATAGATAAAGAAATTGCTATTGCCCGGGTAAAGGACTGTATTATGCGTGATGAAGATATAATACGCTATACAGACCTCTTTGAAAATGAAACTGCGCGAGTTATTCAAAAAGTTGGCGAGTTTACGTATACCAATGAATACATGAATGCCACGCTGTATAGTCAGATTTATTCAACGGCAATAAGTTATTTGTCAGTTCTCTTGCCTATGAGTGTTGTTGCTGTGAGATGGACCGATAGCAATCATGCAGAAGCAATTGTTAATGCTTTATCGGCCTTGGCAAATCGACCGATAATTATTAGTGGCGTGTTTACTGACGAAGGAAAGCTACAGAACCATGTTGTTGATACATTGTACCTATATGGGACGGGAATCGCATGTCTCTATTATCGGAAGTACGAACTGCTTGACAGGCTATTTAGAGTGAAACTTGATGACGCTGATAGATTATCATCTTCTTATCTGATAGATATTGCAAACTGTTGGCTAATTGATAGGGATAGGTGGAACGCTACATCACAAAACAGATTGAAGACACCGTTCAGTTGGTTGGTTTCAGATTTGTTGAGGCCCATGTTTGCAGTTATTAAGGACAAAGAGGAATTCGATACCTATTTCTGTGTCTTTGAGAAATTGCTGGCTATGTATTACTATATGCTGATATCTTCAACCATGCAGATAGAGGAATTTCGTCATAATGCTCCGATAGGACAGTTTGCATGGCAGTCGTTCTATTTTACTCGAAAGAATGACAATAAGTATGAAGCGTTCTTTAATGAAATAGTAGATCTAAAAGAGCAGTCGTCTCAACTTAGAGGAGGGTTGTTTGAGGGTAAATATGAATTATTTAACGAGGCATATGCTGAAGTTAATGAGATAGAAAAGAGGGTCAGACCTTATATGATGTATTAGGGGACGATTTCGGATGGCAGAGGCTGATTTGCGGCATAAAAAATCATTACTCACATTGTTTTAATAATTGCAAGGACCGGGGGGATGGGTACCTGTTTCACGAATAATAGGAGTCAGCAATAATCAATAGTTGAGAATGCCAAGGTGAGCGAGACAAACATCAGGAACGGGGATTTATCACGTGATGATGCGTGGTATAAATCACTAGAACCGACGCACGCAGCAGGCGCAGAGCCAAACGTGTTTGAGCTATGCCTTGCAAGAAGGAGGAAGACGAAGTCAATATTTTTGAAGAGCAAGAGGACTATTACCAGTTTCTCAAGACATTGGACATGATGGCTCTGTCGTATGAGCCTGATGGTACCCCCTCTGGAAGAAACTATATCCTTTATGCTTACTGTCTGATGTCGAACCATATCCACCTGCTCATCCGTGAACGAGAGGACACAATTGGAATGGCTATAAAAAGGATTGCTTCATCTTATGTGTACTATTATAATCACAAGTATTCTAGAGATGGTCATCTTTTTCGCGAGCGGTTTAAGAGTGAGCCTGTGAACGATATGGCTTATTTTGTAACGCTTCTCAGGTATATACACCAAAACCCTGTGAAGGCAGGTATGGTGGCAGAGGTGAAGGATTATGAGTTCAGTAGTTGGGATGAGTACATTGATAAGAATAGTACGTTGTTCCCTTTATGTGATACTCGCACTGTTTTGAACCGAATACCCTTTAGTGAGTTGAATGAACTTGTTAATGAGCCTTTGTCTGCTGATATTGTCTGCCTTGATATAGAGGATGCTTCGAAAGGACGACCTTCGGATGATCAGGTTATGATGCTGATCAAGGAAAAGACTGGCGCAACGAATAGCAGCGCTTTTCAACAATTGCCTGCAGATATAAAGAAGTCTCTGTTAATAGAATTGAAGGGTAAAAGAGCATCATTGCGTCAGTTGGAGAGATTGACTGGAATCGGAAAGAGCATGAATGATATATCGCATGTGATGAAACAGGGACCCGTCCCGGCGGTTCTCTATCGGGGAGAAGCAAGAGGGATATCGTTTACGACGCAAGATGAGAAATAGTGGTTTTATGTAAGGTTGTAATAATATGAAACTATTATTGCTAGAGCAGAATAAAGATAAAAAAGGAACACTACTTGAAACCATAGTAAAAGTCCTTTTGGAGTATTTGGGGTATAAATATGTTACCACGAACGAAATCGGTAATGGAGGTAATGAAATAGATGTACTTGCTGAGAGACGTCAAAACAATTTTGGTGGCTCTACGACCTATCCTTTGATTTGTGAATGTAAGGCTCATGAGAACCCGATTGGCATGAATGATTGGCTGAAGTTCTTGGGCAAAGTGTACAAGGAGAAGCGTAATAATTCACTTTCATCCGGACTAATGATTGCTCTTTCTGATGCAAATGGTAATGTGAAGGGTGATATCAGAAATACGAACTATCAGGACGATGCTCGTTTGTTAACTGGCGGTGATCTTATAGAGCCGATAAAATCTTATTATAGACTTTGTTCTTATTCGCATGTGGCAGAAATAGTTAAATATTGGACAAGTTTGACACAGACGGATTGTGATATTGCCTTTTACGAGAATACGCCATACTGGATCGTTTATTTTTCAAATGGAAGCTTCTCTGTTCTTGATAAAAATGGGGACTTCTTAAAAGTAGATATCCTAAATTCGATTGTAACAGAATTTACGGCAGTATCCACATATTCTTTTGATAAATACATTGATATAAGAAAAGACAGATCCGTGTATTATAAAAAGAAAGCAATTAAGGATATTTCTATTTGGGCATTAATGAGTGGACCTTTAACTTATAATCAGATTCTTGAAGAGATAAAACGAAATACTGGTAGTGAGTTGCACGTTGAAGAATATGAGGTTGACATGTGCCTGAAAGAATTGGATTTTGTTAAAGCAGAAGGTAATGAAGCATGTTTAAAGCCTATATCAGAGATTAATATGATTGAGTTTTATAAGACCGTTTTAGGGCTTGGTATCCCGACTAAACTATACAACAAATACTATATTGATCATATTGATGAAGCTCTATTGGAAGAAATTATGCTGTTGCATGACAATATTGAGCTTAACACAGAAGAACGAAAGACGGTCTTATTCTTAATGAAACATTCCCCTTCTGCATTAAGGATGGCATTGTATCCAAATCCTCTTTTTGCACCGAAGTCGAAGGTTGTAGGCGGTGATGCAAAAGCACTAAAAGAAAGCATCAAGAGTACTTTCATACAAACACTGGCAAACTGCCTTGAGGTGGACGCAGATAGCGACATCGCTATGCTGCTGTTTGACAGGTTGGAATTAAGAGACTTCTATAAACAAACGAATTATCATGCTGTTTTGAAGGATGGTTCGCAGATAACAATTCCTGTTGCCAAGAGATTATATTATATACCATTTGAAGAGGAAGACGGTGGTGTTGTAATGCAAGCAAGCCATGATTTTGTGGGTAAATATGATTCGAAGGCCGGCTACATGGTAGGAGGCAAGAAAAAGAATCAAGAGGAAAAAACATTCTTCGGAATTGTGAAGCATAAGACTGGTGTAGATGAAGAATATTTGTCTATATTTGCTTGAAAAGTAGCGGTATTATGACCCAAGACGAGAGGTGGCAGAAACGGTACCAAGAGGTAGTCGTGTTATTTATGTCAATAAGCGCAATCCATCGCGTCATCGAATAGAGGAACATGATATGCTGAACTTGGTGAAGGCGAATAGGAAAGCCCTTAATGCTGAAAAGATGAGGCCAGAAAAGGTGAGGCTTTCGGGAGGTTGATGAGGCTGTACGAACTGTATAAGAGGAAGAGTCAATATGAGTGATTCTTATGAAACGAACACAATCATTCTTCTTGCTGAGTCTAGAAATATGGCTTGTCTTTTCTTGTGTGGAAAGGATGAGCCATTTGTGCTTTAAAGAGATCATCCTGGACTTTATTATGGGACTAGAGTATAATCAGAATTCTAAAATATTTGCTGCAGATGCTATCGTTTGAATTGAAATACGACGGGAAACCGGATATAGAAGTCTGGGAAGAGGGCTTCAAGAAGTGGCTGTCGGCCATAGAGATAGATAGGGAGAAGTTCAAAGTTAAGATTGTATCGGGCTTTGATCGTCTTCCTAATCTGGGGAAGATGGTGGCTACGTATGATGGGAAACTATTGTTTGACATTCATCTATACCGGAAATATGGGCGGAGTGAAAACGGTCACAGAACAATATGCGGTATGTTTACTGTCAGCATACAAGACGAGGGAAAGATGCTGATGAAGCCAGGAGAAAAACTGCAACTGAACATTGATGATAAAGGGAGAGTGAATTATATGGGTAAACAAACGCATATTGTTGAGGCGCTGATGGATGTGTTACCATTGCGAGACGAGAAGGTTGTGAAGAAAATAGCAAATGCACTGGGTGTTGCTCCTGAGCATATTAAGATGGATACTTATCAGAAGAGGTATGTAATAGATACGCCTATTCCTGAATTGGACTGGAAGGCGGATCCTATGCCTAGTTCTTTCTATAAGTATGTTCCACTGAATGTATTCCACCTGATGTTGCTGAACGGCACGTTCAGAATGAATTCTATCATATCTCAGAGTGATACACAAGAGTCTTTCTATATTGGTGACTTTGTGTGTAGTGACTATGAGGATGAATTCAAACGGTTTGCAGGGGTAATCTCAGAACAGAACACACTGATATCCTCTTTTACCACTGAATATGACAGTGAGTATATGTGGAGAGAGTATGGCGATAATGGGCAGGGCGTTTGTCTGTGTTTCAATTTGATAGGAGGACAGACGCTAAAACAGATGCAGTACATTAATGAGGAGACAACAACCCTGTGGAAATATAAGAAGGTGGTTGACCAGTTGAAGAAAGAGGGAGTGCATGTGCATTTCTCAGCAATAGATGATTGGCATAGGTTTGTGAAGAACGACAAGTACGACGATGAGAAAGAATGGCGGTTGCTGATCGATTATAAGGGTGATATAAAATATGATTTATATGGCAACAGATGCGTATCGTACAAGGACTTTAAGTTTAAGGGGCGTGATTTGCCTGAGATTGGCTTGCAGCTAGAATCTATAGTGATAGGACCAAACCAGCCCAAAGGGGCAAGCAACTTTCCGCTACTGACCCAAAGGGCGCATAAGTTGTTTGGTGATGAGGTTGTTGTTAATAGGAGTCAGTGTGTTATGAGGCCTTTCTTGCTGAGAGCCATATCAATAATCGGCCAAATGTTATCAAAATAGAAATGATATGGAGGGAACAGATGTCTCGAAAAACTCGTCATGACAAGAGGATGGGCTCGAGATGACAGGTGGAAGTGTGGGCAAAGGATAATAGGATAAATAATAGGTATGAAAATGCGTTTTTTTGAGATAAATTGCGGGAGATTCAAAGAAAAGTTGTATTTTTGCAGGTGTAAAGTTGGTGTATATGGAAGAACTTAGGCAAATAGCATCTTATATTTGTATGCGCTATCAAAAGGAATTTGGTAGATGCATAGATGAGATGAAACTGCATAAATTATTGTATTTTGTGCAGCGGGAATCTATTGTGCAGTTGGGTGCTCCAATATTTAAAGAGGAATTCGAGGCATGGAGGTATGGTCCTGTGCTTGTTCCTGTGCGTCAACTGTACAGAGACGGTATGCTTGATACTCCATTGTCGGCAGAAGCTATAGAAAAGTATTCGGCTGTATTTGACAAGGTGTTCTCGCAATATGCGGTGAAGGACTCCTGGAGTCTTAGTTCACTTACGCATGGCGAGTATTCTTGGAGGCATGCCAGACAGGGCGTTCCTGATGATGTGAACTGTACGAATAAAATGACCGTGGAGGATATCTCTATCGATGCGCAAAGGATTAAGACGCGTCGATTGCTATTGTCTGCCCTAAAAACGTCAGAGGATTTTTCGAAATGAGAATTACAAAGGAACAACAGGAAATACTGGATTCTTTGGTTTGTGAACGTTTATCTCGTAATCCGGCGAATATGCGTGAGATAGATCAGTTCTTTAACTCGAAAAATGATAAATTGGTAGAGAGACTTCTAAACGAGGCTTATTCTGAGGATGAGGGTGACAAGATAGCCTATTATCTGGTGAAAGATAAAGAGGGGCATATCTTGTTCTATTTCTCATTGAAATGCGGACAACTATACGATAAGCATCTAGACTTCGACTTGTTTAAGTTGTTGGGCGAGTTGTATGATGGTCTTCTTAAGATGAAAAGTGAGCCGGATATTACTCCAGAGGACTCATTAGCTATTGATAAGATACTTGAGGAGATTCGTTCGCGAAAAGGTGTTCTGAAAGAGGACCTGAAGAAGATTACAAAGAAGAACCGATCTATAGAGGACTTTGAAAAGCTCTTTAAAGATGATGCGGATAAGGTAGGCGCAACTTTCTCTGGAATAGAAATCGTACAATTCTGTTCAAACGAGGACTGCTTGGACTATTGGAAAAATTTCGGTATAAATCAAAAACTGGGTGTCGTTGTCTTTTGGCAGTTTATTGTACCAATCATCATAAAGATAAAGGAATGGATAGGGTGTGAATATCTTTTCCTGTTTGCTGCAGATGACTCAGAAGATGAGAACTTGGTGAACTACTATAAGTCATGGCTAAAGTTTGAAAGCTCAAATGAGAGATCTGCGGCAACACCTGTATATGATTTGACCTGCAAATTCCTATATCAGGAAACGTGTTCTCTTGAAGAGAAACGTGACGCATTCTTTAAGAATTTCAATCCAGACGAGGATGCTGTTTGATTTTTAGTTCTAGAATCTGCAAACATATTCGCATAATACAAGAAAAACAAATAACTAAGATATGAACATGAAATTGAGAAATATTCCTTTCTCTCCGCCTGATATGACGGAGGCAGAGGTGAAAGAGGTGAGAGAGGCTATTCTCTCGGGTTGGATTACTACGGGTCCAAGAACGAAGAAACTGGAGGCACAGATCTCAGAGTTTGTGCATACTGATAAGACTGTGTGTCTGAACTCGGCAACGGCAGCACTGGAGATGGTGCTGCACCTGCTGGATATTCAGCCAGATGATGAGGTGATAGTGCCGGCATATACCTACACGGCAACGGCATCGGTAACTCAGCATGTGGGCTGCAAGCTGGTGCTGGTGGATAGCCAAAAGGACAGCGTGGAGATGGACTATGACAAGTTGGCTGCAGCTATCACGGAGAAGACTAAGGTGATTGCACCTGTAGACCTGGGCGGTATCGTGGCTGACTATGACCGCGTGTTTGAGATTGTGGAGGCAAAGAAGGGTTTGTTTAAGCCTAACAATGCTTTGCAAGCGAAGATTGGAAGGATTGTGGTGTCTGCTGACTGTGCGCATAGCTTTGGCGCCAACCGTAAGGGTAAGATGGCGGGTGAGATTGCAGACTTCTCTTCATTCAGCTTCCATGCGGTGAAGAACTTCACAACAGCTGAAGGCGGTGCACTCACTTGGAATCTTCCATTTGGCAATGAGGTGGTTCCTGCGGATGCGGATTATATGCATACAGTGCCTAAAAAGGAGGGCGAGACATGGAATGAAATGCTTTACCGTCTAAGCCAACTATTCTCTCTTCATGGGCAGAACAAGGATGCCTTGGCTAAGACAAAACTGGGTGCCTGGGAGTATGACATCATTGGCCCTTGGTACAAGTGCAATATGACTGATATCATGGCTGCAATGGGTTTGGTGCAGATGGAGCGGTATGAGGGCTTGTTGAAACGTCGTCAGGAGATTGTGGCTAAGTATAATGAGGCGTTGAAGGATCTGCCCGTGGCAGTTCTGAATCATAAAGATGCTGACCACTGCAGTTCTCATCACCTGTATCTGGTGCGCTTGCTGGGTAAGACCCGTGAGGATGCCAACAAGGTGATAGAGCAGATGGCAGAACGTGGTATAGCCTGCAATGTACACTACAAGCCACTGCCTATGATGACAGCATATAAGGCACTGGGATTTGACATCAAGGATTATCCTAATGCATATCATCTGTTTGAGAATGAAATCACGTTACCATTACATACAAAACTCACAGATGAGGATGTTGAGTATGTGATTACTAACTTCGTAGATATTTTGAAGAATTCGTGAAAAGAGCGTTTGATATAATTGCGAGCGGATTGGGACTGATAGTACTCAGTCCGCTCTTTTTGGTTTTAGCTATCTGGATTAAACTGGATAGCAAGGGGCCTGTGTTTTATCGTCAGGTGCGCGTGGGCTTTAAGAACAAGGATTTCCGCATCTTTAAGTTCCGCTCTATGAGAGTTGGGGCTGATAAAGGAAGCCTTGTAACCATTGGTGGTCACGACCCTCGTGTAACTCGCTCTGGCTATTTTATTCGTAAGTTTAAATTCGATGAACTGCCTCAGCTGATTAATGTGTTCCTTGGGGATATGTCGTTGGTTGGTCCAAGACCTGAGGTAAGGCATTATGTAGACTACTGGACGCCCGAGCAAATGCACGTGTTGGATGTCCGCCCAGGTATTACGGACCCCGCTAGCATCAAGTTCCGCAACGAGAATGAACTGATGGAGCAGGCGGAGGATCCCGAGAAGTATTACATCGAGGTCATCATGCAGGAGAAGATAAAGCTGTATCTGGAGTATGTGGAGAAGCATTCCTTCTTCTATGACATAACGCTAATCTTTAAAACCTTTTGGGTAATCGTGAAGGAACGGTAATATGGATGTTGTTGAGCGTTTGAAGTCATTCATTGAAAATGAGACTCGTTCATGTTCTATGGATTTTGGTTGCATTACAGCGGAGTATGTATATAGATGCTGGGGTGGGAAAGTGCCATTGGAAGAGATAGAGGTTGCTATGAAAGAGGTCAGGAATCTTTCATGAATGGTCTATAAAGAAAAGGATAATTGTACTGAAATCATGAACAAATTTTCGATACTTCATATTTCTGATATTCACAAGATAGAAGATGTGACATACCAGTCGCTATTGAATTCGATAAAGAAGGATATGGCGAATTGGAATAATGAGGGCATACAAAAACCTCACTTTATCGTAATCAGCGGCGATCTTATTCAAGGCGCAAAGACAGATGAGGAAATAGAAAAGCAGTACCAAGAAGTGACTTGGTTACTGGAAGAGTTGACCAACCTTATCCTTGACGGACACAAAGAGAGGCTTATTATGGTGCCTGGAAACCACGATGTGAACTGGTTTAGGTCGAATGAGAGCATGGAAGTGTCGGATGACAAGGATGCCGATAAGGATTATGACACATACTTCGCACCAATACTGACTGATGTGAGATGGAGCTGGAAGGAGAGGAAATACTTCAAAATAAAGGATTATAGTATATACAACTCCAGGTTTGAGCTGTTTGCCAATTTCTATAACAACTTTTATCAAGGGATTTACACTTTCCCCGCAGAGGCTGTAAAGGGGGCGAACCTGATTTACTTTGAGCAAGAGAAAATAGCTTTTGCCTGTTTCAACAGTAATTATAAATTGGACCACCTGAACCATAGTGGTAGCATAGACGAGGATGCCATAACAAACATCAGTGATAATCTGGAAGAACTTTATGAAAAAGGGTATCTGTTGGTGGGCGTATGGCATCATAACTATTACGGGGAACCGCGCCAAATGGACTATATGGACAAAAACATATTTGCTCCGATGTTAGCCTATAAAATAAGGATGGGTCTGTTTGGCCACCAACATATAGCACAAGTGGCTGAAGAATATGCCAATATGGAGGAGCCAGAGGAGAGCAGAAGAGAAAATAAGCTCTTGCTCATTAGCTCTGGAACTCTATTCGGTTTTGAGAAGGTACTGCGTCCAGGACAGAGGCGGCAATATAATATCATAGAGATTGAGATGGGATATGGAGAGGCTGATGTGGCAATAAACACCCGAGAAGACTGGAATCCTAACTCTAACTCAAAGATACCGATGTGGCGGTTTAAGGAGGTGCGGCAGAGTATAGACAATAAGATACACGCAAAAGTATACCTAAAGAAAACGCCACTGATGGACTATGTGCTGGAGATAGACAGAAAGGCCAGGATGACGGGAGATTATGAGTCTGCCTGTGATGAGCTGGTCTCTCTTGGACTGGAAAAAGAAGAAGTGAGGAAATTCTTTGATGACTATATTGGAAGAACATGTGACCAATATATCTGTAAGCAATTTGAGAATCTGAATTCTCCGGACGGCTATATACTGTTGTGGGAGGACAGGGGGGACAGGTCAGCGTCTCGCGGTGGCATGAGGATGCAAGTCGAACTGCTTAAAGTGGCTTGATTTGATAAAATGAAGGACGTAAATCTACATCAGAGTTTATCTGAGTTCCAGATACGGTGGATGACTCCCTTACCTATGCCGGTGAGTCGTTCCAGTTGTCGCAAGGAGGCGCCGCAATCTTTTAGTTCGAGAAAGACTTGTTGCTTGGTGTTGTTGTCCAACTGTTGAAAGGCACTGTTATTAGTAACACCAGTTTTCTCTTTAATAAGTTTCCAAATCTGATCGTCTGAGGGTCTGCGGCGAGAGCTGCCTTCAATATCCAGGCAATAGACGTCTTCGGGTAGAGGCTCGTTCACCCAGGCTTCAAGTTCGGTAAAGGGAATACGATTCAGCACTGTCTGCGTATTGCAAATCTGAAAGACTGAATCTATGCTTCCGTCATATTCAGACCAGGAACTGTACTCATAGTCTTTGACATGTTCAACAATGCCTGCCTTGACTGGGTTCTGATGGATGTAGCGCAGTAGGGTAGTGAAGTAAGCCATGTCGTTGACAGGTTCTGACTTGAAGCGCTCCTTGAACAGATGCCCATCGCGACCGTATTTCCGATTATAGTAATAAACGTAAGAGCTGGCTATGCGTTTGATGGTGTCTCCAACGGGTTCTTCTCGTTCACGTATTAGCAGATGGAAGTGGTTTGACATCAAGCAATAGGCATAATAGGTGCAGTTGGTGCCACAGGGATTGCCATCATCATCGTATTGGATGCGCATGCGGTCGAGGGTGTTGATGAACTGGTAATAGTCCTCTGCATCACAGAAGATCTCCTGACGATTTATACCTCGCATCATGACATGGAAGATACCGGTGCTTGATGGTTTACGTGGCTGTCTGGGCATGAGTTTTTTCTTTTGACGCGCAAAGTTACGAAATAATTCACATAGAGAGAACGGAAAGTAGAAAAAAACAGAAATAACCCTTTTCGATGTTTGTAGCTCCTGTAGAGCTCTAGTGATAAGTGGTATGGACTTGGCTTTAAGAGCGAGCTCTTATGCCCACTCCATGCCACTTATCGCAATAACTGCGTTATTACAAGCATCGAAAAGAAAAAACAACGGCTTGGAAAGCCTGAAAAATCATGTTTATCTCGACCATAACAGCAATGATATTCTTTTCGTGAACATGTAATTGCCATATAATTGGAACATTAATTTCTCATTAATTGGCTCGCGCTAAAGCGTGAGTAAGATATGGTCGCCTAAAGGCTCAAAATTCTAAGAAAATCAATTAAAAAAATTATAAGGACCTAAAGGTCCGGAAATGGTGATAGTCACCTAAAGGTGAGTAACCGAGTTCTACTCGCTTCGCTCGTCGAAGAAATCGAGCAAAATCTATTCAAAATCGAGCAGAATCATAACAAATCATTCTCTAAGATAAGGGAGAAATATAAGATTTGAAAGGGCAGATAAAAGGGCAGATAAATAAGCAAATAAGTAAGTAATTAATTAAGCGAAATGGTTGTAACTTGCTGAAAATCAGTGTATGTGAAAGGGCAGATAAAAGGGCGGATAAATAAGCAAATAAGTAAGTAATTAATTAAGCAAAAGCGACGCTGATGGTGCGGATAGAACGGATATGACGCAGGAAGAACGTTGGAACTTTCGGTATCAGGAGATGGTTGATTTCATTCAAACCAATCATCGTAATCCGTCGAAGTATCGGATTGAGGAGCATGACATGCTGAACTGGGTGAAGACGAACAGGAAGGCGATGAATGCGGGGAAGATGAGGCCTGAGAGGGTGGAGGCGTGCTGAAGCAACGGAATCAGGAATCCAAGGATTCACGGAAATACGGAAGATGTCGGATGGCTGATGGCTGAGGGCGTGCTTCGCAGGAATTATGGAAATGCGGAACATAGCTTCGCTGGATCTACGGAATTAAGGATCTACGGAAATACGGAAGCACTACGTGTGGAATTACGGATCTGAGCTTCGCTGGAATTACGGATCCAGGGATTTACGGAATTACGGAAATGGCTGATTGTTTTTTCAGACTGAAATGTTAAATTTGTATACGAGGAACGATTTTGTTCCAAAAATATTTGGGAGATTGGAACGAAAATGTTGCCTTTGCGCCATATTTCACAAATTAATAATTATAGATTATGAAGTTTAGTGAATTCTACAAGCTACTCGAAGAACACGGGTGGCGAAAAGAAGTTTCAATCAACAATTCAACAACAAAATCGCTATTATGAAAAGGAAGTTAGTCGGTGTTATAGAAAAGGCAGGTGACGGAGGTTACGGCATCTATGCACTTGAAGATGTGATTCCCGTAACAGGTTACGGACTCACAGAAGAAGAAGCAAAGAAGGACTTTGTGGAACAAATTAAGGAACAGGCCGACTATTACAAGGAGAAAAAAGGTATCTATCCCGATTGGTATGAAGAAAACCAGGAAGTGGAGTATAGGTATGACATGTCAGCCTTCTTTATGAGTTTCCCATTTATCAATGCTTCAGAGTTAGCAAAGAGTCTGGGTATTAATCCGTCTCTCATGAGAAAGTACAAGAGTGGGCTCGCAAAAGCGAGTGCCAAACAAAAGGACTTGATTCAGGAGAAGTTTAACGGATTGGTTGAAAGGCTAGAGTTAGTGAAATTCTAAACATTATGGCAGAAAAGAGAGAAATGGGCTGCAAGCAGTTTGCTTGTGGCTCATTTTTTTGTAAAAAAAGTGGTTGATTTGTATCAATGTCAGAAATAATTTGTATTTTTGTGGCGTTGAACGCAGCCGCGCAAGAATGGCGGCTGTGGTTAAAGTCATAGAGCGACTGAAAATCAGAGTGGTATGATGGAGACGGAAGACGGGAGAAGGCTGAGGTCTGAGGGCGGAGAACCGAGGGCTGAGGCGAGAATTGGGCGCGACACAACAGTGTGTGGTGACCCCAATCTTTGGTTTCCAATGAGGGTGACGTATGCTCGTGAGATGAAGGTGAAAGCGGAGCTGGACAGGCTTGGGATAGAGAATTTCGTGCCGATGACGTACCGGATAGTGGAATCACGGAAACAGGGAGAGGTGGAATCACGGAGGGTGTTGGTGCCTGCTATCAATAACCTGATTTTCATTCACTCTTGTCAGGAGAGGATAAGTGAGCTGAAAGCGAAGAACGAGATACTGGAGCCGCTGAGGTATATGATGGACCATACGGCTAGCGAGGCGCACACGATTATGACGGTGCCTGGCAGGCAGATGGAGAACTTTATGCGGGTGGCTTCGAAGACGGATGACAGCGTGATGTGGCTGGATGATGAGACAATCGTAGGAAAGGAGGGTAAGCGCGTGGAGATCATGGGTGGTGCGTTTGAGGGCGTGACTGGCGTGATTAGGCGGATAAAACGATGTAAGAGGGTGTGCGTGGAGATTGAGGGGATCGCGAGTGTGGCGATAGCGTATGTGCCGGTGGGACTGCTGAAAGAAGTGTGAAGGCTGATGGCTGAAGGCTGAAGTGTGAACACGGATGGTGCGGATTGGACGGATGGGTACTCTGGTCGCAGAGCTCAAAATTATTATAAAATTAATTTGGAAAATTGTAGGGACCTAAAGGTCTAGAAATGGAGAAGTGCGCTAACGCGCAGAAATCCAACAAATCTGATCAAAATCAAGCAAATTATTGAAAGAAAAAAACAAGAAAAACTCTCACGCAGTATGTGTTGGACTTGCAGTCCAGACAAGATGTGAGGCGCCTATTTTTCCTTGTGTGCAAGCACCCAGGAAAAAACAGTCACCTTACATCTCGGTCTCTTGCAGAGACAGTACATACAACGTGAGCAAAAACAACGGCTTGGAAAGCCTAAAAAATGGTGCACGCTGGATTGTTGGAGGGTAGGTTCGTGTCAACTGATGGTTCAGTGTTTATGGTTCTTGGTTCACGATTATGACACAGGAGGAAAGATGGTTGGAAAAATATCATGAAGTGGTTGAATTTATCGAAACCAATCATAGAAATCCATCGCGTCATAACCCCGAGGAGAGGTATAAATATTGCAACTGGCTAAAGCATACTAAGAAGCAATTCAATGCGGGCGAACTTAAACCAGAGAGGGTAGAGCTTTTTATTAGACTCCTTGCATTAGCAGAAGAGAATAAGCATGTAAACCAGTGGATATGATTCTACAGAAATAAAATAGGGAGTGGCGAAGCACTCCCTGTGGCAGCTTAATAACTAAAAACAAAAAAAATATTGGCAACAACCACATTAGCCCTTGGGGGGATAAGGGTCGTTTCCATAACTTCTTTTGTCGCGGATATGTCCGTCCATTGCATGAATGGTCAGTTCCTTGCCTTGATTAATCGCAATCTGCCTTCCGCGTTCAATAGCTTGGTACTGATGATCGAAGACACCTGAACTGCGAGTGCAGCCATCTTGCTTCAACTTCCAGACATTTCCGTTTCTTACTACGTGAATCTGATTTCCCATAGCGGTAACGAAATTAAGTTGTAAAAATTTAAAATAAGTATCTGAGCTCGAAGCTCGCACGAGTGGGTTCATTTCATGCATCAATTGCAAATACTCTGAACAAAGGAATTAACCAACCTTCTTATAGTTTTGATTACCGTAAGAGTAAATTGGGCATGTGAGGGGGCCGTCTTGACGAGATGCATTGTTGTACCACTGCAGAGGACGAAGATTCCAGATATAATCTGATCCTCCTTTAGCTTCAGGAACGATATGGTCTACTTCCCAACCATAAATGCTGTTTCTGTTGCCATACAGCGATTTGCAAATCCAAGCGCCGCAGTCATCTTTGCGCCACTCTGCTGGATTGTAACCAGCTACTACGTGGCCTTTTTGCCAAACGGTTTCAACGGTTTCATCAGAAAATGTTGCCATTGTTTTTACTAGATTAAAGTTGTCAAAAATTTAATTAACATAGCTGAGCTCTAAGCTCGCACGAGAGTAGTCAGCCCTATACAGTTTGCCCCTGTTGGGGCTGACGAAATCCTTATCAAAAATAACCGTAGTCATTATCCTAAATCCAATGTAGTGGTTGGTGACATGGTTAACGGGGGCAAAGATATGAATTATCAGTGAAATAACCAAACTTATTATGAGAAATTTTGGATTTCATATACAAAATGTATATTCAAATGCTTAAAATTTGGTGCTTCTGCTTAAATTTACTACCTTTGCATCCAAAAATTGTATAAGATATGATAGAGAAGATATGCATAACAAACTATCTCTCCATTAAAGAAAAGATGGAGTTTTCTTTTGTTAGTTCAAGGGAAAAAGAAAAGTTTGATGGCAAAACTACGTGGTATGAACAGTGTGGTGATAAGAAGCTTGCTAAGTTAGTATTTGTTCTTGGTAATAATGCTGCTGGTAAGACAAACTTTATTAATGCTGTTCGTACAATGAGAACGCTTGTTATCTCAAAACCTTCGGAAAGAGATGACTCGTTGGAATATATGCCCTTTATGCTTGATAAAGAATCAAGGTATAAGCCAACGACATTTGATATTGTTTATTTTACTGAAGATACCAGGTATCTTTATAGTATTACATATAATGAAACAGTAATATTAGAAGAATCCTTAAAGCAATCAAGAAGGACTCGTGAGATACCAATATACCTAAGGAGATACGACAAAGATAGAGGTTTGTCGATTGTTGAGTTTGCGCCTGACTGTGGTCTTTCTGCGTCAGAGAGGATTGATTTGCAGCGTCAGACGACGACTAATACTTCTGTTTTGTCATCGTTTTGGGGCATGAACTTAAATAGTAAAGCCTTAAGCGATAGTTATCTTTTCTTCAGAGATAAAATAGGCATGAATGTAGCCCAGGATGAAAATCTTGCTGATATATTGTCGAAGGGGACAAAAATAGAACAGAAAAGGCTCAAAAATGATCTTCTAATGTTTCTGAACATAATAAATTCTAATATTACTGACTATAAAATAACTGAGCATAGATGGAAGTCTCCTAGGCCTATGGCAAGGTTTGGAAGAATGGATATGGGCGAGATGACACCTGATATGTTTGTTATGGAAGAGCGAGTCATACGAACAATAACATTTTATCATCAAACAGAAAGTGGTGAATACCCTCTAGAGGAGGACCTCGAATCTGACGGAACGATAGCGTTGATAAGATTAATTGCAATGACGCAGACGCTAATTAATAATGGTATGACCGTGTTCTTAGATGAGCAACCGGCCGGTATTCATGAGCAGGCTTTGAAATATATGATCTCATGCTACTTGTGCTTGGCCACTGATTGTCAGCTGGTTGTTGCTGGGCAAGATACATCTTTTTTGTCATATAAGAAGTTACGTAGGGATTCCATTCGTGTTTTCAAGAAAGATAACGATGGTAATACTTATTTGTTTAAGGATGCTGATAATAAAATGTTTATGAGCAATACAAATGTACGTAATTTCGTGTTTGGCAATTCCGATATATTCCAAATTGCTGATGAATCAGATATTGAGTTTCTTTTTGAGACGCTTAAAATGATGTATTACCGAAAAAAAGGAAAAAACGGATGAACTATCCTGCCGGATGATAATCGGGAAGACACCGCTTTATGGTGATGACAATGTGCCTGCAAGGCTCTTTGACATCAGGGCCTGCGGGTGGGGGATATAAGCAATGTCCCAACCAATTATGAAAGAAATCAATAATACAATTACAAAGAGATCAGGGGACGGTTCTGAAGTGAACCCAGAAAGTTGGACACAACTGAAAGGTTCAAATGAAAAAAGAATTTAGTTTAGAAGAAAAGATGCCCGCAATTGTGTTTGTTCCCGTCCCGGTGGTTTCCGAAATTTACGGAATTAGGGATTCACGGAGATAGAGGCAGGTGGTAAGGAATACTTACGGACTGATGGATACAAAAAAATGGATGTCACAGATTGTGATACCCTATTGAAAGAGGATACGATATGACAATAGAAGATATACAGAAATCGACGGAGTTTCAGACTCTGATTGCTGAATGTACGGCATACGACTATAAGGAATCTCTGGAGGAGAAGAAACCTAAGAGTTGGCTGAAGAGCGTGAGTGCTTTTGCAAATACCATGGGCGGTTCGTTGTTCTTTGGAGTGGATAATGATGGCAACGTTAAGGGGCTGGATGATATTCAGCACGTGACAGAAACCATCAGCATGAAGATCAGAGATTATATGGATCCGCTGCCGGATGTGGAGATGATTCCGTTGGAACAGGAGGGAATGCATGTTCTCCAGCTGAAGGTGAAGGAGGGCTTGTACACTCCGTATTATTACGTTGGTGACGGTCAGCGTGTGGCTTTTGTGCGCAATGGCGACGAGAGTCTACCGGCAACAGCAGAGCAGATGGTGAGACTGGTGCTGAAAGGTACGAACAGAACGTATGACTCGTTACGTACGGATAAAAGGGTGGAGGATTATTCGTTTGCCATCCTGGCAAATACCTTCAAGGAACGTGTTCAGCAGGATTGGGACAAAAAGTATCTGCTATCGTTTGGACTGATAACGGATGATGGCTATTTGACCAATGCGGGTGCACTGTTTGCAGATGACTGCTGGCTGAGTCAGTCGCGACTGTATTGTACACGGTGGTATGGTCTGGAGAAAAGTGATGCCATCAATGATGCGGAGTATAAGGGGAATATCCTTTTGTTGCTACGTGAGGCGATGAACTTTGTGAAATCGAACACCAAGAAAGGGTGGGAGAAGCTGCCTGACGGCAGGAAGAACAAACCCGAGTATGCAGAAAGAGCCGTATTGGAGGCTATGGTGAACCATTTCATTCACAGGGACTATACCGTGATGGGCGGTGAGGTGCATCTGGACATCTATGATGACAGGATTGCTGTAACCTCGCCAGGCGGTATGTATAGCGGTCAACAGGTGCAGGATGTTCCGCTGGAGGATATTTCGTCGTTGAGGCGAAACCCTGTGCTGGCAGACGTGATGGCGCAACTGGATTATATGGAGAAGCGTGGTAGCGGCTTGAAGCGCATCTGCAACGAAACAAAGGCACTGGAGGCGTATAAGGATGACAGACGGCCTGTGTTCAAGTCTTCGCCTAGTCAGTTTATGACGATTATTTACTCTGTTGATTATAAAGATGCAGGTCAAGTAGCAGGTCAAGATACAGGTAATGTTACTAAGCAGTCACTAAGTTGGGACCAAGTTGGGACTAAGTTGGGACTAAGTAGGGACCAAGTTGAAAAGTTGCTTTTGAGCGCAATTCAGGCAACTTCTGCTGCTGAGATTAGGCAGGTCATGAATATGACGAATGCTACAAAATTCAAGAGAAATTATATAGACCCTCTCTTGGAACTGAGAATACTTGCCATGACACAACCAGACTCGCCTAAGAGTCCTACCCAGAAGTATTATCTTACAGAGTTGGGTAAGCAATTAATTAAGAAATGAAACCGTTACATCTATAGGATGGGGGTGGTGAGCAAGAAAGTGATTGCATGAAGTAAGATGTATGACGCAAGAAGAAAGGTGGAACGTGCGCTATCAGAAGGTGATGGAATTTTTAGCGAAGAACCATAGAAATCCGTCACGTCACCGTTTAGAGGAGCATGATATGCTGAACTGGCTGAAGGCCAATAGAAAGGCTCTTAATGCGGGGAAGATGAGGCCTGAGAGGGTGGAGGCTTTCGGGAGACTGATGGCTTTGATGGAGGAGTATAAACGGAAGAATCAGTATGAATAGGATAGGGAAAGTCAGCAGATGGGCTGGCTTTTCTTGGTTTATATGGGGCACGTGGAGAGAGTAAGGCGCACAGATTACGCTGATGGCACAGATATGCTCGCGCTAAAGCGTGAGAGGGGTCGCGATGCTCAAAATTCTAAGAAAATCAATTTAGAAAATTATAAGGACCTAAAGGTCTGGAAATGGATGGAGTCACCTAAAGGTGAGTAACCGAGTTCTACTCGCTTCGCTCGTCGAAGAAATTCATACAAATCGTGACAAATCATACAAAATATTTGCTTTTTTGCTCGTTAAATCGTATATTTGCACCGAAGAATAATTGGTTTTAGATGAACAATTGCAAGAATTCAAATACAAAGGATGAGGCTATCCTCAGTAGTGCAGATGGCTTTACCGCCTTTAGCTTTGGCGGCTACAACATCCGTTTCCGGGCGCCATATAGCTTGGAAAGGTATGTCGATGTCGTTAAGTGGGACGATGGCTATCTGGTAGTGCTGGCCAAGTACAGCCACAACGCTGAGCCCGAGGAGGAGTATATCGATCTAAAACCTATTCTTGAGGGATTGTATATCGACTCTGCCTCTTTTTTGAAATCCATAAAAAGTGTACGAATAGCTTAAGGACCGGGGGGACGGGTATGGTTCATGGTTCAGGGTTCATGGTTCTTCGACGAGCGAAGCGACAGAGTCGAGCGCATGGTTAAGGGTTCATGGTTATGACCCAAGATGAAAAGTGGATGCTAAAGTATAACGAGGTAGTCGTTTTTATAGAGACTAACCATAGAAATCCGTCACGTCACCGTTTAGAAGAGCATGATATGCTTAACTGGGTTAAGCAGCAAAGAAAATTGAAAAATAAGGGAGAACTGAAGACGGAGAGAGCGGAGATGTTGGAAAGGCTGTTGTCTTTGTGGGAGGAGTATAAGAGGGTGAATCAATACGTTTAGTTTACTGTTTACTGTTTACCGTTGAGAGGTTAGGAAAAGCTACGGCTAAATATGATGATTGGCCGTGTTATTTGAAAAAACGAAGTTAAAATTGAAAATCTTGGGAATTTTTGATTGAAAATCTTGGGAATTTTGTATCTTTGCACCGTCAAACTGATATAAAATGTATTACGAAAGACTTATAGAAGAGCAGATTGCGCTGAAATTGAGGACTTCAGGAGCGGTGGTTGTTGCGGGACCAAAGTTCTGCGGCAAGACTACTACGTGCATGCTGTACCAGAAGAGTTTCGTGAAACTGAACACGAAACAAGCTATTGCTATGGCCAGGATGAACCCGAAGGCAGTGCTGGTAGGGGAGAATCCAAGGCTGATAGACGAATGGCAGAAGGCTCCGGACATCTGGAATCAGGTGAAGGATGACCTGGACTTTAACTATGAGTTTGGGAAATACATTCTGACAGGCAGCAGCACGCCTGCTGACAAGACTGAAGTACATCATAGTGGTGCAGGCAGGATTGCTCCGCTGAATATGCGCCCCATGACACTATGGGAATCAAAGGAGTCGAAAGGAACGGTATCGTTGAAAGATCTGTTTGAGGGTGGTGAGAACTTCCCGTGGGACATGAACCAAGACTTTACACTGGAAGATGTGGCATTCCTGCTTTGCAGAGGCGGTTGGCCCATTGCGGTATTGGCGCCCCGTGACATTGCCTTGGAGATAACCAAGAACTACTATAACGGGCTATTTGTGTTTGAGGACAGTGAGAACGAGCGCTTCCGGAACAAGAAGCCCGAGGTGTTGCGTATGATTCTGAGGAGTTATGCAAGGAATATATCATCAGAGGCTGCTGTATCTACAATCATCAGTGATATCCGCCAGAGCAATGAGCGTACGATGGATACCAAGACGTATGATGATTATATGGAGGCGCTGAAAGACCTGTATATCATTGAGGATATGGAGGCTTGGAATCCGAATATTCGGTCAAAGACTTCGATAAGGAGTACACCGACGAGACATTTTGTGGATACCTCTATTGCTTGTAGAAGCTTGGGTGTGAGTCCTGGTGACTTGATGAATGACTTAGAGAGTTTTGGACTGTTCTTTGAGGATTTTGCCGTGAGAGACCTGAGGGTTTATGCTGACAGGCTGGGCGGAGTGGTAAAACACTACAGGGACAATGCCGGCCTGGAGTGTGACGCAGTGGTGCATCTGGAAGATGGCCGCTGGGGTGGTATTGAGATTAAGCTGGGCGGCGATGACCTGATAAATGATGGTGCAGAGTCGCTGAAAAAACTGCGAGACAAGATAGTGGAGAAGAGTGACGAGAAGGCTCCGTCGTTCCTACTGGTGCTGACTGCCGTGGGTGGTGCATACAAGCGAGAGGACGGGGTGTTTGTGGCTCCGATTAATTTGTTGAGGCCGTAAGGATTATTAGCTATTAATGATGAACAAAGAGAAACCGGTTTTCGGAACGACAGAGTGAGGATGCCTCAAATTTGAATTATATTAAAGGCTGTAGCAATGATTGTAAGTATTGCTTCAGTAAAGAAATGGCTATCCGTTTCAAGAGGAAAACGCTGGAGAACTGGAAAGAGGGAAGGACCGGGGGGACGGGTACCTGTTTCACGAATAATAGGAGTCTGCAATAATCAATAGTTGAGAATGCCAAGGCAACTTATGGTTCATGGTTAAGGGTTCTTCGACGAGCGAAGCGACAGAGTCGAGCGCATGGTTAATGGTTCACGGTTATGACGCAAGATGAAAAGTGGATGCTAAAGTATAACGAGGTAGTCGTTTTTATAGAGACTAACCATAGAAATCCGTCACGTCACCGTTTAGAGGAGCATGATATGCTGAACTGGGTGAAGGCGAATAGGAAGGTGATGAATGCGGGGAAGATGAGGCCTGAGAGGGTGGAGGCTTTCGGGAGACTGATGGCGCTGATGGAGGAGTATAAACGGAAGAATCAATATGAATAGGATATGGAAAGTCAGCCGATGGGCTGGCTTTTCTTGGTTTATATAAATTACTATCAATTTTATTCTGTATTTGAGAGATTTAGTTGTTATATAATGTTAAATATATAAGGCGATTCTTTCTAATTCTTTCCAATCCTTGCAAGATTGGAAAGTTTTTTCTATTTTTGCTGCAAAAATTTTATATATGAGTATAATAGAACCCCCTCCCCAAATAGATGATCAGGAGTTGTTCGATTCTGTAGTCAATCCTCCCCATGAAGATGTTGCAGCATTGGTGGATAAGATAAATGAGGAATATGAGTATTGGGATACTATTAAGTACAAAAAGAGTACAGAAAAGTGTTCTTCTGAGAAGTTGTGGGCTTATGTAAAGGTCTCTAGAATGAGGAATATGATTAGTGTGTGGCCTCAATTCAATATGTTTCTAGGTGTTACTAACCAAATGCAACGTATATGTCATGAGCTTGACATGAACTTTGGGGGTTCGTGGGGTACGAGTTCCATAATTTCTGGAGACTGCAAAGAGAGATACTTGGTCAGTTCGTTGATGGAAGAGGCAATATTCTCTAGCCAGATGGAAGGGGCTGCTACTACCAGACAGGTGGCTAAGGAAATGCTTCGTAAGAAGATGACTCCAAAGGATAAGTCGCAACAGATGATAGCCAACAATTATCAGACAATCCAGTTCGTTGTTCAGAATCAAGATACACCTTTGACTGTAGAACTATTACAACGCATTCATCGTCTGATGACTGAAAAAACATTAGATAATCCTGAGGATGCGGGACGATTCCGTTCGAACGACGATGTGGTGGTAGAAAACGGTATTACCCACGAAATAGTGCATCGTCCACCTTCATACACAGAGATACCTTCTTTTGTAAAAGACCTGTGTAGATTCTTTAATGATGAGAAACCAAAGGTCTTTATCCATCCGATTATCCGAGGGATTATTATTCATTTTATGGTTGCTTATATGCATCCATTTGTTGATGGTAATGGAAGAACTGCTCGAGCTCTCTTCTATTGGTATATGCTGAAGCAGAAGTATTGGCTGACGGAATATCTTTCTATATCAAGGGTTATTGCAAATTCGAAGAAGTCGTATGAGAAGTCTTTCTTGTATACAGAAGCAGATGGTAATGATATGGGGTATTTCGTAACATATAATCTGAGAGTGTTAAATACCTCGTTTAAACAGTTGCAACGTTATCTGAAAAGAAAACAGGATGAAAAGAAAGCTGCAAATACGTTCCTACAATTAGGAGATATTAATGACCGACAGGCTCAGATTATTAAGATGTTTGTTGATAATCCGAAGGAAGTTATCACTGTTAAAGATATTCAAAGTAAATACTTAATTAGTGCTACGACTGCAAAGTGTGATATTATGGGGCTTGTGAATCGTGGTCTAATTGATGAGTTTGCCTTTAATAAGGTTAAGAGAGGTTATGTGAGAAGTGATAAGTTTGAAGATGCTGTCAAACCATTCTTAAAGTAATTCTTTCCAATGTTTAAAGAATTGGAAAGGATTGGAAAGGAATAGAATATTGAACGGTTCTCTGACTAAGATAGGTAAAATGGTTGAAGTGTTACAACCTTATTCAGAATATTTTGAAACACTACGGCTAATTCATCTATTAGCCGTAGTTTTTTGCTTTAGTCATTTTTTGTAGAATTGGGCGTACCACTCGGCGAAGTGGCGGAGACCTTCGCGGAGGGTGATCTTCGGGGTGAAGCCGTAGTCGCGCTCAAGGGCGGTGGCGTCGGCATAGGTAGTGGGGACGTCGCCGGGTTGCATGGGGACGAGCTGTTTGTGGGCCTCGAAGTCGAAGTCCTGGGGGAGGACGCCGGCACGGACGAGTTCTTCCTGAAGGATGGTGACGAAGTCGAGGAGGTTCTCGGGTTGGCCGCCACCGATGTTATACACGGCATAGGGTGGGATGGGGAGGCCGTCGTCGCCCTTCTTGCGCTCGGGGGCGCCTTGCATCACGCGTACGATGCCTTCTACGATGTCATCGACATAGGTGAAGTCGCGACGGCAGTTGCCGTAGTTGTAGATCTGGATGGTATCGCCCTTGAGGAGTTTGTTGGTGAAGCCGAAATAGGCCATATCGGGACGGCCGGCAGGACCATAAACGGTGAAGAAGCGTAGGCCGGTAGAGGGGATGTCGTAGAGCTTACTGTAGCAGTGGGCCATGAGCTCGTTGGACTTCTTGGTGGCTGCATAGAGGGACACGGGGTTATCTACGCGGTCGTCGGTAGAGAATGGGACTTTCTTGTTGCCGCCATAGACGCTGGAAGACGAGGCGTAAACCAAGTGCTCAACGGGGTGGTTGCGGCAGGCCTCAAGGATGTTGTAGAAGCCGATGAGATTGGACTGGATGTAGGCATCGGGGTTGGTGATGCTATAGCGGACACCTGCCTGGGCGGCGAGGTTTACCACCACATCAAAGTGGTACTGATCGAAGAGTTTATCGATCAAAGGTTTGTCGGCAATGTCGCCCTTGATAAATTGATAATTGCAACCTTCTGGTTTCAGGGCCTCCAACTCTTTGAGGCGTGATTCTTTTAACGATACATCGTAGTAATCGTTCATGTTGTCGATATTCACGATGGTAGCGCCTGAGAGGTCCTTGAAGAGGCGCTTCACAAGGTTGCTGCCAATGAAACCGGCTGCACCGGTTACAAGGATTGTTTTGTTGTTTAAATCTATTTGTTGCATAATGTTACTATTTTAATCGATAAAGCGGGCTCCGTCGTCGGGCTTAACCCAGAAGACTTGGAAGGTGCGTTCGTACTCAGGGAACTGGGCGAGGTAGCGCTCGGTGAGGACTTTCTCGATTTCTGCTTTGTGGGCAGGGTCGACCAAGGCGATGCAGGCGCCTTTGAAGCCGGCACCAGAGAAGCGACCGCCATAGACTCCGGGGAGGGAACGCATGATTTCGTAGATGGCGATGAGCTCGGGGGAGCCGCACTCGTAGTTGTGGATGCTGGACTCGCAACTGTCGAACGAGAGCTTTCCGAAGAGCTTGAGGTTGCCTGTTTCCCAGGCTGTGACACCCTGGCGCACACGACGGTATTCGCTGTAGAAGTGCTCTGCACGGCGGGCGAAGCGGGCGGGCATGGCGATGCGGGTCTTGTCGAAGGTGGCCTTGGGGATATCGCGCAGGAAGGTCTTATCGAAGGTTTTCAGGGGCTGCTCGGTATAGGCGAGCATGTTCCATGCGGCGGTCTTGCATTCGTAGACACGGAGGTTGTAATCGGAATTGACAAGGCTTCGGGTCAGACCACTGAAGAAGATTCCAATCTCAAAAGGTAATTGAGAATTGACAATTGACAATTGAGAATTTTCTGTTGATTGCTGTTGGCCGCCAAAAGGTATCAGGCGGTATTCGTTAGAATCGCAATCTAGGAACAGGAGCTGATTCTTCTTGCCCAGGGCGATACAGGCCTGGTCGAGTAGACCGTTGTTCAGTCCGATATACTCGCGCTCGGCCTCGGAAGCGATCTTTACGACCTCGAAGGGCTGGAGGGTGATATCATTGGCCTTGGCAAAAGCCATAACGTAGGCGATGAGTACTGCTGCTGATGAGCTGAGACCGCCTACGGGCAGGGAGCCCTGGATGACACCGGTGATGCCTCGCTTGAGTTCAAAGCGTTTTTTGAGGGCATATTTGGCTCCACGGGCATAGTCGCCCCAATGGCGCTCGCGCACCTGAGAGGGTGCGTCAATATCGAAGTCTACAATGCCCTCGAAGGTCTTGGATTCAAGGTGTACATGGCCGTCGTCGGCTACATCGAACCAGAGGTCGACGCCCTTGTCGATGGCGAAACCTGTGACCAGACCATGCTGGTGGTCAACATGGGCGCCCAAGGGACATACGCGGTAGGGCGAGAAAATGTGATACTGCATAGGTGATAATTATTGATTTAGATGCAAAAGTACATAATATTTCAAAAACCACAAAAAAATATCCAGTTTTTCTAGGATTAATGCTGATGTTTGGTAATTAATTCGTATCTTTGGAGCCCGTTTTATTTAAAAGAACACTGATTTACAATGAAGAATATTGTTATTGCGGCTGGTTATGCCACGAGGCTGGGTGAGTTGACAAAGAATTTCCCGAAGCCTTTGCTGAAGATAGGTGAGAACACGATTCTGGGTAGGATGCTCGATGATATAGATAAGATTCCGGAGATCACGGAACATATTATTATCTCAAATCATCGCTTCGCTCCCATTTTCGAAAGATGGCAGAAGGAAGAGGGAAGATGGCAGAAGCCCATCACGATTGTGGATGACGGGACGGAGACGAATGAGACGCGTCTAGGTGCGGTGTGTGATTTGTTGTTTGCGATGGATAAGTTGAGTATTGATGACGATATGCTGGTGGTGGCAGCGGATAACTTGCTGTTCTTCTCATTCCAGGAGTTTGTGGACTTTGCAAAGGAGAAGGGCACGAGTTGTATCATGTGTCATGAGCAGCCTTCAATAGAGAAGTTGCAGCGCACGGGTGTGGTGGAACTCGACGAAAACAATAAAGTGCTGGGCATGGAGGAGAAACCTCAGGTGCCTAAGAGTCATTGGGCTGTGCCACCATTCTACATCTATCTGAAGAAGGATTTGGACTTGGTGCGTCATTCAGTGGAGAATGGTTGCGGCAAGGATGCGCCGGGTAACCTGGCACACTATATGGTGGAGCATACGACGATGCATGCATGGCCGATGAGTGCCGGACGGTTCGACATAGGGTCATTAGACACCTATTACGAAGCGGTTGAGAAATACGGCAAGTAACGAATACGATTTCATGAAGACAATATTAGTTACAGGAAGTGCTGGATTTATCGGTTCGCGGGGATGACAGGGGACGGTACCTGTCAGAATCAGAAAAAAACAGAAATAACCCTTTTCGATGTTTGAAGCTCCTGCAGAGCTCTAGTGATAAGTGGTATGGACTTGGCTTTAAGAGCGAGCTCTTATGCCCACTCCATGCCACTTATCGCAATAACTACCGTTATTACAAGCATCGAAAAGAAAAAACAACGGCTTTGAAAGCCTGAAAAACAATTTTTCTTGAACATATAATTACCACTAATTAAACCATTAATTTCTCATTAATTGGCTCGCGCTAAAGCGTGAGTAAGATATGGTCGCCTAAAGGCTCAAAATTCTAAGAAAATCAATTAAAAAAATTATAAGGACCTAAAGGTCCGGAAATGAGGGAGTCGCTAAAGCGAGAAATCGAGTTCTACTCGCTTCGCTCGTCGAAGAAATCATACAAATTGATTCAAAATCTAACAAATTAATAGGGTTGAAAAAAAACAGAAATAACCCTTTCTGATGTTTGTAGCTCTTATCAGAGCCTGTGTGCTAAGTGGTGTGGGTGTGTCTTTAAGAACTCTTACGCCATGCCCATAACACTTATCACGTAACTGCGTTATTACAAACACCTGAAAGAAAAAACAACGGCTTTGCAAGCCTGAAAAATCATTGTAGAGTAAAATATACCTGTGATCCGCTTGGGGGCCAACCCCAAGACCCCAAAATTTAAAAAGGTAACCGCTAACTAAGTTGAAGTACTTGGTTAGCGGTTATTTGCTATCGGAAATGAATAAAAAGGTTATAGGGTTATTACTATTTGCAGATGTTTTCGTATATTTGTCAGGGAAAATATATGAAGGTTTTAATTTGCATACCATGTGGGGACTATATGCTGATAAGGGGTATGGGGCCTGTTTAGTATTTGATAAAAATAAACTGAAACTTGCTGAAGGAGATTATGCAAGAGATGTTGAATACATGGATTATGTGCTCCCTGATTATGCTTTTCGTAACAAAAGTAAGAAAGGGCTGAAATAGGAAGCTGCCAGTATTGTCTTATGAATTCGGATTAGACTGGTATGAACTATGGAGGGATGTGCCTGATGACCCTATTTGGACTGAAATGAGTGGGTTCTATATTTGACACTTGGTATATTCATTCCAAAGTGGGGGGGCAAGTAGTTTTTTTTATGAAGTATGACACACCTGAGTTTCATGCCTTGGCGGCAGAGATTGCTAATTTTAAGTAGGAGAAAATCTAAAATGTTACGTTGGAAATTCAGAAAAAATGCAAAAATGGTGGATTTCTCGCGAAAAAGTTGTATATTCGCAGCAGAAATCTAAAACTATAAGATGTATGGGAAAGTTTGAATTGATGGTGTTGCCGTATGCGATAGACGCATTGGAGCCGGTGATAAGCAAGCAGACGCTGGAGTTTCATCATGGGAAGCATCTGGCGGGGTATGTGAATAACTTGAATGCTCTTTTAGAGGGGAGCCCGTTGGCGGGATTACCCTTGGAGGAAGTCGTGTGTAAGGCCGAGGGCGGCATGCTCAATAATGCGGGGCAGATACTGAATCATAATCTGTATTTCGAACAATTTACGGGGGAGCCGACAAAGTCAGCTCCTACAGGACAATTGGCTGACGCCATTGTGCGTGACTTCGGGTCGTTTGAGGCATTCAAGGAGGCGCTTCAGAAGGCGGGCGCTACGCTGTTTGGTAGTGGCTGGGTGTGGCTATCTTCAGATAAGGATGGTAAACTCCTGATTACGCAGGAGACGAATGCGGCGAACCCGGTGCAGAAGGGGTTGAAGCCGCTGCTGACCTTCGATGTGTGGGAGCATGCGTACTATCTGGACTATCAGAACCGCAGGCCTGACCACCTGGCTGCGCTTTGGCAGATTGTGGACTGGAGCGTGATAGAGAAGCGCTACGAGTGAGGGATTATCCTGATAAAATGACGCCAGCGCAGGCGAGTAGATTTCGCGATGATGTGCTAAACATTGTCGCTCAGATTCCTTATGGCCGGGTGACCACGTACGGCCATATTGCCGCCTTGGCAGGCTGGCCGAGTCATTCGCGGATGGTAGGCCGCACATTGAGATACACCCCAGGTGCAGAATCTCTTCCTTGTCATCGGGTGGTGAATAAGGAAGGACGCACAGCACCTGGGTGGAGTCGTCAGCGCACGCTCTTAGAAGAAGAGGGCGTCCAGTTTAAGTCTAATGGGCATGTGGATATGGCGCGGCATCTGTGGGAGCCGGAGTGATTGGCTAATATCGCGTTTTTTTTGTTTTTCGTTGAAAAAAGTGCAGAAATAGTTGTTTTTTCTTTTAAGAAAGTGTATCTTTGCGGCGGAAAGTCGTTTAAAAAAGTGTAACGATTCAATAAAAAGTCGTTAAGAAAAGTGTGATATTTTTAATGTGATTCACTTGAAAAATGCTGAGAAGAAAGATTGAAAACACGCTGGAACAGTGGAAAAGTACCTCTGGGCATAAGCCTTTGGTGATTATGGGTATCCGCCAATGCGGAAAGACGTTCATCGTGCAACATTTTGCAGCCGCCCACTACAAGACGGTTGTATATATCAATTTCATCAAGCAACCTGAGCGTATCAATGCGTTTGTGGGTTCGAAAGATGTAAACGTTATACTGCTGAACCTTTCTGCTCAGATTCAGGGCGTTTCGTTCACACCTGGCGATACCTGTTTCATCTTTGATGAGATTCAGGAGTGTCCAGAAGCACGCACCTCGCTCAAGTTCTTCAAGGAAGACGGGCGTTTTGATGTGATTGCCACAGGTTCATTGTTGGGTGTTCAGGGATATGGTGACGAGAAGAAAAAGCAACGTCGCAGACTTGTGGAGCTGAAAGAGCCTGGCATTAATTCCGTACCAGTCGGCTCGGAAGATATTATAGAGATGTTTCCACTGGATTTTGAGGAATTCCTTTGGGCAAATGGTCTCAGCGAGGATGTTGTCGAGACTCTCAGGAAGTGCTATCGCGAGGAAAAACCTGTTCCTGCTGGCATTCATGTAGCAATGAAGCAATTTTTGAATTTGTATGTAACTATCGGTGGGCTACCAGAACCTATCAATGTCTTTCTCAAGACCAACAACATGAACGAGGTTAGCAAGGCTTATAAGTCGATTTTGAAAGAATATCGCGACGATATGGTGAAGTATGCTCCAGATAAAGACAAGCCGCATATCCGAGAGTGCTTCAATTCCATCCCCAAGCAGTTGGCGAAGGATAATAAGAAGTTCCAATATAACAAGGTGAAACCAGGTGGTAGAAGTGATACCTATCTGGGGTCGCTACAATGGCTGGAGGATGCAGGCATCATCTGTCGATGCTATAATACTGACATCACAGGTTTGCCAATGGAAGGAAATGCGAAGGATAATGTGTTTAAGGTCTATACGGCTGATATAGGTCTGCTTGTCGAAATGCTGGGGCCTGGTGTTCGTGCGGACATCCTTCAGGGTAATCTGGGTGGATTCAAAGGAGCAATCTATGAGAATCTGATGGCTGATACGCTGCATAAGAAGGAACAGAACCTTTATTATTTCCAGAAGGATTCTGGTATGGAATTGGATTTCCTGGTGCGGATAAATGGCGAATGTGTACCGCTTGAGGTTAAGGCAAAGACGGCGCAAGCCAAAAGCGTTAAAACTGTGTTGAACCATCCTGAGAAGTACAAGGTCAAGCACGTCATCAAGTTTGGTGATTTCAATATCGGTAGGGACGGACAGTTGCTGACACTTCCCAATTATATGCAATTCCTGCTGAATTTGGAGCCAGAAGAAATTGTCTTGGAGCCAATCGATGTGGATGCTGTAAATGCATTGGCCAGTGAGATCATAAAAGAATGATATGTCCCTTTGCAATCAAATAGCATTAATACGATGACAGCAAAGGAGATAATCGCGTATATGGAGTCGCTGAAGAATGAGGAGCAGCGACGGGTGCTCATGGGGTTCTTTAAAACGGGGCCTGGTGAGTATGGAGAGGGCGATGAGTTCCTGGGACTGAAGGTGCCGCAGACGAGGGAGGTGGTCCGGGATGTGTGGAAGGACTTTCCTTTGGACGAGGTGCCGGAGTTACTGATGTCGAAATGGCATGAGGTGAGGCTCTGCGGATTGCTGATACTGGTGGCGAAATTTGAGAGACTGGCAACTAAACGCCTTGAGAATGATGAGAAGGCTATCCGTGGGCGCGATGAAATTCTGACGATGTACCTCAAATATGCGGAACGGGCGAATAACTGGGACCTGGTGGATTTGTCTGTACATAAAATCTTGGGGCATTGGCTGTTGTTGCCGACAAATTTGGGAGACCCCCTCTCATCCCCCTGCTTAGGGGGAGGCCTACACAAAGATTATAAATTGAAGGTGCTGGATGAGCTGGCGCAGAGCCCCTGCTTGTGGAAACAGAGGATGAGCATCGTGTGCTCGTGGAAGACGTCGCAGATGGGGGACCCGTCGTGGTGTCTGAGGTATGCAGAGATTCATCTGCACCATCCGCACGACTTGATGCACAAGGCGGTGGGGTGGATGCTCAGGGAGATGGGCAAGCGATGCTCGATGGAACTCTTGCGTGAATTCCTGCGTCAGCATGCCCATGAGATGCCTCGAACGATGCTTCGCTATGCCATAGAGAAGATGCCGGAGGAGGAACGACAATACTGGATGAAAGTTGAAAGTTGAAAAGTGAAAAGTGAGAGTTGGTTGAACACGGAGCATATCAAGAGGAGTGGGGAGGGGATTGAATATCACCCGCTGATTCCTTTTCTGCCGGAGCAGGCGAAGGTGCTGTTCCTGGGCAGTTTTCCGCCACAGCGCAAGCGGTGGTGCATGGATTTCTATTACCCGAACTTTATTAATGACCACTGGCGCATTGAGGGTCAGATATTCTATGGTGATAAGAACCACTTTGTGGACCTCGAGGCGAAGCGATTTAAGATAGATGAGATCGTGGCATTCTGCGAGGAGAAGGGGCTCGCCTTCTTTGATACCTCCACGGCTATACGTCGGTTACAGGACAATGCCTCGGACAAGTTCCTGGAGGTGGTGGAGCCAACAGATATCACGGCACTCTTGAAACGGCTACCCCATCTCCGTGCCATTGTGACTACGGGCGAGAAGGCTACGGAGACGATATGCAGGACGATGGGGATAACGGAGACCCCGAAAGTGAACTCATATGTGGAGATAACGAACACGGATGGCACGGATGAAACGGATATTTTTGCGAACACGAATAGCACGAATATGACGAATGGAGGCGGTCTGCTATTATATAGACTGCCCAGCAGTTCCCGTGCCTACCCCTTGTCCTTTGACAAGAAGGTAGAGGCTTATCGTCGATTCTTTGACTTCATAAAAATTTAATTCCTAACAACTATGAATATTGGAGACAAGGCGCCCGAGATTCTGAAAGGTGACAGGGGGTAGGGTTATTCCTCTGTCAGGGGAGCCTGCTTCAGTTGTTCGAGGGCGCGGCATAACTGGTCGGGGCAGGAGGTGCCTTTGCTGCCGCAGCGGATGCCGTTGATGCGGGGGATGACATCGTCGATTTTCTGGCCACGGACCAGTTGGCTGATGCCTTGCAGGTTGCCGTTGCATCCGCCAAGGAAGAAGACTTGCTGGATAACGTCGTGCTCGTCGGCCGTTACGTCGATTAACTGTGAACAGGTGCCGTGGGTCTGGTACTGTATGTGCTTTGTTTTCATTGTAGATTCTGTTTTTTTGATGTTTAGACTGCAAATATAGCGAATCTTTTCCGAAAAATCGCCTGGAAAAGCATTTTTTCTTCTTTCAGCATGTAATATTTGGATAATTCAATTCTTATTCCTAAATTTGCAGTCGAAGAAAAAGTTTGAAACTATGCATATGATTAGTGATACAGTTAAATATATCGGTGTGGATGATCTCGACATCGATTTGTTCGAGAGTCAGTATGTGGTGCCCGAGGGCATGAGTTATAACTCTTATCTCATCGATGATGAGAAGATTGCGGTGATGGATACGGCCGACCGTAGAAAGGGTGAGGAGTGGAAAGCGAACCTGAAGGAGGCCCTGAACGGACGTCAGCCGGATTATCTGGTGGTTCACCACATGGAGCCCGACCACTCGGCACTGGTTGCCTGGATGATGGAGACGTATCCCGGTGTGCAGCTGGTGTGCAGTGCGCAGGCCGTGAAGATGCTGTCGAACTTCTTTGAGGGTGTGGATTTCACGGGTCGTGTGCTGACCGTCAAGGAGGGCGATACACTGTCGCTGGGTAAGCATACGCTGCAGTTTATCGGTGCTGCGATGGTGCACTGGCCCGAGGTGATCATGAGTTATGACACTAAGGACAAGGTGCTGTTCAGTGCTGATGGTTTTGGTAAGTTTGGCGCTCTGGTCAACGAGACCGACGACTGGGCTTGCGAGGCACGTCGCTATTATTTCAATATCTGCGGTAAGTACGGAACGCAGGTGCAGAGCGTGTTGAAGAAGGCGGCAGGTCTGGACATCCAGGCTATCTGTCCGCTGCATGGTCCTGTGCTGAAGGGTGAGGCCCTGGCTGAGGCTGTGCGCCTGTATGATATATGGAGCAAGTACGAGCCCGAGAGTGAGGGCATCCTGATAGCTTATGCCAGCATTCATGGCGGTACGGCCGCTGCTGCTGAGCGTTTTGGAGAGATACTAAGAGAGAAAGGTGCCAAGAAGGTGGTGGTGAGCGACCTGAGTCGGTCGGACATGGCCGAGGTCATTGAGGATGCGTTCCGCTATCCTACCGTTGTGGTGGCTGCTTCGAGCTATGATGCCGGTGTGTTCCCCGTGATGCACGACTTCCTGTATCACCTGCAGATCAAGAACTACCAGAAACGCAGGTTTGGTATCATAGAGAACGGCAGTTGGGCACCCACGGCCGGCAAGACCATGCGCACGATGATAGAAGCCCTGAAGGACTGTGAGATTGTGGAGCCCATGGTGACCATCCGTTCACGCATGAAGGCTGGCGATGAGGCCCTGCTGGCGCAGTTGGCCGACAGTCTGCTGAACGATTAATAGGTGAAATACAGTTCTCCCTGCCACTGGGTGTCAATATCGACGGTGGCGGAGAACGACTCAGTGGGCGTGGACTGGATGTCGGAGAAGAGGTTGCCTTTTAGCCATGTGATCTGGTTCTGATACATGTCTACGCCCATGGATTTCTCGAACAACATATTGCCACTGGCATCGTAGGCCGTCACCTTCAGGTGAAGGGAGCCTTCTGTGCTGTGCAGGAAGGTGTAGAGGTCGTATTGCGTTTGTTTCATACCGGCCTGTACATCATACTTCATGACCTGTGTGCTGTTCACGCAACCGTATCCGGTGCTGGCGTCAAACGAGCCGCTGCCGCCCTTGTATGTGAACTCCAGCTTTGCCACGCCCTCGGGGATGGCGTCGTTGACGACGAAGCGGCAGAGCGAAGTGATGCGGTGAAGAGAGAGCGAGAGTGTCTGCGACTCCGTGCCGACAACCACTTTCTTATAGTAAAGGAAGGTGTCGGTATAGCCCTGTGAGTTGTTGAACTGTATCTTCTCGGGATTCGTCATCGTGGGGTTGCCGTTACTGCTATGTGCCAGTGCCACGATGATGTAGGTGCCTTCGGCTAACTGGAACGTGGCGGTGCCGAAGTCAGCGTCGCCCAGTTTCTGGTTTGTCTGTTTGACGCGCGTTCCTGCCGTGTCGTAGATGGCGAAGTTCAGGCGATTGCACGCCTCTGACGCAGACTTCCGTGTCAGTTCTGGAAAAGGGGTATGCTCGACCTCACAGATGGTCAGGGTGAGGTTGCCCTTCTTTTCGACCGTTTCCTCCGTGTCCGTATCGGAAATGATGGGTTTCTCGCATCCCGCCAGCATCAGCAGCAGGAGGGCAAACAGTATATGGTTGAGGTATTTCATATGTTGTCTTAGTATTTGATGTCAATGACCGGACGGAGCAGCACAAAGTCGGCAAACCCCGTTGTACCGAAATGTTGTTCCTTGCCTTCCGTTGACTCTGAGCCGTAGGTCCAGTACAGAGTCCCGTCCTTCGTGGCATAGAAACTCTTTGTCATGCCCTTTCCTTCCACAAAAGCAGCCTGACTGCCCGTTGTAAAGCAGGCGGCCTCATCGAGCGTAGGCAATCGCCAACTGTTCGTTATGCCAGATGGTTTTGCCGTAGCTGCCAGTGCGGTGTTTAATGCCTCCAGCCAGACGCTGGCCTCCTCGCCTTTTGCAGGTGCTGCATATGGGACGGTTTCGGGCGACAAGAGGACGGCGGTCCTGTTGGTGGCGTCGGTAGAAACAACATAATAGCCACTGCAGAACTTGCCTGCCTCGGGTTTGGAGAAGCCCTTCTGACTATCATCAAAATCGAATGTGATTGTGCGCTTCTCGCCCCAGTCCTCCGACGTCAGGACACCTGTCAGCGTGACGCCCTGGGCCGCCTTGCAGGTACCGATGATGGCGTAGTGGTGGTTGGCAGGGAAATCCTCTGAGGCGGTGTAGGAATAGCTTGTGGTACCATCCTCGGTGGTGAACGCTATCTTGATATTGGGCATGCCCTTCGAGGGGAACAGCATCTGGTTGGGTGACGCCTTCCATGTTTTCTCATCCTCCTGTCTGTTGAGCATGATGCGGTATGACTCCGTGGGTGCTTCAGGATATTCGCCATCCAGATAAACTCCACTGTAGAGCGGGGTGAGCATGACCTCAACCTTTGTGACGCCTGAAGGCACCTGCAGGATTTCCAGTTCATCAATACAGATGACTTTGTGGGCCAATGACATATTCTGCGTCATCTCCTCACCGTCGGCTATGCTCACCGTGGCGTGTTTAATCTGCAGGTCGTCCATGGTCTTGTCTGTCATCCGCTTGATGATACTCTTGGGGGTAGCTGATTCCTGAGAGGGCAAAATAAACCGTGAGAGGTCTTCTCCTCCCACGGCATATAGGTCGTATGTACCTGCGGCCATTGTGACTGTAGCCGCGTTGCTTTCCTCGCTGGTAGAGAGCAACTGTACACATTTTCCCTTCTCATTGAAAATGTAGATTCTGCCATCCTTCACGGCATTCTCGTCGCTGGTGGCGGCACGCATGACGATGTTGAGACGGGCTGTTGTAGGAGCCTCGATGACCGTTTCTTCTTCAGTGTTTTCATCGAATACCGCTTTCTCGCATGATGCGAAGAGAACAGCGGTGCAAAGAGTAGCAATTAGCTTAAAATTTTTAATCATGATATGTGTTATCCTTTTTTGAGGCACAAAAGTACCTATTTTCAAGGAAAATCACGTGCAGATGTAAAAACCTTTAACCAAATTTTAACTTTCATTTCTCATATCTGCCAATCTAGGGGAAAAACAGATGAATTGGACCCGGAAAACGAAGGTTTTTCCTTAAATGACATGCAGGTGCCGGAGGGCATTGAGGATACCATTATCATCTACAGACGTGGTGATATAGTCGGCCTGCTGTTTCAACTCCTCAATGGCGTTGCCCATGGCCACACCGATACCCGCCTGGATGATCATGGAGGTGTCGTTGCCGCCATCACCAAAAGCAATGGTGCGACTGACGTCGAAGCCTTCGTGGCGTGCCATGGCGAGGATACCCTTGCCCTTGTCGGCCCCGTTGGCCGTGATGTCGGTAAACTCCGGATGCCAGCGGCCAGAGACGCACTGGGGCATGCGCGCCATCAGTTCCGGTTCGTAGTCGGCCGGGAAGAACGGCGTGAGCTGCAGGATATCCTGCTGGAGCACCTCGTCGAGCGGTGACGCCTTGTCGAGATTCTTCACAGCCAGCATCTGGCGGAAGATACGGTCCACGTCGCCCTTGGGGTCGAGTACGGCCACGTCCTTACGGCCCACCACAATTAGGCTGTTGCCTTTCTCCTGGCAGTCGTTCACGCATGTCAGAACATCTTCCTTGGGGATAGGCTGGCAGGTGACCAGTTCGGTGCCCACATAGCACAGTGCGCCATTGGTGGTGATATAGCCGTCGATCAGTGGTTCGATAGCCCCCAGGTTGGTAATGATGAGCGGTGGCCGGCCCGTGGCGATATACACGCGCGAACCATTGGCCTTGGCCTGTGTCAGCGCCTGGATGGTGGACTGTGGTATCTCGTGGGTCTTGAAACTCACCAGTGTACCGTCGATATCGAAGAATAGTGCGTATGTCTGTGTCATTTATGATTCCTTTTTTTGTTGCATGTGTTGCATCACCAGGCGGATTTCATCGTAGGTGATGTCGGGTGGACAGAGGTTCTTGATAGCCTTGGAGCCCTCGGTGACGCCAATCTTGGTGATGATGCGCCGGATGGTTTGCTGGTGGTCTGCCGGCACGAGGTCGTCGAAAGATACCTCACCGGATTCCACATAGCGGGTGAGGTGTCCGATGACGGTGCCCAGCGTGAGGCTCCGTGCCTTGGCGATGAGGTCGGGCTTCATGCCATCCTGATAGAGCTGGAGGGATATCTCCCAAGTCTTGGGCTTCACCTCCTTGGGGGCCTTGGAGGCCTTCGGCTTACGCTGGCGCTTGGCCTTTACGTCATCCTCGCTTAGGGCATCGAGCATCGACATCTGTTTTTCGTGCAGGTAGTTGTCGACGGAGAATCCCATCTCGGCCATCTTCTCGAGCAGATAGCGACGACTGAGGCATGCCTGCCTGAGGTCGGGCAGGGCATTGTCGAGGCGGCGCGCTGCCTGCTTGTTTTGTGTCTCTACCTTGGCACTGAGTTCGATGGGCTTGGCCAGAATCTCTCGCAACTGGTCGGAGAAATACCCGGCACTGCGCATCACACGGTCCTGGAAGTCGGCCTCGTGCAGGCCCTCGTACGGCATCGACTGGATGATCTGCTGCCATTTGCCGGCTACGTCGAGGACGCGCTGGCGCAGGTCCATCAGGGCCTGGTCGTGCAACTGTTTCAGGGAGGCATGACTGTGGTAGAAGAACTCAGCGAAGATGCGCACCATGGTCTCCTGCAGGGCAAGGACGGAGCGGAAATCGAAGAGCTGCAACAGCAGATAGCGCTCGTATTCCTGTTTGAGCAGGGGCAGCTGACAGATGCTTCGCTCAGCCTCGTACTCCTGTTGGGCAATGTATGAGTCGACCCGTTTGTCGTTGATGATGGAACGCGCCTCCAGGGGCGATGCCAGCAGCAGACCTTCGAGGGTGCGGCAGCGGCTCAGGGCCACATACACCTGTCCGGGTGCGAAACTTTGGTTGGCATCGATGATGGCGTGGTCGAAGGTCAGTCCCTGACTCTTATGGATGGTGATGGCCCAGGCCAGTCGCAGGGGCAGTTGCTTGAAGGTGCCCTGCACCTCGGCCTCAATCTCGCGTGTCTTCTCGTTCAGCGTGTAGCGGGTGTTCTCCCATTCCAGCGGTTCCACCTCGATGGCCTCGCTGTCGCCCTCGCAATAGACGGTGAGACGGTTGTCGCCGGCCTCCATCACACGTCCGATGCGACCATTATAATACCGGTGGTCGCCCGAGGGGTCGTTCTTTACGAACATCACCTGTGCGCCCTCCTTCAGGACCAGTGCCTCGGCCGTGGGATAGGAGTATTCCGGGAACGTGCCCTTGATTTCTGCGCGGTAGGTATAGGCAGGCGTGGACAGTTTCCGCAACTCAGACTCATTATAGTTGTTGGCGATATTATTGTGAGTGGTCAGTCGGATGTAACCACTCCCCTCCCTCGCAGGGAGGGGCTGGGGGGAAAGTCTGCTGTTCAGCTTTGCCAGCACCGCTTCCGACGGATGGCCGTTGCGTACCTCATTTAATATATTGATGAACGAGGCATCCTGCTGGCGATAGACATGTTCCAGCTGGATGGTGACATAGTCAATCTGCTGGAGGGCCTTCGACGCAAAGAAGTAAGGGGTGCTGTAATAAGGTTTCAGGATTCGTTCGTCCTCAGGGGTGACGACGGGCGTGAGCTGGGCCAGGTCGCCAATCATCAGCAGCTGCACGCCACCAAAGGGCTGGTCGTGTTCACGGAAACGCCGGAGCACGGCATCGATGGCGTCGAGCAGATCTGCACGTACCATCGATATCTCGTCGATAATCAACAGGTCTATCGAGGCGATGATCTTGCGTTTCTCACGACTGAAATCAAACTTGTTTTCCACCTTGGCGCCCGGTACATAGGGCGAAAAGGGCAACTGGAAGAAGGAGTGGATGGTGACGCCCCCGGCATTGATGGCTGCCACACCCGTTGGCGCCACCACGATGGGGCGCTTCCTGGAGCCTGCCATCACCTCCTTCAGGAACGTCGTCTTTCCCGTTCCCGCCTTACCAGTCAAAAAAATGCTGCGCCCCGTGTTCTCGACGAAGTCCCACGCGGTGCGCAACATACCCGACGTGTCGTCGTCGGTCCGTAGTGTTCCGTTATTTTGTTCCATCAATCAGTATCTGTCTGTTTGCGGATACAAAATTACAAAGAAATAATGAATAATGAACGGATTGCCGGCAGTTTTTCTCAGAATTACTGATAAGCCTGTTCGTGAACACCTTTCACAGCTCGGCCACTAGGGTCGTTCATGTTCTTAAAGGCAGCATCCCATTCCAGGGCGATGGCTGTGGAGCAGGCCACGGAAGCCTCGCTGGGTACGCTCATGGCGGCAGAGTCGCTGGGGAAGTGCTCGGCAAAGATAGAGCGGTAGTAATACTCCTCCTTGTTTTTTGGCGGGTTGATAGGGAAGCGTTCGGCAGCATGAGCCATCTGTTCATCGGATACAGCCTCAGAGGTGATTTGCTTGAGCGTGTCAATCCAACTGTAGCCTACGCCATCGCTGAACTGCTCCTTCTGGCGCCAGGCCACCTCTTCGGGCAACATATCCGCAAAGGCCTCGCGGACAATTTTCTTCTCTATGGTCTTACCTGGACACATCTTGGCCTTGGGATTGGTACGCATGGCCACATCCAGGAACTCCTTGTCGAGGAAAGGCACGCGCCCCTCGACACCCCAGGCAGAGAGACTCTTGTTGGCTCGCAGACAGTCGTACAGATAGAGTTTGGAGAGCTTACGCACGGTCTCCTCGTGGAAGTCCTTGGCCGATGGCGCCTTGTGGAAATAGAGATAGCCACCAAATATTTCGTCGGCCCCCTCGCCACTGAGCACCATCTTGATACCCATCGACTTGATGACACGTGCCAGCAGATACATAGGGGTTGAGGCACGGACGGTGGTGACATCGTAGGTCTCGATGAAATAGATGACATCACGGATGGCATCCAGTCCTTCCTGAATGGTATAGTTGATCTCGTGGTGAACGGTACCGATATGGTCTGCCACGAGTTTGGCCTTGGCCAGGTCGGGCGCGCCCTTCAGGCCCACGGCAAACGAGTGCAGGCGGGGCCAGTAGGCCTTGGTCTTTGAATTGTCCTCGATGCGCATCTCACTGTATTTCTCGGCAATGGCAGAGATGACGCTGGAGTCGAGACCGCCAGAGAGGAGCACACCATAGGGCACGTCGGACATCAGCTGACGCCTGACGGCATCCTCCAGCGCATCGTGGACAGCCTCGACAGAGGCAGGATTATCCTTCACGGCATCATATTTGAACCAGTCGCGCTTGTAGTAGCGCTTCATGCCTGGGTCGGCACTCCAATAGTAATGACCGGGCAGGAACGGCTCGTAGTGCTCACACTGTCCTTCGAGCGCTTTCAGTTCGGAGGCCACATACACCTTGCCGTCGGCATCGCAACCGATATAAAGGGGAATCACACCGATGGGGTCGCGGGCAATGAGAAACTCGTCGGTCTCCTCATCGTAGAGCACGAAGGCAAAGATGCCGCTCAGGTCTTCGAGGAAGTCAACACCTTTCTCGCGATAGAGCGCCAGGATGACCTCGCAGTCGGAGCCCGTCTGGAACTCATACTTCCCAGCATAGCGGCGGCGTATATCCTGATGGTTATAGATCTCGCCATTGACAGCCAAGACCTGTTTCCTGTCGGGTGAGAACAGTGGCTGACCACCTGATTCGGGGTCAACGATGCTCAGACGCTCGTGGGCCAGGATAGCACTTCCGCCAGAATAGATGCCACTCCAGTCGGGTCCGCGATGACGGATCTTCTGACTCATCTTCAACGCTTGTTCACGCAGCTCGTGTGTCTGCTCCTTGACATTCAATATCGCAACGATTCCGCACATAATCCTATCTAATTATCAATTGTCAATTTTCAATTATCAATTTATTTCTTGCTCCAAGTGGTGATGCGGTCCAGCGCCTCATCCGTTTTCTCATGACTGCCGAAGGCCGTGAAACGCACATAGCCCTCGCCGGCAGGACCAAAGCCCACACCAGGCGTGCAGACCACGTTGGCCCCGTAGAGCAGGTTCTCGAAGAACTGCCATGAACTGTTACCGTCGGGCACACGCATCCAGATATAGGGGGCGTTCTCGCCGCCATAGACCTCATAGCCCAGCGAGCGCAGGGTGGCGAGCATCTTCTTGGCATTCTGCATATAGTAATCGATGGTGGCCTTTACCTGCTGCTTACCCTCTGGGGTGTAGATAGCCTCGGCGGCACGCTGACTGATATAACTGGTGCCGTTGAACTTGGTGCACTGGCGACGGTACCACAGGGGGTTCAGGGCGATGCGCTCGCCTGTGAGCGTGGCTGCCGTCAGGTCCTTTGGCACGACGGTATAACCACAACGGATGCCCGTGAAGCCGGCCGTCTTTGAGTATGAGTGGAACTCGATGGCACATTTGCGGGCACCACGAATCTCATAGATGGAGTGGGGGATGCTGTCGTCTTGGATATAAGCCTGGTAGGCTGCGTCGTAGAAGATCAGCGCATCATTATGAAGGGCATAGTTCACCCATTTGCGCAGTTCCTCGCGGGTGATGACCATACCTGTGGGGTTGTTGGGATAGCAGAGGTAGATGACGTCCACGCGACGTTTGGGAATCTGCGGTACAAAACCGTTCTCTGCATTACAATGCATGTAGATGACGTTTGACCATTTGCCGTCCTCAACTGTTCCGGCGCGACCAATCATCACGTTGGAGTCGATATACACCGGATAGATAGGGTCGGTCACGCCGATGGAGTTGTCCCAGCGAATCAGTTCCTGAATATTACCGGTGTCGCTCTTGGCACCGTCGTTCACGAAGATCTCGTCGATATCGAGGTGGATGCCACGCGGCAGGAAGTCGTTCTTCAGAATGGCCTCGCGCAGAAAATCGTAGCCCTGCTCAGGACCGTAGCCGCGGAATCCCTCAGCGGTGCCCATCTCGTCGGCAGCCTTGTGCATCGCCTCTATCACGGCGGGACACAGCGGCTGGGTGACGTCACCAATACCCATGGAGATGACGTCGGCCTTGGGGTGCATCACTTTGAAGGCGTTCACCTTCTTGGCTATATCTGCAAACAAATAGTTGTTTGGCAGTTTCAGGAAATGTTCGTTAACTAATGCCATATATTACTAATTGATAATTTACAATTGATAATGGATAATTATTGTTCTAGCTCGCCGTCAAAGACGAAGGCGGCAGGCCCCGTCATATAGACGTGGTTCTTCTGGAAAAAGCGTCCTCCGTCCGAGCGGTCGGCTTCGCACCATTCGATGTTCAGCGTGCCGCCATCCATCACGATTTGTGAGGTGCGGCCAGCCTTGCCGGTCAGGGCGGCTGCCACGGCCGTGGCGCATGCGCCTGTGCCGCAGGCCTGAGTGATGCCGCTGCCACGTTCCCAAACACGGGTGCGGATACTGCCGTCGGCCTCAATATGGGCAAATTCTATATTGCAGCGTTGCGGGAAGGCCGGATGGTATTCCAGTGAACGGCCAGTTTCGCCTACCTGGTCGACATTCTCTGTGAAGATGACGAAATGCGGGTTGCCCATCGATACAAACGTGCCCATATCCAGTCCTCGGGAAGCGATGAACTGTGTGGCATCTTCCAGTATCGGTTCGCCCATATCCACGGTGACGCTCTCTACGATGTCATCGGTGATATGCAGATAGAGCACCTTGATGCCCGACAGCGTCAGCAGACGGATCTCTGTCTTCGTGGTGAGGCCTTTCCCAAAGAGGTATTTTCCGATACATCTCGAGGCGTTGCCGCACATCATGGCCTCACTGCCGTCGGCATTGAAGATGCGCATGGTGAAGTCGGCCTCGGGCATAGAACTCTTGCCAATCAAAACCAATCCATCGGAGCCGATGCCCTTATGACGGTCGCTCCATTTGATGGCCGCTGCCACAGGGTCATCGATGGGGTGCTGTGCTACATTGACATAGATGTAGTCGTTGCCGCAACCGTGCATTTTTGTGAAGGGTATCTTGCTCATGTGCTGTCTTTTTTTCTTATCGGATGCAAAGGTAATGCAAAATGACAGGATATAGAAACGAACCGACTGGTTTTAGTGGTAAAAATCAGTTGAAAGTATCAAATTGAAAATATTTTGTTGAAAAAATAGCGCATTTTGATATTTCTTGTTCGGAAAATGTGGCTTTTTTGTTACAGATTGAAAGTTTACCAACAGGCCAAGGCCCCTTTCTTCAGTTTCAGGGTCTGCTGCTGGCCGTTGGCAAGGAGCGTTACCGTGCAGGGCTGTTGGGCGGTGAGCGTCAGGTGCGTGATCCGTTTGTCCTGCCATGTCATGTCGACGGTGATGCCGCCACGGGCACGGATGCCGCTGACGGAACCGTCCTTCCAGTTGTCGGGCAAGGCGGGAAGGAGTTCGAGGGTTGTGAGGGGAGACCCCTCACACACAGTGTATTCACTCTGTATGAGCATCTCGATGACACCAGCACAGCCACCGAAGTTACCGTCGATCTGGAAGGGCGAATGGGCGTCGAGCAGGTTGGGGTAGGTGCCGCCGCCACGACGGGCATCAGGACCGCGGTAGCCGTCGGGACTGACGTAGCTGAGCAGTTTGCGGTAGATATGATAGGCATTCCTGGCATCATGCAGGCGGGCGTAGAGATTCACGCGCCAGCCCGTGCTCCAGCCCGTGGTCTTGTCGCCCTTGAGTTCGAGGGTGCGTGAGGCGGCACGGTGGAGTGCCTCCTTGGTGTTGGTGCCGTCGTCGAGGTGATGGCCGGGATAGATGCCGAAGAGATGGCTCTGGTGGCGGTGGTGCGGATCCTCGTCTTCCCAGTCGTAGAACCACTCCTGGAGGTTGCCTTTCTTACCGATTTTGTAGGGGTGAAGGCGGGCGATGGCGGCGTTGAGTTCGGTGATGAAGGGGGACCCGGCGACGGAGGGGAACCCGGCGACCGAATCGCCGGGCACACTACAGGAACCGCCGGGCACACTACAGGAATCGCTGAGTACAAGGGCGGCGTCGCGGGCATCGGTGAGGCATTCGCGAATCATGGCGATGTCGGCAAAGCCACCGAAGCAGGTGCGCCCGTGATAGCCGTCGGGGGTGACGAAGGAGTTCTCGGGCGAAGTGGCAGGGGCGGTGATGAGAGGGCTGATGGATGATGTAGGATGTGAGATGTCTGATGTAAGAGGGCTGATGGATGATGTAAGATGTGAGATGTCTGATGTAAGAGGGCTGATGGATGATGTAGGATGTGAGATGTCTGATGTAAGAGGGCTGATGGATGATGTAAGATGTGAGAGGGGTGAGGGCTGAGGGGTGTAGTCGGAGAGGGGCTGAAGCCAAGCGAGGCAGAACTCGGCTGCACCTTTGAGAACGGGATAGTACTCGCGCAGGAAGGCTTTGTCGAGCGTGAAGGTGTAGTGCTCCCAGATATGGGTGGCGAGCCAGGCACCCCCCATGTTCCAGTTGGCCCACATGGGGTCGCCGGTGTGGAGACCCACAGGACAGGTCATGGCCCAGATGTCGGTATTATGTGCCAGGCACCAGCCGCGGTTGACACCGTAGTAGGCCTTGGCGGTGAGTTCGCCAGAGCCCTGCAGTTCCTTCATGAAGGTGAAGAGCGACTGGTGCATCTCGGGCAGCGCAGCCGTCTCGGCCGCCCAGTAGTTTTCCTCCACATTGATATTGCTGGTGTAGTTGCACGACCAGGGCGGCAGGATGCTCTCGTTCCACAGGCCCTGCAGGTTGGCCGGCACATTGGGCGTGCGCGAGCAACTGATAAGCAGGTAGCGGCCGTACTGGAAATAGAGGGCTTCGAGGTCGGGATTGAAGAGTGACTCGTCGGTGTAGGCACGGAGCTGGGCGTCGGTCGACTCTCCCCCATCCCCTCCCTGTGAGGGAGGGGCGTAGTAAGTTGACGAGTCGGCGGTCAATGAGAGCTTGACGCGGTTGTAGAGGGACTGATAGTCCTTGATGTGGCACTGTCGGATGGTCTTGTAGGGGATGCCGGAAAGATGGCGCAGGCGCGCGTCGGCCAGTTGCTGATATGGCTTTCCCTGTTTGACGGGGTCCTTGTCGTAGCCGTTGAACGAGGTGGCATCGACGATGTAGAGCGTCACCTCTTTGGCGCCATCCACGAGGAGCGTCTCCCCCTCGGCCCTGACATTCCTGGCGCTGACCTGCACCTTGGTGCGGAAGTGGATGCCGCGCTGAGGGTCGTAGGCGAACTTCTCCCTGGCATCGTAGTAGCTGGGCAGTGAGGCATAGCCGGCATAGCCGTCGGTGGTGAGTGTCTGGCCGTTGGCCGATGTGGTGTGGCGCAGCTGACAGCTCAGCGACAGTCGTGCATGGATGCCCCTGGGATGGTTGGTGGTGATGCGGATGACCAGTCCGGAGTCGGGATGGGACGCCAGATACTCCGTGGTATAGCGGTATTTGCCGCGCTGGTAGGTGGTATGGGCCGTGGCGTCACCGATGTCGAGCCAGCGGCGATAGCCGGAGACGGCCTCCGTGGTGTCGAGATACTCGATGGTGAGTTGTCCCAGCGGCTGATAATTCTGTGAGAAATGTCCCTGCACGTCGCGTTGCAGACGGTCGGCCTCCCGGTAGTCGCCCTTGCTGAGCGCCTCACGGATGGCGGGGATGGATTTGTGGGCGTCGGGCGAATAGACCTGCATATTACACGGCTCGCCCGTCCATAGCGTGATATCATTGAGTGATATCCTGTCGGTCCGGGTGCCGCCATAGACGATGCCGCCCATGGTGCCGTTGCCGATGACGAGCGCCTCCTCGAAGAACGTGGCCGGCTGGTTGTAGTGGAGTGTCTGGGCTCCTGTCGTGGTGGGGAGTTTCAGCCATAGGCAGATAACGGTGAAAAACGCAACGTATTTCCTCATTGTTTCCTTTGTGTTAGATTCGGGCGTCAAAGGTACGAATAAGTGAGTGAAAAACCAAATGTATTTGAGTTTTTCCGAGCGAGAGTACTATAGACGAAGTCAGAGGTACGAAAAAATCCCCGATTTCCATCACGGAGACCGGGGATTATTACTTCAAAGATAAAACGTTATTTTTGAAGGAAACCATTAACTTTCTGTGCAGTCTGACGACCACTAGCCATGGCGCGAACCACGAGTGAGGCACCGTTGGCGGCATCACCGCAGACGAAGACGTTGGCAGGGTACTCGGGGTGCTCGGGCTTCAGGAAACCCATGGCGAGGAGTACCAGTTCGGCCTTGATGACTTCGGGTTTGCCCTTCTCTATCATGATAGGACGACCACCGTCGGGGTTGGGCTTCCAGTCTATCTCTTGTACCTTCACGCCGGTAAGTTTGCCATCCTTACCCAGGAACTCCAGGGTGTTGATGTTCCAGCGGCGGGTGCAGCCCTCCTCATGACTGGATGTGGTCTTGAGGGTGCGAGGCCACTCGGGCCAGGGGTTCTTGGGATCCTCGGGTCCCTCAACGGGCTTGGGCATAATCTCAATCTGGGTGACGCTCTTGCAGCCCTGGCGGTGGGCCGTACCGATACAGTCGGAACCTGTGTCACCACCACCGATGACCAGCACATCCTTGCCCTTGGCGGTGACGCGTTCGTCCTTGCTGAACTCCATGCCTGCGAGGACGCGGTTCTGCTGAGACAGCATCTCGAGGGCGAAGTGTACGCCCTTGAGTTCGCGGCCGGGAGCCTTGAGGTCACGGGCGGTGGGGGTGCCGGTTGAGATGACTACTGCGTCGTATTGCTGCGACAGGGTCGCAACAGACAGGATGGAGGAACCCGCCGGAGAACCGGCGGGCGTGGTGGCTGCGGAACTGTCGGGCGTGGTGGCGGAACCCGCCGGAGAACCGGTGGGAGTGGTGGCTGCGGAGGTGATTTCGGTGCCGTAGCGGAAATCGATGCCCTCCTGTTCGAGCAGGGCGATGCGGCGGTCGATAACGGCCTTATTCAGTTTAAAATTAGGGATACCGTAGCGGAGCAGACCGCCGGCAGCTTCGTTTTTCTCAAACACGGTAACGGTATATCCCATGTGGTTGAGGTCGTTAGCGGCAGCGAGTCCGGCAGGACCGGCACCAATCACTGCCACCTTCTTACCGTTGCGAGCGATATCGGTCTTAGGCACGATGAAGCCCTCCTGGAAGGCCATCTCGGTGATGGCTGCCTCGTCCTCACGGTTGGTGGTCGGCTCGTGGTTGAAGCGGTTGAGCACGCAGGCCTTCTCGCAGAGTGCAGGGCAGATGCGGCCGGTGAACTCGGGGAAGGGGTTGGTGCTGTTGAGCAGACGGTAGGCCAACTCAAAGTCGCCTTTGTACAGGGCGTCGTTCCACTCGGGTGCTTTGTTGCCCAGCGGACAGGCCCAGTGGCAGAAGGGTACGCCGCAATCCATACAGCGGCTGGCCTGCAGTTTGCGTTCGCGAGTAGAGAGCGTCTGCTCTACCTCGCCAAAATCGTGGATTCTATCGTGAATCGGACGGTATCCCGCCTCCTGGCGGTGTATCTCTAAAAATGCTTTTGGATTTCCCATCTTAATACATTAAACATTAAAGATTAAACATTAAACGTTAAACATTAAACATTAAAGATTAAACATTAAATGATTAATAGTCGCGCTGGATGTCGGCAATCTTCTCGTGGAGCTTCTTCATCTTCTCCTCCTCGAGCACGCGCTTGTACTCGATGGGCACTACCTGGATGAAGTCCTCGATGTAGCGGTGCCAGTCGTCGAGCATGCGGCCTGCGAGGGCTGAACCCGTGTGCAGGTAGTGCTGGCGGATGAGCTCGAGCAGTTCCTTGCGGCTGACGCTGTCCTCAACCAGCGAGAGTTCCACCATGTCCATGTTGCAGAAGTAATCGAACGTGTGGTCGGGGTCGTAAACATAGGCCACACCGCCTGACATACCTGCGGCGAAGTTGCGTCCTGTCTTGCCCAGCACCACCACGCGACCGCCAGTCATGTACTCACAGCAGTGGTCGCCGGCACCCTCAATCACGGCGATGGCACCAGAGTTGCGCACGCCAAAGCGTTCGCCCACCTTACCGTTGATGTAGAGTTCACCAGAGGTGGCACCATAGAGACCGGTGTTACCAGCGATGATATTCTCCTCGGCCTTGAAGTCGTCGCTGCGACGGGCAGGAGGCAGGATAGAGATACGACCGCCAGAGAGACCCTTACCGAAGTAGTCGTTGGTCTCGCCCTCAAGGCGCAGATCCAGACCCTTCACGGCAAAGGCACCGAAGCTCTGGCCGGCAGAGCCCTTGAACTTGATCTTGATGGTGCCGTCGGGCAGACCGTCCTCACCGTATTTCTTGGCAATCACACCACTGAGCATGGTACCCACGGCACGGTCGGTATTCTTGATGGCATAGTCGAGTGTCACCTCTTCCTGCTCGTCGATAGCCTTTTGGGCAGCCTTGATCATCTCCTCGTCCTTCACGCCAGTCACCTTGGTGTAGGCGCCGCGGTCCCAGTACAGGGCCTTGTCGGTAGCGGGCTTGTGGAGCAGGCGGGCGAAGTCGATGGTGCGCCATTTCCCGACGGCGGCGGAACCCGATGCTGATGCCTCGGGCACAGTGGCTTCTATGAGCTCGGTATGACCGATGATTTCCTTGAGGCTCTTCACGCCAATCTCGGCCAGGTATTCGCGTACCTGCTCAGCCAGGAAGGTGAAGTAGTTGACCACGTACTCAGCCCTTCCCTCAAAGTGCTTGCGCAACTCAGGATTCTGGGTGGCCACACCCATAGGACAAGTGTTGGTGTTGCACTTACGCATCATCACGCAGCCCAGCACAATCAGGGGAAGCGTACCAAACGAGAACTCGTCGGCACCCAGCATCGCCATGATGATGACATCCTTAGCAGTCTTCAACTGACCGTCGGTCTGCAGGCGCACCTGATTGCGCAGGCCGTTGATGACCAGTGTCTGCTGCGTCTCAGCCAGTCCTATTTCAGGGCTGATACCTGCGAAGCGCATACTTGATGCAGGGCTGGCACCCGTACCGCCCTCGGCACCTGAGATGACGATGAGGTCGGCCTTGGCCTTAGCCACACCGGCGGCAATGGTTCCCACGCCACTCTCAGCTACGAGCTTCACACTGACGGCAGCCGTTGGGTTGATATTCTTCAGGTCGAAGATGAGCTGTGCCAGGTCCTCGATACTGTAGATGTCGTGATGAGGTGGGGGAGAGATGAGCGAGATGCCGGGGATGGCGTTACGCGTCTTGGCGATAATCTCGTTGACCTTAAAGCCAGGCAGTTGTCCGCCCTCACCAGGTTTTGCACCCTGTGCCACCTTGATCTGTATCTCTTCTGCATTCACCAGGTACTCGGCGGTTACACCAAAGCGGCCACTGGCAATCTGCTTGGTCTTTGAACTCAGACTCACGCCATCCACTTCTGAGTGATAGCGCGTGTTGTCCTCACCACCCTCACCGGTGTTACTGCGTGTACCCAGTTTGTTCATGGCCAGAGCCAGTGCCTCGTGGGCCTCGATGCTCAAAGCACCAAACGACATGGCACCTGTTACGAAGTGCTTCACGATGCTCTCAACGGGCTCTACCTCGTCGAGGGAGACGGAAGACCCTCCCCCCTGCCCCTCCCTGTCATGGAGGGGAGTAGTAACTTTCTTGAATCGAAGGAAGTCACGCAAGAAGATGGGAGATTCTTTCTCGTCAACCAATTTTGACCACTCTTTAAACTTCTCGTACGAGCCTTGACGGCAGGCCAGTTGCAGTTTGGCGATGGTCTCGGGGTTCCAGGCGTGCTTGATACCGTCCTTGCGCCAAGCAAACTGACCCTGGTTCTGCAGCACGGCTGTATTTGTCGCTGTGGCACAGCGACCTACTCCACCTGCCGCATGCAGACGGATGGCATCGCGTGCAATCTCCTTCAGGCCCACGCCACCGATGGTGCTCACCTCGGTACCGAAGTAGCGGCGCAGCAGGTCTTCGCTCAGTCCGATGCTCTCGAATATCTTGGCACCGCGATAGGAGCGGATGGTAGAGATACCCATCTTGGACATAATCTTCTTCAGACCCTTGTCCACCGCCTTGATGTAGTTCTTCTCGGCTGTGGCGTACTCCTCCTGAATCTTGTGGTGCTTCACCAGGTCATCAAGTACGGCGAACGTCATGTAAGGACACAGGGCGCTGGCACCATAGCCCAGCAGCAGGGCAGCGTGCATCACCTCGCGAATCTCACCGCTCTCAACAATCAGGGCGGTCTGCACACGTTTGCCCACGCTAATCAGGTAGTGGTGAACGGCACTGACAGCCAGCAGTGATGGGATGGCTGCATGCTTCTCGTCGAGGTCGCGGTCAGAGAGGATGATGTAGTTTACACCCTCGTCTACACTGGCTTCAGCCTGATGACACAGATTGTCGAGCGCCTTACGAAGTCCTTCCTCGCCCTTTGCTATCTCAAAGAGGATAGGCAACTTCTTGGTGTTGAAGCCCTTGTAGCGGATGTTACAAAGTATATCAAGTTGTGTGTTGGTCAGTACGGGTTGTGGCAGGCGCACCATCTTACAGTTGGATGCATCGGGCGTCAGGATATTCGTTCCCACAGCACCGATATACTCCGTCAGACTCATCACGAGTTCCTCGCGGATGGGGTCGATGGCAGGGTTGGTGACCTGTGCAAACTGCTGACGGAAGTAGTTGAAGAGAATTTGCGGACGGTCACTGATGACGGCCAGCGGGGTGTCGTTACCCATGGCGGCTACAGGTTCCTGTCCGGCTGTAGCCATGGGGATGATGGTCTTGTCGATATCCTCCTGACCGAAGCCGAAGGTCACCAGTTTGGCGTTGAGGTTGCTCACGCCGTTGTCCACCTTACGTCCGCTCTTCAGTTTCTCCAGCTGTACGCGGTTCTCGTTCAGCCACTCGCGGTAGGGATGGGCCTTGGCCAGTTTCTCCTTGATCTCGCCATCATAGTAGATTTTGCCTTCCTGTGTGTCAATCAGTAGGATCTTACCGGGCTGCAGACGACCCTTCGATACTACGTCGCCGGGTTCGAAGTCCATCACGCCAACCTCCGAGGCTACCACCATCATACCCTGCTTGGTGATGGTATAGCGGCTGGGGCGCAGACCGTTTCTGTCGAGCATACCACCTGCGTAGCGGCCATCGCTGAACAGCAGGGCTGCGGGACCGTCCCAGGGCTCCATCAGGATAGAATGATATTCGTAGAACGCCTTCAAGTCTTCGCTGATGGGGTTCTTGTCGTTAAAGCTCTCGGGCACCAGGATGGCCATGGCCTGAGGCAGTGAGAGACCGCTCATCATCAGGAACTCGAACACGTTGTCGAGACTGGCAGAGTCGCTCATACCTTCCTGCACAATGGGGCGCAGGTCCTTGATGTCACCCAGCGCCTCACTGTTCAGCACGCTCTCGCGGGCCTTCATCCATCCGCGGTTACCACGGATGGTGTTGATTTCACCGTTGTGGGCCAGCAGGCGGAAAGGCTGTGCCAGTTTCCATTTTGGGAAGGTGTTCGTAGAGAAACGTGAGTGGACTAAAGCCAGTCCGCTCGTAAAGTAATCGTTAGACAGGTCGGGGAAGTAGCGGCGCAGTTGTCCGCTGGTCAGCATGCCCTTATAGATAATATTCTTTGAAGAAAGGGAGCAAATGTAGAAATCGGACTCTCCCCCCTGCCCCTCCCTGTGAGGGAGGGGAGTAGATGCCTCCATTTTGGCTACCCTATTCTCGATTCTCTTCCTTATTATATATAATGTGCGCTCGAATGCCTTCTCCTCTTCGTCTGGAGTGTAATCACTCCCCTCCATTACAGGGAGGGGATGGGGGGTGGGTCCCCTCTTTACAAATATCTGCTTAATGTCGGGTTCCACCTCACGGGCAGCCACGCCCAGTACCTCCGGGTTGGTGGGCACCGTGCGCAGGTGCATCAGTTGCAGTCCCTCGCGCTCGATCTCCTCTATCATCACGCTCAGTATCTGCTGTTGGGCCTTCTCGTCTTTAGGCAGAAAAACCAGTCCGGTACCATATTTTCCTTTTTCAGGTACGGGAATACCCTGAAGAAGAATAAACTCGTGGGGAATCTGTACCATGATACCCGCACCGTCGCCGGTCTTGTCGCGTGTCTCGGCACCACGGTGTTCCATGTTCTCAAGCACCTTCAGTGCATTGTCCACCAATTCATGACTCTTGCCGCCATGAATATTCACCACCATGCCCACGCCGCAGGCATCATGCTCATACTCACTCTGGTAGAGTCCTTTTCTTTCGCTTCTTTCCATATTATCCTAAATAAAACTTCTCTTATCTATAAAATCGGGCGCAAAATTATATCAAACTGTAAGAAAAACAAATATTTTACTGCCCTTTTAATCTACATTTTTTGCTAAAATAACAAATTGTAAGCAAAGACGTATGTTTTTATTGCAGATTGTAATTTGTGTAAAAATTGTAAATCGAAAGCCGGGGAAGATGTCTTTCTATGTCGGGGAAAGGTCGTAATTTTGCCAGCGAATTCAGAATAGTCACAGTGACAAGTAGTATTAATTAAAGGTATTAAGGTATGAAAAAGATTGAAGCAATTATCCGTAAGACCAAGTTTGAAGAGGTCAAGGAAGCCCTGCTGACGTCGGATATCAACTGGTTTGAGTATCACGACGTGCATGGTATCGGACAGAGCCGCCAGGAACGTATCTACCGTGGTGTGATGTATTCTACGGATGTCATCGAGCGTGTAGCCATCACCATTGTTTGTCGTGACCAGTTCTTGGATCCCACCATCAAAGTACTGCTTGAGGTGGCCCATACAGGTGAGGTCGGTGACGGACGTATCTTTGTGAGTGATGTGCTGGAGACCTATTCTATTCGCACAGGCGAGAAGGGTGACACCGTACTGAGAGACAAGAAATAGTTCGACATTAAACATTAAAAATAAAACATTAAGATTTTCAGGATTATGAACGAAATAGGAATTTCACTCGATACCGTATGGATGCTATTAGCGGCCATGTTGGTTTTCTGGATGCAGCCCGGTTTTGCGCTGTGTGAGGCTGGTTTTACACGTAGTAAGAACACGGCAAACATCCTGATGAAGAACTTCGTCGACTTCATGTTCGGTTCTTTGTTGTTCTTCTTCCTTGGTTTCGGTATTATGTTTGGTGCCGATACCCTGGGTGGTTTCATTGGTATGCCCAACTTTGGCGACCTGAGCTTCTACGAGAGCGATCTGCCCGTAGAGGGATTCTTGATTTTCGAGACAGTATTCTGTGCTACCTCTGCCACCATCGTCAGTGGTGCCATGGCTGAGCGCACCAAGTTCTCTATGTACCTTGTTTACAGTGCCGTTATCTCACTGATTATCTATCCTGTGGAGGGTCACTGGACCTGGGGTGGTGGCTGGTTGTGTAATGATGCTGCTGACAGCTTCATGATGACCACCTTCGGTGATGTGTTCCATGATTTCGCGGGTTCTGCCATCGTTCACTCTGTAGGTGGTGTGCTGGCCCTGATTGGTGCCCTGGCACTGGGTCCCCGTGTAGGCAAGTACGACAAGGACGGTAAGAGCCGTGCTATCCCCGGTCATAATCTGGCTATGGCTGCTCTGGGTGTATTCATCCTCTGGTTGGGATGGTTTGGTTTCAACCCCGGTTCTCAGTTGGCTGCCAGCGGTGAGGTGAACCGCGTGGCTATCTCTCACGTGTTCCTGACCACCAACCTCGCTGCTGCTGCAGGTGGTGTTTCTACCATGTTCCTCACCTATATTAAGTATGGCAAGCCCTCACTCTCTTTGACGCTTAACGGTGTGCTGGCCGGTCTTGTAGGTATCACTGCCGGTTGTGACCTCGTATCACCTTTCGGTGCTGTCATCATCGGTCTGGTTTGCGGTATTGTCCTGGTTTACGCCATCGAGTTCATTGATCACAAGCTGCACATTGACGACCCTGTAGGTGCTAGCTCTGTACACGGTGTCTGCGGTATCCTGGGTACCATCATGACCGGTCTGCTGTCTGTCAGCAATGGTGCTTTCTACGGTCATGGCTGGGGATTCTTCGGTGCGGAGTGCTTCGGCGTATTCGTGATCGACCTCTGGGCTGCTGTTTGCGGATTTATCCTGTTCTATGGTATTAAATATATCCACGGACTGCGTGTCAATAAGCGTATTGAGGAGGAAGGTCTCGATATCTATGAGCACGGAGAGGCTTGCTACAACTAATCATTAATTTAAATAAAACGATTATTTAACTGAAACGAATTGCCATAATTATCATAATTTATCCATAATGAAAATAATAGAAATTACGAGTCAATTATGTGTATTACGGCAATTTGTTTCCATAAAAAAGTAAAGCGTATGAAGAAGATTGTTTTATTCGCATTGGGTATGGCCATGAGCATGACCACCTTTGCACAGGACGAAGTAGAGACAACGATTAGTGCTGACGTTGTAAGTAGTTATATCTGGCGTGGTCAGGATTTGGGTAGCACAGCTGTGCAGCCTACACTGGGCGTAGCCTATAAAGGTCTGTCGTTGACAGCCTGGGGCAGTTATGGACTCGTGAATCCTGCTGACACCAAGGAGTTTGACCTGACGTTGGCTTATACCATTGGCGGACTGAACATCGGTATCACTGATTACTGGTTTAACCAGGCTGTTGGTGGTGATCCTCTGAACCGCTACTTTAAATATGAGGCCCACGGCACCAACCATGTGTTTGAGGCTAACGTAGGATACGACTTTGGTGTGGCTTCACTCCAGTGGTTCACCAATTTCGCAGGAAACGACGGTGTAAACAAGGACGGCAAGCGAGCCTACAGCAGTTATGTCGAGGCCATTGTCCCATTTAAACTCGCTTCTGTCGATTGGACTGCCACGGCTGGCGCCGTCCCGTTTGCTACCGATTTCTATAATGGCTGGACGAGTGGTTTCGCTGTAACCAACCTGTCGTTGAAAGCAACGAAGGATATAAAGGTTACGGACTCGTTCTCTGTCCCTGTGTTTGCACAGGTTGCTGCTAACCCTTGCACTCAGAATGCCTATTTTGTAGTAGGATTAACCCTGATACCATAGTTTGTTTTCAAAAACTGCATTTTCTTTTACCGAAAGCGGAACATCCTTATTGGGTTTCCGCTTTTTTTCGTATTTTTGCAACCGTTTTAAGCGATAACAGCAGATGAACACGACGATATTGACCATTACAGGTTCTGACGGCACAGGCGGCTCTGGCGTGCAGGCTGACATCCGACTTATCCATGAGTTGGGTGGACGGGCGGCATCGGTCATCACCTCTATCACCGTACAGAATACGCTGGGTATTCAGGAGTTTCATGATCTGCCAGCATCTGTGGTGCGCCAACAGGTGGAGGCTATCATCAATGACCTGCAGCCACAGATTGTGAAGATAGGACTGTTGCGTCGTACGGATGTAGTGGAGATGCTGGCCGAGGTGTTGCGCAAATATCAGCCCCGTCAAATCATCTATGCGCCGGTGCTTACCTCTACCAAGGGTGAACAACTGGTGTCGGCCACGGTCTATGAGTCCATCAAGCGGCTTCTGCTGCCACTGTGCACCATCGTGCTGCGTCCGTCAGATCTCCCTACAGGTCCGCGTCATCATGGTGATGCCAATCAACTGGCGTCAGCTCTGGCTTATTATCTCAGTCTGGGTGAGACTCATCGGGATGCCATGCTTCATGCGCAGACTTACCTGAAAGCGTTGCCCGCAGATTATGCTGAGGGGAATAGTCGCAGCGAGGAACTGTATAACCAGTTTCTGATGGCTGTAGAGCACTATTTTAATTGCTATGCCGACGTGGCTTTCTATGCTGAGCAACTCAATGTCAGTGCCCGCTACTTAGGACAGGTAACGCGTCGCATCAACGGACGTTCGCCCAAGGCGATCATCGACGAGCGCATTATGAACGAGATAACCTCTTTGCTTACCTCTACCAACCGTCCTCTGAAAGATATCGCCCAGCGTCTTGGCTTCTCGTCGCAGGCTCATCTCTCGCGTTTCTTTAAGAAACATAAAGGGCAGTCGCCAACGGAATTTCAACACAAAAATAAATAAATACAAATGACAAACGAAAGAACATTACTCAACCGCCAGTTGGCTCAGATGCTGAAGGGTGGTGTTATCATGGACGTGACTACCCCCGAACAGGCCAGGATTGCTGAGGCTGCCGGTGCCTGCGCTGTCATGGCCCTCGAACGAATCCCTGCTGACATCCGTGCAGCGGGTGGTGTGAGTCGTATGAGCGACCCCAAGATGATACGTGGTATCCAGGAGGCCGTGAGCATCCCTGTGATGGCGAAGTGCCGCATCGGTCATATTGCCGAGGCCCAGATTCTGCAGGCTATCGAGATTGACTATATTGACGAGAGCGAGGTGTTGAGTCCTGCAGATAACATCTATCATATCGACAAGACGAAATTCGATGTTCCCTTTGTCTGCGGTGCCAAGAATCTGGGCGAGGCCCTGCGTCGTATTGCTGAGGGCGCCACGATGATTCGTACCAAGGGCGAGCCTGGCACGGGTGATGTGGTTCAGGCTGTGAGTCACATGCGATTGATGCAGAGTGAGATCCGCAGACTGGTGAGCATGAGTGAGGATGAGCTCTTTGAGGCTGCCAAACAACTGCAGGCGCCCTATGAACTGGTGAAGTTTGTGCATGAGAACGGCAAACTGCCTGTGGTCAACTTTGCCGCTGGTGGTGTGGCTACCCCTGCTGATGCCGCGCTGATGATGCAACTCGGTGCCGAGGGCGTGTTTGTGGGCAGTGGCATCTTCAAGAGTGGTAACCCCGCCAAGCGTGCTGCTGCCATCGTGCAGGCCGTGACCAACTACAAGGATGCCAAACTGCTGGCCGAACTGTCAGAGGATCTGGGTGAGGCGATGGTAGGTATCAACGAGCAGGAAATACAACTCTTAATGGCTGAACGCGGAAAATGAAAGTGGCAGTGTTGGCCCTGCAAGGGGCATTCATAGAGCACGAGCAGATGTTGCAGCGCTTAGGCGTGGAGACCTTTGAGGTCCGACAACTTAGTGACTGGCAGCAACCAAGGGATGGATTGGTATTGCCTGGTGGCGAGAGTACCGTTCAGATGCGCCTGTTGAAAGAACTCGGCTTGTACGAACCTATTCGTGAGGCTATCCTCGGAGGTATGCCCGTCCTGGGCACCTGTGCCGGTATGATACTTCTGTCGGAGGGACGCCTGGGCACGATGGATATCGAGGTGCGCCGCAACGCCTACGGACGGCAGTTGGGCAGTTTCCATACCGTGGATACCGTCAAAGGCATTGGCACGGATGTTCCCATGACCTTTATCCGTGCTCCCTATATCGAGCGCGTGCTGAGCGACAAGGTAGAAGTCCTGTCCACCGTCGATGGCCATATCGTGGCTGCCCGCCAGGGCAATCAGCTTGCTACCGCCTTCCATCCGGAGCTCGACGACGGCACCCGTCTGCACGAGTTGTTCCTGGGGATGGTTGTTGGACGCTCTGACAAGGAGTAGTTTTTGCTTGTTCGACTGGTTACAATCTGCAAGAAAATGCATTCTTTTTCTTGCAGATTGTTATTTTGGGTGAAAATGTAGATTGAAAAATGAGACGCTTTTCGGTTGAAAAGTGAAAGAATACGTAACTTTGCAGTCCATAAAATACATTCGTTTTATGGACACAAAATATATCTTTGTTACAGGCGGTGTCGTTTCCTCGTTGGGAAAAGGCATTATCTCCGCCTCAATAGGAAAATTGCTGCAAGCACGCGGCTATAAAGTAACCATCCAGAAGTTTGACCCCTACATCAACATCGACCCAGGTACGCTGAACCCCTATGAGCATGGCGAATGCTATGTGACGGCCGACGGTATGGAGACCGACCTGGACCTGGGGCACTACGAGCGCTTTACAGGTATTCATACCACGCGTCATAACTCCATCACCACCGGTCGTATCTACAAGACGGTGATAGACCGTGAGCGTCGTGGCGACTATCTGGGCAAGACCATTCAGGTGGTGCCTCATATCACGGATGAGATTAAGCGCAGGATGCTGCGAGAGGACGAGCAGAATGAACAGCTCGACTTCGTCATCACTGAGGTGGGCGGCACCATTGGTGATATTGAGAGTGCACCTTTTATGGAGGCCATCCGACAGTTGCGCTGGCAGTTGGGTAGGAATGCCGTGTGTGTGCACCTGACCTACGTGCCCTATCTGAAGGCTGCCGATGAGTTGAAGACAAAACCCACGCAGCACTCCGTGAAAGAGTTGCAGGGTATGGGTATCCAGCCGGATATCCTGGTGCTGCGCACGGAGCGTCATCTGGACGACGGCATGAGGATGAAGGTGGCTTCTTTCTGTAATGTGGACCTGGAGTGTGTGGTGCAGAGCGAGGATATGCCCTCTATCTATGAGGTGCCTGTCAGTATGCAGAGACAGGGACTTGATGCGGCTATCCTACGTAAGATTGGCATCCCCGTTGGAGAGACGCCTGCCATGAAGCCCTGGCATGATTTCCTTGACAAGCAGCGTAACGCTACGAAGGAGGTACGCATTGGACTGGTTGGTAAGTACGACTTGCAGGATGCGTATAAGAGTATTCGCGAGAGTTTGAACCTGGCCGGTATATATAATCATGTAAAGGCAAAGATTCAATTCGTTAACAGCGAGGAGGTGACAAAGGAAAATATTGCTGAGAAACTGAAGGGCATGCAGGGCGTACTGATCTGTCCGGGTTTCGGTCAGCGCGGAATTGAAGGCAAGATTATCGCTGCGGAATATACCCGTACACACGATATCCCCACCTTTGGTATCTGTCTGGGCATGCAGATGATGGTGATTGAGTTTGCACGCAACGTGTTGGGCTATAAAGATGCTAACAGCGCAGAGATGGATGCCAATACAAAATATAATGTTATCGATATCATGGAGGAGCAGAAGAGTGTCACGCAGATGGGCGGTACCATGCGTCTGGGTGCCTATGAGTGTGAGCTGGTGAAGGGCAGCAAGGTCTACGAGGCCTATGGCGACGAGACATTGATTAGCGAGCGCCACCGTCACCGCTATGAGTTCAACAACAAATATCAGGAGGAGTACGAGGCCAAGGGCATGAAGTGCGTGGGTATCAATCCTGCCGCCAACCTGGTGGAGATCGTGGAGATTCCTGAGAAGCGCTGGTACATCGGCACGCAGTTCCATCCCGAATATTCTTCAACGGTGCTGCATCCCCATCCACTGTTTATGAGTTTCATTAAAGCCTGCAATCATTCTTGCGTCCCTTCGGTAGCAAGCGCCACCCTACGGGATGTCGAGCGAAACATTAAAGATTAAACATTAAACATTAATGGAGCAGTTAAAGCATGAGTGTGGCGTGGCGATGATTCGCTTGTTGAAGCCCCTGGATTATTACGAGAAGAAATACGGTACGTGGGCCTATGGTTTCAATAAGCTCTACCTGATGATGGAGAAGCAGCACAACCGTGGACAGGAGGGTGCTGGTATTGCCTCGGTGAGCCTGACCAACGAGCCCGGCACGGAATATATGTTCCGTGAGAAGGCCGAGGGTAAGGATGCGATTACGCAGATTTTCTCTCGTGTCACGGAAGAGATGAAGGGAGAACTGCTGATGGGTCACCTGCGCTATTCTACCACGGGAAAGAGTGGACTGACGTTTGTGCATCCCTTCCTGCGCAGAAATAACTGGCGCGCCAAGAACCTGTGTCTGTGCGGCAACTTCAACATGACGAATATCGATGAGGTGTTTCATTTCCTGACGGAGCAGGGTCAAAGTCCGCGTATCTATGGTGACTCATATATCACGCTGGAGCTGATGGGACACCGTCTGGACCGTGAGGTGGAGCGACTCTATCAGGAGGCTACGGCAAAGGGACTGACGGGCACCGATATCACACAGTATATTGATGAGCATGTGGAGATGGCCAACGTGCTGCGCTCTACGATGGAGCACTACGACGGCGGTTATGTGATGTGCGGTCTGACGGGGAGTGGCGAGATGTTCTCGGTGCGCGACCCCTGGGGCATCCGTCCTGCGTTCTATTATCGTGATGATGAACTGATTGCCATTGCCAGCGAGCGTCCTGTGCTGCAGACCACTTTCGATATCCAGGCAGAGGATGTGCATGAGTTGAAGCCTGGTCAGGCTATCATCGTGCATCAGAACGGTGAGAGTCAGCTGGAGCAGATCATGCCTGCACAGAAGTTGAGCGCCTGCTCATTCGAGCGCATCTATTTCAGTCGCGGCTCTGACCGTGACATCTATCAGGAACGCAAGCGTCTAGGCGAACAGTTGACGCCGGCTATCCTCAAGGCCGTTGATAACGACGTGACCAATACCGTGTTTTCATATATCCCTAACACGGCCGAGGTGGCCTATTATGGTATGACCGACGGCTTCCGTCAGCAGGGCTATAGTGTGAGAACGGAGAAGGTGGTGTGGAAGGACATCAAACTGCGTACTTTCATCACGGACAATTCGGAACGTAATGACTTGGCGGCCCATGTCTATGACATCAGCTATGGCAGTCTGAGGGAGGGCGTGGACAACCTGGTGATTATCGACGACTCGATAGTGCGCGGCACCACACTGAAGGAGAGTATCTTCAAGATTTTGGACCGTCTGCATCCTAAGAAGATTGTGATGGTGTCGAGTTCACCCCAGATTCGCTACCCAGACTACTATGGTATCGACATGGCACGTTTGGAGGAGTTCTGTGCTTTCCGTGCCACGATGGCGCTGATAGAGGAGCGCGGCATGTGGCAGCTGGTTAACGATACCTACCTGGCTTGTAAGCGTGAGCTAGAGAAGCCGAAGGAGCAGATGGAGAACTGTGTGCGTGCGGTGTATGCACCCTTCACCGTCGACGAGATCAACCATAAGATTGTGGAGATGTTGCGCCCTGTGGATATGAAGGCGCCCATCGAACTGGTATTCCAGAGTATCGAGGGACTGCATGAGGCTTGTCCTGACCACCCTGGCGACTGGTATTTCACGGGCCATTATCCCACACCAGGCGGCACGAAACTGGTGAACCAGGCGTTTGTAAACTATATCAACAAAACTTACACATTGAAAGAAAATAATGGTGGTTTACTTTCAGATTGTAAGTAATGAAAAGTTTTTAGATTTTTGTTGCAAGCAAAATAAAGGATAATCTGACAGAACGATATAACTTTGCAGCCGTAAATAAACAAAGTGTAACCAAAAAGTAAAAAGATGGAAGCATTAAGATTTCAGGTTGTCGGAGAGGCATTCAAAAAGAAGCCACTCGACGTAAAAGCACCAAGTGAGAGACCTAGCGAGTATTTTGGCAAGAAGGTCTTCAATCGTGAGAAAATGTACAAGTACCTGCCTAAGGACGTGTACGAGAAGATGATTGATGTGATGGACAATGGCGCTCGTCTTGACAGAGCCGTGGCCGATGCTGTTGCTGCTGGTATGAAGCAGTGGGCTACGGAGAATGGCGTCACTCACTATACGCACTGGTTCCAACCTCTGACCGAAGGTACTGCCGAGAAGCACGACTCGTTCATTGAGCACGACGGCAAGGGTGGTATGGTAGAGGAATTCAGCGGAAAACTGCTGGTCCAGCAGGAGCCTGATGCTTCTTCATTCCCCTCTGGTGGTATCCGTTCTACTTTTGAGGCTCGTGGTTACTCAGCCTGGGATCCCACCTCTCCTGTATTCATCATCGACGATACCTTGTGTATTCCTACCGTGTTTATCTCTTATAGCGGTGAGGCCCTCGACTATAAAGCACCTCTGCTGCGTGCCCTGCACGCTGTGAACGTAGCTGCCGTAGATGTTTGCCATTATTTTGATCCTGCAGTGAAGAAGGTCACTTCCAACCTGGGTTGGGAGCAGGAGTACTTCCTTGTAGACGAGGGCCTCTATGCTGCCCGTCCAGACCTGTTGCTCACTGGTCGTACCCTGATGGGACACGACTCTGCAAAGAACCAGCAGATGGACGACCACTATTTTGGTTCTATCCCCGAGCGTGTACAGGCCTTCATGAAGGATTTGGAGATTGAGGCTCTGGAGTTGGGTATTCCTTGTAAGACCCGTCACAACGAGGTGGCTCCCAACCAGTTTGAGCTGGCTCCTATCTTCGAAGAGACCAACCTGGCTGTTGACCACAACATGCTGCTGATGTCGGTCATGAAAAAGGTGGCTCGTAAGCATGGATTCCGCGTGCTGCTCCATGAGAAGCCCTTCGCAGGTATCAACGGTAGCGGTAAGCATAACAACTGGAGCTTGAGCACCGATACGGGTGTGCTGCTGCATGCACCTGGTAAGACACCAGAGGCCAACCTGCGCTTCGCTACATTCATCGTAGAGACCCTGATGGGTGTTTATCGCCACAACGGCTTGCTGAAAGCTTCTATCATGAGTGCTACCAACGCTCACCGTCTGGGCGCCAACGAGGCGCCTCCTGCCATCGTTTCTTCCTTCCTCGGCAAACAGCTCTCAGAGTTGCTCGACCATATCGAGAAGGCTGACAAGGACGATCTGTTGGCAATGGCTGGCAAGCAGGGCATGAAGATGGATATTCCTGAGATACCAGAGTTGCTCATTGATAATACCGACCGTAACCGTACATCTCCTTTTGCCTTCACAGGCAACCGTTTTGAGTTCCGTGCCGTAGGTTCTGAGGCCAACTGTGCCAGCGCGATGATTGCCCTGAACAGTGCCGTTGCCGAGGCTTTGGTTGAGTTCAAGAAGCGTGTGGATGCCCGCATTCCTGAGTTTGCAGAGAAATTGAAGGGTACCGGGCACAGTGCCACCTTCCACGCTATTATCGACGTGCTGCGCGAGGATATCAAGACCTGTAAGCCTATCCGCTTCGACGGTAACGGTTACTCTGACGAATGGGTAGCTGAGGCTGAGAAGCGCGGTCTGGACGTAGAGAAGTCTTGTCCCAAGATCTTCGAGCGTTACCTTGACGAGGCCAGCATCAAGATGTTCGAGAGTCTGGGTGTGATGACCAAGAAGGAGCTCGAGGCTCGTAACGAGGTGAAGTGGGAGACCTACACCAAGAAGATTCAGATTGAGGCTCGTGTGCTGGGTGACCTCTCTATGAACCACATCATCCCTGTGGCTACACGCTACCAGAGTGAGTTGCTTACCAACCTGAACCACATGTCTGTTGTGTTCCCCATTGATACTGCTGATAAGCTTTCTGCTCGCAACAAGAAGATTATTCAGGAGATTTCTGAGCGTACTTCTGCTATCGAGAAAGGTGTAGAGGAGTTGGTTGAGGCTCGCAAGAAGGCCAACAAGATTACTGACGAGCATGAGAAGGCTATTGTCTACCATGACAAAGTAGAGCCTTATCTTGACGAGATTCGCTATCAGATTGATAAGTTGGAGCTCATCGTGGATGATGCCCTCTGGCCTCTGCCAAAATATCGTGAACTGCTATTCATCCGTTAAGGATATAAGTTCTATAAAACGAAAGTTCCGTAGGCTTCGGCTTACGGAATTTTTTTATGATCATAGGGATGAATCGGAAGGACCCGAGAATTGTCTGAGATGTGATAGGGAAATAAAAAAATACGGGAAGGAAATATAAACAAAAAATCCCAACCTTGCGATTGGGATTCTTGCGCTTCAGGATGGGCTTGAACCAACGACCCCCTGATTAACAGTCAGGTGCTCTAACCAACTGAGCTACTGAAGCAGTGCTTTCGTTTTCTCGATTGCGGGTGCAAAGGTACGGCGAAAATTTGAATTCTGCAAACTTTTCGGGAAAAATTTTCAATGAAACGTGATTTTTTTATAAAAAGTAGGGGAAAAAGGTGCATTTTTAAGTAGAATGCGCTAAATTTGCAGGCAAAATAATATATAAAGATATGAACAGGCGTATAAAAACCATACTGATATCACTACTGATGTTGCCCCTGACAGTCACAGCTCAGACCAATCATCAGTTGGAGGTGGGTAAAAATCTCGATATTTTCAATGCGTTGTACAGTAATCTGGATCTGTTTTACGTGGATACATTGAATCCCAAGCAGACCATGACGGCAGCCATTGACGGGATGTTGCGCTCACTGGACCCCTATACCGAGTATTATCCTGAGGAGGAGACCAAGAACCTGAAGATGATGCTGACGGGTAAGTATGCGGGTATTGGTGCGCTGGTGAAATATCACACCCGCTTGAAGCATGTGGTGATTGACGAGCCCTACGAGGGGATGCCTGCAGCAGAGGTGGGCTTGAAGAAGGGTGATATCATCCTGAGTATTGATGACTCCGTGATGACCGACAAGCAGGTGTCGTATGTCAGTTCGCATCTGCGTGGTGATGCCGGCACCACCTTCGTGCTGAAGGTGAAGCGCCCCTCTACCGGTAAGGAGATGAAGTTCAAGATTACCCGTAGGAATATCAAGTTGCCCGAACTGCCTTATTGGGGCATGCGTCCAGACTCTATAGGCTATATCAACCTAAACCAGTTTACCGAGGGCTGCGCCAAGAGTGTGCGTCGTGCCTTCGTGGAACTGAAACAGCAGGGTGCCAAGGGACTGGTGTTCGACCTCCGCGGTAATGGCGGCGGTTCCGAGATGGAGGCTGTGGATATCGTGAATATCTGGGTGCCCCAGGAACAGACCGTCGTAGAGAACCGTGGAAAGGTGCGTCAGGCCAACCGTGTGTATAAGACGCGCCTGGAGCCAGTGGATACAGTGATGCCTATCGTGGTGCTGGTGAATGGCGAGACAGCCTCGGCTTCAGAGATTACCAGTGGTGCGCTGCAGGACCTGGACCGTGCAGTAGTATTAGGTACGCGTACGTACGGTAAGGGACTGGTGCAGGTGCCCCTTGACCTGCCCTATAATGCCAACGTGAAGATTACCACCTCTCATTATTATATCCCCTCTGGCCGTTGTATCCAGGCGGTGAACTATAAGCGTAACGGTAAGGAGCGTATTGCCGATTCCCTGACGAACGTCTTCTATACCCGTGGCGGACGTGAGGTGCGCGATGGCGGCGGCATCAAGCCCGATGTGGAACTGAAGAACGACACCATGCCGAATATCGCCTATTACCTCTCGGCTGGCGGACTGGATTCTACGGAGGTGCTCTTCGATTATGTGGTGGACTATATTGATCATCACCCCACGATAGCACCCGCAAAGGACTTCCATCTGACTGATGCCGACTGGCAGGCATTCCGCCAGCGAGTCATAGAGAGTGGTTTCTCTTACGACCCCGTGTCGCAGAAACAGTTTGACGAACTGGTAAAGACGGCGAAGTTCGAGGGCTACTACGACGATGCCAAGGAGGCTTTCGAGGCTCTGGAGAAGAAGCTGAAGCACGACGTGGCCAGCGACCTGGATAAGCATCGTGAAACCATCCAGCAGATTCTGGAACTCGACATCGTTGGAGCCTATTATTACCAGCGTGGCAGCATTGAGGCAGGGCTCAATTACGACAAGCAGTTGAAGGAAGCCGAGCGCCTGTTGAAGACCCCTGCTGAATATCGTAAAATACTGGAACCTAGGCAGAAAAAGTAAAATATACATAGAAAAATTTGCAGGAATGGGGAAAAAGTCGTACCTTTGCACCCGTTCAGTGGAATGAGAGACCCGCAAGGGCCTCTCATTCTTGTTTAAATAACCGTTAGAATGATAACGAAAGAGACATTAAAGACTTTAACGGAAGAGTGGCTGCAAGGTCAGTCGGGCTACTTCCTGGTAGACATTGAGATGTGTGATGACGACCGTATCGTCATCGAGATCGACCATGCCGATGGCGTATGGATTGAGGATTGTGCCGCATTGAGCCGTTTCCTTCAGGAGAAGGTAGGCGACGAGATGGGCGACTATGAATTGGAGGTAGGCAGTGCCGGTTTGGGACAGCCTTTCAAGGTGGAGCAGCAGTATGCTAACCACGTTGGCGATGATGTAGAAGTTATTGATGCCGATGGCAAGAAGATTGTAGGTGTGCTGAAAAGCGTAGAGGGCCGTACGTTCGTCATTTCTACTCAGGAGAAGCAGATTCCTGAGGGCAAGAAGCGCCCTGTGAAAGTGGAAGTAGACAAGACTTACTCTATGGATGAGGTAAAATCTACAAAGTACGTGTTGAATTTTAAATAAAAAAACAGATAAATGGCAACAAAGAAAGAAATTGCAGGTCCCAGCATGTTTGAGACCTTTCAGGAGTTTAAGGAAACCAAGAATATTGACCGTACCACATTGGTGAGCGTGCTCGAGGAGAGCTTCCGCAATGTGCTGGCCAAGATGTTTGGTTCTGACGAGAACTTCGACGTGATTGTAAACCCTGACAAGGGTGACTTTGAGATCCACCGTAACCGTGTGGTAGTAGCCGATGGTGACGTGAAGGATGAAAACAAGGAGATTTCTCTCACCGAGGCTCAGAAGATTGAGCCCGACTACGAGGTAGGCGAGGAGGTTAGTGAGGCTGTAGACTTCACTAAGTTCGGTCGTCGTGCTATCCTGAACCTGCGTCAGACGCTGGCTTCAAAGATTCTGGAGCTCGACCACGATGCCCTCTATCAGAAGTATAAGGATAAGGTAGGCACCGTTATCAGTGGTGAGGTTTACCAGATGTGGAAGCGCGAGGTGCTCCTCATGGACGATGAGGGTAACGAACTCCACCTGCTGAAGGGCGACCAGATTCCTTCTGACACCTATCGTAAGGGTGAGACCGTACGTGCCGTTGTGAAGGAGGTGCAGAACGAGAACAATAATCCTCGTATCATGCTGAGCCGTACCAGTCCTGAATTCCTGAAGCGTCTGCTCGAGGCTGAGGTGCCCGAGATCGCTGATGGCCTGATTGCTATCCGTCGCGTGGCCCGTATGCCAGGTGAGCGTGCCAAGATTGCCGTTGAGAGCTTCGACGACCGTATTGATCCCGTAGGCGCTTGTGTAGGTGTGAAGGGTAGTCGTGTACATGGTATCGTTCGTGAGCTTGGTGGTGAGAATATCGACGTGATCAACTACACCAGCAACGTGCAGCTGTTTATCCAGCGTGCCCTCTCTCCTGCCAAGGTTACCAGCATCACGCTCGACGAGGCTAACCACAAGGCTGAGGTTTACCTGCAGCCCGAGGAGGTTTCACTGGCTATCGGTAAGGGTGGTATGAACATCAAGCTGGCTTCTATGCTGACAGAGCACACCATCGATGTATTCCGTGTGGTTAACGAGGGTGAGACCGATGAGGATATCTACCTCGACGAGTTCAGCGACGAGATCGACCAGTGGGTTATCGATGCCATCAAGGCTCTGGGTTACGACACTGCTAAGGAAGTGCTCAACGCTCCTCGTGAGCTGCTCATTGAGAAGGCCGACCTCGAGGAAGAGACCGTTGACCATCTGCTGGAAGTGCTCCGTGCGGAGTTCGAATAATTATCAAGTATCAATTATCAATTATCAATTCGACTAAATGGGAGTAAGATTAAATAAAGTATTAACAGAACTGAATATAGGACTTCAAACGGCAGTTGATTTCCTGAAGAAAAAGAGCAGTCTGGGCGAGATTCGCGACGACGCTACCACCAATACCAAGATTACTGACGAGCAGTATGAGGCGCTGGTGCGTGAGTTTAGTGGCGACAAGGCCGTGAAGACGCAGGCCGAGAAACTCTTCACCAAGATGAAGGAGAAGAAGGATAAAAAGCCTGCTGAGAAACATGCGGCACCCGCTCAGGAGAAAAGCGACGACGCTGCACCTGCCCGTCAGCAGTTCAAGCCCCTGGGCAAGATAGACCTCGACAGTCTGAACAAGCCCAAGGCAAAGGCTGCCGAACCTGTTGTAGAGACAAAACCCGAGCCCGAGGCACCTGCCGAGCCCGAGGCTCCCGTAGTGAAGGAGGAGAAGAAAGTGGAGGCTGTAAAGCCTGCCGAGCCAGAGGTGGCAGAGCCCGTGAAGCCTGCAGAGCCAGAGCCTGTCAAGGAGGAACCTGTCAAGGCTCCTGTGGAGGAAGTGTCAAATGATGCTCCTGAGGCTAAGGAGGCTGAAGCACCCAAGGCAAAAGAAACTCCCGCAGAAACAGAGCCTGCTAACGATGGTCCTGAGATCTTCACCCTGAAGAGCGAGGCCAAGTTGGCTCCAAAGGTGAACGTACTGGGTAAGATTGACCTCTCAACCCTGAACCAGAGCACTCGTCCTAAGAAGAAGACGAAGGAGGAGAAGCGCAAGCAGCGCGAGGAGAAGGCTGCTCAGATGCATGGCGGTGCCAACAACGGACAGCCAGGCGAGAAGCGTAAGCGCGAGCGCATCCGTGGCGGTAAGGTTGACATTGAGGAGGCTGCAAAGCAGCAACAGCAGGGTCAGAACCAGAACAACAACAAGAAGAATAAGAACAAGGGAGGCAACCAGAACTTCCAGGACAATAACAACAACCAGCAGCAGGGCGGTAAGAACAAGAAGAACAAGAACCGCCAGCCTGTTCGCTCTATCGAGGCCAACGAAGAGGATGTTGCACGTCAGGTTAAGGAGACGCTGGCCCGTCTGACCTCAAAGACCTCTCAGAACAAGAAGGGTGCCAAGTACCGTAAGGAGAAGCGCGATGCCGTCCAGGAGCGTATGAGCGAGGAGATGGCAGCAGAGGCAGCACAGAGCAAGGTGCTGAAACTCACGGAGTTCGTTACGGTTTCTGAGCTTGCAACCATGATGGACGTACCTGTTGTGAAGGTCATCGGTACCTGTATGTCTGTGGGTATCATGGTGTCTATCAACCAGCGTCTGAATGCAGAGACCATCAACCTCGTTGCCGAGGAGTTCGGTTTCACCACAGAATATGTTTCTGCCGAGGTGCAGGAGGCTATCACCGAGGAGGTGGACGATGAGAACGATCTGGTTTCTCGTGCACCTATCGTCACGGTGATGGGACATGTTGACCACGGTAAGACTTCGTTGCTCGACTATATCCGCAATACCAATGTGATTGCCGGTGAGGCTGGTGGTATCACTCAGCACATTGGTGCTTACAACGTGACGCTGAAGAACGGTCAGAGCATCACCTTCCTGGATACTCCTGGTCACGAGGCCTTCACGGCTATGCGTGCCCGTGGTGCCCAGGTGACGGATATCGCTATCATCATCGTGGCTGCCGACGACTCTGTGATGCCTACTACCAAGGAGGCTATCGCTCACGCCCAGGCTGCCAACGTGCCAATGGTGTTTGCTATCAACAAAATCGATAAGCCAGGTGCCAACCCCGATAAGATTCGTGAGGACCTGGCCAATATGAACCTGCTCGTAGAGGAGTGGGGTGGTAAGTACCAGTGTCAGGAGATCAGTGCCAAGAAGGGTATTGGTGTCTATGAACTGCTGGAGAAGGTGCTGCTCGAGGCCGAGATGCTCGACCTGAAGGCTAATCCTAACCGTAAGGCTACAGGTTCTATCATCGAGTCTTCTCTCGACAAGGGTCGTGGCTATGTCTCTACCGTGCTTGTATCTAACGGTACGCTGAAGGTGGGCGACGTGGTGATTGCTGGTACTGCCTGGGGTAAGGTGAAGGCTATGTTCAATGAGCGTAACCAGCGCATCGAGAAGGCCGGTCCTGCCGAGCCAGCTATTATCCTGGGTCTCAACGGTGCTCCTACTGCTGGTGACTCGTTCCATGTGATGGAGAGTGAGCAGGAGGCTCGTGAGATTGCCAACAAGCGTATCCAGTTGCAGCGTGAGCAGAGCTTGCGTACCACGACGAAACTTGGTCTGGACGAACTCTCACACCGTATCGCTCTGGGTGAGTTCCATGAGCTCAATATCATCGTTAAGGGTGATACCGACGGTTCTATCGAGGCCCTCTCAGACTCGTTCATCAAGCTCTCTACGGAGAAGGTACAGGTCAACGTTATCTCTAAGGCCGTAGGTCAGATTTCAGAGAACGACGTGATGCTGGCATCTGCTTCTCAGGCTATCATCGTGGGCTTCCAGGTGCGTCCTTCAAGTGAGGCTCGCCGCTTGGCTGAGCGCGAGGGTGTGGAGATCAATACCTACTCAATCATCTACGATGCTATCGACGATGTGCGTTCTACCATGCAGGGTATGCTCGACAAGGTGAAGAAGGAGGTCGTTTCTGGTCTCATCGAGGTGAAGCAGGTATTCAAGATTTCAAAGGTGGGTACTGTTGCCGGTGGTCTGGTTACCGAGGGTAAGGTACACAACAAGGATAAGGCTCGCGTGATCCGTGATGGTATCGTGGTTCACACCGCTCCTATCGATGCTTTGAAGCGTTATAAGGACGATGCTAAGGAGGTGGCTACAGGTTTGGAGTGTGGTATCTCTCTGGTCAACTTCAACGATATCCAGGTGGGCGATATGATTGAGACGTTCACTGAGATTGAGGTGGAGCAGAAGTTGTAAGAAGGTGACAGGTGAAAAAGTTTACCGCTATGAAGAGGAAAGAATTTTGGACTGCTTTTGTGCTGCTTTGCGCTGTTGTGGTGCTGAGCGCATGTGGGTCAAATCGCGACGAGGATGCGGTCAGTCCTACTGATGATTCCAGTCAGTTTGTTACGCTCACCGATGCCGTGCCCGATGCCATCCTTGAGATACGTTATTACGGCACCTACAATTTCGTAGGTGCACGTATTGACGGCTACTTGGAGCCTACGGCACTGCTCACCCGTGTGGCTGCCGACAGCCTGCGTGCTGTCAGCGACGACGTCATCAGTCAGGGTTATCGCCTGAAGATCTATGATGCCTATCGTCCGCAGAAAGGTGTAGATCATTTTGTACGCTGGGCAGAGAATGTCTCTGACACGCTGATGAAGACCTTCTTCTATCCCGATCTTGACAAGAGCGTGCTCTTTGAGCAGGAGTATATCTACGAGAAGAGTGGGCATACGCGTGGCTCTACCGTTGACCTGACGCTCTTCGACATGCAGACAGAGAAGGAGCTGGATATGGGTGGCACGTTCGACTGGTTTGGCCCTGAGAGTCATCCTGACTTCTGTGGCAATCCTGAGACGGGCGAATACACAGGCGATAACTCAAAATCGCCAGCTGGTCGCAGCATCACCCCTGAGCAGTTTCGCCATCGCATGATTCTGCGCGAGGCTATGCTTCGTCATGGCTTCAAACCGCTGGACAGCGAGTGGTGGCACTTCACTTTAGCCAACGAACCATTCCCCGATACTTACTTCACTTTCCCAGTGAAGCAACTGAAGTAAAGCTTACGGATTATACAAAATAATGAGAGCATGTCAGCAGATGCGTTGGCATGCTCTTTTTTTGTAAAGACAGAGTAACACAAGAACAAAGACACAATAACTTTTTTTAAAAGACACAATAACAAAATAACATAATATTTTTTTTGCGTTTTAATGAATATACACTAACTTTGCATCGTCATATATCTCAACCGTAAATGATAGCGCTTAGCGCTCCCATAGACCTAAATTATAGTAAACTCAATTATACAGCTATGAAACATTTTAACTTATTAAAAACGACGCTCCTGCTATGTGCCCTGATAGTAGGTAGTTTGAGTGGTTGGGCAGAAGAGACGACTGCAACTTTGGATATGACAAAAGCACAAACATCGCCAGTCGTTGTAAATGGAGTAACGTTCAGTTGGACTAGCTCTTATATTATAACAGGAGCAGCTTCCGATGCAAGTAATGGCTTTGGAGGTAAAAGTGGTACTGCAGACATGACTATCACTATTCCTGAAGGGAAAAAGTTGGTGGGAATTTCTAAAGTAAATGGAAACAACTGGGGCTCGACAAATATAAACGTTTACGCAGGTACGGATACAAAAGGTAGTTTGGTTACAGAGATTAAACAGTCTACAAATTCATATACAATTTCAACTAATAATACGGGTTCTACATATTATCTTGTAACCTCAGCTAAAAAAAATGCTTGGATAAAATCGTTAACTATTCAGTATGATGACGCCTCTACCAGTGGCAAAAAGTCTGTAGATGCTCCGACCTTCTCTCCTGCAGCAGGAGCAATCACGGCAGGAACAACGGTTACCTTGACACAAGCAACCGCTGATGAAATCCGTTACACGCTTGATGGTACAAATCCAACTAAGACCACGGGAACTGTATATTCGTCTCCTATTGAAATTACGACTCCTACTACGATAAAAGCCATTGCTGTCAAAGGTGATGATGTTAGCTCGGTGATTGCAGCCGAATATACAATTAATGTTAATTCGCCCGAATTCAATATCCTTTCTCAAGGAAACTATTTGAATGGTACAGAAGTAACGTTAGCTTCTGCTGGTAATACCATTTATTATACTACAGATAATACTACACCGACGAGTTCAAGTATACAATATTCTTCTCCTATTTCTCTTGATGGTAAGATGACAATTAAGGCAATCGCCTATGATTCTTATGGTAATTCAAGTGGGGTCGTTACTCGAACTATGACAGGTATAGCCCCAGCCACATTGCCTTTTAGTTGGGCTGGCGGTACAACAACTGAATTCACGAGTATGACGGGTGTTATAGGTGGTTCCCTTGGAAATTATTCTGATAATAATAGACCTTATCTTGTACAGATGGATAAGACGGGTGATTACATTGAAATCTTTATGGATGCAAAACCAATCAAGCTTGCAATTGGGGTTAAAATGATTGGCGGTGGATCTACCTCAAAGATTACAGTTCAGGAGTCTGTAAATGGAGTTGATTTTTCTGATGTTGAGGAACTTACAATAAGTGGCTCTCAAAACAGTGTAGTTAATCTCGAGACATCCGAAGACTTTTCTGCTACTACAAGAGTTTTAAAATTATTGTTTACGAAAGGAAGTAATATTGGTGTTGGCCCAATTAGTATAACTTCAGAAACTTCTCCCGTATCCATAAGCGCAGCAGGCTTTGCAACGTTTGTTAGTGATTTTGACTTGGATTATTCTTCTGTTCCTGGTTTGAAAGCATATAAGGCAACTGTAGATGGCGTCACTATTTCATTTGACAAAGTAACTACCGTTCCTGCAGGAGAGGGTGTTTTACTTCAGGGTGATGAAGGTACATATGATGTTCCTCTTACTTCTGGTGTTACTCCTTGGGCTGATGACGACAACGCATTCGTGCGTGGTACTGGTGCTGCTGTTGCAACAGGTGATGGTCCTTACAACTATATCTTGAACAAGGTTAATGGTGTTGTTGGCTTCTACAAGGCAAACGGCCAGACTGTTGCGAAGAACCGTGCATACTTGCAGAGCATGACTGCTGCTGCTCGTATCAGCCTGAACTTTGATGAGGAGACGACAGGTGTCTCTGAGGTAGCGAAGTCAGATGTCAATAACAAGGTATTTGATCTGCAGGGTCGTCATATTGCTCAGCCTACAAAGGGCCTGTATATTATGAATGGCCGCAAGGTACTTGTTAAATAATACGTGAAAATAACTATTCAAACTCTAATATAAAGATAAGAAATATGAAAAGAACATATATATCACCAGAAACGATTCAGGTGAACGTTGAGGTTCAAAAGCTGATGGTAAATTCGTTCACAAAGGATGCTAGTGGCGACGTTACTCAAGGTGAACTCATAGATGAGAATGCTGACGAACCTGGTTTGTCTCGTCAAAGCCTCTGGGATGACGAAGATTAAATCATTAAAGACCGATGTTCGCAAGGATGTCGGTCTTTTTTAATGTCTCACAGGATTTGTGACAATTGTGACAAATGACAACGCGTTTTTTTTCTTCTTCCACGCAGATGAGGATAGAGATGATAATAGATGATGATATTAATAATGAAATAGATAATTGATAATTTACTTACTTACTTCTATTCTTATTACTAAGCCCTTCTCCACCATGTGCGCAAAAATGACTGTCACAATTGTCACAATTGTCACAGCCTCGACGAGATGCAGCCCTTGTACTTTTTCCCATGAAGACTCCATGTTTCGGATAGTTGTCTTATTTACAATCTGTGGTCATTTGGTCAAGGTCATTTGGTCAAAATCAATTTCGGGAACGCGGTCATTGCTCACTATATATAAATATAAATATTTATATTATAGTGGCGGATTTTGACAGTCAGTTTTCGATTTTGACAAATGACCAAATGACCAAATGACCGTGCAAGACAAAATAGACAAAATACGTCGTTGACGTACTCCGTGTACGTCGTCCGCGAACTCTGAGTCCGTCGCCTACGTACGGAATAAAGAGAAACGACGAGTTACTGATAGAGAAACGACGAGTTACTGATAGAGAAACGACGAGTTACGACCACTAACAAGAAAAAACATGTGGACAGGCGTTTTTTTTCTTGATAAGTGAGAGACGTCAAAGTGTTGTTTTAGGTACTTCAGCTCTGAAATGAAAAGAAAGGTATGCTTTCCTTTTGCATTTCGCACGCTTATTCGTACCTTTGCACTATGGAATACAATACGAAGGGTAAGGTATTAAAGAAAGCTGTAGTTTGGAGAGACCTGTATTTCTACCGTAAGAGTGATGCAATCTATCAATTGACAGTTGATTTCTGCCATCGATTCCTGCCTCTTTATGGTGATCGTACAGTAGACCAAATGGTGCAGGCTGCACGTAGTGGCAAACAAAATATTGTTGAGGGTAGTGAAGATGGCCAGACCAGTTCGGAGATGGAGATAAAACTGCTGAATGTGGCACGAGGCAGTCTTCAGGAATTACGGTCAGATTATCTGGATTACCTTAATACACACCATCTTTCGATATGGCCAGCAAATAACGAACGACAGCAACGACTTCGAGTTTTTTGTCATTCTCATAATGACTTTAGTGACTATGAACCATTGGTCGCTAAAATGAATGATGAGGAGATGGCGAATCTACTGCTTACTCTTTGTCATCAGACAGACAAGATGATGTGTGCCTATTTGGAGAAACTGGAGCATCGTTTTGTGACGGAGGGTGGTATCAAGGAACGTATGCATGCGGCCCGTACAGGCTATCGTCAGGAGGTGGATGCGCGTCTGCGTGCCTTGGAAGCTGAGAATCTGCAGCTAAAAGCTAGAATTAAGGAGCTTGAGGGGTTGTTGGGAGAGATAGGGAAGCCTAGGAAGGTATAGGAAACCCTAGGCATTTTTAGGAAACCCTAGGCATTCCTAGGAAATCCTAGGTGGTCCTAGGTTAGCCTAAACAGTCCTCGAACTCCTAGTTAATTATCTGTAGTACAATGTTATACTGAGGGTAGTAGAATCTTAAAATGAACACGATAAATGTCGAAATAACACATATAAAAATCGAGGATTATTCGATGAAATATGGCAGATTAACACACTTTAACTTAAAATGCTTTCAAGATTGAAAAATCTGCTTTATCTTTGCACTCGATAAAGATGATAACATTGGTTTACTATAATTTTATATTCTACTACCTGAAATATACGCAAAAAAGGCTGAGTCCAAGTGGACATCGGCCTTTTTTATTTAAAATAGGTGAAAATGGGGTAGGAGTGGAGTTTTTTTTGTAATTTTGCAGACCGAAAAGAACTTGAGAATGGAAGATAACAATCAGAAGATACAGAATCAGCCCGAGCAGGACAACGCACTGGTGCGCCGTATTGCTGAGCAGAAATACGAATTTGGTTTCACAACAAATGTCGATACCGAGGTGATCCCCGTGGGATTGAACGAGGATGTGGTGCGACTGATTTCTGCGAAGAAAGGTGAGCCGGAATGGATGCTGGAGTTCCGCCTGAAGGCTTTCCGCTACTGGAAAGAGCAGCAGGAGCCTAAGTGGGGCCATGTGCATGTACCTGAGATTGACTATCAGTCCATTTCATATTATGCCGACCCCATGGCTAAGTCGAAGGAAAAGGGAAAAGTGAATAGTGAAAAATCTGCTACCGCTGAAATAGACCCTGAATTGACAAAGACCTTCGATAAACTGGGTATCCCCTTGGAAGAGCGTCTGGCACTGAGCGGCAATACGGCTGTGGATGCCATCATGGACTCTGTGTCCGTGAAGACTACCTTCAAGGAGAAACTGCGCGAAAAGGGCGTTATCTTCTGTTCTATCGGTGAGGCTATCAAGGAGCATCCTGACCTGGTACGTCAGTATCTGGGCACGGTGGTTCCCTATAAGGACAATTTCTTTGCTGCACTCAACTCGGCTGTCTTCAGCGATGGCTCGTTTGTCTATATCCCCAAGGGCGTGCGCTGTCCTATGGAACTGAGTTCCTATTTCCGCATCAACGCCAGGAATACGGGGCAGTTTGAGCGTACGCTGATTATTGCCGACGATGATGCCTACGTATCATACCTCGAGGGCTGTACGGCCCCGATGCGCGATGAGAACCAGTTGCATGCGGCTATCGTGGAGATTATCGTGATGAACCGTGCCGAGGTGAAGTATTCTACCGTGCAGAACTGGTACCCTGGCGACGAGAACGGTAAGGGCGGCGTGCTGAATCTGGTGACGAAACGTGGCGACCTGCGTGGTGTAGATTCCAAACTCTCGTGGACACAGGTAGAGACGGGTTCGGCCATCACTTGGAAATATCCCTCATGCATCCTGCGCGGCGACCGTTCACAGGCTGAGTTCTATAGCGTGGCCGTGACCAACAACTATCAGGAGGCCGATACGGGTACGAAGATGATTCACCTGGGCAAGGATACCAAGTCGACGATTATCTCGAAGGGTATCTCGGCAGGACACTCGCAGAACTCGTACCGCGGACTGGTGCGCGCTGCTGCTACAGCAGATAATGCGCGCAACTACTCGTCGTGCGACTCGCTGTTGTTGGGTTCCGACTGTGGTGCACATACCTTCCCCTATATGGACGTTCACAATGATACGGCTATCTTTGAGCACGAGGCTACGACCTCAAAGATTTCAGAGGCACAACTGTTCTATTGCAACCAGCGTGGCATACCTACCGAGCAGGCTGTCGGACTGATTGTCAACGGCTATGCGAAAGAGGTGATTCAGAAACTGCCGATGGAGTTTGCCGTAGAGGCACAGAAACTGCTCAGCGTATCGCTGGAGGGTACCGTAGGATAGGAAAATCCCACCTTATTTATTTAAAGGCAATGTCATGATGAAACGGGCACCGCTGGTATAAGTGGTGTCAAGGACGACGTCGCCACCCAGACGGTTGGCTATGCTGCGGGCCACAGTAAGACCGATACCCGTGCCTTCGTTGTTCTCATCGAGCTGCACAAACTCCTCGAAGATATGTTCGGCCTCGGCCTTGGGCACACCGATGCCAGTATCCTCAACGGTATAGCGTACAACCTTGTCTGAAGGCACGTCAACCTTCAGATGGATGGCACCCTCCCTGGTGTATTTCTCGGCATTGTCAAGCAGCAGCACCAAGGCACGCGTAGCAGCCTGCTCGTTGGTCTGGATACGTACGTCGTTAGTACTATTATCCTGTTGCAGGTCAATGGGAATCTTGTATTTATTGCCAATGGGGAAGGCATTCATCGCCTCTACGGCAATCTGGGTGGCAGGGATGTTTTCAGTACGCTCTATCACCGTCTTGCTGCTGGCCTCACTCATCTCCAGCATCTTGTTGACCAGTTCGGTGATGCGCACGGTATTCTCCATGATCTTACGGTTCATGTCCTGCTTGGTCTCCTCGTCGAGCTTGATATCGGGCGTAGAGATAATCTGCGCAAAACCACTCAGGATATTCAGCGGCGTACGTATCTCGTGCGACATCTGATGGATGAACGAGGTCTTCATGCGCGATGACTCCTTGGTCTTCTCGTTGGCTATCTCCAGTTGGTAGTAAGCCGTCTCCAGTCGCATGGCAGCCTTATGGCGGAAGAAGATAATCAGCACGAAGAACAGGATAATCAGGGCGAGGGCTACGATGGTGGCCACCATGCGCTGGCGTGCCATATCAGCCTTCTGCTGTACGAAGACCGTCTCTTTCTGCTGCAGGTTATAGAGGGTGGCCAGTTCCAGGGCCTCGTCCTGCTGCGTCTGTACGATAGCGCTGTCGAGGGCCGTACAGATCTCCATACCAATGTATACGGCAGAGTCGAGTTGCTGAGCACCTACATTAGCCCTGTATTTCGGCAGGAGATAATGCTGGATGATGTCGAGCGAGAGCTTGATGCCGTATTTGCTGACCTGCTCGTCGAAAATCTCAAAATTATGGGCTGCCTCTTCCCAGCGCTTAGCTGCCATCAGATAGGTGGTAGCCTCCAACTTACCCTCGTTGGTCCTGGCATAGTCGGTCAGGCGGGCCTTGTCGTAGGCCTTTGCTGCCTCGGCATGCTGTCCCAGTCCCTCCAGGGCGGTGGCACGATAGAGGTTCAGGCGCGTCTTCTGCTTGTCGAAGAAGGTCTGTTCGGCATCAGGCAACATCTGGTATTGGTTGAGCAGTTCCTCTAGGTGTGAAACCCAATAGAAAGCCTCTGTGAAACGCTTCTGCAGGAGGTAATTATCCGTAATGGTGATAACACCCACTATGGCATTGGTATACTGGCTGGCCGTAGGGTCTTTGGTGGTCATTTGGGAATAGCGCAGGTAGGCCTGGTCGAAATTCACGGCGGCCTCTGTAGGCTTCTCCAGTTTCAGTTGGCAGCAACCCAGGGTGACCAGCAGATAGGTATAGTCGGAAGTCTCGTCCAGTTTTGCCTCCTTCATCATCTCCATGGCAGGGATGGCCACCTTCATCGTGGCCTCATATTCGCCCTTGAGCAGCAGGATGCCTGCCAGTCGGTTGGCCGACTTCGCATAGTATTCCTTATCCTCGTCTGTCTGGATGTCGAGCGAGATGGCACGTTGCCAGTTGCTCTCTGCCAGGCGCATCTTCTGCTGACGCGAGAACGCATAGCCGCGCCAGTAGCAAGCCTTCATGTCAGACAGCTCGCCAGTCTTCTGCATACTGTCAGCCAGGATAATCAGACTATCGTAGTTGTGATTCTTATAGGCTATGTTGATGAGGCTGTCGGCCTGGTTGGTGTTGGCGACGATGACGTATTTCTCACCACAGGAACAAAACGTGGTGATGATGGATAAGGTTGCCAACAGGAAAAGGATAAGGCTGGTTTTCTTCATGAGAGATATTTTCCGTAATTGCTAATGGAATAGGCGATATACATAAACATGCCTGCACCTGATGTGAGGAGCAGGAGGAAGGGGATGATATCGTTGGGGAAAATAGCGGTGATAGCCACGCTGCCTATACCAAAGAGTACAATACAGTCGCAGCATACTTGCATCCAACGAATGAATTGCATCACGTTGCCGGATGTCATGCGTATCATGCGGAGACTCACGCGGTTGTAGGTCCTGTAGAACGTGAATACCGACCAGGCCGCATAGGCAAAGAAGATGCAGAAGGCCAGGCAGACATACGTTGGCGCATGGTGCCACAGCATGGCTACGGTCCAGTAGGTGATAAGGCCTACAACATAGATAAGAAGGTCGCGAATCACGACGCCCTTCGTCAGGTAATTCGGATTAAGCAGGGGAATATAGCCCCAGTTGAAACAGATGGCTCCGATATGGAAGAAGCTCACGGTGAGTGCCGATGCGGCAGTGGGCCAGGTGTAGCGCCATAGGAAGATGGCCTGGATGAAGTAGCCTAAGCCAAAAGCAACGAGCCACAAGATAGTCAGCAAACGTGCACGAAGGTATACGGTTTGCTGGCGATAGGCCTTATTGCCTACAAAAAGGATGCCCCCCATGGCCAAGTTGATAAGTCCGGTCAGTATAAGGGTAACAATGTAGATTGCCTGTTCCATTTTTTGATCGGTAGATATTTTCGCGACAAAGTTAAGCATAATAAATGAGAAAACTAAATATTATGGAGGATTTTTGCGTTTTCTCTTTGAATTTCTTATGTTTTTCCGTAACTTTGCACTCTGAAATGAATAATTACTTAAGATGTTAGAAGTAAGAAACCTGCATGCCAAGATTGGCGATAAAGAAATATTGAAGGGTATTGACCTGGTGATTAATGATGGCGAGACACATGCTATCATGGGTCCTAACGGTTCTGGTAAGTCTACGCTCAGCGCTGTGCTCGTGGGTAATCCACTCTACGAGGTGACTGAGGGTGAGGCTTTCTTCAACGGCAAGAACCTGTTGGAGATGAAACCTGAGGACAGGGCTCACGAGGGTCTTTTCCTGAGTTTCCAGTATCCTGTGGAGATTCCTGGCGTCAGCATGAACAACTTCATGAAGGCTGCCATCAACGAGAAGCGTAAGTATCAGGGACTGGAACCTCTGAACGCTGCTGAGTTCCTGAAGCTGATGCGCGAGAAGCGTAAGGTGGTAGAGCTCGACTCAAAACTGGCTAACCGTTCGGTAAACGAGGGCTTTAGCGGTGGTGAGAAGAAGCGCAATGAGATTTTCCAGATGGCTATGCTGGAACCGAAGTTGAGCATCCTTGACGAGACAGACTCAGGTCTGGATGTGGATGCAATGCGTATTGTGGCCGAGGGTGTGAACAAACTGCAGACACCTGAGACCAGTTGCATCGTGATTACCCACTACGACCGACTGCTGGAGATGATCAAGCCTCAGTTCGTGCATGTGCTCTACAAGGGAAAGATTGTGAAGACGGGTGGCCCTGAGCTGGCTGTCCAGATTCAGGAGCACGGCTACGACTGGATTAAGGAAGAAGTGGGAGAGGAGTAGTCTTAAGGGAAAAGTGAAGAGTGAAAAGTGAAAAATTTCTTGCCGTGCAAGCGTCCAAAGGCCGAGCGGCTACCGCACTTGATATGCAGTCTGAACAACAATACATAGAACTATACAATGAGGCACGTGAGATGATTTTCTCGCATGCCCCAGAGGCGATGAACGCTGTGCGTGATGAGGCCTTTGAGGACTTTAAGGCCCAGGGCTTCCCGTCTAAGAAGGTGGAACGCTATAAATATACGGATATCCAGAAGCTCTTTGAGCCTAACTTTGGTGTGAACGTCAATCGTTTGCAGATTCCTGTGGATCCCTACGAGACCTTCCGTTGCGACGTGCCCAACCTGAGTACCAGTCTCTATTTTGTGGTGAACGATATGTTTTTCCACGACGAGAAACCAAAGGGACATCTGCCTGAGGGTGTGGTTATCGGCTCTATGCGTGACTATCCTGAGCTGGTGAGCAAGCACTACACGAAGTTGGCTAAGACCAGTGAGGATGCCGTTACCGCACTTAACACGATGCTGGCGCAGGATGGCCTGCTGGTGTATGTGCCTAAGAATGTGAAGGTTGACCGTGCCATTCAGGTGATTAATATCCTGAAGGCAACGCCTCAGAATGCGCAGCGCGTGGTGCCCGACCTGATGGTGAACCGTCGTGTGCTCATCGTGGTGGAAGAGGGGGCAGAAATCAAGATGCTGTTCTGCGACCATGCCGCTGATGACCGCAACTTCCTGACCACGCAGGTTATAGAGGCCTTCGTAGGCGAGAACGCTTCGCTGGACCTCTACTGTCTGGAGGAGACGCATTATAAGAATGTACGTGTAAGCAATGTGTATATTGACCAGCAGCGCGACAGTCGTGTGACGCATAATGTCATTACGCTGCATAATGGTGTGACACGCAATAAGCTCGACCTGACATTCTCGGGCGAGGGTGCTGAGTGCCAGTGCTATGGTTGTGTGATAGCTGACAAGAAACAGCATGTGGACAATAACACGCTGATAGCACATAAGGTGCCTCATTGCACATCCAACGAACTTTATAAGTATGTGCTCGACAATCAGGCGGTGGGTGCCTTTGCCGGCAGGGTGCTGGTAGAGCATGGTGCTCAGCAGACTGCCTCGCAGATGACGAACCAGAACCTCACGGCCACGAAGGAGGCACGTATGTACACCCAACCGATGTTGGAGATTTATGCCGACGACGTGAAATGTGCCCACGGTTCTACGGTGGGACAGCTGAATGATGCGGCACTCTTCTATATGCGCCAGCGTGGTATCTCTTTGGAGGAAGCCCGTCTGCTTCTGCAGAATGCTTTTGTCAACGAGGTGATAGACCACATGCAACTGGAGCCTCTGCGCGACCGTCTGCATTACCTGGTGGAGAAGCGCTTCCGTGGCGAACTGAATAAATGCACAGGATGCAAGCTTTGTAAGTGAAAAGGGAATAGTGAAAAGTGAAAAATTTGCTACCGCAATATGAAAAAGGCGAGGACCAAAATCCTCGCCTTTGTTGTTGGTGTTATGCTTTTGTTTTACTTCTTCAGCATCTTCTTGCCTTCCTGCACGTAGATGCCTCTGTCGGTCTTGTTGAGCTTACGTCCGCTCAGGTCGTAGGTTTCGTCAGATGATGTCTTGATGGTCACGCTCTTGAGGGCTGTGACGTCTGACTGCTTGAGGTGTACGATGCGAAGCTCTTTAGCAGTAGATGCCTGCTTGTCCCAAGAGAAACCACAACGGGTGGGGAGGAAAGCCTTGTCGGCCTCGGTGCGGATAAGCACGGCCTCCAATGGGGTGACGTCCTGCTTGGCAGGAATGCCGTATAGACCGTTTTTCGTTACGGTTTCCCAGTTGCTACTGAAGGTCACGGCGTTCCCTTTGTTATCGCTCATATGGATAGCTTTCAGTTCGGTGTTGAGGTTAAGGGCATCGCTATTCTTCAGGCGCAGATACTGACTCTTGGGTGAGTTGATCAGATAGGGCACACCAGCCAGAAGACCTTCGTTGGTGCACTCCACGAAATAGAGGTTCAGCACGTTGCCTTCCTGCTGGATGCTTAGGAAGCGCTCGGCTTTGAGGTCGCCCAACTGTTCAGCTGATACCGACATGGGCAGACAGAGGGTGTTGTAGCCTGCAAAGAGATAGCGGTTCAGTTGTACGGTCTGATTCGTGTTCTGTAGCAACTCTGTGTTCAGTTTCTCAGAACTGGCATAGATGTTTCTCACCTGGCCTTGTGCAAACGCAGAGGTGCTCAGGGCCGTTACCATTGTTACTGCAAGTAATAAGTGTTTCATACGCTATAAGTTTTAAGTGTTTAGTCTCTGGGTGCAAAGATACAATTTTTTTCTTTATCATCATCACTTTTGGCGAATATTTTTTTCTGGAATCTTTCAAGGCATTTTGGTTATAGTTTTGTTGTAATTCTGCGTTTTTGGTTAGCATTTTGTTGTAAAATGGCGAAAAAAGTAAGAAAGTAGTACAACTTTTTACTCAACGCTTTGCGTTTTATGAAATTTTTTGTATTTTTGCGACCTAAAACATTCGATTCATGAGATTGTATCTTCTATTTATCTCCTTTGTTATCCTATTTGCCGGTGAAGTGAAAGCGCAACGCATGGTGACGGGTACTGTGTCAGACACAAAAGGTGAACCTCTTTATGGCGTGACGATAGCAGTCAAGAATGGAAAGCATACGGCTGTTACAGGACTTGATGGAAAGTACCGTATTCCTGTGGACAACGAGAATGCTGTCTTGCTGTTCCGTTATGTGGGTATGGAACCTTACCAGACGACCGTGAAAGGTCAGGTGACGGTGGATGTGAAGATGAAGGACCAGACAACCCAACTGGCTGAGGCTGTGGTGGTGTCAACGGGTTATCAGCGACTGAGTCGGGAGCGATCAACTGCCGCCTTCGGTTTTGTGGACTCTACCAAACTGAATCGCGTGATGCATAAGGATATCCTGTCGGCCCTGGAAGGACAGGTGGCCGGCCTGCGCATGGATATCAATCCGAATACGGGCGAGGGTAGTCCTGTATTGCGTGGCGTGGGCACATTATCTACCAGTATAGGTACGAAACCACTGATTGTGGTAGATGATATGGCCACCGACATGGAACTGAGTGAGATTAATCTCTATGATGTGGAGTCGGTAACGGTACTGAAGGATGCCGCTGCTGCCAGTATCTATGGTGCCTTGGCGGCCAATGGCGTTATCGTCGTCACAACCAAGCAGGGAAAGAGTGAGAAGACAACGGTCAGCGTGAATGCCGACTGGTATATCTCTACCAAGCCAACGTTTGATGCGATGCACTACGCCTCGACATCGGATATTATTGACTACGAGACCAATGTCTATAATGCACGTGTGAACAGCAGTGGTAGTGTGGCAACGCTCTTTAACAGTTTCTCCAAGAATTATTATTCACCGCTCTATCAGCTATACCGCGATCAGGCGGAGGGGCGCATCACGCAGGATGACGTGGACCGCACACTCGGACAATGGCGACAGAATGATTACTATAATCAGTATCGTGACCTGGTATGGCGCTCGGCAGTTACCCAGCGGTATAATGTGTCTTTGTCGCAGAAATCACAACGGTCCAACCATTTTGCCTCGTTTAACTATGAGCACGACAAGAACCGTGTGAAGAATGATAACAGCGATGTCTTCAGTATTTACTTGAAATCGAATTTCAAGCTGAATAAGTGGCTGAGCATCAAGTTGGGTATTGATACACGATTCTCCAATAGTCAGGTGCCTGATTACGCATACACCAATTATAATATCCAGGAGCGCTATGCCTCTATAGTAGATGCGCAAGGCAACCTGGTGATGACGCCGTATGTGAATATCAGCGGATTTGCAGGTGGTTCGCTCAACGGTTCGGCCATAGCTGACAGTCAGCAGCAGCTGGCCAGTTCGGATGTGCTGATGCCTTTCTCATTTAATGTGCTGCAGTCGCTTGATGAGAGTCTGACGCAGAACCGCAACCTACGTATGCGTCCGTTTGTCAATGTGGAGGCGAAATTCCTTAAGTGGTTTAAGTATAACCTGATGTTCCAGTATGAATGGACACAGTCACGTACGGAGAAGTATGACGAGCCCAACTCCTACCTGATGCGTATGACGCATAATGCGCTGATAGACCTGGATGGTGTGAGTCAGTTGCCATCGGGTGGACGTTATCGTCAGACAACCAATAACACGCGTCGTTATACCTTCCGTAACCAGTTGAACTTTGAGAAGAGTTTCCTGGAGTCAAAGCATCATGTGAATGCCATCATGGGTTTTGAGTTGAGGGAGAACCGTGCTGCACGTCCGATAGAGCAGCAGATGTATGGCTATAATGACGTGGCGCTCACTTCTGTACGCATGGACTGGGCGTCGCTGAATAATGTGGGCGTGGAGAGCCTGGTCTATGGTAACACCGTGAAACTTGGCGGTCCTGCCACCAGTCAGACGGAGATATTCCATCGCTATGCCTCATTCTATGCCAATGTAGGCTACGATTACCTGTATCGTTATAACATCACGGGTAGCATACGCTGGGATGAGGCCGACCTCTTTGGACTGGATACGAAGAATCAGCATCACCCGTTGTGGTCGGTGGGTGCCGGATGGAATATCTCTGAGGAGGCATTCATGAAGGATTTCTCATGGCTCGACTTCCTGAAGCTGCGTCTTACCTATGGTGTGAATGGTAATGTGGACCAGAGCAGCACCACATATTTCGTGGCTCGCTACCGTACGGAGAATAATGATCCTACGAATACGCAGTACTTGAGATATACGGATGACAACCTGCCGAATCCCAGACTGAGATGGGAGAAGACGTCGACATTCAATGCTGGTGTGGATTTCCGCGTGCTCAATAATGTGCTGAGCGGTTCGCTGGAGTTCTATAACCGTGTAGGTGATGACCTGCTGGTACGTAAGTACCTGGACTCTACGCTTGGTGCTACACAGCGTGTTATCAATAACGGAAAGATGCGCAACCAGGGTGTGGAACTGCAGCTTAATGCCAATCTGCTGCGCACAAAGGACTGGACATTGTCTGCTGGTTTCAACATCGCATGGAACCATAATAAGATGTTGCGTGTAGAACATTCTTCTACTGATATCGCCTCTAACTTCATTACTGCTCCTGCCAACTACTTCGTGGAGGGTACGAGCTATAATACCCTATGGGCTTATAGGTTGAGCCGTGTGGTGAATGGCTATCCTGTCATCCTTGATGCGGATGGCAACGAGATGGCTACATTTGATGCTGATGGTAATCCTACAGAGGTTCAGGTGTCATCAACGCTGAAAGGAACTGACGCGCTGGTGAATATGGGCAGTCTCGTTCCTGTCTATAATGGTTCGCTGACTCTCAGTCTGCGTTGGCGTGAACTGGAGCTGAACACGTTGCTGGTATATGCCGGTGGTAACAAACTGCGTCTGGATGCGACGGACATGAACTCATACCAGATGGTTACGGACCACGTGAACGACCATACCGTGAAGCACTATTACGAGATGCCAACAGGTAGCGTGGCTCAGCAGTATGCCTCTACTTTCTCTGAGTGGTGGCGTTATTGCGACGCACAGGTGAAGCCTGCTGACTATATCAAGATGCGTAGTATCAGTATGGCATACCATCTGCCGGAGGCTGTCACGAAGAAACTGCATATCGGACAGACACGTCTGACACTGCAGGTCAACAACTTGTTCTATTGGTCAAGGGTGGGACATGATATCGATCCGGAGTCTTATTCCCTGAACTCTGCCTCACGCACGCTCCTGCAACCCAAGACATTCAGTATCGGTTTCTCTACATCATTCTAACAGACTGTCATCATGAAGAAAATCATATATTCCCTGTTTGTCCTTCTGACAATGACAACGGTTGGTTGTGACAACTATATCGACATCACACCTAAAGGGGCGGTCACGGTTGACTCTGCCCAACAGTATTACGAGCTGATAGCTACGCCCATGCGCGCCTATTACCCTTCATCATTCATTCTTCTGAGTGATGACCAGTGGGTGAAAGAATCGGAAATCCTGGGTTATGAAAGTATATCGGCAGATGGCATCAACTTCACCTTCAATGAGAAGGCCGACCGCACTATCCTGCCTGATAATAACCTGTACGAGAATATCTATAGTTTCATTCTGCGTTCGAACCTTGTCATAGACAATGTTGACAAAGGACAGGGCTCGCAGGAACTGAAGACATTGGCAAAGGCGGAGGCACGTACTTTCCGTGCCTTTGACCATTTCCTGGCTGTGAACACGTTTGCCAAGGCCTATAACCCTGAAACGGCAGCCAGTGATGGTGGTGTGTGCATCATGGACCATTATGACCTGGAGGCAACGCCTGTGAAGTCGACGGTGGCTGAGGTATACAACTTTATCATCAATGAACTGGAACAGGCTGTGCCTCTGTTGGAAGAGAAACCAGTGAATATCTATCATCCTAACCGTGCTTTCGGTTATGCCTTGTTGGCCAAGGTCTATCTGTTCCATCGTGACTGGGCTAAGGCACAGGAGGCTGCAGAACAGTCGCTGAAACTGAATTCTCAGTTGGCCGACTATAACCTCATTAACGATGCTGGTGGTACGGCACGCTATAAGAACTTTGCCAAGGATGGCAACCCTGAGGTGCTCTCCTATCACTGGATGGCAGGCTGGGGCAGTGGTGAACAGGTATGCTTGTATCACTACGGTATGATCAGTCCTGAACTGAAGAGCCTGTTTGAGGCTAATGACCTGCGTTATAGCCTTTTCCTGCGTGATACGGGTACGAGTATCACCAGTTGGTTTGATAGTGGCTCGGGTGCCGCAATCTGGACACCTGCCATTACGAATCTGGACAGGTTTACCTATATGTCCGTGGGACTGCGCACGGCGGAGGTTTATCTGATAATGGCAGAGGCCTTGGCACGACAGAACAATCTGACGGAGGCTGCCAACTACGTCAGTCAGTTGCGCGACAAGCGTATCAAGGGTGGCAACGGACATGTGGATGCTCCTGCCACACAGGTGGAAATGGTGAAGATTATTATTGATGAGCGTCGCAAGGAACTGCTCTTTGGCTTTAACCGTTTCTTTGACCTGAAGCGACTGAATATTGAGCCGGAGTATCAGAAGACCATCACGCGTGTCTTCCCTGTGCAGAATATCAGTGAGGCACACCCGCAGCAGACCTATACGCTGAAGCCTGACTCCAGGTTGTATATCATCCCCTTCCCACACTCTGCAAGGGATAAGAATCCGAATCTGACACTTAATACTGATGAATGATATGAAGAAACTTTACGCAACAATCTTAATGGCCATGATGGCCATGGTGTCAATGGCTCAGGAAACCAACGACACGACCTATGTGATGATGGACTTCAATGCGAACCCTTGGAGCTATTCTGCGACTGAGCTGACATCGAAGTGGTATCCCGACTATACTGACTTGGATTCACCAGGTGCCATCCTGAATGAAAAGGATTTCTCATGGCCAGTCAGCGAAGGTTCATCCTCGAATGTCAAAGTGACGGTCTATCCTGTTGACCTTGATGAGTATTCAAAGGTGTCGGTATATGCCAGCTACACACTTGATGAAGCCGATGTTGCTGCTTTGGGAATCAATGCTGGTAAGACCAATATGCTTTATACCCAGCCTGGAACCACCATGCGTTTTGAGGCCCCTGCAGGATATAAGTTCGGTAAGATGGTGTTTTACAACTACCGCAATGCCAACTTCCTGGTAGGTGATGACTACGAGGAAGAGTTTGAATACGAATATAACAACACGGTGTTTAAGCAGAAGCTGAAAGTGTGGACACCTGCTTCGCCCAAGAAGAATGCATATGAATACGACATCTGGCAGGGTGATGATACCAATGTGCTGTTCAACTATTCTTACTTCTCGGCTGTTTTTGTCAAAATTGACATCCGCCTGGTACCCAACGGCTCTGCCGGCATTGGCGAAATCGTCAATGGAAAATCGTCAAATGGTGCATGCTACGACCTGCAGGGACGCCGGGTAAATGTCAAGGAGAAAGGCATTTACATTGTTGATGGCCGAAAAATTGTAAAATAAGCATAATAATTGATATAGGCTGACGTGTAATTGTCTTTTTTGTTGTAATTTTGCAACATGAAAAAGACGTTTACAGGATTATTCATTTTGGCTGCATTGCTGCCCTCTACGGGACTGCATGCAGCCAATATTGTATGTAGTGCAGATACCGTGGTCACCATGGACTGTTGTGTTGATACCACGGCCAAAAGTAAGAATGACCCATATCTTAAAACAATAAAGGAGGGGGGCTCTGTGCGTGAGGGTCTCTTCACCGTTCGTCATATTAAGAATGACTGGTATCTGGAAATACCTGACTCATTGCTGGGACGTATGATGCTGGCGGTAACCCGTTTTGCCAGTGTGCCACAGGAATTCAAGATGGTGACAGGTGAAGAGGTAAACCGTTCGGCAGTATATTTTGAGCAATATGGCGATAAGACCATCTTCCTGCGTGAATATGTACAGTCGCAATATGCGAAACCTGAAAACCGTATCGCTATCTCGCTCAAGCAGTCCACGACAGATCCTATTGTGTGGAAGTTTGATGTGATAGGTCGTAATCCTGAGACTCATGCGCAGCTGATCAATATAACGAAATGGCTCATGGGAGAGAATAAGGTGACGAATTTCTCTTCCAGCGACCGTACGATTCTTGGAATCGGTTCCGTGCAGAGTGATCGTACCTTCATAGATACTATCAAGACATATCCTATCAACGTGGAGATTGCGTCGCTGCGTACCTACGGTATGAGTTCCGGACGTGTTCCTGCAGCTAAGACCGGTGCTGCCACGCTCTCGCTGAATACATCGTTGGTATTGCTGCCACGGGAACCTATGCAGCCTCGTTATGCTGATGAGCGTGTGGGCTATTTCAACAGTAAGATAACGGAATTTAGTGATGATGAGACTTCGAATCACGAAGCTATCATTATGCGCTATCGTCTGGAACCGAAGGATCCTGCAGCCTATAAGGCCGGTAAACTGGTAGAACCGAAAAAGCAGATTGTATTCTATATAGATCCTGCAACGCCTAAGAAGTGGGCTAAATATCTGAAACTGGGAATTGAAGACTGGCAGAAGGCCTTTGAGGAGGCTGGCTTCAAGAATGCTATCGTAGCCAAGGACTGGCCAAAGAATGACTCTACGATGTCGATAGATGATGCCCGTTTCTCTGTATTGCGCTATCTGCCTTCGGAAACGGAGAATGCCTATGGACCGCGTATTGTGGATCCGCGTTCTGGTGAAATCATTGAGGCGCATATATGCTGGTATCATAACGTGATGAATCTGGTGAAGAAATGGTATATGGTACAGTGTGGCCCGTTGGACAAGAGGGCACAGAAGATGGACTTCAGCGATGAACTGATGGGACAGCTGATCCGTTTTGTGAGCAGTCATGAGGTAGGACACTCACTGGGTCTTCGCCATAATATGATTGCCTCACAGGCCACTCCTGTGGAGAAACTGCGTGACAAGGCTTGGGTGGAGAAATATGGACATACGGCAAGTATCATGGACTATGCCCGATTTAATTATGTAGCTCAGCCTGAGGATAAGATCTCAGAGAAGGGTCTCTTCCCCCGTATCAACGATTACGATAAGTGGGCTATCAAATGGGGCTATCAGTACCGCCCGGAGTTCAAGGACCCTGCCAAGGAAAAGAAGGTCCTGCGTGCCGAAACGACTAAGGTGTTGAAAGGCAACCGCCGTTTGTGGTGGTGTGGTGACGAGGGAAAAGGTAGGGATCCCCGTTCACAGTCAGAGGATTTGGGCGATAATCAGATGCGTGCCAATGACTACGGTGTGAAAAACCTTCAGCGTGTGATGGCGCATATAGAGGAGTGGACAGCACAGCCTGATGGCCAGTATGATGATCTGAGTTTTATTCACCGTGCTGTGCGTTCGCAATATCAGCGCTATGTGAACCACGTACAGAAATATCTGTTCAGCAAGTATGTGAACAATGCCCCAGGTGAAAAGCCTTATGATATTGTGCCGCGTGACTTGCAGCGCGAGGCGGTGGACTGGTTGTCGCGCAATGTGATGGAAGCACCTATGTGGCTTTATCCTAAGAGCGTTGTAAGTAAGCTTGGCGTGGATTATGCCGACGAGATACGTAACCGTCAGCAGACGCTCATTGCCATGCTGTTGTCACCCAACGCTATCTCGAATTTGATGGGGGAGCAGTTTATATCTGACAAGGCTTACCCTGTAGAGGAGTATTTCGATGATATATTCGGAATGGTATGGAAGCCTTTAACAGATAAGGATGAGGAGCAGAACAGTTTCCGCAGACTGCTGCAGCGGTCTTATGTTGATTTCCTGGGTGTAGCGCTTAATGGTGGCTCCGGAGCAGACGGAACAAATACGAGTCTGGCAACCCGTTCTGATGCCATACTCTATATAGCACAACATTTAGACAAGGTAGAGAACTACCTCCAGAATGTTTCTCAACAGCAGTCAGCGCTTAATGCTCTGCATTATAAGGATTTGCTGCTTCGTGTGAAGAAGATTCGTGAGCGTCACGAGTCTGGTAAGTAGTCTTTGCAGGCTGACTGTTGTGTTGTAAATTAAAGAGTAATATTCACGTGATAACAAATGAAGGATATGTACGACGTTAAGAAAATACGTGAGGACTTCCCCATTCTTCAGCGGGAGGTATACAAGAAACCGCTGGTTTATCTTGATAATGCGGCTACTACACAAAAGCCCTTGTGCGTGCTGGATGCGATGCGCGAGGAATACCTGAATGTGAATGCTAACGTGCATCGTGGTGTGCATTATCTGTCGCAACAGGCTACGGACTTGCATGAGGCGGCGCGTGAGACAGTACGTGCCTTCATCAATGCTCGAAAGATTGAGGAGGTGGTATTTACCCGTGGTACCACGGAGGCTATCAATCTGGTGGCACAGACATTCTGTGAGTCACAGATGAAGGCTGGCGACGAGGTGCTGGTCACGGATATGGAGCATCACTCAAATATTGTGCCCTGGCAGTTGCAGGCCAAGAAGATGGGTATCGTAGTGAAGCATTTGCCAATTGATGATAAAGGGTGCCTGGTAAGTTGCCATGACGTGGCAACATACATAACTGAACGTACCAAACTCATCAGTATCGCCCATGTGAGCAATGTGCTGGGTACTATCAACCCTGTAAAGGATATTATCAAACTGGCTCATGAGCGCGGTATCCCCGTGTTGGTGGATGGTGCTCAGAGTGCACCTCATATGAAGATTGATGTGCAGGACCTGGATTGCGACTTCCTGGCGTTCAGTGGTCATAAGATGTATGGTCCCACAGGTATCGGCGTGCTCTATGGCAAGGAGGAATGGCTGGAGAAACTGCCTCCGTATCAGGGTGGAGGTGAGATGATTGACAAGGTGTCGTGGGAAAAAACGACTTTCGAGCGTCTGCCTTTCAAGTTTGAAGCCGGTACGCCTGACTATGTAGCCACACACGGTTTGGCTACGGCTATCAAGTATATGGAGTCGCTGGGTATGGAGAATATCGAGGCACATGAGCAGGAACTGACCCGCTACTGTATGGAACAGATGCGCACGATACCCAATATGCGCTTGTTTGGCGAGGCTCCTCTCAAGGATGCCGTAGTGTCATTCCTTGTAGGCGATATTCATCATCTGGATATGGGTACGTTGCTCGATCGTCTTGGAATCGCTGTGCGTACTGGTCACCATTGCGCTCATCCGTTGATGGATCGTCTGGGGGTAACAGGTACTGTGCGTGCCTCTTTCGCTCTCTATAACACAAAAGAGGAGATTGACGCTCTTGTAGCGGGAATCCGCAGAGTCAGTGCCATGTTCTAAAAGCTTAGGTGTATGTTGCTGGATCATTATTACGAAGGAAAGGTTGAGGCAGGATGTGATGAGGCCGGACGAGGCTGTCTGGCTGGTAGCGTCTATGCTGCTGCTGTTATCCTGCCTGTGGGCTATCAGAATGAACTGTTGAACGATTCGAAACAGCTCACGGAGAAACGTCGTTATGAGTTGCGTGAGATTATCCAGCGTGATGCTGTGGCATGGGCTGTCGGCATCGTGACACCAGAGGAGATAGACAAGATAAACATTCTGAATGCTTCTATTCTGGCCATGCATCGTGCCTTGGACCAGTTGCAGGTGCGTCCTGAGGCTGTCATCGTTGATGGTAACCGGTTTAAGAAATACAAGGATTTACCTCATACGACGATTGTCAAGGGTGACGGTAAATACCTTTCGATAGCTGCCGCCTCGATATTGGCCAAGACTTATCGTGATGATTATATGAACCAGTTGGCTGAGGAGTATCCGCAGTATGACTGGCGTTCCAATAAGGGTTATCCCACCAAGAAACACAGAGAGGCCATCCGCCAGTATGGCACGACACCTTATCATCGTATGTCGTACAACTTACTGGGGGATGGCCAACTCTCGCTTGATTTTAAGGATTAAGTTGTTGCTTTATTTCTTTTCTTGTAGTTTTCCGAAGTAACCCAGACAGACGTCGCGCCACTCCTTGGCATCCTTCAACTGGCGCTGCAGACGGTCGTTGACTTCGCGCCAGCGCTGCTCGTCAATCTCAGGACGGGCTTCTTGCCAGATGTGAATAAAGTCTTCCACCTCGCTTACTCCCTGGTTATAGCGCCACTGCATCTCTTCCCAAAGGGTGCGTCCGCTGTTCATGCGACGTGTCCAAGGCACGCGGTGGAACCAAAGCAGATAACGCTCAGGACAGGTGTTGATATCGTCGTAGAGTGAGCAATAGGGCTCTGGGTATTGTCCAGTAGCATTACTACCTGTGTGGGTACGGTCAACACCGATGCTGTCGCCATTGGCACGGTGGTAGTAAACGGGGCACCACTCAATAGGATAGCGTGCAATATATCCGTCAGGCTGAGGTCCCATGTGGTGGTCGAACTTGAATATATGGTGTAGTCCCAAGGGCATCATATAGTCTACGCAGGCTTCGCGAGAACGGAGCATGACGGACGTGATAGCGGAAGCAAATTCTCTACTTTTCACTATTCCCTTTTCATTTCCAAATGTCTGCTTCAGCCATTCCTCTGCTATCTGTCGTGATGACAAGGCGGGGTTCCATGCCAGACGACCGAAGGCATACCAGTTAGCCTGCGAGAAATGATGTCCGCACCAGTTCTTGTCCAGTCCGATATTGGCTACACCAGCGATACCTACGAGCTTTTCGGGCTTTACGAAGGTAAAGAACTCTTTCCACATGGGGGCGAGATAGACTAAGTGCCAGCTCTGGCCCAGATACTCCTGTGTGATCTGCAACTCAGCCATCTGAGGCGTTTTCTGCATCTTATCGAAGATGGGTGCATAGGGCTCGCGTGGCTGGAAGTCAAGCGGACCATTCTTCGATTGCAGAATCACGTTCTCACGGAACTTACCATCAAGTTCTGCAAATTCTGATACAGCCTGGTTCACACGGTCTTCACCATGATGCTTGGCACCATAGACAAAGGAGCGCCAGATCACGATACCTTTATAAGGCGCCAGTGCATCGGCCAGCATATTTGCACCATCAGCATGGGTACGTCCGTAGTCGAAAGGACCAGGCTGTCCCTCACTGTTGGCTTTCACCAGGAATCCGCCAAAGTCGGGGATGGCAGTATATATTTCCTTGGCTTTCTTCTGCCACCAGCGCTTTACCTGTGGGTCTAACGGGTCGGCTGTCTTTGTCTCTCCCAGTGCCTTGGGTGTTCCAAAGTTCACAGAGAGATAGACCTTGATGCCCCAGGGGCGCAGAATGCCGGCAATCTCCTTCACCTTATTTATATACGTGCGTGTGAGCATCTTGGGTGATGCGTTCACATTGTTCAGCACCGTACCATTGATACCGATAGAGGCATTGGCTTCAGCGTAGGCTGCTATCTTCTCATGGTCAATGACAAGGTCGTTGTTCCACAGGATACTCTTGCCAGCATAGCCTCGTTCAATAGTGCCATCCAGGTTATCCCAGTGGTTCAGGATACGCAACTTATAGAAAGGGTGTGACTCTCCCTGTTCGCCACGCAGCAAGGCATAGCGTCCGTATAGCAGCCCCATCTTTGTGCGGGCGGTGATGGTATGTCCATTGATACGATAACCATCATCATCGGGCATGGTGGGGTCAATCTTCTCTACCACATCGTTGGGCAATTCGCTACGTAGCCACAGACGGTGACCATCCTCAGCGCTTGCCGACAATGAGAACAAGGCGAAGAGGAACAATATAAACTTCTTCACGATATATGTCTTAAGTATTTTCTGATTTCTTTTCTGGCAATGCCAAGGCGATACTCCACGGATTTGTAGTTCTCGCCTGTCTGTTGAGAGATATCGCTTACCTGCATACCGTCATAGATATGCATGCGGTATAACTCCCGGCATTTCTCAGGAACACGCAGCAGACCACGTTCCAGGAATGCCGTCATCTCGTGAATGGAGAGTGGACGTGCGGCTTCATCTTCGGCTGTAACGGTCTGCTGTCTGTAATCAATGGGCTGCATACTATATTTGATGGCCCATTGCTTCCTGCGATAATAATCCGTAATGAGGTTGCGGGCTATTGTAAAGGCAAGTGCATGAAGCGTACTCTCCATGATAGGACTGTTGTTTTGCAATAGTCGCAGGAAGACATCCTGAACGATATCTTCAGCCTCCTCTTTGCCACCAAGCCTACTGCTCACGAATGCGAGCAGCTCGGCCTGATGGTGGTGATAGTAATATTCTATGATGTTGAGGTTATTCATTGACAACGGTCTTGATGGTGCCGTCCTCGTTGTAGAACAGACGCTGCACCTTCAGTGAACGCAGATGTGTAATGTCGTTAGAGGGTACGCAGTCGTGATACAACAGATACCACTGGCCCTTGAACTCTACGATGCAATGGTGGGTTGTCCAACCTACCACGGGCTCCAGGATAACACCCTGATAGGTGAAAGGTCCGTAGGGGTTGTCGCCAATGGCATAGCACAGATAGTGGCTGTCACCGGTAGAGTAAGAGAAGTAGTACTTGCCATTGTACTTATGCATCCAACTGGCTTCGAAGAAACGGTGAGGATCACCGGCCTTCAGAGGCTGTCCGTCATTATCTACAACCAGAACCTGACGGGGAGCCTCTGCAAACTGCAGAAGATCATCGCTCATGCGTGCCATCAGGCTGGGCAATGCGGGCATATCGGGAGCGGTAAACAGTTGGGTCTTACGGTCAGGGGCAGGCCCCAGGTCAACGCCTTCCTTCAGCACCTTTTGAGGAGCTACATTCCACTGGAGCTGTCCGCCCCAAAGACCACCATAGTAGCAGTAAACCTGTCCGTCGTCATCCTTGAACACGCAGGGGTCTATGCTGTATGCACCACGGATGGGATGCTCCTGAGCAATGAACGGGCCTTCTGGACGGTCAGCAATGGCTACACCGAGATGGAACACGCCGTTATAGTCCTTAGCGGAGAAGATGAGGTAGTACTTGCCGTCTTTCTCTACGACATCGCTGTCCCACATCTGTTTCTCTGCCCACTTAACATCCTTTACATCGAGTATCACACCGTGATCGGTAGCTTCATCATTCTCAATGTCATTGAATGACAGGACGTGATAGTCTTTCATCTGGAAGTGACCACCATCATCATCGAAAGCGGCACCAGCCTCCCAGTCGTGTGAGGGATAGATATACAATTTACCGTTGAATACGTGGGCCGCAGGATCGGCCATGTAGTCACTAGGGAATAGATAACGAGGTAATTTAGCCATAGTATTGTTATTTATAAAGTTTGATGATTTCGTTAATCACTGGTTTCTCCTTGTACTGGCGGTCGAAGAGCAAGGGATAGTTTGTGCGTCCCTTGATAGGCCAGCCATTGAGCCATGAACCACCATCGCTGACACCCCACAGGTTGATGCGGGAAATCTGGTCGCGGTGCTTATAGTATATCTTGAAGAGATCAAGCCAGCGCTGGTCCACTTCCTTCTGCTTTGCAGCAGGCAGTCCCTCTGTATAGGGATTGAAACGCTTCTGCAACTCAAAGTTCTGTGCGATGTCGGCACCACCGAAACCCTCTGGGTTGGGCAGTACGTTCATATCGAGTTCCGTAATCATCACCTTCACGCCGCAGGCAGCAAAGGCGTCGATACTCTTCTCGTATTCAGCCAGGTTGGGATAATCCAGACCATTGTGGCTCTGCATGCCCACGCCGTCGATGCGCAGACCCTTGGCTTTCAGTTTCTTCACCAACTTACATACGGCCTCGCGCTTGGCGGGTTGTCCCATCGAATAGTCGTTGTAATAAAGTTCTGCATCGGGATCGGCCTCATGGGCGGCGCGGAAGGCTATCTCGATGAATTCCTCGCCCAGCAAACGATAATAGTGTGAATTGCGGAAAGAACCATTATCCTCGATAGCCTCATTCACCACGTCCCAACCCAGCACCTGTCCTTTGTAGTGACCTACCACCGTCTTGATGTGCTTGATAAGGCGTGCCTTCAGCACCTCTTTGGAGGCGGGACTGGCTGCATAACCATTGGTGAACCACCAGTCGGGGGCTTGTGAGTGCCACACCAGACAGTGGCCGATGACCTTCAGCTTGTGCTGTTCGCAATAGCTCACGAACTTATCTGCCACACGGAAGTCGAAGATACCTTCGGCAGGAGCCAGTGACTCAGGTTTCATACAGTTTTCTGCTACGGCACAGTTGAAGTGCTTATCCGTCAGAGCGTCAGCCTCAGGAACCTGTCCGTCGCTCTGCCACTGGTTGATAGCGGCACCAATCAGACAATACTTTCCGATGGCGTCTTTCAAACCCTGCTGAGCCATTGATGCCATTGGCATCATGGCCAGACAGAGCGTCAAAATCTTAAAATTCTTATTCATTATTTATTGTTACGTGCTTCAATTTCCTTATTGATCTCGTCAAGTCTCTCATCTGTGAGAGGATACTTGTAGATAAGGCATCCTACTACGACAAGGAGAATGGCGGGAATGATACAGGTAAATACCAGGATGGCATTCTGTGCGATGGCAGAATAGTTGGCCAATTTGGTGTAGTATGCATTTACCGGCGCGCTGATGAAAGATGCCAGGAATACTACGACGAAGATGCTTAATACCAGCTGCAGGCACTTGTTGGCCTTAAATTCCTGCCACATCTCGCCGAAGGTCACGGGCTTCTCTGGTGTTGTGGTGATATTCTCCTTGCTACCCATGAAGCAAAGCATCAGAAGAACAAAGCCTACAAGGGCGAATACGCAGGTGACAATAAACCAGGCGCTGGGAGCAACAGGCAGAGCTGATTCTTCGCTGGCAAAGTTGAAGCCAATCCAGCCCATTACCAGAGGCGTGATCCAACCGGCGATAGAGAAACCGGCCTTGAAAGCAACGCCAGCCAGAGCGTTCACCGTGGCAGCCGGTCTGTTGCCTGTACGATATTCTGCTTCGGTGATAACTTCAGGCACCAAAGCCCACATCAGTGAACCAACCAGCAGTCCTACGCCAGTCATCACCTTGGCAACCTGTACCAGTGTGTTGAGCTCTGCAACATCAAAGAACTTACCGATGGTGAACAGGATGGAAAATCCTACAAGACCGATGGCAAGCAGTGTGTAGTAAAGACCTTTCTTACCCAGCCATCTCTTCAGCGTGGGCAGCAAGGGCAGGATGACAAAGGCAGGAATAGTGCCGATAGCCATGAAGGTGGCCTGGTTCCAGTCGATAGCCTCGTGCACGCACATTGCCAGTCCGATGGGGAAACCTGCCTGTACTACAATCTGACCGATATTGGCACATACCATTCGTGTAGAAGTCAGAATGAGCACCTCGTCGTTGTCGCGCGTCATACTGGCCATGATAGAGCCGTAAGGGATGTTGACAACTGAATAGATCATGCTCAGTACGGTGTAGCTCACAGTGGCATACACAATCTTCATGCTCATTGACCATTCTGCAGCCTGGGGAAGCATCAGCAGACAGGCAGCAGCCGTAAGGGGGATACCGCCATAGAGCAGGTAAGAACGATACTTGCCAAGCTTAGGATTGTTGTTGTCGATATAACGACCGACTACAGGACTCCAGAAACAGTCAATGAGTCTGACGGTGAGAATCAGGCCGCTGACAAAAGCAGGGTTCAGTTTCAGAACTGTAGTCAGGTAAATCATAAGGTAGCATGCTACCGTCTGGAAAATCAGATTCTGCGCCAGGTCACCAGAGCCGAAGCCGATGCGCTGGAGCCATGAAAGCTTGTAGAAGCCTTTTGTTTCTTGGTTCATTGTCGAAATAGTTTTTAGTTTTTTATAAATTCGGTGCAAAGGTAACCTTTTTTCTTCATTTTATCATTATGGAATGTTTCATAAGTCTATTCAAATTGTATCATTGCGCGAAAAAGTCTTTTGTTTTTGGGGTATTTTAAATAGAAAAAGTGTATTTTTGCACTGTTATGAGAAAAGCAAGCTTTTTACTAATTGCACTTCTGGTAAGTGCTGTCGTGGGTAATGCCAAGGTGCGATTGCCACAGATATTTCAGTCGGGTATGGTACTTCAGCGTGGTACGACGGTACCTGTATGGGGACAGGCCGATGCTGGTGAGACCGTGGTGGTGAAACTGAATAAGAAGACCGCAACGGCTGTGGCCGATGACAATGGAAAATGGCGCGTAAACCTGCCTGCGATGAAGGCCGGCGGCCCTTATGTTATGAGTATAGAAAGTAAGACTAATCATACCTCTCATCTCTCACCTCTCAGTTCTCACATAGAATTATCCGATGTGTGGTTGGGCGATGTCTGGCTGTGTACTGGTCAGTCGAATATGGAGACCACGCTTGAACGTGTGTCACCCCAGTATCCTGACGAGTTGAATGACAGCAATGCCATGGTGCGCCTGTTTCATGTGCAGTACCAGACGGATACACATGGACCGAGTGCAGACCTGCGTCCTACATCATGGAAAAAGCTGAATCGTGAGAATGCCTGGCGCTTCTCGTCTATCGGCTATTTCCTTGGCAAACAACTGCAACGTGAGAAGGGTGTGGCTCAGGGTGTCATTGAGAGTGCCTGGGGTGGTACGCCTATCGAGGCATGGATTGCCGCCGATACCCTTGAAAAGCATTTTCCCCTGTATTACAAGCAGATGCAGCTTTATCAGAACGATGAGTATGTTGCTGCCCAACAGAAGGCTGGCGCGCAGGCAGAACAGCAATGGCAGATAATCCTGAATGCCAATGATCCCGGACTTCGGAAATATACGGAATTATCGTATGATGACTCGGACTGGACGGAGGTCAATCAATACCGTCTCTCTACTAAACGTGAATGGATTGGTTCCTTGTGGCTGCGCCAGCATGTTCAGATTGATGCTAAGCATGCAGGCAAGAAGGCACAGTTGCTTCTGGGAACACTCTATGATTGCGACTATACCTATATTAATGGAAAACTGGTTGGTAACACGGGCTATCAGTATCCGCCACGTCGCTATCAGGTACCTGAGGGACTGCTCCGTGAGGGCGATAATGTGATTACGGTGCGTTTCGTCAACAAGAGTGGCATGCCTTATTTCGTCAAGGAGAAGCCTTATAAGTTCGTCTTTGGCAAGGACGACGAGCAGCCTCTCGGTGAACAATGGCTGCTCCGCGAAGGTGCAGAGATGCCGCGCAGCATCGGTATGGGCGTCAGTCTGCAGAATCAGCCTTCAACCCTTTTCAATGGCATGATACATCCTATGGCTCCCTTTGCTGTTGCTGGTGTGGTATGGTATCAGGGTGAGTCTAACACTGGTATGCGTCAGGCTGAGGAGTATGCACCGATGTTGCGACTGCTGATGGCCAATTGGCGCCAGGCCTTCGAGCGTCCGCAGATGCCATTCGTTATCGTACAGTTGGCTAACTATATGGCATTTGTAGAGCATCCTCAGAACACGGGATGGTCGCGTGTGCGCGAGGCACAACGTGTCGTGGCGACAGAAGATCCTTACGCAGAACTAGCGTTGACCATCGATTTAGGTGAGACGGTGGATATCCATCCCCTGCGTAAAAAAGAGGTGGCACAACGTATTGCGCTCGACTTCGAACGACTTGTCTATGGCAAGAAGGTGCAATTGGCGCCAAAGGTGTTGAAGGCAGAGTCGCAGGACGGAAAAGTGGTGCTGACGCTCGACCAGAACATGCAACCTGGTGCGGTGAAGTATTTCGAATTGGCCGATGAAAAGGGCGTTTTTTGCAATGTAGAGGCAACGTTATCTGGTTCCCAGATTGTTATCACCTCTCCGTTCGCTGCTCCTAAGGCCGTGCGTTATGCCTGGAAGGATAATCCTTTGGGTGTCAATGCCTATGGCATCAACGGCTTGCCATTGTCGCCCTTTGAAATACGTTTGAAATAAACACAATAAATAGGCTGTCTGAGCGTTATCTATTTGTTACTTAAGGATGAATCAAAAAAGCAATAACTTAAAATAATTTGAAATGAAAAAGATTTTCTTATTTGCAGCAGTTGCTGCGCTGCTGATGACAAGTTGTGGTACTAACGGTTCTCTGAGCCAGGTGGGTTCTGCCGTGCTGACGGATGTGCTGACCAGTGGACAGACGGGCGCAACGACGACAACTAACACTGGAAATACCGTAAATACGGTGCTTCAGAGCGTATTGGGTATGACAGGCACCAAGGTGTCAAAGCAGAGTCTGATTGGTACTTGGAAATATAGTCAGCCTGGTTGCGCGTTTACCAGCGAGAAACTGCTGGCTCAGGCTGGTGGCGAAATCGTGGCTTCAAATGTGAAGACAAAGTTGCAGCCTACTTATCAGAAGGTGGGCATCAATGCATCTAATACGCAGGTGACCTTCAATCAGGATGGAACTTTCTCTGCAAAGATTGCCGGAAAAGCCTGGAGCGGTACCTATAAGTATGATGAGAATACCTGCAAGATTACCATGTCTGGCCTGTTGCTGAATGTCAACTGCTACGCTAAGCTCAATACCAACGGTATTGGTTTGCTCTTCGAAGGTAAGAAGTTGCTAACACTGATACAGACCATGTCGGCTCTCAGTGGTAATAATAATACGACAATCAAGACGATTGGTAATGTGGCTTCTAGCTACAATGGTCTGCGTGTGGGCTTTGATATGACCAAGTAATATGAGACGAAAAGGCCTTTTGTTTATATCCTTCATGATGGCAGCTCTAGTAAGTAGGGCTGCCATTGTGGATAGAATGGGTCATATTGTTACCATTCATCCAGACGGCGGACAGGCGAAGGTGATTCGCCTTGAGGTTGTCAATGACCGTATTATTCGTGTGCGAGCTACTTCCAAGGATGACTTACCTCAGAAGATGCAGAGTCTTATGATAGTACCCCAGCAGGTACCTCCTAAGAACAGCTATACCATCACGGAAACTCCAGAAAGCATCGAGGTTATTGCCAAACAGGTACGTGCCGTGGTCAGCAAGGCTACAGGTGAGGTGTGCTTCTATGATGGCCTGGGAAAGACACTCCTGCTGAAAGAGAGTGGCAACGGAAAACAGTTCTGGGACTTCACTGTGCCCGAGCGTGAACTGGGTCTTAAAGGCGGTGTACAGCCCACGGAGGCTCAGCTGCATGGTCTTACGTGGCAGATGAAGTTCGATTCTCCTGACGATGAGGCTTTCTATGGCTTGGGGCAACACCAGTCAGAGGAATTTAATATGAAAGGCCGTAATGAGGATCTCTTCCAGTATAACACGAAGGTTTCCGTACCTTTCGTGGTCTCTAATAAGAACTACGGTTTGTTGTGGGATGCCTACAGCTATTGCCGTTTTGGTAATCCCCATGATTACCTGCAACTGCACCGTGCTTTCAAACTCTATGACAAGCAGGGTAGGGAAGGCCATCTCACTGGCACCTATACCGACCGCCTTGGCAAGTCGTTGGTACGTGGCGAGGACTCTATCTATTATGAATATGGTACGCCGGCAAAGTCTGAGATAGCTCTGAAAACCGATAATGGTGGTATCAGGAATCTGCCTCAGGGCTTTAATCTGGCTGGTGCTCATGTGGTGTACGAGGGTTTCATTGAACCCTACGCCACATCACTGTATCAGTTCATCCTTTATTATGCCGGCTATATCAAGGTGTATATAGGTGGAAAAGAGGTGGTGCCTGAACGTTGGCGAACAGCATGGAATCCCAATGCCTATAAATTTAATGTGGAAATGGCCAAAGGTGTGCGACAGCAGTTGCGCATTGAGTGGCAGCCCGACGGCAGCGAGTCGTATTGCGGCTTGCGAGTAGCCGAACCACGTAGTCAAAAGGAGCGTGAGTCGCTGTCTATCTGGTGTGAGATGGCTCAGGACATGGATTATTATTTCGTGACAGGCCATAATCTTGACGAGGTCATCTCCTGTTACCGCACCTTGACGGGTAAGGCCTCTCTTTATCCTAAGTGGGCACTGGGTTTCTGGCAGAGTCGGGAGCGTTACAAGACGCAAGAAGAACTGGTCTCTACGCTGGCTGAGTTCCGCAAGCGCCAGATACCGATTGATAATATAGTGCAGGACTGGAACTACTGGCCTGAGGACCAGTGGGGCAGTCACGAGTTCGAGTCTTCGCGCTATCCTGATCCGCAACAGATGCTTGACAGCGTGCATCAGATGCATGGTCGCTTTATGATTTCCGTATGGCCAAAGTTCTATGTGAATACAGCCAACTACAAGGAACTAAACGAAAAAGGGTGGATGTATAACCAGTCGCCCACGGATGGTATCCGCGACTGGGTAGGGGCTGGTTATAAGAACGGCTTCTATGATGCCTACGACCCAGAGGCCCGTAAGGTCTTCTGGCGCCAGATGGATGAGAAACTTTATACTGGGCTTGGCAAAAAGGTCGATGCCTGGTGGATGGACGCTAGTGAGCCCAACGTGCGCGACTGCACCCCTATGTGGTATCGTAAGGCGCTCTGTGGTCCTACGGCCCTTGGCACGTCTACTGAGTACTTCAATGCTTATTCATTGGTCAATGCTGATGCCATCTATCATGGTCAGCGAGGCGTGTGGAAGGGTAAGAAGGACGAGCCCCGTGTGTTTTTGTTGACCCGTAGCGGTTTCGCAGGCGAACAACGTTATTCCACGGCAACTTGGAGTGGTGACATCGGCACCCGTTGGGAGGATATGCGAGCACAGATGACGGCTGGACTGAATTACTCCATGTCTGGCATTCCCTTCTGGGGCATGGATCAGGGCGGCTTCTGTGTGGAGAACCGTTACGTGCAGGCCCAACAGCTCTATGACCGTACGGGGCAGGAGAATGAAGACCTGAAAGAATGGCGTGAGTTGCAGACACGCTGGAACCAGTTTGGTACCTTCATCCCACTCTTCCGCAGTCATGGTCAGTGGCCTCTGCGCGAGATATGGAACATCGCACCCGATAATCATCCGGCCTACCAATCGTTTGCCTTCTATGATAACCTGCGCTACCAGCTGATGCCTTATCTCTACTCGCTGGCAGGATGGGCACATTTCAAAGATTACACCCTGATGCGTGCGCTCATCATGGACTTTAACGGCGACCGTGAGGTTAAGGATGTCGGTGACCAGTGGATGCTTGGTCCGGCTCTGATGGCTTGTCCCGTAGGCTATTATAAGGCCCGTAATCGCAGCGTCTATTTCCCCAGACAGTGTGGCTGGTATAACCTCTATACCAATGAGTATATAGAGGGCGGACAGCGTCTGATTGTGGATGCGCCCTACGAGCAGATTCCGGTCTTTGTGCGTGCAGGTGCTATCATTCCCTTCGGTCCTAAGATGCAATGGAGCGACGAGAAGGCTGCACAGCTTATCAACCTCTATGTCTATGCAGGTCAGGATGGACATTTCCAGCTTTATGAGGACGAGGGCACAAACTATAACTATGAGAAGGGACTGTTCTCAACGATAGATATTCATTATGATGATGCGACTCATAGCGTGACCATCGGAGCCCGCAAGGGACAGTTCTCGGGTATGCTGAAAACCCGCCGTTTCAATATTGTCCTGATAACGCCCGATGCGCCTCAGAACCTGAACTTAGAAAACCCCAGTGGACGATTGGTGGAGTATAAGGGAAAAGAGGTGACTGTTGAACTGTAAGTAATGAAGATGCATCACTTTTAACCTAAGAAAAGTCAGAAAATTGCATAAAAAGGTCTGAATGCGGAATTTTATTGCTAATTTTGCACCCGCTTATATAATAATAAGGTGAAAAGAGAGAAAGTATAAACAAGATATTAAGTATTTTTATTATGGCAAAGAAAGCACTTTTGATGATTCTCGATGGATGGGGAATCGGTAAGCATGGTAAGGGTGATGTGATTTTCAATACTCCAACACCTTACCTTGATTTGTTGACAGCTACATCGGCTCACTCTCAGCTTCAGGCTTCTGGTGAGGATGTAGGTCTGCCTGACGGACAGATGGGTAACTCTGAGGTAGGACACCTCAATATCGGTGCCGGCCGCATCGTTTATCAGGACCTTGTGAAGATTAACCGTGCCTGCAAGGATGGTTCTATCGTAGAGAATCCTCAGGTGAAGGCCGCTTATACCTATGCCAAGGAGAACAATAAGAAACTGCACCTGATGGGTCTCTGCTCTGATGGTGGTGTACACTCTTCTTTGGAACACCTGTTCAAACTCATTGAGGTAGGTAAGCACTACGGTCTGAAGAACCAGACATTCGTTCACTGTTTCATGGACGGTCGTGATACAGACCCCAAGAGTGGTAAGGGCTTCATCGAGCAGGTTACTAAGGTTTGCGCCGACAACGACGCAGCTATCGCCTCTATCGTAGGTCGCTTCTATGCAATGGACCGTGATAAGCGTTGGGAGCGCGTGAAGGAAGGTTATGACCTGATTGTGAATGGCACTGGTAAGCAGGCTACCGACATGGTGAAGGCCGTAGAAGAGAGCTATGCTGACGGTGTTACTGACGAGTTCATCAAGCCTATCCACAACAGCACTGTGAATGGTTGTATTGAGGAGGGTGACGTGGTTATCTTCATCAACTTCCGTAACGACCGTGCCAAGGAGCTCACCATCGTATTAACCCAGCAGGATATGCCTGAGCAGGGTATGAAGACTGTTCCTGGTCTGCAGTACTACTGCATGACGCCATACGATGCCAGCTTTACTGGCGTACACATCCTCTTCCCCAAGGAGAATGTTGAGAATACACTGGGTGAATACCTCTCACAGCAGGGCAAGAAGCAGTTGCATACCGCTGAGACAGAGAAGTATGCCCACGTAACCTTCTTCTTCAATGGTGGTCGCGAGCAGCCCTACGAGGGTGAGGACCGTATTCTGGTTCCCTCTCCCAAGGTGGCTACCTACGACCTAAAGCCCGAGATGAGTGCTTATGAGGTAAAGGATAAGTTGGTGGCCGCCATCAATGAGGCAAAGTACGACTTCATCGTTGTAAATTTCGCTAATGGTGATATGGTGGGCCATACGGGTGTTTACAACGCTATCGCCAAGGCCGTATGGGCTGTTGACAACTGTGTGAAGGATGTGATTGAGGCTGCTAAGGCCAACGATTACGAGGCTATCATCATTGCCGACCATGGTAATGCCGACAACGCTATCAATGCCGATGGTACTCCTAACACCGCTCACTCACTGAATCCTGTGCCATTCATCTATGTAACCAATAATAATTCGGCTACCGTGAAGGATGGTCGCTTGGCAGACGTGGCTCCCTCTATCCTGCATATCATGGGACTGGAGCAGCCACAGGATATGACTGGTGAAAACCTGATTTGTGACTAATGACTCAACAGGAGTTTCAAGCTTGTATTGAAAAACACAAGCTCGATATCGAAGAGGTAAGAGACCGTGCACACATGTTGCACGAGAGCGTGAATCAGCACTATGACAAGGTGCACCCTTATGGGTTCCACCTTGACATGGTGGCTGAATCCGTATTCAAGTACGGATATCTCGTGTGCCAGAGCGAGCACGATTTCGTACCTCTTTTCTTTGGTGCTTTCTATCATGACAGCATCGAGGATGCACGAATGACGTATAATGATGTGACAAAGGCTGCTCAACTGTTTATGGACGCTGACCAGGCCTATATCGCAGCAGAGATGGTATATGCGTTGACTAATGACAAAGGACGAACACGTGCTGAGAGAGCCGGCGAGCGTTACTATCAAGGTATTCGTGAAACACCCTATGCACCTTTTCTGAAACTGGCCGACCGACTGGCTAACGTTACCTATTCTTTTACGCACGGTAACGCTTCAAATAACCACATGAAGGAGGTATATAGGGAAGAAATGCCACATTTCCTGGAGGCTATCAATGCCCATAGTGATGATCCGCGACTGGGACTTCCTCAGGAGATGATAGATGATATCTATAAGTTATTATGAATATACAGATAGAGGAGTCGTGGAAACGACATCTGCAAGGAGAGTTTGAGAAGCCCTATTTCGCAGGACTTACAGAAAAGGTACGACAGGAGTATATGGCAGGTACGTGTTATCCGCCAGGAAAACTGATTTTCAATGCCTTTAATCTCTGTCCGTTTGATCAGGTGAGGGTTGTCATCATCGGCCAAGACCCTTATCACGAGCCAGGACAGGCTCACGGATTGAGTTTCTCTGTGCAGGATGGTGTTGCGTTCCCTCCTTCTCTTATCAATATATTCAAGGAGATACAGGATGACCTCGGTACGCCTGTACCACCTACGGGAAACCTGACACGCTGGGCAGAACAGGGCGTGTTGTTGCTCAACGCTACATTGACCGTGCGTGCCCATATGGCAAATAGTCATAGCACACTGGGATGGCAGAACTTCACGGATGCGGCTATCAAGGCTCTGGCAACAGAGCGTGAGCATCTGGTCTATATGCTTTGGGGCGGTTTTGCTCGTTCAAAGGCCTATATGATTGATAAACAAAAGAATCTGGTCTTGGAGTCTGTGCATCCCTCTCCATTGAGTGCTAATCGTGGCGGCTGGTTCGGACAGCATCAGTTCTCTCGTTGCAATGCTTATCTCCAGGAAAACGGTATAACCCCAATCGTATGGTAAACAAACTCCCCCCTATATTAGAAGTAGCAGGTGTACTCATCTCGTCGGATATCCTGACGGAAGAGTTCTGTTGTGACCTTGAAGTATGCAAGGGTGCCTGTTGTATCGAAGGCGATGCCGGTGCTCCCGTCACCCTTGACGAGGTGATGGAGATAGAGAATCATGTGGAAGGGGTATGGAGCAAGCTAAGTGCTTCTGCTCAGGCTGTGCTTGATAAGCAGGGCGTGGCCTATACTGATCAGGAAGGTGACCTGGTGACGAGTATCGTTGGAGGTAAGGACTGCGTGTTTACTTTCTATGATGACCTGACATTAACTGAAGGGAAAACCGTCGGACACTGTTGCCTCTGCGCTTTAGAGAAGATTTGCAAGCCCATCAGTTGTGCCTTGTATCCTATCCGCGAGAAGACATTCTCTGATGGTACTGTGGCCCTGAACTATCATCAATGGGATATCTGTAAGTGTGGACGTGAAAAAGGGAAGGCTCTTCACCTTCCCGTTTATCAGTTCTTAAAAGGTCCGCTGGTGCGCCGTTTTGGCGAGCAGTGGTATCAGGAACTCTGTGAAGTGGCTTCAGATTTGAAGCAGCAGGGTTACCTGTGATTTAGGATTTGCGATATTTTGACGGACTCATACCCACGTTTTCCTTGAAGTATTTTCCAAGGAACGACTGATTGGGGAAATTCATCTCTTTGGCGATGTCCTTGATGGGCTTTGTGGTATTCTTCAGCAGTACGCGCATCTCCAGTGTGACGTAGTTGTCAATCCACTCGTTGGGCGTGCGACAGCTTACATGTTTCACGGCCTCCGACAGATATTTTGCAGTAATACCCAGTTGTTGGGCGTACCAGCTTACGCGGCGTTCTGTCTTGCAGTGCACTTCCACCAACTTGATGAATTGTGTGAAGATGGCGTCTGGACGTGACTGTTTCTTCTCCTTTCCCTTGCGATTGCGATAGATAACGTTGCTCAGGTCGTAGAACATAGCCAGCATCAGTACTCTGATCAGTTCTTTCTGGAAATGATTACCCTTGTCTGAAATACGTCTGTCGATGGCGTCGAAATAGTTTCTGAATACTGTTTGCTCCTTTTTGTCAAATCGCATCACAGGATGGTTGCGTGAATAGAGGAACAGGGCAGACATCTCGCTGACGTTACGTATAATATCATGGAAGAAATTCACAGATATCACCATACTCATAGCCACGAAGTCGTCTGAGAGGGTGAACTGGTTGATGACATGGCGTTCGGAAACAATAAATGTCTCGCCAGCACGAACGGTAAACTCACGTGTGTCTACTGTATACTTTGCTTCTCCTTGGGTGCACATACCTATAATAATAAAGTTTGTGCGGCGTGCAGAATCCGGAATGGGGATACGTTTGATATTGTCAATCAAGAACAGATCGTTATCGATGTAGTGATCTTTGCAGTAGCGCTTAATGATGTGAATATTGGTTTCTTGAATTTTGTCCATTTCGTGTATTTGGATTTTTATGGTTACAAAGGTACAGAAAAAAAAGGAAAAATCAAAAAATAATGAGTGAAAATGGACAGCAGAAATTTTCTGCTGGCCATTTTATAGAATATTAATAGACGTACACCTTGAAATTTTTGATAGAACCTGGTGCTCCTTGTTCTGCTCGTGGCAGATACTCCAGCGCATTGACTGTCTGCTCTGAGCCGAGGTCAATCACCAAGAGGTGGGGTGCCGATGCCCCCTTCTCTGTCTGCCAGTAGGTTGACTCCTGCAGGTCGAAGACTTTATCGCCTAAGTGGTTGCCCCCCTCATCCTCAGAGTTGGCATACTTCGTCTTCCACGGTTCACGCGACAGACGCTTGCCGTCCTGTCCCTGCAGGTAGAGCTCAGCAATGGCCACGCGTTCGCCGTCCTTCTGTGTTGAGAGACATTCGATGGCGAGGTAGCGACCCTTTGCGGTCTTACCAAACTGGATGGTCTGCCAGCCGTTTCCAGCCTTGAAGGCACCGGTAGCTACAGGAGTTGCACTGTTGAGGTCGGGCTTGTCGCCTATGTTGTTGTGCTTATTGCTCTTCTCCAGCTGCAGCTTGTTGAGTTCAGGCTCAGCCTGGCCCCATACCACAGCCTCCTTAGGACCAACGATATCGAGTACGATAATCTCGTTCTTGCCCTTCTTCAGCCAGCAACCGGGCACATAGAGCGTCTGTTGCGGACCGATGCTCCAGATGCGGCCCATGGCATGACCATTCACATAGACCTGTCCCTTGCCCCATGTCTCGAAGTTCAGGAAGGTGTCGCCCACCTTCTTCAGGTTGAAGTAGCCGCGGTGGTAGCCGGGTTTCATGATGTCGCCAAGTTTCTTCGAGCCCTCATAGCCCTGTGTAAAGGCGAGTGCAGGAACACTACCTTTCGCCTTGCCGGCAGCTACCTGGTCGTTGACGCCCTTTACCATGTCAAGTGCCTTCGTGGCTGTCTTGTAGTCATCGGGGATGGCCACATTCATCCAGTTCTTTGGCGTCAGCACCATCTCAATGTCGTTTTTCTCCGTTGTCAACGTCACGTCGCCGACGATGCCCTTAAAGTCCTTGATGGCACGACCGAAGTTGATGCGCCCCATGCCTTCGACGATAATAATAAGTTCGGCACCCTCCTTAACGGCGGGGATGGTAAGCGACTTTTCGTTCTTCACACGGTCAATCTTGCCGATATATTTTTTGTCGATAAACACTTGGGCAAAGTCGTGGAACTCGCCGGTGAGCACACTCTGCGATGTTATCTCGGGCAGGCGGGTTGAGTACATCATCGTGCCCCAGCCCATGTCCATCTCCTCGAAGGTTTTGGGCGTGCCATTGACGGGCTTGGTCATGGCGGCTATGAAGGGCGCAAATTCCGTCAGCTCGAACTTAGGCACGGTGATGATGGACATTGGAGCCTTGGGCACAGCGGGCATCTTCTTGCCGTCGTTGTATTTCTCCATCATCTTGCGCAGTTCCCAGAACTTTGGCGTAGCCTGACCATATTCATTGATAGGCGCGTCGTAGTCGTACGAGGTGACGTCGGGTGCAAAGCCAGGTGAGTTGGCGCCTGCCCAGTGACCGAACGAGGTGCCTCCGTGGGTCATATAGAGTGAGAACGAGATGCCCTTTGAGAGCATTTCATCCATACCTTCCACCATATCCTTGGCAGGACGTGTCTCGTGGCGTGCTCCCCATTTGTCGAACCAGCCACTCCAGAACTCAGAGCACATCTTCGGGGCATTGGGACGCAGCTGGCCAAGACGACGGAACTGGTCGTTGATGTTGGCGCCCGTGCCAAAGTTCATGGTCCATGTCAGGTCGTCAAGGCCGTTCTTCTCGAAGTTGGAAGACCAGTCGCACTGGAACAATGCCAGTTCCTTGCCATAGATGCCACGCAGACAGTCGCGAATCTCACTGACATAAGGCTTGTCCTCGCCATACGAGCCGTACTCGTTCTCTACCTGAACCATGATGATAGGACCGCCCTTCTGGATGGTCAGCGGAGCCAGTTGCTCACCCACCTTCTGCTCGAAGATTTTTACGCGCTCCATAAAGTATGGGTCGCGTTCGCGAAGCTTGATATCCTTCTTCTTCAGCAGCCACCAGGGCAGACCGCCCATCTCCCATTCTGCACACACATAGGGACCAGGGCGCACGATGACATACATGCCGTTTTTCTGGGCGATACGACAGAACTCGGCCACGTCGTTATTGCCTGTGAAATCAAACTGGCCTTCTTTCTGCTCATGGATATTCCAGAATACATAGATACACACCGTGTTCATGCCCAGAGCCTTACACATCTGGATGCGGTGCTCCCAATAGGGACGAGGAATACGAGGGTAGTGTACCTCTGCAGCTTTCACTACGAATGGCTTACCATTCAACAAGAAGGTCTTGTCGCCCGTAGTAAATGTGCCAGGCTTGCCAGCCGCCTGCATCGTAGCAGGTGCTGCCATCAACAATGCCGCAAGGGCAAGATGCTTCAATAGTTTCTTCATCGTTTTTATTATTAATTCATGCGGTAGCCGCTCGAGCTCTGCTCGCTTTTACAAAGCTTCGCGACTAAAAGAAATTATTCACTTTTCACTATTCACTTTTCACTTACAAATGTTGTAATGCTACGAGGAGCAAGGGTTGCTGTTCCATCGCAAGGGGCGAGGGGCTTGAGCGTCTCGCCTTCAGCATCGCTGGTACGATAGGGCTGCCAGGTGGGCGAAGCCGAACTCCTGCCTACATTGAAGGAGACGGGTTTCTCCTGCTCGCTGTAGTTGATAGCCACGACGACCCATGAGCCGTCTTTGTTCTGATAGGCCGAGACCATCACGCCGTAGGGATCTTCCTTTTCCTTTGAAGAGATGTCGTAGCGCACGGCACCAGGACGCACAAAGCGACTGTAGTTGCCCAGTGCCCACATCAACCGGCTGTCTCTTGCCTGATGTCTGCGGTCGAACACACGGATGAGTCCGTCTTTATAGTTGCCACCACAGGCACGCCACCATGACCAACTCTCTGCATTGGCATAACAGAGGTCATGATGAATGATGCGAGCCACATAGAGAGCCGTCTTCATGGAGAAGTCATATCCACCGCCACCTCCAATCTCCTCGTCATTGCTCATGATGCAGATCTCCGACTGCCAGAACTTGGCATTGTATTTCTTCAGCGTCTTGTGCAGATCCTGGCGAATCTTCTTCATATAAGGTACGGGCGTGTTTGTCCAATAGCTGTGAGCCAGCATCAGGCGAGGCACCAGGGGCGTGTCGCCCAGATAGGTCGCCGTACTGTCTTTCGACCAGAACGACGCAATGGCGTTGCCACGCTCCCATGAGGTCTTGTAGACGCCCAACAGACAGCGCAGGTCGCTCGATTCATTGACCATGATCTGTGTGGTGAGCCCTTTTTCTGTGAAGGCGGCACTGGTCTTACGTGCCACCTCTGCAATCTCCCAGTTGGTGGCAGGAGAACCTTCCTGCTTCGGGCCTTGCCAGTTCCAGTGACCATCAGGTTCGTTGATGGGTGAGATATAGTCTACGTGGATGCCGTGCTCACGTTCCAGTCCGCTGACGCTTTCCGCCATAAACTGTGCAAAGGCATCGTAGCATTCTGAACGCAGGTTCAACGTACCCCCGCGACCAGTATTCGTAGCCAGTTCGTTCTCTGTGAAATAAACGGGAGGAGAATTCAGAAAAGCCAGGATATAAGGCACGCCACGCTGTTTGGCCATCTTCAGGAACTTTACCTGACCTGGCTGACGTGTCCAGTCGTAGGTGCCGTCAAAACGCAGGAAACACTCCGTACGTGTATCCTTATTAATATAGGAGGAGTCCCCCTGTTCGGCACTTCCTGCTCCGAGGTTGAAGCGCCATAGTGAAAGACCGATGCCCTTGGGCTTTCCGTTGGCATCATTTTCAGTAGAGAAGAGCCAGTCGGCAATCTGCTGCTGTTGCTCTTCTTCAGGCCATAGTCCGATAGTCTGCATAGACCAGGCGTCAGACGCACCGAAGTGTTCGATGGTCTGTTGTGGGTGCTTTGTGTCAATGGTATAAGTCTGTGATTCTGCGCCCATTGACAGTAAAAGCATTGTAGTTGTCAGTAATAGTTTCATTATATTGGATTTAGTTGGGTACAAAGTTAATATTTTTTCTGCAAAAAATGTGTTGGTATGAGAAAAAAATCGTATCTTTGCCAAAAGATTTGTTGGATATGAAAGCAATACAATGTTTTGATGAGCTCGTTGAGCACCTGAAAGCCAGTGGCGTACGTCGTCGTGTGGCTGTAGTTTGCGGTCGTGATGAAAGTACCAGTGGCGCTGTGGAGCGTGCCGTAAAGGCAGGTTTTGCTGAGGCTATCTACGTGGATAATGACGACGTGGATGTAGCTGCTGCTGAGGCTGTTGCGCTGGTGCGCGAGGGTAAGGCCGATGTGATTATGAAAGGTCTGCTGAATACGGATAATCTGCTGAAGGCTATCCTGAACAAGGAGACTGGCATCCTTCCTAAGGGTCGCGTGCTCACACATCTGTGTTGTGCCAAGATGGAGCAGTATGACAAGTTGTTGTTTATGACCGATGTGGCCGTGATTCCCTATCCCACGAAGGAGCAGCGCGAGCAGCAGCTCATTTACCTGCTGGATCTCTGTCGTAATATGGGTGTTGAGGAACCCCGTATCGCACTTATCAGTTGCTCAGAGAAGGTGAATCCCAAGCATTTCCCCTGCACGGTAGAGTATCGTGAGTTGGTAGAGCAGGCCAATGCAGGCCAGTTTGGTCCTTGTATTGTGGATGGCCCGTTGGATCTGAAGACCTCGTTGTCGCCAGCAGCTCTTCATAAGAAGGGACTGACTTCTCCTCTGGAGGGACGCTCTGATGGCTTGATTTTCTCTGATATCCAGGCCGGCAATGTGTTCTACAAGTCAATCACACTCTTCTGTCAGGCTCAGACGGCAGCCATCCTGCAAGGTCCGCAGGTGCCCGTAGTGCTCACCTCGCGTGCCGACTCAGCCGACAATAAGTTCTATTCTTTAGCGCTTGCCTGCGTCTAAACCTCCAATCTAATAAGCCTTATGTTTATCCTTGTAATCAATCCTGGGTCTACCAGCACCAAGATGGCCGTCTTTGAAGACGAGAAGCCGATGGTGCTGCGTAGTATTTCGCATTCTAATGAAGAACTGGCACAGTTCGGTGACGACGTGCTGAATCAGTTGGACTACCGCAAGCAGTTGGTGCTCAAAGAATTAGCCCATATGAATGTGGCTATGGAGTTCGAAGCTGTGATTGGTCGCGGTGGACTGGTGAAGCCTCTTGCCGGTGGTGTCTATGAGATCAACCAACAGATGCTCGATGATACCTATAACGGTATTGCGATGCACAACCACGCGTGTAACTTAGGATGCCTGATTGCCTATGATATAGCCAAGACCATTCCTGGCTGTCGCTCATTTATAGCCGACCCGGGCGTGGTGGATGAACTCAACGACTATGCACGTATCAGTGGCTCTCCTCTGATGAACCGTATCTGTATCTGGCATGCCCTGAACCAGCGTGCCATAGCCCGTCGCTTTGCCAACGAGATAGGTAAGCGTTACGAGGACCTGGATCTGATTATCTGTCATCTGGGTGGTGGTATCTCAGTGGCTGCCCATCAGCATGGCCGTGCCGTTGATGCCAATAATGCACTGGATGGCGAAGGACCATTCTCGCCTGAGCGTGCTGGCAGTCTGCCTGCTTCCGACCTTATCCGTCTGAGTTTCAGTGGGAAATATACGGAGAAGCAACTGCTGAAACGACTGGCTGGCAAGGCTGGACTGAATGCCCATCTGGGTACGGCTAATGTGAAGGAGATAGAAAAACGTATTGCTGAGGGTGACGCCCATGCCGAGATGATCCTGAATGCGATGATTTATCATGTAGCTAAGAATATCGTTGGGCTGGGGGCCGTGTTCTGCGGTAAGGTGGATGCTATCCTGCTGACGGGCGGACTGGCACGTTCTGAGTATGTGATTACCCGTTTGCGTAAGCGTATAGAGTTTCTGGCACCTACCTATTGTTTTCCTGGCGAGGACGAGATGGAGGCTCTGGCACTGAATGCGTTGGACGTGTTGCGTGGCAAACGTGAGGTGAAAATCTACACATAGTGTATTTTATAAACCAATTTCCTTTTATAAATGTTCAAAAAAGGATGCCCTTTTTGTGTGCGTTACGTGTTCAAAATGTAAAAATCTCTATCCCCTTTGGGTAATATTGTCTGATATGGCTAATATTTTTGTGGAAAATTCGCTTTTTTCTGAAAAAAAATGATGAAATTTGCGTGACAAAAACTATAGCTATATGACTCAAAAAAGTAATGAACAAATCGGATATGTTGACTTTAGCAACACGGTAGTGGACTATCAGGACGGTGACGTCGTGATGTTTGACCACGTGGATGTGTTGTCAAAGGCTTATCCTTTGAAACCAAAAACGACGCTCATTGGCTTCTGTAGTCAGGGGCAGATTACGTTGACGGTCAACGGGAAAACGCTGGACTTTGTTTCGGGAGATGTGTTTGTATGTCCTCCTAATGTGAAGGTAGAGCACAGTGTTCGTGGCGAGGACCTTGACGGAAAGGCTATTTGCCTGTCTGATCATATTATTCAGGCGCTGCTTCGTGACAGAATGGAGGTATGGAATCAAATGGTTTATATCAATCAGGTTTACAAGGTGTCGCTGGACGAATCTTGTGAGAAGAATATCGACCTCTACTATCAACTGTTGCAGTCTAAGATAGAAAGCAGGCGTCGCGTCCCTTCTTATCATACTTTGCAGGCGTTGCTGCGTGCCCTCCTGCTCGATTTGTGTGCCGAACTGGAGGAGGTGAATGGTGCTTTGGATGATCAGCGTCCCTCGCAGGGTAAGATGTTGTTTAACCGTTTCCTGAGTATGATATCCAATAACGAGGTGAAGCGCCAGCCCATAGCCGACTATGCCGACAATTTGGCCATCACGCCTAAGTATCTGACGATGCTCTGCTTGAAGTACAGCAATAAGACGGCTTCCGACTGGGTTATCCAATATACCTGTGAGGATATCCGTTTCTACCTGAGAAACAGTAATCTGACTATTAAGGAGATATCCAGTAAGCTGGGCTTCGCAAACATGTCGCATTTTGGCTCTTATGTCCGTAAACACATGGGGATGTCACCCAGTGAGTTCAGGCACAGGAAATAAGGGAAAAGTGAATAGTGAAAAGTGAAAAATTTGCTACCGCATCAATCACAGCGCAGTAGCAAATTTTTCACTTTTCACTATTACTTTTACCCTTACCTTACGCGTCGATATTAGCGTAGGTAGCATTCTTCTCGATAAATTCACGACGAGGTTCTACGTCGTCACCCATCAGCATTGAGAAAATCTCGTCGGCCTCGGCAGCATTCTCGATGGTTACCTGCTTCAGCAAGCGGTTCTCGGGGTTCATGGTGGTTTCCCAAAGCTGCTCTGGGTTCATCTCACCTAGACCTTTGTAGCGCTGTGTGTGCAGGGCAGAAGAGTTCTCGTCGCCAGCTACGTACTTATCGATGAACATCTGACGCTGCTGCTCGGTGTAGCAGTACTCAGAATACTTCTTGTAAGTACACTTGTAGAGTGGGGGAGTGGCGATGTAGAGGTGTCCGCCCTGGATCACCTGTGGCATGAAACGATAGAAGAGCGTCATAATCAGCGTGTCGATGTGCGAGCCATCGACGTCGGCATCGGTCATGATGATAATCTTGTCGTAGCGCAACTTGTCGATATTGGCTTCGCGGTCGCCTTCGCCCTCAACGCCGAAGCGTACGCCGATACTCTGGATGATGTTCATCACAGACTCGGCCTCGAACACACGGTGCCACTGTACCTTCTCTACGTTCAGAATCTTACCGCGCAAGGGCAGGATAGCCTGGAAATGACGGTCACGTCCCTGCTTGGCAGAACCACCTGCAGAGTCACCCTCGACGAGGAAGATCTCACAGGTCTTGGGGTCCTTGTTAGAGCAGTCGGCCAGCTTACCTGGCAGACCACCACCCGTCATGGGGTTCTTGCGCTGTACGCTCTCGCGTGCCTTGCGGGCAGCGATACGGGCTGTAGCAGCCAGCACCACCTTGTCGCAGATCAGCTTAGCCTCCTTGGGGTGTTCCTCCAGATAGTTGCTCAACGCCTCGCCTACAGCCTGCTGTACGGCACCAGCCACTTCTGAGTTACCCAACTTGGTCTTGGTCTGTCCCTCGAACTGAGGCTCAGCCACCTTGATAGAGATAACGGCTGTCAGACCCTCACGGAAGTCCTCACCTGCAATCTCAATCTTAGCCTTTTCAATCTGCTTGGAGATCTGTGGGTCGGCATCAGCGTAGGCCTTCAGTGTACGTGTCAGGGCCATACGGAAACCAGTCAGGTGAGTACCACCCTCGATGGTGTTGATATTGTTAACGTATGAGTGGATATTCTCGCTGTAATCGGTATTGTACATCACAGCCACCTCGATGGGTACACCCTGCTTCTCTGTCTTCAGGTAGATGACGTCGTCGAAGAGGTGGGTGCGGTGACGGTCCACGTAGCGCACAAACTCCTTCAGACCCTCCTTGGCGTGGAATACCTCGGGCTCGCGCAGGTTGCCTTCCTCGTCAGGACGGAGGTCGGTCAGCGTGATGGTGATGCCGGCATTCAGGTAGGCCAGCTCGCGCATACGCTTGGCGATGATGTCGTACTTATAGAGCGTGGTGGTAAAGATAGATCCGTCGGGCCAGAACTGCTGACGGGTACCAGTCTTGTCAGTATCGCCCACAATCTTCACGTCGTACAGGGGCTTACCCTTCTCGTATTCCTGCTGATAGATGTGGCCGTTGCGGAATACCTGTGACTTCATGTGGGTAGAGAGGGCGTTTACACAGCTCACACCTACACCATGCAGACCACCAGATACCTTGTAGGAACCCTTGTCGAACTTACCACCGGCGTGCAGCACGGTCATAACCACTTCCAGGGCACTCTTGTGCATCTTCTCGTGTTCGTCAACGGGGATACCGCGTCCGTTATCTTGTACTGTGATAGAATTGTCTTCGTTAATAGTCACCTCAATGTGGGTGCAATAGCCGGCCATAGCCTCGTCGATAGAGTTATCGACGGTCTCGTTCACCAAGTGGTGAAGTCCCTTCTCACTAATGTCGCCAATGTACATAGCAGGGCGCTTGCGCACGGCTTCCAGTCCCTCGAGTACCTGAATGTTACTCGCGGAATAGTTCTGTTCGGTTTGATTCAGTTCTTCTGCCATTTTTGTTAATGTCCTAAATTGGTGCAAAGGTACAAAAAAGTTGTGAGAATAACGAATTTTTTACCGATAAAAAACACGAAAAAAAGCCGCACAAGTTTTACTTGTACGGCTTCTGTTTATTTTTGCAGCTTATTAGCCCAGTTTGTTCACGTGCTGAGCGAGGCTTGACTTCAAGTTAGCAGCCTTGTTCTTGTGAATAATGTGGGTCTTAGCCAGCTTGTCCAACATCTTCTGAATCTGAGGATAGAGGGCTACAGCCTCGTCCTTGTTGGTCATAGCGCGCAATTTGCGAACAGCGTTACGCATTGTCTTGGCATAGTACTTGTTGTGCAGTGCCTTTTTCTTGTCCTGGCGAATTCTCTTCACCGATGATTTGTGGTTTGCCATTTTTTTTTAATTAAATTTTTTGTTGTTATTAAAGCTTATGGGTCTTGCGCCTTCCGGCTGCCCTGGGCGGGTTTCTGCAAAGGGTTGCCTCTTTAACAAAAATCCTCCGCCACCCCTTCCTCTTTCGAGTAGCGCTACCACAGCGCAGATGACGGATTTTAATTTCTTTTGGTAGTCCCTAGGAGAGTCGAACTCCTCTTTAGAGAATGAAAATCTCTCGTCCTAACCGATAGACGAAGGGACCATCGACGCTAAAAGCGGGTGCAAAAGTACAACTTTTTTCTTTTTCTGCCAAATTTTCTTAAAGAAAAGTGCAAGTTTTTGTATTTTTTTTGCTAATTTCGCCGCCGTGAAGACGAAAACAGAGGCTGTTGTATTGCATTCGGTGAAGTATGGCGAGCAAAAACTTATCGTGGATATGTTTACCCGCCAGTGGGGCAGATTGTCGTTTGCCCTGCAGTTGCCGCGCACTGCTCAGGCTAAGTTGAAGAAGCAATATTTTCAGCCGCTCACCTTATTAAATATAGAGGCTGATATCCGTCAGCAGGTGCAGTTGCAGAAGATCAGCGAGGCATCATTGCTGTCGCCCCTTCCCTCGTTATTATCTGACCCCTCCAAACTGGCTATCGGCCTGTTTGTCTGTGAGTTCCTGTATCATGCCCTGCGCGATGAACAGCGCAACGAACCGCTGTTCGACTATGTGCGTACCAGTATAGAATGGCTCGACGGGCGCGAACGCGACTTTGTCAATTTCCATCTTGTCTTCCTGATGCGTCTCAGTCGCTTCCTGGGCTTCTATCCGAATCTGGAATTACGGAATGGCGGAATCACGGAACTACGGAATGGTGAAAACAGTCTGTATTTTGACCTGCGTGCTGCCTGCTTCTGCGAACAGCCACCTTTGCATCGTGACTTTCTGATGCCTCAGGAGGCCAGTCGCATCCATCTGCTCATGCGTATGGACTATGCCACCATGCATCTCTTCCGTCTGGGTCGTGCAGATCGTAATCGTATCCTGGAGATTCTCATCCAGTATTATCGCCTGCATATTCCTCAGTTCCCAGAGCTCCGTTCCCTCCCCGTGTTGCAGGAGTTGTTTCAATGATTTTCGTTCAACATTGATATCTGTTGAGTCCTTTTATCACTTATCTATCACCGGATTTTAGCAATCCAATCAGTTTTGAACGCCCTTCCAGTACCTGCTTTTTAAAGAGAGGATAATCCTCGTAGGCATACAAGATTGTCTGATCCTCCTGATGATTCAGGAACTTCTTTAGGATGGACTTTGAAGCTTCGTCATCACCAAGTAATGTATAGCAGGTGGCCTGACTCAAGGTCTGGGGCGCATCGTCAGAATTCTTTTTATATTCATCGATTGCCTTTTGCAACAATACTGAGTACCTGTCCATATCATTCTGCAGGTAAGCACCAAATGCTTCGTACTCCAAACGTCTACCATCATCTTCTGGCAATAGTCCCATTGCCAGTCCCTGGTTATAATAGGCATCTCTTACCTTTCCTATACCTGCCAACAAGTTGACCTTTTGCTGATAAAGCATGAAAAGAACGTTTGTGTCTTTTTCCATACAAATCATACTATCACACTTCGCAATGTCTTTCAATGCAGCTATCGAATCTTCTGCAGACAGACAAGCCTCTACATTTCCTTCTGTCACCATACAAGAATCCACCTGACGTTCACCTTTGTTCACATCGGCATTCTTGCAACTTGTGAAGATACTAGTTATCATTAATATCCCCATCAAATGGGTAATCATACAACTCTTTTTCATTTCAGGCTTCTGTATTTTGGGGTTTTCGTCTATCTTTACGAGTTCTTCATTCCACGCAGATTCAAACTCTTCTTGGCTAATGAACTCTGAATGCATCTGCTCGATAAAATCACCAATCCCCATATTTGTGTCAGCCCAAAAGCCATAGTTCCTGTCATTTGGAGTTTTAACGACAACTCTCCCTAATACGTCTCGACCTATTTCTCGACAAACCCCATCGTTTTCATATGTCTCATCATATTCTATATACCATGTTTCTACATAATGGTAAGACTCCTCAAAATCCGGATTAGCTTTGGGAATTACAATCTCGACCAATTTTATAAGTATTTTTTCGAGAAAAGAATACTTTGGAATTGGACCAAGGTCATATTTAAACCTTAAATACTTCATATTTCCATAAGAGAATAATCGTTGTCTTTAAAAACAAAAAGGGTATGCATGCTGTGCATTCTACATTCAGCAATTACCTTTCTGTACATAGATAAATCCGATTTAGGAAGCTCACTTATGCCATCATGCGCAATGATTACTTGTCTCCAATTGCTAAGCCAAAACGGATCCTCCAGTAACTTAGGCATGACATCCCAATTACATGTGATATGCGAAGGAATACGTAGCGATGACTTCAATGCTTCTAGCAGTTCGTCTTTATTCCTCACATATGGAATTCTTGCCATAAAGACATCTTCTTCCTGGTTCCTTATGCTATCCGACGATCTATATACGTTGACATTCTTCGTCATATCCACTAATTCCAATGATACTGTTGCATCCAGAATATTCAGATTGATATATTCATTGTCATCACTCATGGCATAAAGAAACAAATTATTCCCTTCTTGTTTCATTTCAAGAATTAGCGCCAGTTCAGGCATGACAGACGAATTCTCCAACACAAAATACTCGTCTTCTGGCTCCAGCGAATATTGTATCGAAGTCCAATCCTTTATTACCAAACTGCAAGGATTCAAGACGTCCTTCTGAAGATTATCATCATAATAATAATCAAAAGAAAAAATCATCATTCTCCTTTGGATGTCAAAGGAAAAATGAGTCGTATAATTATCGTCAAATGAGTTATACATATTATCCAGAGAGCAGCGGGACATGTCTTTGATTTCTCCCACCATACGACATGATAAGATGGATGAGCATTCGACTTCGTTTTTCAATCTATCCTCGGCATGGTGATTAATCCGTTGCATAGTGCAAAGATAGGTAAATCATTTTTGTCGTGCAAATATTACTGAGACTTTTTTCTATAGGAACCGTAACTCAATGAGTTAGGGGTAGCGTTTCAATGAGTTCGTGGTCGTAACTCTATGGTTTTCGGTTGCCAAGTCATAGGTTTACGATGTCTTAGTCCATGAAATAGGATGCCTTAACCTGTAGTTTTTGATTGAACGTGAAATTTCGTGCGAAATTGGCATTTTACAAAAAAGCCTCACACCCTCACATTTCTCTGAAAAGTCCAGTGTATATGGGGGTTGAGGCTAGTGACCCTTTTGAGAAAAGGGTCACGCGAAGGGTCACATGGAGATACAAGCTGTTTTACGAATAATTGACGTTTCCTGATTTGGGTTGACTGTCAGTATGCCTAAACCCTAAGATTGGTTGACTCGGTTAAACATTAAAACTTATATAGGTTGACTCTCACCTTTTAACCCTGCAATAGGTTGACGGTTGTTGTCATAGCCCTAATCTTAGTTGACTGGATGCAAAAGTAAACATATTCTAGGGATTATGCAAGAGAAAAGTAGTATTTTCTCTTGCATTCCCTATAAATGTCATTTTTTGCCTTTCCTTGATGTGCATTTCCCTGTAGCTTGTCCAGTGCTTCTTCAGCTCCCCAGTACAAGCAGCAGCTTCCTTAGGAGTCATCATGTCAATGCTCATATGTGGTCGTTCCTCGTTGTAGAAGACGACAGCTGGATCTACGGCTTCTATGACTTCTGCAAGAGATGTAAATCGCATGCCTTTCAACAGCTCGTTCTTCATTGTGTTGTTGATTCTTTCAGCCTGAGGGTTCTCCTTTGGGTTTCCGTCCTCTGTCATGCTGATACGAATGCCATGTTTCTGCAAAAGTTCTACGTAACGGGCACTTGCATACTGTACGCCTCTGTCAGAATGGTGAATTAGCGTAAGTGTCTCCTTATCTATATTCTCTATACGCTCCAAGGCCATCAGGAGGGCACGCAGGGGATATTCCGTGTCCAATGTCGGCCCTATCGCCCAGCCTACAATCTCCTCTGTATACGCATCCAGTATCATGGACAGGTAGCAGAAGCTGTAACGGGTCTCATCCAGCCAGATTGGGATATAGGTAATGTCGCTTACCCATAGCTGGTTGGGGGCAGTCGGAATCAGGTCCTTAATGAGGTTTGGATAGAGAGGTAGGCCATGCGTAGAATCCGTAGTACGTGGTTTGCGCAAACGCTGCTTGAGCTTCAGACCGTATCTGTCTATTAGGGCTTCAAAGCGGTCACGCCCCATTGGTTTGTTGCCTGTGAATTCGCGCTTGTACATGCGCCACAGCTTTACGCCACCAAGACCAGGATCCTTTTTGCGTATCTCAAGAATATATGCCAAGGCAAACTCCTCCTGAGCAATTCTCCTCAGCAGTACGTCCTCGTCTCTCTGGAAATAAGCCTGCTTTGATACACCAAGCAGTCTGCACTGGGTTTCTATAGGATATTTGTCCTTGTCCCGTGCATGCAGGTTCGTTACTGCTTGGTGCCAGCTTTTTTTCGGATGGAGATGTTAAACTGCTTCTCGGCTACATTTATCATCTCATCATAAAGATCGGCACGCATAGACGCTTCACGAAGAGCCTTCCGCAAACGGGCCACCTCTGACTGCAAGGACTGCTTGTCGTTTGGCAATGGCGATTGGATAGAGTCCTCAATCGCTTTCTGCTTACGTTTTTCTTCTGCCATTTTCATGCGTTTACTCTTGTATTCCGGGTTTTCGGCTACAAAGTTACGAATCCATTTCGAAATAGTGTGATCTGACAAGGGAATTATTTTCTCAATTCTTTTTCTTCCCATGTGGTGGTCACGATAGAGGGAGATTACTTTGTCATAATACAACCTCTGATTTTCTGTTCGATAATTCTTCATCTTGTTGACTTTTTATGAGTCAACTTTTTCCAGGGTAAGACAAATAGTTGTAAGATAGTCAGTCAGCCAGTACGTAGGGGACGTACTCAGAGTACGAGGACGACGTAATCGGAGTACGCTAACGACGTATTTTTTATTTCCTAACTAGCCAGTAAAATTTCTCTAGTTAGCCAGTAATATTTTCCTAGTTAAAGAGTAGAGAAACGACGAGTTGCTGATAGAGAAACGACGAGTTGCTCATCGAGACTCCACCTTTTAGCATAAAAACTTCGGCAACCGCGATAAATACTGTGTTTGCGCTGGGGTGGGGTGTTGCTCCAAGACTCCCCCTAACACCCCACCCAACACTCCCCCAAACACCCCACCCAGATGTAAGCGTATCCGCTTTGACGTCTTGACTCGTATCCCAAAAGTCGGTACCTTTGCATATTCATTTTAACAGATATGCAAATATGGAATTACAGACAGCCGATGCCCGTCATGAGAAGACCTGGCATCAATTTCTTTCAGAATTAGAGAAGCAGCCTCGCTTGCGCCTTGCAGCATATCTTCGTTCTGTCCACGTAAAGCAACGATGTTTCGAGAAGTGGCTTTACGGTCGTGGCTACAGTGTGCACGATGCGAAGAGCCGCGTTCTCAAGTTTCGTAATGAGTCAGACACGTTGGATCCATCTATGTCGTCAGCACCATCGATTCTTCCAGTCCGTCTGGCATCTGAACCAGATGTTCCCATCCGTCCTTGTGACCTTCTTACGGGTATCAGCCTGACACTTCCTGACGGGACGATGATCAATATTCGTCGCGGAAGTGCCGATGCAGTCGTTTCATTCCTTAAACTTTATTCCGGGGAGGGCGTGCCATGTTCGGATTAGAGGAAAGCAGACAGTATTATGTGTGCCAGCGCTATGTGCGGATGAACATGGGCATCAACGGATTGTCAAAAATTGTAAGTAATGAACTGAGACGCCCGCTCTTGAACGGCGATGTTTTTATCTTCTTTGGCAAGAACCGCCAGATGGTGAAGCTGCTTTGCTGGGATGGTGACGGTTTCCTGCTTTATCAGAAGCGATTAGAGAAAGGGACTTTTGAGCTACCCCGTTTCAGGCCTGACCAGAAGGCCGTAGAGATGTCCTACAGGACACTTTCTGCCATTATGCGGGGCGTGAGCCTCCGAAGCGTCAGATATCGCAGGAGACTGAGAATTGACAACTTTGCGGTTTCGCAAATAGCTGACTATCAGTAAAATAAACAAAAAAAATAGTATGTTTTTTCTTTGGTAATCTCGTTCCTTTTTTGTACCTTTGTAATATGAAAAAGGACGAGATTATCAGTATGCTCCAGCAGCAGAATGCCTTCCTGCAGCAACAGCTTAGGGAGGCAAATGACCGTCTTGAAGAAGCCAACCGTAAGGTGGATGAGCTTTTCAAGAAGGTGTCATCGCTGGAGGAACTGCTCATCCGGAAGAATCAGGAGGAGAAGAAACAGCGTAATGTCATCAAGGGACTGACGAAGATACAGCAGAACAAATCGGAGAGACAGACTCCGTCCGTGTCGGCATCAAGTACCACTTCTCCAGACTCAAACAGTCAGCAGTCTGATTCCGCCCCGAAGCCGAGGGCAAGGACCAACTATGGAGCTAGACGCAAGGATCACTATGAGGTGGAGGTCGAGGAGGAGGACGTCTATCCTACAGATTCATGCTTCGATGAGATGAAAGCACGTCTGATAGATACTCACGACGTGGTACGCTACATCCTTGTACCCATGCGCTTCATCAAGAAGGTATATCACGTACGTATCTATACCCAGGACGGAGCCGTCATGGAGGGAAAGGCTCCTGTAGCTCCCCTGCTGGGCTCGAACTACGACGGTTCCTTCATCGCAGGCATCGCCCAGCTGCGCTACATCTACTCCATGCCTGTGGAGCGTATCGTCAAGTACTTTACGGAGAACGGTTTCGATATGGACAAGGGTACTGCTCACGGACTGTTGCGCAAGACGGAAGGCGTCTTCGAGAACCTGTACAAGGCGATGGGGCTGGCAGTCAAGGAAGACGACTATCTGGCAGGCGACGAGACTTATCATCGCGTACTTGTCAAGGTGCCTGGCGGAAAGGGCTCGAAGAAAGGATACATCTGGGTAGTGACAGCCATGCACACAGGACTGGTCTATTATTTTTATCACGACGGATCAAGAGGACAGGATGTCATCCTTAACTATATAGGCGACTATGGAGGAACCTTCCAGTCAGACGGATTCTATCCCTACAGGAAGATGGCTGCAAAACTTACGAGACTCTCCTGCCTACAGCATGTGAAGAGGAAATTTCTCGACTGCGATGATGACGGTGAGGCACAGACTATAGTCAGGCTTATAAACGAGCTTTACCAAATGGAGCATCATCATAGGATTGAGACAGACGGCTGGACGGTAGAGAAAAACCTCCGCTGGAGACAGAAGTATGCCCCCAAGATACTGAAAGAGATACGCAAGAGGCTTGACCGGATGGCGGCAGACCCTGAGATGCTGCCCAAGTCGGACAAGTATATTGCCGTGCACTATATGCTCAACGAATGGGAAGCCATCGGAAATATCTTCACCAGGGGAGACTATCATTTGGACAACAACCTCGTTGAGAGACTCAACAGGTACATATCGCTCTCAAGGAGAAACTCGCTCTTCTTCGGATCACACAAAGGAGCCCAGCGTGCTGCCATGTTTTATTCGCTGGCATGCTCTTGTAGACTCAACAAGATTAATTTCTTCGAGTACATCTCAGATGTCATCAACAGGGCAGCGCTGATGCAGCCAAACACCGATATCAGGGAATACAGAGCCCTGCTGCCAGACAAATGGAAAGACTTATAGTCTGCAAGGCGTCAGAGCGGATACGCTTACACCCAGATGGATTGCTCCTCAAGATGTCCTGAATAACGAGGGTGTAGTGTTGGGGTTAGTGTTTGGGGGAGTGTTGGGGTTACTGTTAGCACGACACTAACCCCTCCGATCTCCCTTTGTATAAAGGCTTTTTCTGCGATTGGGTGGGGTGTGAGGGTTCGTGTGACCCTTCGTGTGACCCTTTTCTCAAAAGGGTCATATGTCTCAGCCCGCATATACACTGGGTTTTTCAGAGAAAATGTGAGGGTGTGAGGGTTGTGTCAAAGAAATCTTCAAAAAAAGTTATTTCTTTGTTTAATATCTGCCATCTTTTTCGTTATATAAATAGAATGACGCAAGAAGAGTTTACATATATAGCCAGCGAGATGCGTGCGAACGCCGTTACAGTAGCCCTGAAATGTGGGGCTGCATCTGCTGATGCCGAGGATATTGCACAGGATGTGATGCTAAAGCTCTGGTATCTGCATGAGAAGATGGACGATGCTACTCGCATGAAGAGTCTGGTGGCGATTACCACGAGACATGTGTGCATAGACAGATGGCGCACGACACGCACTCATGCGGAGGTGGGCAGCATGATGCCGCTTGTGGATGAAGGTTCGCTGTACGACCGTTTGGAATATGCAGAACTGGAGCAATGGATGAACGATCAGATAGATGCTTTGCCCAACACCTCACGAATCGTGCTGACGATGAGACAACTGGAACATCGTGAACTGAGCGAGATTGCAGATATCCTGGGTATCAAGCAGACATCCGTATCAACTTTGCTTGCTCGAGCAAGAAACGAACTAATGAATAAACTGAAAAGGAGGAACCAACGATGAATAGAATCTATGACAAACAAGAAATTGCCCGTATGCTCGATAGGTTCATGGCTGGCGAAACCAGTCTGAACGAGGAGCAGATGTTGGCGGAATACTTCCGTACCAACGAGGTGGGCGTTGAATGGCAGGAATACAAGGAGATGTTTGCCCTGTTCGATAGCGGAAAAGTGGACATCGAACCAGAAACGGAGGTCGCACAGCCTGTCAGCATTGACAATGAAAAAGTAAAAACGCTTCCAAAGGATGTCAACACAAAGCCCAAGATACTCCTCGGATGGGTGATGACTGGCATTGCGGCGAGCATATTATTCGTTATCGGGTTCAACATCTTTAATAAAGATGGAGAGCCAGAGGCGCAGGAGGTGTTGGTGGCGCAGGTGAATAAGCCTAACAATGCAAATCCAATAATGGAAACATCTTCGATCATACCCGAAGAACCTCAGGTGCTACAGCAGCCTTTGAAAAGAAGTCATCGTAAGCAAAGAGTTAATTCTAAACCGCAAAAAGCTCCCGTACAATATATGACGGACGAAATGGTTGACCAACTGTTGTCGAATAACCGTCAAGTTACGGCACTTCAGCCGACATCCGACAACAAAGAGATAGAAAACGAAATCAGAAGGCGAGGCGAGCTGCTGACCAATGACTTGCTGGCCTTCACAACAAACAAATAAAAACGAGCAACAAATATGAAGAACTTATTGATATTATCGTTATTATACATAACATTACAGGCAAATGCACAAGGCCTCAACGAGCGTGTCATCAAGTTAACTGATCAGTTGGACTCCATTGGAGTGGCAACTTTTGAGGCAAACTATTCACATGGTCTCAGGACTGAGTATATCGTCACCATCAGCTGTGACCTGTATGATGATTCCCCTGAACCCATCAAGTATCAGGACCAGCAGGGCAACATACTTTCCGTCACGCCGGAGCAAGACAAAAGAATACGTGACCTGTGGCGACGCAGCCATGAGAGCTACGACCTGATTCGCTCCACTAGTCGTCTGTTAGCCGAGGAAGGAACAGAGTGCTACATCTGGGAAAGTCACCGCAACGGCATTGACAGCCTGCTCTACTCTGTGGCACTCAGAGACTTCACAAACCAACAGGATAAGACTTACACGCCAGACCTATCGACGAATCCAGAATGGAGCAAATACGGTGGAGCCAAGGAAGGATTCATCCTGAAAGCTAATCCATCGCGTTTTCTTCCTAACAACGATATGGAAGCCTATAAAAAGAACCGATTCCAGCCCAAAAGCGAAATCAGCTTTACTTATAGACTGACCGTAGAAGAGGAAGACGAAGACACGGTTTACTATGTGGATTACAGAGAACTAGCAGAAATTATTGACAAAGTGTTTCAAACAGATGGTGTTAAAAGTCATCCCATTCTGATTACCCATGATAAGGGGGCGAAGGTTGAGAATTTCAAACCAGAAATAATCTCAAGCGAAATCACCCATCCAGATCTTGATGGCGAGACGCACGGCACAGTCTATGAGATAAAAACAGCCGAGTTGGCTAATACCCTGCGCCGCCTATTGTCCGCCGAGATAGGCAACTATGTCGATCGTCATAGAAATCTGAACTATCTTTATCGTCCTTTACAAGACTACTCCGGCGACATGCGCGGTATGTTCAGCAGCAACAATTGGGTTATTCGCACAGAATTTCATACCAAGCATTGGTATACCTTTGACAAACATCTGTCGTGTAGAGTGCTCCTTCACCATGTCGGTTCCAAAGCCTACGTCCTCGTCCTTGAATCTGTCAACGACTTCTGGCTTCCTAAAGACTGGCATAAACTAAAAAGTTGGAAGAATGGAGTAAAGGAATATCTATAATTACAACTATAGATTATCAGGATAGAAGTAAATAATTTAGGACTTTTATTCCTGCAAAGATTCCATTTTAAAGAAAAAGATGTAATTTTGCAGACGAAAGTGTTTTCTATAAAAAAACTATGTCGATATGAGTATTGAGGACAAAAGCAGATATGTGAATGATGCAGTGGAGCTGCTGAAGGAACTGATTGCTACGCCACGCGTGAGCAGGGATGAGACCGCAGCTGCTGATAAGATGGAGGCGAAGATGCGCGAGTGGGGGATGAACCCACGACGCGAGGCTAACAACCTGTGGGTGGTATCGGACAACTATGATGAGGCTAAGCAGACCATTCTCCTCAATGCACATATCGATACGGTGAAGCCAGTGGCTACGTGGACAAAGAATCCGCATGAGCCCCTGATGGAAGGCGATAAGCTCTTTGGCCTGGGTTCGAATGACTGTGGCGGCGGACTGGTAACGCTCCTGCAGGTGTTTCGTATCCTGAATAGTATGCCTCGCACGTATAACCTTATCTATCTGGCATCGGCCGAGGAGGAGGTGTCGGGCAAGAATGGGGTAGAGCATGTGCTGCCTATGTTGCCAAAGATTGACGTGGCGATTGTGGGCGAACCTACGGGTATGCAACCTGCCATCGCCGAGAAGGGACTGATGGTGGTAGATGGTTATGCGAAGGGTGTGAGTGGTCATGCGGCCAGAAACGAGGGCGTGAATGCTATCTATGAAGCGCTGGATGACCTGGTATGGCTACGCGATTACAGATTTGGCAAGGAGAGTCCGCTGTTGGGACCCACGAAGATGACGGTGACACAGGTTGAGAGTGGCACGCAGCACAATGTGATACCAGATAGCCTGCATTTCGTTCTGGATATACGTACCAATGAGTATTATCAGAATGAGTATGTGTTTGCTTTCCTTCAGAAACACATGAAACGCTGCGAACTGAAGGCTCGTTCGTTCCGTCTGCATTCTTCCTCTATCCCTGCAGACCATCCGCTGGTGAAACGTTGCGTGGAGTTGGGGTTGAAACCTTTCGGATCGCCAACATTGTCTGATCAGGCATTGATGTTGTTCCCCTCGTTCAAACTGGGACCAGGCGAGTCGTCACGCAGTCATAGCGCCGATGAGTTTATCTGCATCAGCGAGATAGAGAAAGCATTAACACTTTATCTGGATATTCTTAGCGTCTGAGCCAAGGACGCGGATCGAGCAACTCTGTCCAGTTGCGCAACTGGAACTGCATGGTGTTGCTGGAGCCGAGTGAGCCAAGCGTCTGGTTGGTGGTCACCTTCTGTCCTGCAGCAACGCTGACGGCGGCAAGGTCGCAATAGACGGAGATATACTTGCCGTGACGTACCATCACGATGTAGGAATTACCTGTAGAGTAGATCTTGCTGACCACACCATCGAAGACGCAACGCGCTTTGGCACCAGGCTGTCCCTTCAGGTGCAGACCCTTACTGCTGAGGTGCACATTACCCAGACCTTCCACGATATTAGAGCCAAAGCTACGTACTACCTGATAGGCACCTGTGATAGGCATGGGCAGACGACCCTTGTTGCCTGCAAAACTGCCTGAGAGCTTCTGGTCGGGGTCGGCACTGGTATAGGTACTGATTTCCTTCTTGGCCTGTTCTACGTGGCGCTCAGCCGTCTTACGCTCGTTCTCGGCTTCCTGTGCCCTTTGCTTGGCAGCAGCTTTCTCCTTGGCGGTCTTGGCAGCAAGTGCTTCGGCCTTTGCCTTCTCCTCGCGTGCCTTTGCCTCGGCCAGGCGGCGCTCGCGCTCCTTGCGTTCACGTTCCTTACGTGCCAGTTCCTCGGCCTTGCGTTTCTTCTCGGCTTCTATGCGTGCCTTTTCACGGGCAATCTCCTCGGCTATGAGTCTTTCAATCTTTGCATTCAGAGCAGCCTCCTGCTGTTGTTCCTTCTTGATGAGGTCCTGTACGGTGCGCTGCTCCTTCTGCAGTTGGGCTACCATCTTTTTCTGCTCAGCCTGCTTGCGCTCCATATTCTCCTGCTCGCGCTGTCCCTTGGCAAGCAGGTTGCTCTTCTCCTGTTTGCTGGCGCTGATTTCCTGCTTCTTCTCCTCAACCTGTTGCTGTTTCACCTTCACCGCTTCACCCTGTGCCCTTTGATAGGTGGCATATTCTTTCATGAAACGGGTGCGGCGATACATCTGGTTGACGTTCTGCGCGCTGAAGAAAAACATCATCTTGTTTCTCGACTTGCGGTTACGATGCATGTATCTCACGGAATTGGCATAGCGCTCCTGACGAGTCTTCAGTTCTTTCTGGAGCGTGTCCATCTGCGCTTCAAGAAAAGCCAGGTTCCTGTTGAGTGAGTCGATATCGGTCTTGATGGTGTCGATGGTACGACGTTTTTCGCTGATTTCATCGTTGAGAACCAGCACATCCTGCATCTGCTTCTTCACCTGCTGGTCAAGTACATGCTTTCTGCGCTTTTTCTCCTCGATATCTTTCTTGAGCCTTTTCTGGTCTGCCTGCAACTGTTCCCTTTGTGTGGGTTGCTTCTTCTTGGTTTGTCGCACTTTCGTAGTCGTCTGTTTGCGCTGCGTAGTCCTGCGCTTCGACTTTTGTGCCGGCGCAGCTATGCAGACAATAAGCATCAGTAGCAGTATGCAGATCTTTCTCATTTATTCAGCTTTCAGATAATTTCGGTATGTTACAGGGCCATGAAACGGCGCAGAATCTGGTCGACATCTACCTCGTGGTATTTGTCAGACACCTTGGTACGTGTCTCCCATTCACTCTCGTTGCCCAGGTAGTTCAGGCGGATACCCAGTTTCAGTTCTTTCTCTGGGGTGGTCAGCGTCACCTTCATGTTGTTGGGGAAGGTCTTTGCTCCCATCTTGGTGAACTCCAGGTAGTCCCAATTCAGCTGGGTATTGCCTTTCAGTATGTCGCGATAGGAGATGTTGGTCATCTTGATGCGGCCCGACTGACGATTGGTCAGCCAGCTGTAGTTCATCTTTCCCTGCTCCAGACTGATAATGGCATCATCGCCGTCGATACTGGTAGTGTAGCTGGCCAGTGCGTTCTTGTCTACCTTCTGCAGTCCGGGCTTGAACAGCTCGTTCCAGAAAAGGGCCTGCAGGGTGTAGAAATTGATGCCGCTATTACGCAGGAAATCCACGTAGTTATAGGGGGCCTTCAGGTATTGCTTGTTGATACGGTCGATGATGAGCACGTAGTCCTTGGTGAACTCCAGGCGTGCAGCCTCTACGAAGCCGAAGGCCATGAGCTGCATCTGGATAACGTCATCGCGCTTCATTCTGAGGTTGCCTGTGAGCGACATCTGCTGTGAACCGTATTCTACAGAGAACTTCAGTTTGGAAGTGACGAATTGTGCCGGTTGTGCGTTACCGGTCACTTTGTCCAATATGGCAGCATTCTCCATACTCTCTTCAGAAGAGACGACGGGAGCTTCTTTAACCACTTGCTTGTTGGTGTGACATGAGGTCAGGAAAAGTGGCATTGCCAAAGCGGCAACTTTAAGGATGTTTGTTAATTTCATTGCTTGATATATTTTTTGCGTTTGATTTTCTTTACTAACAACTTGTTGTCGGGTGCTTTTGCCAGGGCCTGTTGCCAATAGCTGATGGCTGTGGACATGTCACCATTCAGGGCATAGATGTCGCCGGCATGTTCGTAGATATCCGGACTGGGCGTTGAGGCATTCTGGGTGGCCTGGTCAATATAGATGCGTGCCTCGGCATAGCGTCGCTGCATAAACAGTATCCAGGCATAGGTGTCCAGGTAGGTGGCATTCTTGGGCTCGGCCTTGATGGTCTTATAACTCATCTCCTCGGCTTTCTCCAGGTTGTCGCCCTTGAGACTGAGGAAATAGGCGTAGTTGTTCAGACAACCGATATTATCGGGCTTCCACTGCAGGCAGGAGTCGTAGGCGGCAAAAGCCTCTGCCTCGCGTTTCTTCTGGAAGAGGAGGTCGCCCAGGATAGCATAGAAATCGGACACGATCTCAGGTGAACTCTGGTCGTTGATGACATTGATGCCGTTCTTGAAGGCTTCCAGGGCATGGTCGGTATCTTCCTTGCGGTAATAGGCCATTCCCTGATAGTAATAGAATATCATCTCCTCAGGGTTGTACTGGCGGGCAGCCTGACAGAGACTGATGATACGGTCGTCATCATTGTCCTCCCAGGCATACTGTGCCAGGTGCAGACGGGCTGAGGTCCTGTTGGGGTCTAACTGCAACACCAGTTCCAGGGCAGCAGCGATACTGTCGCGTGGCATCTTCTTCAGGTCCATATAGGCAGCTCGCAGTTCGGCTATATCGGCATCGGGGTCGGGCTGTTGCAGTATCTCGCGGAAGATGTTCAGGACTTGTGTGCTGTCGCCACCTTCCTGTTCGTTCTCAGCAATCAGCTGGCGAAGCAGGTAAACCTTGTCGTTGATTTCCGTATTCTTGTTAATCAGGATGCAGCGTGTGATGGAATCGACAGCTTCTGTATCCTGAATCCTGATATAATAGTTTCTTAATGACTGTTGGGCTTTGACGTTATGAGGCTCCTCGGCAATGATCTTTTCCAAGGTGCTGAAGGCCTCATCCATCTTGTCGTTAGTCATCAGGGAATTGGCGTAAAGGGTGCGATAGTTGAGGTCGTAAGGGTGTTCCTCGGCCAGTGCCTTGATGGCGGCAAGGGCCTTCTCGTTGTCGTCCATCTCCATGTAGAGGGCACTTTTGGCCAGCGTGATGCGTTCGCTTTTGCCATCGATGAGCTCCATGCGATCCAGCACGTCGATGGCTTTCTGGTAGTTCTGCTCCTGGTAGTAGAGACGGTAGAGCATTTCCAGCAGTTCCTGGCGACTCTTGTCCTGGTTGTACATCTTCTCAACCACGGTAATGGCGTCGGCGTATTTCTCCTTGGCGATATATGACTGTGCCAGGGTCTCCATATACGTCATGTTGTCAGGACAAAGGTCGAATGCTTTCTTGAAAAGTTCCAAAGCCTTGTCTGTATTCTTCATCTCGCTATAGTATTGCGCTAGGAAGAAATAGGCTTCGTGGGCATTGGGCTTGATCTCCAGACATCGGGTAAGCAGGTCGAACGTGGCGTCATGGTGACTCTTCTGGCGCTGAAGCATGGCCTCATGAAAGAGTACGTCATAACGACGCTCTGTATCGGTCTGGGCAAAGATGCCCAGGCTGCATAGAAATATAACGCTTAAGACCGTAACCCTAATCATAACTTTCAACTCTCAACTTTCAACTTTTATTTTACTCCGGTGTGTCCGTACCCGCCTTCACCACGCTCAGTCTCATCAAGTATCTCTACTTCGATGAAATCTGCTTTTTCGTGGCGCGCAATCACCATCTGGGCAATACGCTCACTATCGTTGACGATGAAATCTTCTTGTGACAGGTTGATCAGAACCACGCCTATCTCGCCGCGATAGTCGGCGTCGATGGTACCTGGGGTGTTAAGAACGGTGATACCTTTCTTGAGGGCCAGTCCACTGCGTGGGCGTACCTGTGCCTCGAAGCCTGCGGGCAGGGCAATATGCAATCCTGTTGGGATGAGTTTTCTTTCCAGCGGCTTCAGCGTAACGGGCTCGTCGAGGTTGGCCCTGAGGTCCATTCCTGCACTCTGTTCTGTGGCATACTGGGGCAGTGGCTGATGGCCCTTGTTGATAATATTCACTTTCATCTTACACAATATTTATATATAGCGTGCAAAATTAGTGATTTATCTTCAAATAGCCATCATCCGTACTACTTATTTTATAAATTTTTGCAGATACTGTGATAGCAGATATCATTTTTTTTCGTAAATTTGCACCGATGAAAATGAATTGGCAACAACTGATAAGTAATAGGCGACTGGGGCAAGAGCATAAGCACCTGGAACGTCATGATGACCGTACGGAGTTTAAACGTGACTACGACCGACTGATTTTTTCGGCTCCTTTCCGTAGGTTGCAGAATAAGACGCAGGTATTCCCCTTGCCTGGTAGTGTTTTTGTGCATAACCGACTGACCCATTCTCTTGAGGTGGCCAGCGTGGGTATGTCGCTGGGTAATGATATCGCGAGGGCTCTTTGTTCAAAAAATCACGATTTCATCGATACATTATTGCCTGAAATCGGACAGATTGTGGCCACGGCCTGCTTGGCACATGATTTGGGAAATCCGCCTTTCGGCCATTCAGGAGAGAAGGCTATCCAGACATTCTTTACGGAGGGAAAAGGCCTCTATTTGAAAGAACGGGTATCTCCTGAGTTCTGGTGCGACATTACGAAATTCGATGGTAATGCCAATGCTTTTCGTCTGCTGGCTCATAGTTTTAAAGGCCGTCGTCAGGGAGGCTTTGCGATGACCTATAGTACGTTGGCGAGTATCGTAAAATACCCGTTTCCATCGATTGCTGCGCCCAAGGCAAAGTTCGGTTTCTTTGTCTCGGAGCGTGAACTTTACGAAGCGGTGGCAAAGGAGTTGGGTATCCTTCAGTTGGATGCAACACCTGGCCATGAACGCTGGGCGCGCTATCCGCTGGTTTATCTTGTGGAGGCTGCGGATGATATCTGTTATGAGATTATGGACCTGGAGGATGCCTTCAAACTGAAGATTCTGTCCTTTGAGGAGACAACGACGCTGATGCTTGATTTCTTCGATGAAACCGAGCAAAACCGTATTCGTTCCCGTATCAGTGATGAACAGCTGACGGATGTGAATGAGAAGGTGCAGTATCTGCGTGCCTGTGTGATTGGTAAGTTGGAGAATGAGTGTGTGAAGACTTTCCTGGAGCATGAGGACAAGATATTGGAAGGTACATTCCGGGGTTCATTGATACAGAATATCTCAGAAAGGCAACGCGATGCTTATGTGGCCTGTACGAAGGTGTCGGTTGAACGGATCTATAAGAGTCGTCCAGTATTGGATGTAGAGTTGTCGGGTTATCGTATCATGGCAACGTTGATGGAGCTGATGGTTGAGGCCATAGAGCATCCTGAGCGTTATTACTCACAACAGCTCATTGGACGAGTGAGCAGTCAGTATGATATCAGTAGTGATGATCTGGAAACACGACTGATGGCGGTGGTGGATTATATCAGTGGCATGACTGATGTATATGCCCTGGATGTCTATCAGAAGATTTGTGGTATATCATTGCCGATAATTTAAGATTTCATCGTCATGGAGATACAATAAAGTGCAGCCTTTTGGACTGCACTTTATTTATGTTTTCTTTTATCTTCTTATTTCTCCTTGTAGATGATTTTGTTGGCACCGCTGGTAATCTTTAGTGCTTCAGGGTGCTCCTTGATGAACGAGTCGATGTGACGCACGCGCTTCTCTTCCAGTACTTCGTCCATCGCAATGAGAATACCTGTTTCTTCCACATCGCCAAATCCATAGTTGATGGCTGTGCCGAAGAGCTTCATGGTAGGCGACAGACTCATGTAGGCATTTACCAATGGTGGAATGTTATAGCCCAGTGCACGTATGCGCTGGTTGAGGATACGGTAGTCTTCCTTGAAGTCGTTTTTTGTGAAAATTGCTGCAAGTTCGTTCTCGTCAGTCTCAATTTTCAACGGTTTCATCGGTATGACAAGGTTCTCCTTATCGTCGAAATGTTTTTTCAGGAAGTAGAGGATCATGTCGCGTCCCTCGCGGATATAACTGGGATACATGGTCATCTTTCCAAAGAAATATTTGACGTTGGGCATGATGACGGTGAGTGCACCAAGACCATCCCAGAGGTTGTCGAGCGCAAACAGACTCTTGGCTCCCATCTTGGAACTCTGGTAGGGCAGGCTGACGAAGGAACGGCCCAGCTCAATAGTGTAGGGCATGTATTCCTTCAGGAATTTGTCTGAGAAATGGAACATGTGGCTGGTGGCCAGAATGGGTTGTCCGTTGGCGTCCAGTTCCCATTTGTTGCCTTCCAGGTAGCGATAGCCGCCAATAATCTCCTCGGCCTCTGGATTCCATACGATAAGCTGCTTGTAGCAGTTCTCGCAAGTGTCGAATTCATCGATGTCTACCTCCTTGCCAGTACCACCGCCTGCCTCGCGAAACGCAATTTCGCGTAGTCGGCCGATTTCCCTCATCACATTAGGTGCATTGTGTGCTGTGATGATAAAAATCTGGTTGTTGCTCTTGTTGGTCATGCGCAACTGGAGCTCTGGCTTTAGTTCGGCTTTCAGGACCTCTACGGGAATCGGGTCAATGATTGTTTGTTCCATTATTTTGTTTAGTTTGCTTTTTCTGTTTGTTCTATTTTGAGAGTTTATATACTTTGTCTTTTACGAATTCTGCCCATTCCATCGGTGACTTTTCCTTGGTGAATGTCTCCCAGGGTATGGGCTTCCCAAAGGTGATGGTGAAGGTCCTGCCTGTGTTCTTGAACATTTCATCGGAGAGGAACAGCATGGCTATATTAATTTTCTTCACATATTTGTCGCTGATATTCGACAGGCGGTAAAAGAAATTGCTGTTCTGGCCTTCGAAGTAGATGGGCACTACGTCACGATGGGTTTCAACGCTTTTGGTGATGAATGTCTTTTTCCATTCAAGGTCGCGGATAATACCATGGCGTTTACGTGAACATAGTCCTGCGGGAAACATCAGGATATGGTTGTCGCCTTGGAATCCTGCTTCTACCATAGCGGGGAAGTCACGACCGTTCTTGCCTGTCTTGTTGATAGGGATGCAGAGTGGCGCCAAGCCTGGCAGGTTCATCAGCAGGTCGTTGACAAGGTATCGGAAGTTGTCGTCGTAATGTTCGCCGATAACTGATCCGATGGCAATACCGTCGATACCTCCTAAAGGGTGATTGCTCACGAATGTGTAACGGCGAGGGTCGTCCTTTGCGGGCAGGTTTTCAATGCCTTTCACCTTGATGGTTACGTTCAGATAGTCAATCGTGGATTTAAGCCATGGGGTGCCTTTTAGGTCGCGTGCATTCCAAAGGTGGAAGTTTATCTGGTCTTCGTGGACAATATGCTTGAGCCACCAAACCAGAGGACGCGGCACCCAACGGGCTTTTTTGCCCATTTTATCCTTGAGAATCTTGTCTATGTCTATGGTCTTCTCCATGACTATGCTTTCACACTTTTTCAGTATCAACGTGCAAAATTACGCAAAAACTTTCATTTTCGTCGTTTTTTTTAGATGAAAATTTATAATTTTGCACATATTAAGGATTTTTATTGTATACAAAAAGATGCACAAAAAGAACGAGATGTGTAATATCGAACAATAAAATGTATAGAAAGAAGAAAATTTTCAGATTTGCGAAAAAAAAGTGGGGAAATGTGGGGGATTGTGGTGCAAAATGATTACCTTTGCATCCAAACTCTCTAATTAATAATGTTCGTATGCGATTTTTAGGTAATATAGAAGCCAAGACAGACGCCAAAGGCCGCATTTTTCTGCCTGCTATCTTCCGTAAGGTGTTGCAGGCTGCAGGCGAAGAGGTGCTCGTGATGCGCAAGGATGTGCATCAACGTTGTCTTGTGCTCTATCCTGAAAGTACCTGGAATCGCCGTATGGATGCATTGCTGGAAAAAATTAATGAATGGGATGATGTGGGTCAGCAGGTGCTTCGTCAGTATGTATCTGAGGCTGAGGTGTTGACGCTTGACGGTAACGGCCGGTTCCTGATACCAAAGCGCTACCTGCAGATGGCTGACATTGAACAGGGGGTGAGGTTCATAGGCATCAATGATGCTATCGAGATATGGGCTGTGGAGAAAACACAACAGCCATTCTTGCCGCAAGAGGAGTTTGCGGAGAAACTGAAGGCGATAATGACAGTAACCCCTTGACGAATGATTAAGACAGCTGAGACATATCACGTTCCTGTTCTTTTGGCAGAAAGCGTTGACGGGCTGGCAATCCAGCCCGATAGCATTTTAGTAGATGTTACCTTTGGCGGTGGCGGGCATTCCCGCGAAATACTCCGTCGCCTAGGGGAAAAAGGTCATCTGTATAGCTTTGATCAGGATGCTGATGCGGAGCAGAATATTGTGGATGACGACCGTTTTACTTTCATCAGAAGTAACTTCCGCTACCTGAAGAACTGGATGCGCTATTATGAGGTGGATGGCATCGATGGCCTGCTGGCTGATTTGGGGGTTTCCTCTCATCACTTCGACGACGAGACGCGTGGCTTCTCGTTTCGTTTTGATGCGCCACTGGATATGAGAATGAATAAACGGGCAGGAATGACTGCTGCTGACATACTGAATAACTATACAGAAGAACAACTGGCTGATATCTTCTATCTCTATGGGGAACTGAAGAATGCACGCAAGGTGGCTTCTGTCATTGTGAAGGCAAGGCAGGAGATATCCATACAGACTACTGGACAACTTCTGGAACTGACGGATAAGCTGTTCCCAAGGGAGCGTGAGAAGAAGGAAGTGACAAAGCTGTTCCAGGCCTTGAGAATAGAAGTGAATCATGAGATGGATGCTCTGCGTGAGATGCTTTCAGGCGCCTGTCAGCTGTTGAAGCCCGGAGGTCGGTTGAGTGTCATAACCTATCACTCGCTGGAGGACCGAATCGTGAAAAACGTGATGCGTGCAGGTAATGCTGAAGGAAAGGTTGAACAGGACTTTTTCGGAAGGGTAAAATCGCCGTTACACCTTATTAATAATAGGGTGATTACGGCCTCGGAAGAGGAGTTGGAGGCTAACCCGCGCAGCCGTAGTGCGAAGCTGAGAATTGCAGAAAAAGTATAACGAATGAAAACAGACGAGAATAACGAAATTGAGATGATTGTCGAGGCTGGTGCTGAGCCAGAGCGAATGGATCCTGTGGTGTCTGGGAAGGATGCTGCAACAGAGGCTGTTGGTTCGCAAAGTCAGGCTGAGAAGCCTGCGATGGCTTTGAAACGTATCAAGGAGTCGACAAGCGAGGATGACGAGACACCAGTAGGTGCGCTTACCCTGAAACAGATTCTGGGTGGCGACTACCTGTTTGCGATGGTTCGTCATCATGTCATCCTGATTCTGTTCGTCGTGTTCTTCTTCGTGTTTTATATTGGTGTTCGCTATCAGTGCGAGCAGGATGTGCTGGAGATTAATCTGTTGGAGAAAGACCTGGTGGATGCAAAATACAGAGCACTCTCCAGTTCCAGTAACCTGACAGAGTTGTGCCGTCAGAGTAATGTACTGAGGGTGCTGCACGAGAATCAGGATACACTGTTGCATCTGAGTGACCAACCTCCCTATATTATTGAAGTGCCGGAAGATTGAGACGTGATGGGTTATGAGTAAGTTTAAGAGTGAGAAAGTTTTACCGCGCTATCTGGCTGTTGCCGTGCTGCTGACACTTATTGGTGTCGCAGTCATTGTCAAGGCTGGTTATACGATGACTGCAAAGAAATCGTATTGGGAGACCGTGGCCAACAGACAGAAGAGTGATAGTGACAGCGTACGTCCCAATCGTGGAAATATTCTGAGCTGTGATGGTCAGTTGCTGGCCAGCAGTATTCCTGAATACAAGATCTTCATGGACTATCAGGCAGGCGGAAATGCTGATACGGTGTGGGTGCGTAAGCGCGACAGTATCTGGTATGCCGACTTGGATAGTCTTTGCAGAGGATTGAACGTGATCTTCCCGGAACGCTCGGCAGAGGAGTTCAAGGCACGTTTGGAGGAAGGCAAGCACAAAATTATGAGAAACGGATCGGAGGGCGCCCGCCACTGGGCTGTCTGGCCGAAACGTATCAGTTATAATACATACTGCGAGGTGAAGCAGTTGCCATTCTTTAATTTACCTTCAAACAAGGGTGGTTTCCATGCTGAGTCTTTTGAAGCTCGTCGACGTCCGTTTGGCTCGTTGGCAGAGCGTACCATTGGTGATATACGCAGTTTTGAGGGTGGAAAGGATACTGCGCGTTTTGGTATCGAACTCTCTTACGACTCCCTGCTTCGTGGTAAGTATGGCATAGAGCGCAAGCAGAAGGTGCTGAACAAGGTGGTACCCTTCACGTTGACTCCTGCCGTTGATGGTACTGATGTGGTGACAACCATTGACGTCGGTATGCAGGACTTGGCAGAACAGGCGCTTATCGAAGGTTTGAAGAAATGGGATGCTTCCATGGGTGTGACAATCCTGATGGAGGTGAAGACTGGCGATATCAAGGCTATCGTTAATATGCGCCGTGCGGAGAATGGTCAGTATTATGAACGTTTCAACGATGCTATCAGCTATCGTTGCGAGCCGGGATCGGTGTTCAAGGTGGCTTCTTTCCTGGTGGCACTGGATGATGGTGTGGTAGATACGAGTTATGTCATACATACAGGATGCGGTATCTTGAATATGCATGGCGCTAAGATGAAGGATCATAACTGGCATCGTGGCGGTTATGGTGATATTAATGTGGCTCGTGCATTGGAGGTGAGTAGTAATATAGGCGTGAGTTATGTGATTGACCATTATTATGGCTCTAACCCAAGAAAATATGTGGAGGGACTCTATCGTGTAGGTATCGGACAGGATTTGAAACTTCCTATCGTGGGTTATCTGCCTCCAAAAATCCGTATGCCGGATACAAAGACATCTAACAGGGCGCTCTATTGGAGTAAGACAACGCTGCCTTGGATGAGTATTGGTTACGAGACGCAGATTGCACCGATCAATACGGTGACTTTCTATAATGCCATTGCAAATAATGGTAAGATGATGCGCCCTCGTTTCGTGAAGGGATTCATGAGGGAAGGCCAGATGATAGCGGAAACACAGCCAGAGGTTATCAAGGAACAGATTGCAAAGCCGTCGACGATTAAGACCATGCAGACGGTGCTGCGTCATGTGGTTAGTCAGGGCTTAGGTAAAAAGGCTGGCTCGCATTCGTTCCAGGTATCAGGTAAGACTGGTACGGCTCAGGTGGCAAAGGCGGGTGGCTATAAGACAGGCACTACGGAATACTGGTTGTCGTTCTGTGGCTATTTCCCCTCAGATAATCCACAGTACACCTGTATCGTGTGTATCAAGAAAATGGGTCTGCCTGCCTCTGGTGGCTTGATGTCGGGTGGTATCTTCCATCATATCTCAGAGGGTGTGATGGCCAAGAGTCTGAAGCTGAGTGTGACTGATGCCCGTGACTCAACATCGGTGCTGATTCCCAGTGTATTGAAGGGCGATAATAATGCTGCCGGCTATGTGTTGCGCCAATTGGGCGTGAATACGTCTAAGGTGTCAATGGCCTCGGTAGATGTGAAGGCTGGAAAGATGCCTGATGTGACGGGTATGGGTGCGCGCGATGCCGTGTATCAGCTGGAACGTCTGGGCGTGAAGGTGAAACTGAGCGGAAAGGGTTTTGTGGCTCGCCAGAGTATTGCACCTGGAACCACCCTTCAGACTGGTATGTCATGTATGTTGGAACTTAAATAATAATTAAATATGATACTTGAAGAACTATTAAAGAATATTGAAGTCAAAAGCATCGCCGGATCTACGGATGTAGATATCAAGGATGTTGATATTGACTCAAGAAAAGTTGCAGCAGGACATCTGTTTGTGGCTATTAAAGGCACACAGACAGATGGTCATCAGTATATCCAAAAAGCTATTGAGCTGGGAGCATCTGCTATCTTGTGTGAAGATATGCCAGATGAGCGTCAGCCACAGGTATGCTATGTACAGGTGGCCTCAACGGAGGCCGTGGTTGGCCAGGTGGCAACCACCTTCCATGGTGACCCAACGTCGAAACTGAAGTTGGTCGGTGTTACGGGAACCAATGGCAAGACCACCATCGCCACCTTATTATATAATATGTTCCGCAAACTGGGTTATAAGTGCGGACTGCTCTCAACGGTATGCAACTATATCGAGGGTGAGCCTGTGCCTGCCAGTCATACAACACCAGATCCTATTGAGTTGAATAACTTGCTTCACCGAATGGTAGATGCAGGTTGTCAGTATGTCTTCATGGAGTGCTCCAGTCATGCCATTGCCCAGAAGCGTATTGGCGGACTGACATTTGCAGGTGGTATCTTCACGAATCTGACTCGTGACCATCTGGATTATCATAAGACGGTAGAGAACTACCGTGATGCGAAGAAGGCTTTCTTTGATATGTTGCCAAAGGGCGCTTTTGCTATCACCAATGCTGACGATAAGAATGGCATGTTTATGGTGCAGAACACCAAGGCTACCGTGAAGACCTATAGCATCCGTACGATGGCCGACTTCAAGGCACGTATCATAGAGTGTCATTTCGAAGGTATGTATCTGGAAGTTGATGGCCATGAGGTAGGTGTACAGTTTATTGGTAAGTTTAATGTAAGCAACCTGCTTGCTGTCTATGGCGCCGCTGTGATGCTGGGTGAGAAACCAGAGGAGATACTCTTGGTGCTCAGCACGTTGAAGAGTGTGGCAGGTCGTTTGGAACCAATCCATTCGCCAGAGGGTTATACGGCTGTCGTTGACTATGCTCATACGCCTGATGCATTGGAGAACGTGCTGAAGGCCATTCATGAAGTGTTGGATGGTAAGGAAGGAAAGATCATCACCGTCTGTGGCGCTGGTGGCAATCGTGACAAGGGTAAGCGTCCGCTGATGGCTCAAGAGGCTGTCAAGCAGAGTGACCGTGTTATCATCACAAGTGACAACCCCCGTTTCGAGGAACCACAGGATATCATCAATGATATGTTGGCCGGACTGGATTCGAAGCAGATGAAGAAGGTGGTGAGTATTGTTGACCGTAAGGAGGCTATCCGTACGGCTTGTATGCTGGCTCAGAAAGGCGATGTGATCCTGATTGCTGGTAAGGGCCATGAGGACTATCAGGAAATCAAGGGCGTGAAGCACCATTTTGATGACCGTGAGGTGGTAAAGGAAATCTTTGAGGCATAAGAAGTTTATTGTAACGTAAAAAATAGAGAATATGCTATACTATCTGTTCAGATTCTTAGAGCAATACAATATTCCAGGAAGTCACCTGTGGAGTTATATCTCTTTCCGTGCCCTTCTGGCTTTGATTTTCTCTCTGGTTATCTCTGCCTGGTTTGGTGAGTTCTTCATCAAATGGATGAAGCGTCGCAAGATTTTCGAGACTGAGCGTGATCCGTCTATCGATCCCTTTGGCGTCGAGAAGAAAGGTGTGCCCACAATGGGTGGCCTCATTATCATTGTCAGTATTCTGGTGCCTGTACTCCTGTTAGGTCGTATCCGTAACATCTATCTGATTCTGATGGTGGTCACCACGATATGGCTGGGATTCCTCGGCTTCATGGATGACTATATCAAGATATTCCGTCGGAACAAAGAAGGTTTGAAGGGAAAATATAAGATTGTGGGACAGGTGTCTATCGGATTCATTGTTGGTATTGTGCTCTATCTGAGTCCTGACGTGGTGATGCGCGAGAATGTAAGTGTACCGCAGCAGAACAGAACGGAAGTGGTGAAGCATGAATCTGTGGCCCATAAGTCCTTGAAGACAACGATACCATTTATAAAACACCATAACCTGAGTTACTCTGACGTGATGTCGTTTGTAGGAAAGCACAAGGTGGCTGCAGGATGGATTGTCTTCGTCCTGATGACTATTCTTGTGGTGACGGCAGTGTCGAATGGTGCCAATTTGAATGATGGTATGGATGGTATGTGTGCTGGAAACTCAGCTGTTATAGGTGCCGTCTTAGGTATATTGGCCTATATATCGTCGCATATAGGATTTGCCTCTTATTTCGACATCATGTATATCCCTCATAGTGAGGAACTGGTAGTGTTCTTGAGTGCCTTTGTCGGTGCGATGGTAGGTTTCCTTTGGTATAATGCCTTCCCTGCACAGATTTTCATGGGCGACACCGGTTCTTTGACTATTGGTGGTGTTATCGGTGTGGGTGCTGTGATTATCCACAAGGAGTTGATGTTGCCAATCTTATGTGGCATCTTCTTCGTGGAAAGCCTGAGTGTTATCATCCAGACCCAGTGGTTTAAGTTCATGAAGAAAAAAGGACAGCGTGTGCGCGTGTTCCGTGCAACGCCTATTCACGATACGTTCAGAAAACTCGACTCACAGCTTGATTCAACGTCGCGTTATATTCTGAAAGGTTGGCCACACCGTCCTTTTCACGAGTCGAAAATCACTATCCGCTTCTGGATAACAACCATTATCCTGGCGGCATTGACTATTATAACATTGAAGATACGATGAAAAGAATTGTAGTTTTAGGAGCAGGTGAGAGTGGTGCCGGAGCAGCTATTCTGGCGAAGAAAGAGGGTTTTGACGTGTTTGTTTCAGACATGTCGAAGATAGCCCCGCGCTATAAGCAGATGCTTGACGACCACCAGATTGTTTGGGAAGAGGGACAGCATACGGAGTCGCTGATTCTGAATGCCGATGAGATTATCAAGAGTCCTGGTATCCCCGAGACGGCTCCTATGGTTAAGAAGGCTGTAGAGAAGGGTATTGGCATTATCAGCGAGATTGAGTTTGCTGGTCGCTATACCAATTCGAAGATGATTTGTATCACGGGTTCAAATGGTAAGACAACAACGACCTCGCTGGTCTATCATATTTTCAAGAAGGCTGGCTACGATGCCGGTCTGGCTGGCAATATCGGAAACTCGTTGGCTCTGCAGGTGGCAGAGGATCCGCATGAGTATTATATCATCGAACTGTCTTCGTTCCAGTTGGACAATATGTATGAGTTCCATGCTAATATTGCTATTCTGCTCAACATCACGCCCGACCATCTGGATCGCTATAATTTTGAGATGCAGAACTATGTGGATGCCAAGATGCGTATCATCCAGAATCAGACACCTGACGATGCCTTCATCTACTGGAATGATGATCCCATCATCCAGCGTGAGTTGCGGAAATATGACATCCAGGCTATTCAGTATCCGTTCTCTGAGCTGAAGGAGAAAGGCTCTATCGGTTATATCTCTGAGGGAGAATACACCATTGAACAGCCGGAACCGTTTAACATGGAGCAGGAACAGCTGAGTCTGACGGGACGTCATAATATCTATAACTCGCTGGCTGCAGGTATTGCTGGTGATATCGCAGGTATCAAGAAGGATATCATCCGCCAGTCACTCAGTGACTTCCCCGGAGTGGAACACCGTCTGGAGAAAGTTGCTACTGTGCGTGGCGTTCATTATGTGAACGATTCCAAGGCTACGAATGTGGATGCCTGCTGGTATGCACTCGACTCCATGAAAACCAAGGTGGTGCTGATTGTAGGTGGTAAGGATAAGGGAAATGACTATGATCCCATCAAACCGCTCATCCGCGAGAAATGTTCTGCATTGGTATATCTTGGAGCTGACAATAAGAAACTGCACGATAACTTCGATGCGCTCGGCCTTCCCGTTCGTGATACGCACTCAATGAAGGAGTGTGTGGAAGCTTGCTATGAGTTGGCCAGCCCTGGTGAGACAGTACTCCTGTCACCGTGTTGCGCATCGTTCGACCTCTTTAAGAATATGGAGGATCGTGGAGAGCAATTCAAGGAATTGGTAAGAAATCTATAGGAATGGAAAAGAAAATTGGCAATCTCTTCAAGGGCGATAAAGGTATATGGACGGTGTTCCTGTTCCTTTGTCTTATCAGCATCGTCGAGGTGTTCTCTGCCTCGAGTACGCTGACCTATAAAACCCATAACTATATGATGCCGTTGATTTATCACACGGCGATGATTCTTGTGGGTGTGGGCGTGGCTATCATCACGCTGAATATCCCATGCAGATATTTCAAGCTGCTGACGCCTTTGATGCTGGTTCTTACCTATGCCACTCTGTTGTGGGTATTGATAGGTGGTGAGAGTATCAATGGTGCCAACCGCGTTATCCAATTGCCTGGATTCACGTTCCAACCTTCAGAGATTGCCAAGGGAACGATGGTCTTGACGGCTGCGCAGATTCTCAGTGCGATGCAGCGCGAGGACGAGAGTGGTGCAGATCCCACTGCCATGAAGTATGTGCTTTGGTTGGTGGTACCAGCTACGATGTTGATTGGTCTTGAGAACCTGTCAACGGCAGTATTGCTCTTCAGTGTTATCTTTGTCATGATGTTTATTGCCCGTGTTCCATTGAGACAGATGGGTAAGTTGACGGGTGTACTTGTTTTGCTTGTTGCTATATTCCTAGGACTGGTGTTCTGGATGGCCAAATTAGATAAGGAAGGCCAGGAACTGGAACAGGCTCAGGCTAACGGACAGACAGAACAGGTGGTAAAGAGTTCGGAGAAGAAAGACAGATCTGGATGGGAAAAGTTGACCCACCGTTTCTGGACCTGGAAGAACCGTATTGCAGGTAAGGAAGACAAGAATGTTCCTGCCGAGGAGTACAAGGTAACCGATAAGAACTTCCAGGTGACTCATGCCAACTTTGCCATTGCGTCATCAGGTATCATCGGTAAAGGACCCGGTAACTCTGTGGAGCGTGATTATCTGCCACAGGCTTTCTCCGATTTTATCTATGCGATTATCATTGAAGAGATGGGACTGGTTGGTGCTATAGCCGTGGTGTTCCTATATGTCATCCTCTTGTTCAGGGCTGCGCGTATAGCCAGTAGATGTGAGAATAACTTCCCTGCTTTTCTTGTGATGGGACTGACGTTGCTGCTGGTGTTCCAGGCAGTCATCAATATGTGTGTGGCTGTTGACTTTGGTATCGTCACCGGTCAGCCGTTGCCTCTCGTCTCGAAAGGTGGTACATCGACGATTGTGAACTGTGCCTATATTGGCGTCATCTTGAGTGTCAGCCGTAGTGCAAAACGTAAAGACCAGTCTGTAAAAACTGCAGAAGTATGAAAGAATTAAGAGTAGTAATTAGTGGTGGTGGCACAGGAGGTCATATATTCCCTGCCGTGTCTATTGCAAATGCTGTACGCGAGTTGCGTCCAGATGCTAAGATATTGTTTGTTGGTGCCGAGGGTCGTATGGAGATGCAGCGAGTACCGCAGGCAGGCTATGAGATTGTCGGCCTTCCTATTCGTGGATTCCTCCGTCCGTTGTGGAAACCGGGAAACATCGGCGTGGCTTTGGATTATCTGAAAAGTAAGCGAATGGCCAAGAAGCTGCTACGTGAATTTAAGCCTCAGGTTGCTGTGGGTGTAGGCGGCTATGCCAGTAGTGCGGCTTTGGGTGCTGCCAATAGTCTTGGTATTCCTACCTTGTTGCAGGAACAGAATGGATATGCTGGACTTGCTAATAAGAAACTGGCTTCCAAGGCTGCAAAGATCTGTGTGGCATACGAAGGAATGGAACGTTTCTTCCCCAAGGATAAGATTATGATGACAGGCAATCCTGTTCGCCAGTCATTGCTGGATACGAAAATAACCCGTGAAGAAGCACTTCAGTCGTTTGGCTTGCAGGCCGACAAGAGAACGGTTCTCCTGGTAGGAGGTAGTCTGGGGGCACGTACAATCAACGAGAGTGTGTTGCAACACTTGGATGAGATCCGTCATTCTGGTGTTCAGTTTATCTGGCAGACAGGAAAATATTATAGTGCACAGATTGCTGAGAAACTGGAACAGGAGGGCTGTCCTGAGAACCTTGTGGTGAGCGATTTTATTGCAGACATGGGTGCTGCCTATCGTGCCGCCGACCTGGTTATCAGCAGGGCAGGCGCCAGCAGTATCTCTGAGTTTTGCCTGATAGGAAAGGCCGTTATACTGGTGCCAAGTCCTAATGTTGCAGAAGATCATCAGACCAAGAATGCAATGGCGTTGGTGAAGAATGGCGCTGCCTTGTGCGTCAAGGATAATGAGGCTGCCGAGAAGCTGATTCCAATGGCTGTTGACGTGGTGAATGATGCTGCATTATTGGAGTCATTAAGTGAGAATGTGCTGAAGATGGGCTATCCCAACTCAGCAAAAGTTATAGCTAAAGAAGTATTAAAACTCGCAGGAGCAGAGTAAAATAAGAAAATGGAAGCAAAGGATATAAAAGCTGTATATTTCGTTGGTGCCGGTGGTATAGGTATGAGTGCACTGGTACGTTATTTCATTCATCGTGGCCTGATTGTAGCAGGTTATGATAAAACACCTTCGGATCTGACCCGTCGTCTGGAGAAGGAGGGCGCCTTGATTCATTATGAGGAAAACGTGGATTTGATTCCTCATGCATGTAAGGACAAGGAACATTGCCTGGTGGTTTATACCCCTGCTATCCCGGCAGAGCATCAGGAGTTGTGCTATTTCCGCGAGAATGGTTTTGAAATACAGAAACGTGCGCAGGTGCTGGGTACACTGACCCGTCAGATGAAAGGACTTTGTGTGGCAGGAACTCATGGTAAGACAACAACGTCAAGCATGTGTGCACATATCATGCACCAGAGTCATCTGGATTGTAATGCTTTCCTGGGTGGTATCACCAAAAACTATGGTACCAATTATATTGTCTCTGATTCGGAATATGTGGTGATAGAAGCCGATGAGTTCGACCGTTCTTTCCATTGGCTGTCACCTTGGATGACGGTTATCACATCAACAGATCCTGATCATCTGGATATCTATGGTACAAAGGAGGCTTATCTGGAGAGCTTCCGTCATTACACAGAGTTGATCCAGCCTGGTGGTGCCCTGATTATTCACCGCGACTTGGAGATGAAGGAGCACTTGCAGGATGGTGTGAAGCGTTATGACTATTCTCTTAACGAGGGTGACTTCCATGCTGAGAATATCAAGATAGAGAATGGTGAGATTACGTTCGACTTTATCTCTCCTGTCGAGAATGTGCTGAATGTGCAACTGGGTCAGCCTATTCCTATCAATATTGAAAATGGTATTGCTGCGATGGCAATGGCACAACTCAATGGCTGTACGGCAGAGGAGTTGCGTTATGGTATGCAGACCTATGGAGGAGTAGACCGCCGTTTTGATTTTAAGATCAAGACCGATAAGCTGGTGTTCCTCTCAGACTACGCTCACCATCCCAAAGAAATCTATCAGAGTGCGCGTAGCATTCGTGAACTATATAAAGATCGTCATATCACGGCTATCTTCCAACCCCATCTCTATACACGTACCCGCGATTTCTACCAGGATTTCGCTGATGCGCTGAGTCAGTTGGATGAAGTGATTCTGACAGAGATCTATCCTGCCCGTGAATTGCCTATAGAAGGCGTTACTTCACAGCTGATCTACGATCGACTGGCCCCTGGGGTTAAGAAGCAGCTCATCAACAAGGATGACGTGCTGTCCTTCATTAAGAGCCGTTCGTTCGATGTCCTTATCGTACTTGGTGCTGGTGACCTGGATAACCAGGTTCCACAGATGGCCAAGGTGTTGCAGAGTAATAAAAACTAAAATGCTCTTATCGTGGAATAGTTGATGAACTGGAAGAAAATAGCATTTGGTACCTTGAATATTGTGCTGGGCGTATATCTCGTCCTGGCCATGACGGCGTTTAATAAGCCGGATGCTGGACGTGTGTGCCGGGATATTCGTATCAACATAGAGAAAAGTGTCGTTGAAGGATTCCTCAGTGAGGCCGATATTAAGTTCATGCTCAATCATGATGCTATCAGCCCTATTGGTCAGTCGATGGAGAAGATAAATCTCCGACAGATAGAGGAGACGCTGCAGTCTAAGGAACTGATAGAAGACGTGCAGTGCTATAAAGGGCAGAATGGCTTGGTATGTATCGATGTCCGTCAGCGTATTCCTGTGGTCAGGGTTATGAATGACCAAGGAGAGGACTTTTATGTGGATAATCACGGGAAACCAATGCCTAGTACAGACTATTCCTGTAATCTGATTATAGCTACAGGCCGCATCAATAAACTATATGCAGAGAAAAGACTGGTGCCAATGGTCAATGTCATTCTTTCCAAACCGTTTTGGAAAAACCAGGTTGTACAGTTGAATGTATTGGCTGACGGTTCGGTGGAGATTGTTCCTCGTGTAGGTGGACATATTGCCTATATCGGTCAGCCTGACGGCGTGGAAAAGAAATTAGACCGTCTGCAGAAATTCTATCGTTATGGTCTCATGCAGGCTGGCTGGAATAAATATTCTCGTGTTAGTGTTGAGTTTGATAATCAGATAGTGTGTAAAAGAAAATAAAAGATAATATATTATGGCTGAAATTAAGGATTTTATCGTTGCAATTGAACTCGGTTCATCCAAGGTGACGGGTATTGCCGGACAGAAAAAGCCCGATGGCAGCATCAGTGTCCTGGCACTGGTGCGGGAAGATTCGTCCTCATTCATCCGCAAGGGTGTTGTTTACAACATTGACAAGACTGCTCAGTGTCTGACATCTATCGTCAAGAAACTGGAAACACAGCTGAAGACACGTATCACTCAGGTATTCGTGGGTGTCGGTGGCCAGTCTATTCGCAGTGTCAAGAACACTATTGTGAAGGATTTCCCTGGTGATTGTATTATCACACAGGAGATGGTGGTGGAACTGATGGATGCAAACTGGGGACTTGATTATCCTGACAAGAAGATTCTGGATGTTGCCGAGCAAGAGTATCGTGTTGATACGCAGTTGCAGATGGATCCTGTGGGTATCCGTGCCAATCACCTCGAAGGTAATTTCCTGAATATCCTTGAACGTACATCGTTCTTCCAGAACCTGAACAAATGTTTTGAGGCAGCCAATATTAAGGTTGCAGATATGTATCTGGCTCCTCTGGCATTGGCAAATGTGGTGTTGACAGAGGCTGAGAAGCGTTCTGGATGTGCACTGGTTGATATCGGTGCCGACACGACAACAGTATCTGTATTCTGGAAGAATGTGCTCCGTCATCTGGTCGTTATTCCTTTGGGCTCCAACAATGTCACGAAGGATATTGCCTCACTTCAGATGGAGGAGAGTGATGCCGAGAAGATGAAACTGAATTATGGTTCTGCCTATACGGATAATAATGATATCGATCCTGAGATGAAATACTCTATCGATTCTGACCGTCAGATAGAAGCTCGTCGCTTCATTGAGATTGTCGAGGCTCGCGTGGAGGAGATTATCGAGAATGTCCGTTATCAGATTCCTGCTGAATACTACGATAAACTGCTGGGTGGCATCATCCTGACTGGTGGCGGCGCAAACATGAAGAATATTGAGGTTGCTTTCACGAAGTACACTCATGTTGATAAAATCCGTGTTGCAAAGTTTGTTACTGCAACAGTTAATTCCAGCATCGAGCAGATCAGGTCTCACAACGGTATGTATAACACCGTACTCGGTCTGCTGATAAAGGGTGATATCAACTGCGCAGGCAGGGATATTGATCCTAATGGAAATCTGTTTGATGAGGAGGAACATGAGGAGCAGGTTGCTCCGGAACGCAGACCGCGTCAGATTCATGAGATTGAGACGGGTACTATCCGTACGGCTCAGGAAGAAGAACGTGCTGCCGAGGAGGCTCGTCGTAAGAAAGAAGCTGAAGAAGCTGCCGAAGAGGAGATGAGACGTTTGCAGGAAGAAGAGCAACGTCGCTTGAAGAAGGAGAACAGCTGGTTCAACAAATTCAAGAAAGGCCTCACTAAGTTCGGCAAGGATATTGTCAGCGAGGAATAATTCAATATTCAACCTTCAAAAAAGTAACTCATATGGAAGATTTCAATAAAACAAACGATATTCTCGATTTCGGTGTTCCCGAAGAGAAACACAGCATCATTAAGGTCATCGGCGTTGGTGGCGGTGGTGGTAATGCTGTTAATCATATGTATAAAGAAGGTATCCACGACGTGACCTTCGTAGTGTGCAATACGGATAATCAGGCCCTGAATGATTCTCCTGTGCCTGTTAAGCTGCAGTTGGGTGTAGTGAGGGCCTTGGTGCCGGTAACCGTCCTGAAAAGGCACGCGCAGCAGCTGAGGAAAGCATTAATGATATCCATAACATGCTGAATGATGGTACCCGTATGGCCTTTATTACCGCAGGTATGGGCGGTGGTACAGGTACTGGTGCGGCTCCTGTCATTGCCCGCGTGTCAAAGGAGATGGATATCCTTACCGTGGGTATCGTTACCATTCCTTTCCGTTTCGAGGGAAATAAAAAGATTGACCAGGCTCTTGACGGTGTTGAGGAGATGTCAAAGCACGTGGATGCCTTGCTTGTTATTAATAATGAGCGTTTGCGCGAGATATATCCTGACCTGTCGTTCCTCGATGCTTTCGGAAAAGCTGATGATACGCTGTCGGTGGCAGCAAAGTCTATTGCGGAGATTATCACCCTCCACGGTACGATGAACCTTGACTTCAATGATGTGAAGACCGTACTCCAGGATGGTGGCGTGGCTATCATGTCTACGGGTTATGGCGAAGGTGAGGATCGTGTGAAGAAGGCTATTGACGATGCCCTTAATTCTCCGTTGCTTAACGATAATGACATCTTCAATTCAAAGAAGATTCTGCTGAATATCTCGTTCTCACACCAGAAGGATTCTAAGGATAATTTCATGATGGAGGAGATGAACTATGTTCATGAGTTTATGGATCGCTTTGGCAATGACTTCGTATTCAAATGGGGTGTTGCTGTTGATCCTGAACTGGGCAAACGCGTAAAGGTTACCATTCTTGCAACAGGTTTCGGCATGCAGGATGTGGACGGTATGGAAGAGCGACTGCTTCGTCAGCAGACCAAGGAAGATGCAAACAGACTGGCAGAAGAACAGGAACGTACAGCCAAGCGTGAAGAACGACGCGGACATTACTATGGTGACAGTGATTCTGCAAGGATTCATAAGCGTCGTCCCAATATCTATATCTTCGGTCCTGAAGATTTAGATAATGATGATGTTATCTCTGCAGTGGAACAGACGCCTACTTATAAGCGTACACGTGAAATTCTGGCTAGCATTGGTAATCAGAATGTTGTAGAAGAAATACAGCGTCCGGAAACGCCAGAGACACAGCAGGGCGTAATCAGTTTTGTTTAAAAAAATCTCTTATTTATTTGGCTAGTCGCTCTGAAAAGTGTATCTTTGCATCCGAAAGTACCCGAATGAGTGTATAACCTAAAATTATTCATAGAGATAATATCTGTTTAAAATGAAAAATGTACCAGTAGTTAAGGTTGGAATCGTCGCTGTAAGTCGCGACTGTTTCCCCGAGTCATTGGCTGTTAACCGTCGTAAGGCTGTTATCGCCGAGTATGAAAAAAAGTTTGGAAAGGATGGCATCTATGAGTGCCCCATCTGTATCGTAGAGAGCGAGATTCACGCTAAGCAGGCTCTTGAGGATGTACAGAAAGCTGGTTGTAATGCCCTCTGTGTATATCTTGGCAACTTCGGTCCTGAGATTTCTGAGACCATGATTGCTGACTGGTTCCAGGGCCCCACCATGTTCTGCGCTGCTGCTGAGGAGACTCAGAACGACCTGATCGACGGTCGTGGCGATGCTTACTGCGGAATGCTGAACGCTAGTCAGGCTCTGAGCCTGCGTAAGACCCGTGCTTATATTCCTGAGGAGCCTGTTGGCGACGCAGGTGAGTGCGCAGAGATGATTCATGAGTTCCTGCCCATCGCACGTGCTATCATCGGTCTGCAGAACCTGAAGATTATCAGCTTCGGTCCTCGTCCAAACAACTTCCTGGCTTGTAATGCTCCTATCCGTGCCCTCTATGATCTCGACGTTGAGATCGAGGAGAACTCAGAGCTCGACCTGCTCGAGGCTTTCCAGAAGCACCAGGGTGACCCACGTATCGACGACGTGGTGAAGGATATGGCTGCCGAGTTGGGCACTGGCAATAAGATACCTTCAGTTCTGCCTAAGCTGGCTCAGTATGAGCTGACTCTCACCGACTGGATCGAGGCTCACAAGGGCTCACGTCAGTTTGTTGCTATGGCTAACAAGTGCTGGCCTGCATTCCAGACCATGTTCGGTTTCGTACCTTGCTACGTTAACAGCCGTCTCACAGGTCGTGGTATCCCCGTAGCTTGTGAGGTTGATATCTATGGCGCTCTGTCTGAGTACATTGGTACTTGCATCACTGAGGACGCTGTAACCCTGCTCGACATCAACAACTCTGTACCTAAGGATATGTACGAGGAGAGCATCAAGGGTAAGAAGTTTGAGTGCGACACCTATACAGAGAAGGAAATCTTCATGGGCTTCCACTGTGGTAATACCGCTTCTTCTAAGGTCTGCAACTGTCAGATGTGCTTCCAGCGCATTATGGCCCGCGCTCTGCCTGTAGAGGTAACTAACGGTACACTTGAGGGTGACCTGACTCCTGGTAAGGCTACAATCTATCGTTTGCAGTCAACAGCCGATACGAAGCTCCGTGCTTATATCGCTCAGGGTGAGATTATTCCTGTGGCTACTCGCTCATTCGGTTCTATCGGTATCTTCGGTATCAAGAACATGAGCCGCTTCTACCGTCACGTGCTCATCGAGAAGCACTACCCACACCACGCAGCTGTGATGTTCGAGCACGCTGGTAAGTACCTGTGGGAGGTTCTGAAGTACATGGGTATCCCCGTTGAGGAGATTGACTACAACTTCCCCAAGGGTGACTACTATCCCACAGAGAATCCTTTCGCATAAGCGATAGAACGGAAGTTCTGTTATAATATTCAAGGCAATCTGTCAAAAAAATCGTTGACAGATTGCTTTTTTTTATTTATATGTCGTACCTTTGTAGGCGAAAACTTAAAAACAGGTAAACTGATGAATCAGCTACTAAGATTTTCTGTTACAATATACATACTCGTATTATCGTTTACGAATGCAAGGGCACAGCATATTCCCTCTGTAACATGGGATAGTCAGAGCCTTATCATTGACGGTCATCGCGTCTGTCCTGTGATGGGCGAGATACACTATTCGCGCATTCCTGTCAATGAATGGGCTGACGAAGTCAGGAAGATGAAAGAGGGTGGTGTCACTATTATTGCCACCTACCTGTTTTGGAATCATATAGAAGAGCAGGAAGGTATCTTCCGCTGGGACGGACAGCGCTCGTTGCGCAACTTCCTGGAAGTGTGTAAGAAGGAGCAGATGCCAGTTGTCCTGCGCTTGGGACCGTTTTGTCATGGCGAGGTACGTAATGGTGGCATTCCAGACTGGGTCTTTGCTAAAGGCTGTAAGTTACGTGAACAGAATCCAGTATTTCTGGGCTTAGTCGAAACACTCTATCGTCAGATCTTTACACAGGTGCAGGGCTTGCAGTGGAAAGATGGCGGCCCGGTCATTGCGGCACAGTTTGATAATGAGTATCATGGACGCGGTGAGTACCTGATGGCCCTTAAACAGATAGCTCTGAAGATAGGCTTCGATTTGCCGTTTTATACCCGTACTGGATGGCCGGAGCTGCGCACGCCAGTACCCTTTGGTGAGATGCTTCCCCTTTATGGTGACTATGCCGATGGCTTCTGGGATAAGGAGGTAACTGAAGGCTGTGGTAATTATTATAAGGCCTTTAATTTCAAAGGCTTCCGTTCTTCTACAGCCATAGGCACCGACCTCTTAGGAAAGCAAGAGGAGAAACTCAATGAGGGTGATGAGCAATATCCCTATTTCACCTGTGAACTTGGAGGTGGAATGGCTACCGCTTATCATCGTCGTCCGTACGTCTATCCTGAGGATGCTTACTCCATGGCATTAGTAAAACTGGGTAGTGGTTCAAACCTCTTGGGATACTATATGTATCATGGCGGTACGAATCCAGAGGGACTCCTCCACACGATGAATGAATGTCAGACATCGCCTGGTACGGCCAATAATGACCTACCTGTGATGACCTACGACTTCCAGGCTCCTTTGGGCGAGTTCGGACAGACCTATCCCCAGTATTATATGTTGCGTCCCCTTCATCTCTTCATGCATGACTGGGGTGAGACTCTGGCACCTATGGAGGCTTCTTTCCCTGCTCCACAGGATCTGAAGAAAGGTGAGGATACCCAGTTGCGCTGGGCTATAAGAAGTGCAAAGGGAGAGGATGCTTCTGCCTTTATCTTCGTTAATAACTACGAACGTTTCCATAACCTCTCTGCCAAGAAAAATGTGCAGTTGGAAGCATGTGGCGTAAAACTGCCTAAGTTGACTGTTCCAAGTGGCTGTATGGCAATCTTCCCTGTCAATGTTGACGGTATCCGTTATGCTACGGCGCAACTCGTGGCCCGTCGTGACGGAAAAGTCTATATGATGCAGGTTCCTGGCATCCCCTCAACAATCTGTATGACAAATGGCAAGACGCTGAAGAATGTCAGGCCGCGTGGCACCAGGAACCCCATTTACGATAATATCTATCTGATCACGAAGGCTGAGGCTGAACGTCTTTTCCTGTCTGAAGAGGAAGAGACAAAGAGTATCGCTCTAGCTGCTGAAAAGGTGAAGGAGGCAGGCCCTTTGCGTACGATTGTGAAGGGTAGGGCTAAAGTGGCTGAGGCACCATCCGAACAGGATTGGCAGCAAGCTGCAGTCTATAGGATACAGATACCGGCTCCTGACAAAGCTGGGGTAGGGGCGTCTCTTCTTTCCATCTCCTATCGTGGCGACTGTGCCCGCTTATATGCCAACGGTCATTTGATAGCCGATAATTTCTATTATGGCCGTCCGTTCCTTTATGGTCTGTGGCGCTTGCCTGAGAACTGCTCACAACTGGAGCTGCGTATACTTCCATTGCAACCGGATGCGCCTGTCTATCTGCCACGCGAGGCCGATAAGACGGCAGGTGAACAGGTTTACAATGTCGAAATCATCCGGAAGAAGGATATTTAATGACGAAACATTTGGCAGTCTGACCTATTTTGAGTACTTTTGCACCAACAAATAAAATGGGTTATTATGCAGATAAACAGCCATCTTTCCCGATTGGTGTATGATGTGGCTGCCAAGTATGGCGACCGCGAGGCGCTGATTTACAAGAACTTCAGTGGTAAAGAGTGGAAATCATGCTCGTGGAATCAGTTCTCGGGCATTGTAAAACAAGTGGCTAATGCCATGTTGGCTTTAGGCGTTAATGTGCAGGAGAATCTGGGTGTCTTCTCTCAGAACTCTGTGCAATATCTATTCACCGATTTTGGTGCATGGGGCATCCGTGCCGTTACCATACCTTTCTATGCTACCAGTAGTGAGCAGCAGATACAGTTCATGGTCAACGATGCTAAGATCCGCTTCCTGTTTGTGGGTGAGCAGGAACAGTTCGACAAGGCACGTCGTGTGTTCCCCACTTGTCGTTCTTTGGAACGTATCATCGTGTTCGACTCAGCAGTAAAACTGCCCGAAGCCGACCCAACCGTGATGTCATTCACCGACTTCCTGAAACTGGGCGAGGGTCTGACTCGTCAGGCCGAGGTAGAGCAGCGACAGCAGGACGCTACGATGGATGATATTGCCAATATTCTTTATACCAGTGGCACAACGGGCGATTCCAAAGGCGTAATCCTCTCTATGGGACAGTTCCATGCAGCCATGGAAGCTAACCACAAGGATGTGCCTGTTGATGAGAACGACCGTGTGATGAATTTCCTGCCATTCACGCATATCTTTGAGCGTGGCTGGGCTTTGCTTTGTATCTCCGTTGGTGCTCGCCTGATTGTGAATACCTATCCACAGGAGGTACAGAAGTCTATGCGTGAGCAGCATCCTACGTGTATGTCCAGCGTGCCCCGTTTCTGGGAGAAGGTGTATCATGGCGTGCAAGAGAAGATAGAGACCAGTGGTACCGTACAGCGCAAGCTCTTCAGGCATGCGCTTGAGGTAGGTCGCAAGCATAATATTGAGTATCTGGCAGCAGGCAAGCAGCCTCCTATGGCACTGCATCTGGAATACGAGTTGCTCAATAAGACCGTATTCTCATTGGTGCGTAAGGAACTGGGACTTGAGAATGCTCATTTCTTCCCCACGGCAGGCGCAACCGTAGCTTCTCACGTAGAGGAGTTTGTCCATAGCATTGGCCTGAACATGGTTGTAGGCTATGGCCTGACCGAGTCTTTGGCCACTGTTTCGTGCGACCATTTAGGAAAGCCTTTCCAAGTAGGTTCTGTGGGCTTCCCCATCCAGGGCATCGATATCAAGATTGGTGAAGAGGGAGAGATCCTTTTGAAGGGTCCCACCATCACCCGTGGCTATTATAACCGTGATGATATCACGGCTCAGTCGTTCACGGCTGATGGCTATTTCAAGACGGGAGACTCTGGTTACCTCAAGGATGGCGAACTCTTCCTGAAGGACCGTATCAAGGACCTCTTCAAAACGTCAAACGGAAAATATATCGCTCCGCAGATGATTGAGTCAAAACTCCTGGTTGACAAGTATATCGACCAGATAGCCATCATTGCCGACCAGCGTAAGTTTGTCTCTGCGCTCATTGTGCCCGAGTATAAGTTACTGGAGGAATATGCGCGTACCCACGATATTGCTTTCAATAGTCGTGAGGACCTTTGCAAGGATAAGCGTATTATCCGCATGCTCAGCGAGCGTATTGAGACCTTGCAGCAGCAGTTGGCTCATTACGAACAGGTGAAGCGATTCACGTTGCTCCCCAAGGGCTTCTCCATGGAGCGTGGAGAACTGACAAACACGCTGAAAATCAAGCGTCGCGTACTCAACGAGAACTACAAGGCTGAGATTGATAAAATGTACGAGGAATAAAGAATGATAACACAGGATCAATTAAAAGACGTATTAGACAGAGCCGAGAAGCTGTTTCACTATCTGAAGATAGACCAGAAACAGATTGAATTCGAAGAAGAAGATCTTCGTACTCAGGCGCCTGACTTCTGGGAAGACCCCAAGCGTGCTGAGGAGCAGATGAAGAAGGTAAAGGCTATCAAGAAATGGATTGATGGCTATAATGATGTACGTACCAAGGCCGACGAATTGCAGCTGGCCTTCGATTTCTATAAAGACGAGATGGTGACCGAGCAGGAGGTGGATGAAGACTACCAGAAGGCTGTCGATGCCATCGAGGAACTGGAACTTATGAATATGCTGCGCCAGAAGGAAGACCCCATGGACTGCGTGCTCAAGATTAACTCTGGTGCTGGTGGTACTGAGGCTCAGGACTGGGCGCAGATGCTGATGCGTATGTATATGCGCTGGGCTGAGGCTCATGGCTATAAAGTCACAATCAGTAACTTGCTCGACGGTGACGAGGCTGGTATCAAGAGTGTCACCATGCAGATAGAGGGTGGCGAGTTTGCCTATGGCTTCCTGAAGAGTGAGAATGGCGTGCACCGTTTGGTGCGTGTGTCACCCTATAATGCGCAGGGTAAGCGAATGACATCCTTCGCTTCTGTCTTCGTTTCGCCCCTTGTCGATGATACCATCGAGGTATATGTTGACCCCGCTAAGTTGTCGTGGGATACTTTCCGTTCAAGCGGTGCTGGTGGTCAGAACGTGAACAAGGTGGAATCGGGTGTGCGCCTGCGTTATTGGTACACCGACCCTGATACGGGCGAGGAAGAGGAAATCCTCATTGAGAATACGGAGACGCGCGACCAGCCAAAGAATAAGGAGCGTGCTATGGCGCTGCTCCGTTCACAACTCTATGACCGTGCCATGAAGAAACGTCTTGAGGCACAGGCTAAGATTGAGGCTGGCAAGAAGAAAATCGAGTGGGGTAGTCAGATCCGTTCTTATGTCTTTGATGACAAGCGAGTCAAGGACCATCGTACCAATTTCGAGACCCGTGATGTCGACAGCGTGATGAATGGTAAGCTGGATGGCTTTATCAAGGCATACCTCATGGAGTTTCCAGTAAGTGATGAAGATTAATACCTAACATTAAATTTCATATTACTATGTCTAAAGAAAAGCATTTAAACGCTAAGCAGAAGGCTTACGCTGAGAAACAAGAAAAAGAGGGACGCAAAGTAGTTAACTGGATTTTCGGAATCCTGATTCTTTTTGCCATCGCCTTCTGTGCTTACACTATCTACAATTTCGCTTAATCTATGAGCGGAATGGAGATAGAACGGAAATTCTTGGTGCGCGGCAATGATTTCAAAAGCCGCGCACACAAGAGTTATCGTATTAAGCAAGGTTATATCAGTAGCGGGAATGGACGCACGGTACGTGTTCGTATCCGTGATAATCAAGGCTTCCTGACCATCAAGGGTCCTTCGCTCGATGGCGGCTTGAGTCGTTATGAGTTCGAGAAGGAGATTGCTCTTGAAGAAGCTAATCAGCTTTTCATGATTTGTGAACCTGGCGTTATCGATAAGACCCGCTATCTTGTTGCCAGTGGCAAACATACCTTCGAGGTCGATGAGTTCTATGGCGACAACGATGGATTGGTGATAGCCGAGGTAGAACTGTCATCACCTGACGAACCCTACGAAAAGCCCGATTTCATCGGTGAGGAAGTCACTGGTGATAAGCGATATTATAATTCGCACCTGCGTAAGAATCCTTATAAAATGTGGAAGAACGAGGCCTGACTCTTCTTCCACATTTTTCTTTTTATAATTATTACATTGTTTCTTTTTTGCATTTTATAATTCTCCGTAGGAGTAGTCCCACGCCTACTGCCAAGGTGCACCCTACGGCATCGGCTGCCAGGTCAAGCCATTCGCCGGAACGGTTGGTGGTGCAATAGGCCTGCACCAGTTCAATGACTCCTCCCATCAGGGTTGGGGCAAGCCATGCCCAAAGGAATAGTTTTTGTTTGTTAAGGCTTTGGTGACTGCGCAGGTATTCAAACCAGATGACCGAGCAAGTTCCTCCATACATCACGAAGTGTGTCCATTTATCCAGGAAGTTGATGCTGGGCAATTCGATATAGTCAGGCGGTAAGAACCAAATAGACAGATACCAAACAAGTGCCAAACACACCAGCGAGAGGGGATATTTCTTAAAAAATCGTATCATTTTTGTATTTTTACTTTCAATCAGGGCGCAAAAGTACGAAATATTTTATAATTTTGCAAGCGATTTCAAAAAATAGGGATTCAGGTTTATAGAAAGATGACAACAGAGAGAGCAAATTTCGGAACTAAATTAGGCATCATACTTGCTACTGCCGGTTCGGCTGTAGGACTTGGAAATGTATGGCGTTTCCCTTATATGACAGGTCAGAACGGTGGTGCCGCTTTCCTTTTGATATACATCGCATGCGTCGTTATCCTGGGTGTACCCTGTATGCTCAATGAGTTTATCATTGGTCGCAGGGCTCAGGCAAATACGGCTCGTGCCTATTCCAAGTTGGCTAATGGCACTCCTTGGCGGTTGATTGGCCTGTTTGGCGTGTTCACCGGCTTTATGATCACCGGCTATTATGTTGTTGTTTCAGGTTGGTGCCTGCAGTATATCTATGCCTCTGTAGCCGGTCATCTGAATGGTGATGCCTCTTACGTAAAGAGTTATTTCGATACCTTTGCCGCGCATCCCTGGAAACCTATCCTGTGGATGCTTGTATTCATGCTGATGTGCCATTTCATCATCTCCAAAGGTGTGGAAAAAGGTATTGAGCGTGCCTCTAAGCTGATGATGCCCCTGCTGTTTATCCTGCTGATCATCATCGCTGTTGCATCGTGTTTGTTGCCAGGCGCAGGTCGAGGTATATCTTTCCTGTTTAATCCCGATTTCTCTGGCGTTGACAGCAAGACCTTCCTTGGCGCCTTAGGTCAGGCTTTCTATTCACTGAGTCTCGGCATGGGCTGCCTGTGTACCTATGCCAGCTATTTCAAGCGCGACACGCATCTCACGAAGTCTGCCGTGCAGATTGTAGCTATCGATACACTGGTAGCCGTGTTGGCAGGTCTGATGATATTCCCAGCCTTCTTTGCCAGCTATCCTGATGCGGCCGATAAGTTGGCCGACCCAGAGTTGGCTGGTCAGTATTCTGGTCCTGGCCTGGTGTTTATAACCCTGCCCAATGTCTTCCAGCAGGCATTCTCTGGTGCTCCGCTGATAGGCGAGCTGGTGGCATTGCTGTTCTATTCCCTGCTGTCGCTTGCTGCCCTCACCTCTCTGATGTCACTTCACGAGGTAAGCACAGCCTTTTTCCATGAGGAGTTGAAGATATCCAGGAAATGGGGTGCTGCTATTGTTACAGTTCTTTGTGCGCTGATAGGCGTGTTCTGTTCGCTTTCGTATGGCGACACGCGTGAGTGGCTCGTCTTTGGCGGACAGTCACTTTTCGGTTGGTTCGACTTCCTCACAGGTCAGATATTCCTGCCTACAGGCGGACTGCTCACCTGTTTGTTTCTGGGCTGGTATGTACCAAAACATATTGTGAAAGAAGAATTTACGAATGAAGGCACATTGCGTGGCCGATTCTTTGGAATCTACCTGTTTGCTGTGCGTTATGTATGTCCCATCTGTATTCTACTTATCTTCTTACATCAGTTTGGTGTGATTTGACATGAAACTTAGTGATCTTTTTTATCTGAACCGTCATGATCGTCGTATCCTGCTGGTTCTACTCTCTGTGGCTGCTGTGGCCTTTGGCTTGATGTTCTTTGTGGATGAAAAAGGGGAAGAACCTACTAGTTATGCTGGTTTTGCTGGCTCAACTAGTTCTACTAGTAAGACTAGTCCCACTAGTTCTCCCTCTTACTACCAGCAACCCGCGCGTCGCCCTGAGCGTTTTGCCTTTGACCCTAATACGGCTGATAGCACCCAACTGCTCAGACTTGGCCTGCAACCTTGGCAAGTCAGGAATATCTATAAGTATCGTGCTTCAGGCGGCATCTATCGCAAGAAGGAAGACTTTGCCCGTCTCTATGGCCTCACGGTGAAGCAGTATCGTGAGCTGGAACCTTATATCCATATCTCTGCCGACTATCTGCCTGCCTCCACGCTGATAAAGGAAGAACAACGTCAAGAGCAACAAGTAGAGCAACGAGTGGAGCACCAGCGCGACACCCTGCGCTTTCCCGTGAAGATTGCCGAGGGTGAGCATATCGATTTGAATGCTGCCGACACCTCTTTGTATAAAAAGGTGCCAGGCATAGGCAGTTACTATTCGCGCAAGATTGCCGAGTATGGACGCAGACTGGGAGGCTATGTCAGTACCAATCAGTTAGACGAGATAGAAAACTTCCCTTCAGAGGCAAAGAAATATTTCTCTGTCAATGCATCCAATGTGCATCAGCTGAATGTCAATCGCCTGTCATTAAACGAACTGAAGCGCCATCCTTATATCAATTACTATCAGGCCAAGGCCATCATCGACCATCGTCGTCTGCAAGGTCCCCTTCATTCCTTGTCCGAGTTGCGTCTCTTGCCAGACTTCTCTCCTGAGGCCATCAAGCGACTGGAACCCTATGTCTGCTACTAAGAAGACGTTTTCTTTTCACCACTCATAATCCTCGATGAAACCGTCGAAAATGATGTCGCCGTTCCAGCCGGCCTCACGGAAATACTGGCGTATCTCCTCCTGAACGGCAGGAGGGATGAGGCGCGTGCCATTGCGATACTCATAATAATAGGTGTGGCAATGCTTGCTGATGAGGCTCTGACGCACGTATGGCTCCACCCGTTTGGGCATGTCGTCATTGAAGATGTGCATCATGCCCTTGGCATACTTCACCTTCTCAGCCTTGCGGAAAAGGGAACAGTTGGCTGTGCCTACATCTTGAAAACGGGGATTGACACAAGAGTAAGTACTTCTGGAGTCAGACATCTGCTGACCCACCAGATAGTGCAGGCAACGCTCCTTTAATGGACACTTGTCTGCGAAACAAAAAGTATAGCCATTTTCGGCTTTTTCTTTGAAGATATCTTTTTCTTTCATGTTTTTTTATTAGGAGTTAAGGAGTTAAGAAGTTAAGACAATAGTTTTTCTTTCACCTCTCACTCAAATCTCTTGAAACGCCCTGTGGTAAAGGCTTTGAGGGCGGTGAGAGGGTATTTTGACCTCTCACTCACCTCTCACTGCCCTCTCACTCAGGCTGCCTTTATAGCTTTCGTTTCTTGTTTGACTAACGCAACTCTATAATAGGATACATGGCCTCGGCTGGTGCTGTCAAAATCCAGCGAACTCATGGCCTGACCCAAGCGAATCCTTGTGCTCAGATTGTCAGGAAGCGAAGGGTACTTTTTACGCATGTAGCGCAACAGTTCCGTTGAGTTCATCGCCTGAACAGCGTCACCCTCCTCAGGCTTGCGGAAACAGAGGTTGATAATCTCCACGATATCCTTCTGCTCCATATACTCCTGGTTGAGCTCCTGAATACGTGCCACCTCGTCGTTGTTAAACCAGTAAGGTGCCTTCTGTTCCCTCAGTTCATAGACCACCTGCGCATAGAGCTGGTCATAGTCTATCTCGCCAGCGTTGTCGATATACTGACCCTGAGGAATCTGCAGACAGATATAGCGGCGACTACCCGTAGCATCCGACAGCGGATGGGGATTATTCGTTGTAGAGACAAATGAGGCAAAGCGGGCACGGTCTTCCTGCGCACATCCGTAGATAGGACGTCCGTTCACCTTACTCTTAGAGAGCGTCTGCTTCAGGGATGCCTGCTGACTGGGACGGATAGCTTCCAGCTCATCCAGACAGACCAGCAGGTTGTTCGTCAGGGCCATCTCCTTATCGAACTTGTTCGACAGGTTCAGATGGTCCAGGAAATACTGGCGCAGGTTGGCTGGAAGCAGGCGCTTGAAGAAGGTGGTCTTACCGCATCCCTGAGCGCCGATGAGCGTAGGCACAATCTCATTGCCGTGCAGGGTATCCATCTGGAGCCAATGGGCCACCGTTGAGCGGAGCCAGATAGAGAGGAACGACAACTGCTCAGAACTGAGTCCTGGCAGGCGCGAGAAGAGTTGGGCCACATGGTTCTGTCCGTCCCACTGTGGCAGGTTGTCCAGGTATTCACGGATAGGATTGTACGCGCATACCTCTTCAGAATGGATAAATTCCACAATGTCCGTCTTTGGATTGCTGCCCTCGCAGATATCCTCGCGCTTGGCACGCAGGATGATGCTGTTCAGGGCCTCCTGGGTCAGCGGACGATAGTCAGATGCCTGACCGTCAGCCTGCTTTGTGGCGAACTCCACCTTTCCGTTCAGCAGGTTGCGACGGAAACAGTAGTTCTCGGTTAGAAACTGTTCTGCGGCGAGCGCAGACACGACAGGAGCATTGAGAGCCCCACCGTTAATGAGTACTTCGTTTTTTTTCATAAAAAGATTTTTAAATTATGTTTTAAATGGTTTTTTAAGGTCCCCCGTCTCAGGTTATCCTTGCACCCGCAGATACCCCCACGAATGCAACCGCAAAGGTACAAAAAAAATGGCCGGTTTGCAAGACTTTTACCCAAAAAGTTGCACATTTAACACTTTATTCTGGACAAAAAAATCTGGGGCACGTCAGACTGGTAAAAATACGTCGTTGACGTACTCCGAGTACGTCGTTCGCGGACTCTCAGTACGTCCCCTACGTACTGGCTTTTTTGATAGAGTGAGAGGTCCAGTGAGAGGTGAGTGAGAGGCCAAAATATCCTCTCACTGGGCTCCGTGCCTTTGTGCATCGGTGTTTCAGGAGATTTGAGTGAGAGGGGGAGGTTTATCATATATATAAGTAGAAAAAACAAAAAGCATTTGATTGTTTGTGGAAAATTGATTAATTTTGCACGCAAAATGGAAAAAATGGAACAAATCCGCGTTTTAGGATACAAGTATATAATAGGTATAGTTGCCGTTGTGGCATCGTTGGTGCTTACAGCTTGTGGTGGAAAGGGTGACAGGTTGCAGGGTGACATTCCCTACAAACTGGAACGTACACGTGGCGATAGTATTGCTCTTGCCGCCAGGTTCTCGGGCGATTTCGAATATTTCCTTGCTGTGACTGACAGTCTGGCTGAGGCAGGTGAACTCTCGCCGATACGTGCCGACGGTTATCGTGGCGTGGCCTATTTTCAATTGGGACAGACAGACAAATGTGTAGAGGTGCTCCGTCGTGTCGTAGCTATAGACAATCCCCCCGCCGAGGATTTTTGGGAATATATACATGCAGGTACCAACCTCGTTATCATGCTGACTACCAATCGCGACTATGATAACGCGATGCGTACCGCCCTTCGGTTGATAGATAAGCTGAAGGACGTGGACAGTCCGCGACGCGCCACAGAGATGCAGACGCTCTATCTGTGCTTGGGCGACACGCAGATGATGCTGGAACGTCTTGACGATGCAAGGAAAAGCTATGACGAGGCTTACCAATGGGTGCTTCGCACGCCTAACGACTCCACCTGCCGACCTATTGCCGCGAGTATTGAGACTTTGGAGAATATCTCCTTCAGTCTGCTCAACCATCATCTGGATGAGGCTGGCGTATGGGTGGATCGCATGGACTCGCTGGTGACGCTCTACGAGAAAGAGCCTAAGGTGATAGAGAAAGAGGTGAAGACGTTGCGTGCGCTGGTCTTCCTTCACCGGGCGCGATTTCTGCAGATGCGTGGTCAGAGTAAAGAGGCAGCCTACAATTATGCTCAATATGCCCAGAGTGACTACGGACAGGGACTTGAGGGGCGCATCAATGGTTGTGACTACCTGATGGCGGCCAATCGCTATGGAGAGGCTGCCGATATCTATACGAATCTGGACCAGTTTATCAAGGAATGGGGCTACGATTACGATTTGGAGACCATCAGACAAAATCTGCTGCCTAAATTCCGTGCCAACTACCTGTCTGGTCGCCAGGACTCTGCCTTGCGTGTGGCTATGCAGATAGCAGAGGTCTATGATACTGCCCTGGTACGACAGAAACGAAGTGAGTCGGCAGAGCTTGCCACCATCTACGACACACAGGGCAAGGAGCGTAAAATCCTGGAGCAGCGTGCAGAGAATCGTCTTGTAACGGCTATCAGTATTGCCATTGCCATCCTGGCTCTGCTGATTCTGGCTTTTGCTGTCTATATCTTCCATCAGTGGCGCAACACAAAAAAGAAGAATCGTATCTTCGTGGACCAGATTAACGAGGTATTGGAATATAAGAAGAAGTACAGGGAGCTGAAACAGAAGACCCAAGCCCAACAGACCCACCCCCAGCCCCTCCCTGTAATGGAGGGGAGTGGGTCGCTCTCTATTTCCGACATGACCGAACTCACCGACGAACAGCTCTTCCTCTGTCTGCGTGATTTGATAGAGAATGAAAAGTTGTTCCTGAAGCCGGACTTCGGTCGTCAGACTCTTATCGAGCATACTGGTCTTTCCAAGGAGCGTATCGGTGCCGCTTTCGCACAGGGTAGCGACAGCGTATCCCTGCCAGCCTATGTCCGTGAACTGCGACTCGACTATGCCGTCCGACTGATGAACGACCAACCCGACATTGCTGTGGAGGTGGTCAGTCAGTCCAGCGGTTTTACCAATGCCGACACCTTTACACGCAATTTCCGCGCTAAATATGGCATGACGCCTACCACCTATAAACAGACGCTAAACAGCGATAAGTAGCCGACATTTCGTCGATACCATCCGACGAACCGTCTTTTTATCCGACTATTTGTCTGAAACCACCCGACCATTTGTCTGTGCCCTTGTGGGCACGGACTTTTTGTTATACCTTTGCATCGGATTTCAGAAACAATCTTTTCAATATATATCTATATCTAAATATTCTATACTACGATAACCTTTTTGACAATTTCTGATGCAGCACGTACTTGAGACGAGACGCCAGCTGCGACACCGGAGCCCAGACCAACAAACATTTCGACTACAGACAAAAGATTGGTCTGGGAGCTTCGGTTAATTTAAAAACAATGTAGGACAATTCGAAAACGAAAATATAAACATAAAATATATGGGAACGACAAACCTGACTATCATGCTGATCTACGCCCTGGTGATTCTCGCCATGGTCGTAGGCTTGTTTGTACTCGACACAGTTCATCATAGGTCTAATAAATAAGGTAAATGTATATGGAAACGGCAATGTTGATGATTCTGATGGCTTCAGCCTTGTTGGTGCTAGCCATTATAGTAGGAGTGCTGGTCATTCACCTGCTACATAAGAGTGATGAGTTGAAAGAGAAAAACGACGTCATCGTACGCGAGGTGCGCCGCAACCAGGCACTCATCGACCGTGCCGTGCAACTTGGTGTCAATCGTGCGTCGATGCTAACTGTTTAGCAGACAAAAATTTCAGCAATTTCGGGACAGCAACTTTGGTTAGGAATCATAACTCTATGGTTTACGGTTGCTAAGTCATAGGTTTACGATGCCTTAACCTGCTTTCCATATAAAAACAGAGAAAGTGGTTGATTTCAGCCACTTTCTCTGTTTTCCGACTTGGTACTTGTCGGGATGAGGCGACTCGAACGCCCGACCCCTACGTCCCGAACGTAGTGCGCTACCAACTGCGCTACATCCCGATTGCTTTGCGGGATAGCCTGCAAAAGCCAGCATATTCCCAGAAAAGCGAGTGCAAAGGTAGTGCTTTTTTATGGATTAAGCAAATTTTTCAAGAAAAAGTTATGATATGTCAGATTTTTGTTGTACCTTTGCACACGGATAAGAAAATGGTGCCTTAGCTCAGTTGGTAGAGCATCGGACTGAAAATCCGTGTGTCCCCGGTTCGATTCCTGGAGGTACCACCATAAAAATCGCTAATCTTTAGAGATGAAGGTTGGCGATTTTTGTTAAATGAGTACTATTAGCTAAAACATGAAATATCTGAAACAAATCATATCGTTGGTATTCTTGGCTGTGGTTTCCACGATGGAAGCGCAGATTGTGGTGGAAGCTGGCAATGCAGAGAGCCTGCTGGAGGCCATCGATAAGGCTAACAAGCAAAATATCGACTCAACAGCCAGTCGTCTGTTTGTGTTTATTCCCAATGGTGTGTATGACCTTGGTGACCGCACGCTGACACAGATATGGGGACATAACATCGCACTGGTGGGCGAGAGCATGGAGGGCGTAATCATAAAAAACGCCCCTGCGGTGGAAAATGAAGGCATCAGTAAGACGGCAACACTTCTGAATCGTGGATGGAATACCTACCTGCAGGACCTGACGCTACAGAATGCGTTGGACTATTACCGTTGTGGACCTGCCGGTCGTGCCGTTTGTTGGCAGGATAAGGGCAACTACACCATCTTTAAACGTGTGAGAATGCTGTCGTATCAGGATACCTATTACAGTCATAGTGAGGAGTGTAGCCATTATATGGAGGACTCTGAGATTCATGGTACGGTGGATTTTATCTGTGGCGCGGGTGATGTGTATTTTAATCGCTGCCTGATAGTCACTGAGAAACGTAATGAGGACGGCACTGGTAAGAATGTGATTGCAGCTCCTCGTACATCTACGACAAAGTGGGGATATGTGTTCGATCATTGTACGGTACGTAATGATGTGTCGTTGTTTGCCTTGGCCCGTGGTTGGCACACGCATCCGCGTTGTGCCTGGCTGAATACGACGTTGGAGACACCCGGAAAACTCATTCCTACCCGATTTGAACCGCAGGGTATTCGTTCTGTTGATAATGAGTTTTTTGAGTATCACACGATGGATGCCGAGGGAAATGTGATCACTCCCTCGTCCAATGTGGTTGAGTTTGTCGTCAATGATGACTGTCGCTATATAGAAACAGTTTTCTCTGAGAAAGAGGCAAAGAAATATACAATCAAGAACGTGTTCCCCAAATGGCGTCCGGATAAGAAAACGCGCCATCTGGAGAAACAGATAGCGCGTATAAAGAAACAGTACCTGAAGACTGCGTTATAGCAGTTCGGGTAACTGATAGAGCTTCGTTCCGTTGGAACCCTTAATAAGAATAAGGTGACCAGTGGGACGATTTTTCTGTATCTCGGCCTTTACCTCTTCAACATCCTTGAACTTACGGAATTGTGTGTTGGTCTTTCCGAACTCCTCGCCTACGAGCCACACGTTGGTAAGGCTTGATGCAGCCAGCAGGTCAACCGTCTTCTGGTGTTCCTCCAGACTGACTTCGCCCAGTTCACGCATATCGCCGAGGATAGCCATCTTTGTTTCGCCCTCGTGAGGTACTACCATCTGGAAATTCTCCAGCGCAGCAGCCATACTTGACGGGTTGGCGTTGTAGGCATCAACGATAAGACGGTTGTAGGGCGTCTCTGTGAGTTGAGAACGGTTGTTGGTGGGGACGTAGGTTTCCAGTGCATGGCAAATCTGCTTGCGGTCCACGTTGAAATTGATACCTACGGCAATGGCAGCCAACAGGTTGTCAATGTTATAGGCACCAATCAGGTTGGTCTGCACCTTATGCCACTTCTGTGAGGCACCTGTCTCTTCGAGTTCCATGAGGGGCTTGCGCCAACGGAACTTCAAGAGCGGGTCGCAGCTGACCACCTCGCCGGAGATGCAAGCATACTGCTTGTCGGGGTCGGTAGAGTAGGGGGTGCACCACATCTCGTCTGTCAGCATATCGCAGAGGTAGTCGTTGTCGGCATTGACAAAGACGAGTCCGTCCTCACGTGTGCGCAGATAATCATAGAGTTCACCCTTTGTCTTGATAACACCCTCGAACGAACCGAAGCCCTGCAGGTGGGCACGCCCTACGTTGGTGATGAGACCACAGGTTGGCTCGGCTGTCTCTACCAGTGTCTTGATATCGCCAGGATGACTGGCTCCCATCTCAATGATGGCTATCTCGTGCTCTTTGTTGAGGCGCAGCAGCGTCTTGGGCACGCCCACGTCGTTATTGAAGTTGCCCTCAGTGGCCAGCACGTTATATTTCTCAGAGAGTACTGCCTTGATGAGTTCCTTGGTTGTGGTCTTACCATTGGTGCCTGTAATACCGATGACGGGGATGTTGAACTGGCGACGATGTTCGCGGGCAATATCCTTGAAGGTCTGCAGACAATCATCAACCTTGATTATCTGAGAACTGAGAGCTGAAGACTCGATATCCTCGTCAACGATGGCATAGGCGCAGCCTTTTTCAAGGGCTTGCAGTGCATATTGGTTTCCATTGAATTTCTCGCCTTTCAGGGCCAGAAAGATGCTACCATCAGGGCAATCGCGGCTATCCGTCGTGATGCATGGATGCTGTTGGTAGAGCTTGTATAGTTCCTTAATGTCCATAATCTTCATAAAATTTGATGCAAAGTTAAGGAAAAGTTAAGAGTTAAGAGTTAAGAATTAAGAAAAAATGTCTTGATATGGAAAATTTTCTTACTTCTTAACTCTTAACTCATAATTAAATTTGTACCTTTGCCGTCGATTATGGAATATACACTGAATATAAGGGGACGACTGCTGGACTTGAAGGAGCCTACTGTGATGGGTATCCTGAATGCCACACCCGACTCATTCTTTGCCGACAGCCGTAAACAGACAGAAAAGGAAATAGCCGACAGAGCCAATGAAATAGTGGCTCAGGGCGGTACGTTTATCGATGTTGGTGCTTACTCTACACGTCCTGGTGCTACAGAAGTATCGGAGCAGGAAGAGATGGCACGTATGCGAATGGCATTGGCTGTGGTGAGACGTGAGCAACCCGATGTGCCAGTGTCGATAGATACGTTCAGACCTGATGTGGCTCGCATGGCCGTGGAGGAATATGGTGCCGACATCATCAACGATGTGAGTGAGGGCGAGGATGAAGCCATGTTCCGTATGGTAGCCCGTTTAGGTGTACCTTATATTTTGATGTCGGTACAGAAAGACTTGCACGACACGCTGATGGCTTTTGCCAAGAAGGTGCAGATGTTGCGCGATATGGGTCAGAAGGATATCATCCTGGACCCTGGTTTCGGCTTCGGAAAGACGGTAGAAGATAACTACCGCCTGATGAATGAGATGGAGAAACTGCAGGTTCTGGGCTTGCCTCTGTTGGTGGGTATCTCCAGAAAGTCGATGATATTCAAACTGCTGCAGTCGGATCAGAGTAAGGCTCTGAACGGCACAACGGTGCTGAACACTATCTCGCTGATGAAAGGTGCCGATATCCTGAGGGTTCACGATGTGAAGGAAGCTGTGGAGTGTGTGAAGATTTTCAAAGCGCTTAACTCGTAATCATAACGTATGATAGAATTCGGAATCAAAGACATTATTGACATCCTGCTGGTGGCGGTGATGCTGTTTTATACCTACAGGGTGATGCGTGAGTCACGCTCGCTGAATATCTTTGTGGGTATCATGATCTTCATCCTGGTGTGGGTCTTTGTGTCTCAGGTTCTGGAAATGAAACTGCTGGGTACTATCCTCGATAAACTGGTATCTGTGGGTGTCATTGCTATCATTGTGATTTTCCAGGAGGATATCCGTAAGTTCTTGTATAATCTTGGTGCTCATCGGCGTATGCGCACGCTGATGCGTATGTTCTCGCCAAGATATGCTGAGGAACGTAACATGGCTCAGCGCAAGAAGAATGTGATACCTATTGTGATGGCTGCCATTCAGATGGCAAAAGGCAAGGTGGGCGCGCTGATTGTAGTAGAGAACAACGTGCCGTTGGACGATATCGTGGAAACGGGTGACGTGATAGATGCCGAGGTGAACCAGCGCCTGATTGAGAATATATTCTTTAAGAACTCGCCACTGCATGATGGTGCTATGATTATCTGCAATCATCGTATCAAGGCGGCTGGCTGTATCCTGCCCGTGAGTCATGATCTGGATATCCCCAAGGAGCTAGGGTTGCGTCATAGGGCTGCGCTTGGTATGTCGCAGGAGAGTGATGCCCTGTGTGTCATCGTGTCGGAGGAGACGGGTACCATCAGTACGGCTCATAACGGCGTGTTCCATTTGCGACTTTCTGCCGAGGAGCTGGAAGCAGAACTGACGGAGTTAATGAAATGAATTGAGAAATAAAAAAAATCCGAATATCTGACCGATGTTCGGATATTTTTTTGTAATTTTGCATGCATCTAAAAATAAATGTTAAACATAATACAAACTATGGGATTAATTGAACAAATCATTGCGCGTGCTAAGAGCAACAAACAGCGCATTGTGCTCCCTGAGGCTGAAGAGGAGCGCACCCTGACTGCCGCCGACCGTGTGCTGGCAGATGACATCGCAGACCTGATTCTGATTGGTAACCCTGAGAAGGTGCATGCATTGGCTAAGGAGAAGGGCCTGACTCATATCGATAAGGCTACTCTGATTGACCCGCTGAACTATGAGAAGAGCGAGGAGCTGGCTCAGCTTCTGCAGAAACTCCGCGAGAAGAAGGGTATGACTATCGAGAAGGCTCGTGAGCTGGTGAAGAATCCTCTCTATCTGGGTTGTATGATTATCAAGACAGAAGGTGCTGATGGCCAGATCTCTGGTGCGCTGTCTACAACAGGTGAGACGCTGCGTCCTGCTTTGCAGATTATCAAGTGTGCTCCTGGCATCACTTGCGTGAGCGGCGCAATGCTGATGATTACTGATAAGCCCGAGTATGGTGAGAATGGTGTACTGGTATTCGGTGACGTTGCTGTGACACCTATGCCTGATGCTAACCAACTGAGTCAGATTGCTGTCTGCACGGCTCAGACTGCAAAGAGCGTGGCTGGCTTTGCTGATCCTCGCGTGGCTATGTTGAGCTTCTCTACAAAGGGTAGCGCTTCTCACGAGGTGGTAGACAAGGTTGTTGAGGCTACTAAGTTGGCTAAGGAACTCGATCCTTCACTGAAGATTGATGGTGAGTTGCAGGCAGATGCTGCCCTCGTTCCCTCTGTAGGTACAAAGAAGGCTCCTGGTTCAGAGATTGCCGGTAAGGCTAACGTGCTGGTAATGCCTTGTCTGGAGGTAGGTAACATCGCCTATAAGCTGGTTCAGCGTCTGGCTGGTGCTACAGCTATTGGTCCTATCCTGCAGGGTATCGCCCGTCCTGTTAACGACCTGAGCCGTGGTTGCTCTGTAGAGGATATCTACTACTTGGTAGCTATCACAGCTTGTCAGGCAATGGATGCTAAGAAGTAGGACCCACCCCCAACCCCTCCCTGTATGGAGGGGAGTGGATACAATTAGAATAATCATTTAAAGAATGCCCCTATAACTCCTATTGGTAAATACTCCTCCCCATACAGGGGGAGGTTGGGAGGGGGTCGATAATTATGAAGATATTAGTATTGAATTGTGGCTCATCGTCAATCAAGTACGCCCTGTACAACATGGACGATAAGAGCGTGATGACCAGTGGTGGTGCTGAGCGCGTTGGCTTGGACAATGCTTTCGTAAAGGTGAAGCTGGCCAATGGCGAGAAGAAGCAGATTATGCACGATATCCCCGAGCATACTGAGGGCGTGAAGTTCATCTTCTCTCTGCTTACCGATCCTGAGATCGGTGTCATCAAAGACCTGAAGGAGATTGATGCTGTAGGTCATCGTATGGTTCATGGTGGCGAGAAGTTCAATAAGTCTGTAGTGCTGACCGACGAGGTTTTGAAGGCTTTCGAGGAGTGCTCTGACCTGGCTCCTCTGCACAACCCTGCTAACCTGAAGGGTGTGAATGCAGTGAAAGAGCTGATGCCTGGTCTGCCCCAGGTAGGCGTCTTTGATACTGCCTTCCATCAGACCATGCCTGCCAAGGCTTATATGTATGCTATTCCTTACGAATTGTACGAGAAGTATGGTGTGCGTCGCTATGGTTTCCACGGAACCTCTCATCGTTATGTGTCGGCTCGTGCCTGTGAGTTCCTGGGTATCAAGGCTGAGGGAACCAAGATGATTACCTGTCACATTGGTAACGGTGGTTCTGTGGCTGCTGTGCTCGATGGCAAGTGCATCGATACCTCAATGGGTCTTACACCTCTGGAGGGTCTCGTGATGGGTACGCGTTCTGGTGATATCGACGGTGGCGCTGTTACCTTCCTCGAGAAGAAGCTCGGTTTGGATGCCGACGGTATGAGCAACCTGCTTAATAAGAAGAGTGGTGTAGCTGGTATCACTGGTGGTTCAAGCGATATGCGCGATGTAGAGAACGCTGCTAAGGCTGGTGAGCCTAAGGCTGTATTGGCACAGCAGATGTATTTCTATCGAATTAAGAAGTATATCGGTGCTTATGCTGCTGCTATGGGAGGCGTTGATGTCATCGTCTTCACAGCTGGCGTTGGTGAAAACCAGATTTCTATGCGCTCTGAGGTTTGCAAGGGTCTGGAGTTCCTTGGCGTGAAGTTCGACGACCAGAAGAATCAGGTTCGTGGCGAGGAGGCTATTATCTCTGCCGACGATTCTAAGGTGAAGGTTGTTGTCATTCCTACTGACGAGGAACTGATGATTGCTACCGACACGATGAACCTGCTTTAAGGGTATAGTGAATAGTGAAAAGTGAAAAATTTGCTACCGCATCTGTATCGCGCGGTAGCAAATTTTTCACTTTTCATTTTTACCTTTTCCTTAAACCTTGCTTTCTCCCTCAATATACTGTTGCAGGAACAGGTGCTGGCCGTCGTAAACCACGTAGGTGAACTGACTGATCCAGTCGCCCAATATCAGTACACGGGCTTTTTTCGTTAACTGAAGATCTAATTCTATGTGGCGGTGTCCGTAGATGAAGTAATCTACATTGGGATGATACTGGATGTATTTCTTAGTATAGAGCACCAGATGCTCTTTGTCTTCCCCCATATAAGGATCAACGCCGTTTGCCTCGTGCTTCAATCGTGAGTGTTTTGCCCATGTGTGTCCGAACCATAATCCCCAGCGTGGATGCAATCCAGAGAAGAGCCATTGGCAGGTCTTGCTGTGGAAGATACTGCGTATCACCTTGAACGACTTGTTGGGATCGCCCAGCCCGTCGCCGTGAGCCAGGTAGAAAATCTTGCCATAGAGCTCAACTGTCTGTGGCTGTTTATGCAGGATAACACCGCACTCTTTCTCCAGGTATTCGTAGGCCCAGATATCGTGGTTGCCAGTGAAGTAATGTACCTCGACACCCATGTCGGTCAATTCGGATATCTTTCCGAGGAAACGGGTGAAGCCTTTTGGCACCACATATTTATATTCGTACCAGAAGTCGAACATATCGCCCAACAGATAGACGGCTGCTGCCTTATCCTTAATAGAGTCAAGGAAACGCACCAGACGGCGCTCTTGCATGCGCCTGTGGTCTATCGCCCAGGAACCGAGGTGGGCATCAGAAAGGAAATAGATATTTTTCATTTCGAGATAGCGGAATTACGGAATAACGAGATAACGAAGTTGCTCGACGACGAATCAGTCAAAGCCAAGTTCTACTCGTGCTTCTTCTGACATCATACTCTGGTCCCATGCAGGCTCGAACACGAGGTTGACGTTGGCGCCCTTGACACCATCGACGCTCTCTACCTTGGTGCGCACATCTTCGAGGATGAAATCGGCAGCGGGACAGTTGGGGGCTGTAAAGGTCATGTCCAGTTCCACTGACGAGTCGTCTTGTACGTCAATTTTGTAAATCATTCCCAGGTCATAGATGTTGACGGGAATCTCAGGATCATAGACGGTCTTCAGCACATCCACGATCCGCTCTTCTATTTTTGTCTTTTCTTCTTGTAACATAATTGCTGCAAAGATACGCATTTTTTATTTAATACACGTATCTTTGCAGCAATTTTAGCAATTTTCAGATTCTCGCCTTTTTTCTTTAGAGTCCGCGTGCCTTCAACAGACTGGAGGCATCGGGTTGCTCCATACCGGTGAAGTCAGAGAACATCTTCATCAGGTCGCCCGTGTTACCACGACTCAGAATCTTGTCGCGCATATCCTGTCCGGTCTTGGGATCCAGTGCACCGCGTTGTGCAAAGACATCGGCGATGTTGACTGCCAGCACTTCTGTCCACAGATAACTGTAGTATCCGGCAGCATAACCTCCACCCCATACGTGGTTGAAGTAGCTGGTGCGATAGCGTGGGGGAATCTGATTGTTGAGCAGGCCAATCTGACGCAGGGCCTCGGTCTCGAACTGTGCAGCCTCCTCGGCAGAAGGTACATCCTTAGAGGGCAACATGTGCCAAGCCAGGTCCAGACAGGTGGCAGCCAGGTTCTCGCCAAGAGCATAGGCTGACTGGAAGTTGATGCTGCTGAGCATGCGCTCCTTCAGGTCGGCAGGCATCTGCTCGCCAGTCTCGTAATGACGTGCATAGTTGTCGAATATCTCGGGGATAGATGCGAATGACTCGTTGAACTGTGAGGGCATCTCCACGAAGTCGCGGGCTACGCTGGTACCGCTCAACTTATTATACTGACAGTCTGAGAGAATGCCGTGAAGGGCATGGCCAAACTCATGGAACATGGTAGTCACCTCGTCCCAAGTCAGCAATGATGGCTGACCCTCGGGGGCCTTGGCGCTGTTGCATACATTAAATATAATAGGTAACTGGTTCCACTGGCGACTCTGTTTCTGGAAACCGTCCATCCAGGCACCGCCACGCTTTGTGGGGCGACGGAAATAGTCGGTATAGAAGAGTGCCTTGGACTTACCGTCCTTGTCGATGACCTCGAAGGCCTTCATGTCAGGATGATAGAGGGGAATGTCTGTACGCTCCTTGAAGGTGAGTCCGTAGACGCGGTTGGCAGCATAAAATACACCATTGATAAGCACGCTGTCCACGTTGAAATAGGGCTTTACCTCATCCTCGGAGATGTTCAGCAGCTCCTTCTTCATCTTGGCAGAATAGTAGAAACGGTCGTAAGGCTCCAGGTTGAAGTCGGCACCTGCTGTCTTGCGGGCATATTCCTCGATTTCTTTCGTCTCAGCATCTGCCTTTGGCGTGTAATGCGCAATAAGATTCTTCAGGAAAGCATAGACATTCTCTGGCGTCTTTGCCATTGTATTATCCAAAGAATAGGCCGCATAGTTGGGATAGCCCATAATCTCGGCCTTCTCGGCACGTAACTTAGCCATCTCGCTCACGATAGCATAAGTGTTGTGCTTATTGGTGCCGTCTGCACGGTGGATGCTGGCCTCATAGATCTTCTTACGCAGGTCGCGGTTGTCCAGGTTGGTGAGGATGGCCTGCTGCGTAGTGTTGACGATGACGATGGCATAGGGAGCCTTGCCGCCACGTGTTTCGGCATCCTTGGCGCACTGGGCGATGTCAGCCTCAGAGAGTCCTGCCAGGTCTTCCTTCTTATCGACCCATACCACGGCATCGTTCACAGCCTCCTGCAGCTGGTCGCCCCACTGCTGTTGCAGGTCGGAGATGCGCAGGTTGATCTCCTTCATGCGTGCCATCTTATCATCGGGCAGAAGAGCACCCTGACGTACGAAGTCCTTGTAGATCTCCTCCGTCAGCTTTCGGTCTTCACTGTTGAGACGTGCATAGCTATTTTCAGATACATATTCGTTATCGTGCACCTTCTTGATACGCTCGAAGAGAGGCTTATTGAAGGCAATCTCGTTCTGAAGGTCTGTCAGCATGGGCTGTACCTTCTTCTCAATCTCGCCAATCTCGGGTGTCTTGTCGGCCTCAGTCAGCGCGAAGAAAACACGACTGACGTGGTCCAGCAGACGTCCGCTCTCTTCGAAAGCCAGAATGGTATTCTCGAAGGTGGCAGAATCTTTATTGTCGATGATAGCTTGAATATTGTCTCGCTGCTGTTGGATAGCAATCTCGAAAGCAGGCAGATAGTCGTCTGTCTGAATCTTGGTGAAGTCTGGAGCGCCGAAGGGGAGCTCACTCTCCTGCAGCAGTGGGTTTACGCGTTGTGCCTTTTGACAGGCGCTGAACGGCATCATCATAGCCGATGTAATTCCTAATGTCATGAGTGCCTTTGTTAATTTCATAGTTTTGTATATTTATGTGGGTTTAAAAGATTCCTTCTTCTTTGTAAGAGTAATAGCTGCCGTCTGTGATGATGACGTGATCCATGAATTTGATGCGCATCACGTTACAGGCTTGCATGATACTCTTGGTCAGGTCGTTGTCTGCCAGACTGGGTCTGAGGTTGCCTGACGGGTGGTTATGGCAGACGGCCAGGACGGTGGCGTTGCAAAGCACGGCCTCGCGGATGATGATACGTATATCAACGCTTACCTCTGAGATGCCGCCGTGAGCAATACGCAGTTTTTTGATGAGACGGAAGTTCTGGTTCATCAGCAGAATCCAGAACTCTTCTACGTCCAAGTCCTGCATCACGGGATGCATGTGGTTGTATATCCTCGTGGCAGTACCCAGGTCGGGCCTCTCCTCTGCACTTTCCATCTGTCGGCGCTTGCCCAGTTCGCAGGCCGCCATGATGGTAATGGCCTTTGCCGGTCCCACGCCATTATACTGGCACAGGTCGCGAATACTCATCTTTCCGAGCGTGTTCAGGTTGTTGTTGCAGTCGGCAAGGATACGTTTCATCAGCGATACGGCATCTTCCCTGGGCGAACCAGAGCCAATCAGAATCGCTAACAACTCAGCATCGCTTAATGCCTGAGCGCCCAATCGCTCCATCTTCTCGCGCGGTCGGTCTTCCTCAGCCCATTGGTTGATATTGAGTTTGTTGTTCATTTATAGAAGTTTTTCTCGAAAGCCGTAAACTCATCTTTCTTCAGGATGCAACGTTTCCACCATGACTCAATAAAACCGAGGCCGTAGCCCATCAGTTGCGTAAAGGCAGCAGGGATGCTAAGCAGGCCTACCCAGAGACTACGGTTGCGGATACTGGAGTCGATTAAAATGACGGTACTGTAGAACAACAAAGGCAGCATGGCCAGGACGCAGAACATAAAGCCTACGCCTTGATGCATATTGTCGTCAGGGCGCAGTCCGTTGGCATCGAGCCACTCTCCCTCAATATAGAGTCCGGCTCCAAGTGCGAACAGCAGCAGACAGCCGATAACGCCAAGCGTAAAGACGGTGGGCAGCAGATGGACTAGTTTCAGCGTGCCAGGATGGCGCTTCTCAAGATTAATGCGGGCAATACCGCTGTTGTATACCTGACGGAAGAATTTGCGGAAGTCGGTACGACGCTTGTGCCATACCCACGCTTCGGGGATGAGGGCGGTTTTATAACCGGCCTCGACGATGCGATAAGAGAAGTCGATGTCCTCACCGAAGCGCATCTTTGTGAAGCCTCCCAGTTCCTGATAGACCTCACGGCGGATGCCCATGTTATAGGAACGGGGGAAGAACTTGTCGAGTTTCTTACCTTTACCACCGCGAATGCCACCTGTGGTAAAGAATGAAGTCATGCTATACGAAATAGCTTTCTGGACAGGTGTAAATGAAGGGTGGGAAGCGTCGGGACCGCCGAAAGCGTCGATGGCTGATGGCTGATGGCTGATGGAAGATGTGAGCTCGGTATCGACAGCCTTCAGATAGCCTGTTGGTAATACTACATCAGAATCTAGTACGATGAGCCAGTCGCCCTGAGCACGCTCTGCACCATAGTTGCGGCTCTGTCCGGGACCGCTGTTTTCCTTGAAGTAATAATGCAAATCAAGGATGCCTGCGTACTTGTCGCAGACATCCTTGCATGGTTTCTTCGAACCGTCTTCAACGATGATGACTTCAAAGTCCTTCACTTCCTGATGACAGAGACTCTCTAAGAGTTCATCCACTTCATCAGGACGATTGTAGACCGGAACGATGATAGAATATTTCAATTGTCAATTACAAATTATCAATTGTCAATTGGATTACTCCTTAGCGCGAGCCAGGTAAGAACCGTCGCGGGTGTCAACCTGAATCAGGTCGCCCTCGTTGATGAACAGGGGAACGCGAACCTCAACACCAGTCTCCAGAGTAGCGGGCTTCAGGGTGTTGGTAGCGGTGTCGCCCTTGATGCCGGGCTCAGAGTGAGTAACGCGCAAGATGGTCTTAACGGGCATCTCAGCATAGAGGATAGTACCATCGGTAGTGTCAGAAACAACCTCCACGATGTCGCTCTCCTTCATGAACTCGTGACCGATAACCAACTCGTTGTCGATGGGAATCTGCTCGAAGGTCTCCTGGTTCATGAAGATACGGCCAGACTGGTCCTCGTACAGATACTGGTAGGGGCGACGCTCGATGATAACGTCCTCCAGTTTTTCACCAATGTTGAAACGACGCTCCAGCACGCGGCCATCGCTTACGTTCTTCAACTTGATAATCATGATGGTGTTGCCCTTACCTGGCTTGCGATGCTGGAAGTCGATGCAAACCCAAATGGCGCCGTCCATGCGAATGGCGGTACCTTTCTTAATGTCTTGTGAGTTAATCATATAAATATAAATAATGTATTTTGTTATTTTCGGGTGCAAAGGTACGAAATATTTCTTAATTCTTGATTCATAATCCATAATTTTTTTGAGAAAAATTTGTGTAATTCAAAAGATTTGTGTAATTTTGCAGCCCGAAATGTGGTGTAGTACCATATTTTTAGTCTGAATAACAACAAAATAAACAAATAATAAAGCAATGAAAAGAACATTTCAGCCGCACAATCGTCGCCGCGTAAACAAGCATGGTTTCCGCGAGCGCATGGCCACAAAGAATGGCCGTCGCGTCCTGGCTTCTCGCCGTGCAAAGGGCCGCAAAAAGTTGACCGTTTCTGACGAGCGTCACGGAAAGTAAACCATTACTTGGTACACGACCGATAGACGGGATGAGGCATCAGGCTTCATCCCGTTTATTATTTATTTACTTTTTTCCTGAAAAAGTATTGTTAATCGGATATTTTTTGTACTTTTGCCATATAAATATGGCGAAGGTACTCATGCTCGACAAAAAAAGAATGAAATTCTTTGTTTTTTTGCTTGCTTAATCGTACCTTTGCAATTAGAAAGCATTAGAAAGAATGAGTATAAAAGAATTTGCAGCGAAAATCAAGGCGCCTATCCTATGGGGAAATCTGTTGGCCATGCTGGTTGTTATTGTCCTCTTGTGTATCGGTGTGATGTGGTGGCTTAACAGCTACACCCATCACGGTGAGGGTATTGAGGTGCCTAATTTATATGGAGTAACACATAAAGAGGCTGTTCAGAAGTTGGATTCTGCAGGTCTGGTCGTTGTGGTCAACGATTCTTCTTATGTGGAGGGCCTGCCCGCTGGTGCCATTATCCAGCAAAACCCTGCTTATGGCATGAAGGTGAAGAGTGGCCGTATCATTTATGTGACGATCAACTCGCTGACGATGCCGTGTGAAAAGATTCCAGATTTGATTGATAACTGTAGCTATCGTGAGGCTGAGGCTCGCTTGAAGTCGCTTGGCTTTGAGTTGCTTGCACCGAAACTCATTGACGGTGAGAAGGACTGGGTGTATGGCATCCAGTATAGAGGTCGCAGCCTGATGTCGGGCGAGAGTATTCCCCGCGAATCGGAGTTGACCTTGGTTATTGGAAACGGTGCTACGGGTGAAGAGCGTGAGATGGAAGAGGTGACCGGCGAAGAGGATGAGTTCTCGGCCGGTGATATTGATGATTTCCTGGAGGTGACAGATTAACATGCGCATGGAAGACGAAATGCTGATTGAGGACGATGAGCTGGAGTTGTTGGAAGGTGAGGAGAAGCCTGATGGCGACCAGGAACTCTATGAACATCTGCGGATCGAGGTAGACCGCGGACAGGTCCCCTTGCGTATTGACAAATACCTGACGGAACACACACAACACTCTTCGCGTAACCGTATTCAGCAGGCTGCTGAGGCGGGTTTCCTCTTTGTTAATGACCGTCCGGTCAAGAGCAACTACAAGGTACGTTCTGGCGATATCATCACTCTGATGCTGGATCGTCCGCATTTCGATACTACGATAGAACCAGAGGATATTCCTTTGGATGTGCGTTATGAGGACGACGACCTGATGGTTATCTATAAACCTGCCGGCATGGTGGTGCATCCGGGATGCGGCAATTTCCACGGAACATTGGTCCACGCTATCGCCTGGCATCTGCGTAATCTGCCAAGCTATGATCCTAACGACCCGCAGGTGGGACTGGTACATCGTATTGACAAGGATACCAGTGGACTGCTGGTGGTGGCTAAGACGCCTGAGGCAAAGTCGAATTTGGGAAAACAGTTCTTCTATCATAACACCCATCGCAGTTATAATGCCCTTGTGTGGGGCAACTTCGTGGAGGACGAGGGACGCATCGAAGGTAATATAGGCCGTGACCCCAAGGATCGTCTGCGTATGGCGGTGTTCCCGACTGATTCGGAAGTGGGAAAGCCTGCCGTGACGCATTATAAAGTGTTGGAACGCTATGGCTACACGACATTGGTGGAGTGTGTGCTTGAAACGGGCCGCACCCATCAGATACGTGCCCATATGAAGCATATAGGTCATCCGCTGTTTGCCGATGAGCGTTATGGTGGTGACCAGATTCTGCGTGGTGAGCGCACAGCTTCGTATAAGGCATATATCCAAAACTGCTTTAAACTCTGTTCGCGTCAGGCGCTTCATGCCCGTACGCTGGGCTTCGTGCATCCTCGTACCGGTGAACAGATGGACTTTACCAGTCCGCTGCCCGATGATATGGGGGCTCTGATAGAGAAATGGCGCAACAGATTGAAAACTCAAGAATTAAAGGAAATAATTTAAGATACACTATGCAACAAATGAAACGCACAATTGCCATCGTCTGTGGTGGCGACTCTTCTGAGCACGATGTCTCTCTGCGCTCAGCTCAGGGTCTTTATTCGTTTTTCGACAAAGAACGCTATAATGTCTATGTGGTGGAGATGAAGGGCACCGACTGGCAGGTATTCCTGCACGACGGTACTACTACCCGTATGACTGTTCACGACTTTTCATTCAAGGAGGACGGAAAGAAACGTACTTTCGACTATGTTTATATCACCATTCATGGCACACCGGGTGAGAACGGCATCCTGCAGGGCTTCCTGGAGATCCTGCACATCCCCTATAGCACCAGTGGCGTGCTGGTTGAGGCTCTGACGTTTGATAAGTTCGTGCTGAACAACTACCTGCGTGGCTTTGGCGTGAAGGTGGCTGATAGCGTGCTGGTACGTCGCGGACAGGAAAAGAAAATCAGCAAGAAGGAGATAATTGACATCGTAGGTATGCCTTGCTTTGTGAAGCCTGCTAACGATGGTAGTTCGTTTGGCGTTTCGAAGGTGGTGAAGCCCGATCAGTTGGCTGCTGCTATACGCAAGGCCAGCCTGGAGAGCGACGAGGTAATGATTGAGCAGTTCCTGGAGGGTACTGAAATCTCTATCGGTTGCTACAAGACGAAGAATAAGTCGGTGGTGTTCCCTGCAACGGAAGTGGTCAGCGAGAATGATTTCTTCGACTACGACGCTAAGTATAATGGTCAGGTGAAGGAGATTACGCCTGCTCGTCTCCCCGAGGATACAGCAAAGCGTGTGGCAGAGATTACCAGTCATATCTATGACATCCTGCATTGTAATGGTATCATCCGTATTGACTACATCATCTCGAAGGACCAGCAGATCTCCATGCTTGAGATTAATACGACTCCGGGTATGACGCCAACCAGCTTCATCCCTCAGCAGGTACGTGCCGCAGGTCTCTCAATGACAGATGTACTGACGGATATCGTGGAAAATCAGTTTTAAGGTATGGTAGAAGGAATAGAGCAGTTTAATGATATCAGGCCCTATGAGCCTGAGGAGATGAAGCAGGCGTTCAATGACCTATTGAACGACCGCCAGTTTAATCTTATCATGAAGGGATTTGCGCCCTGGCTGCCTAAATTTCTTCGTAACGGTTTGCTGCGTCTGGCTTTCATTGGGGTGAAGTCGCCCCTTGATTTCCAGAAGCGGTTTATGAAGCCCGTGGTACAGTATATCATCCGCAAGCATACGGATGGATGTACGTTTGATGACGCAGCGCTAAAAACTAATCATACCTCTCAATTCTTTGCAAGCAAAGCGAACAAGTTCGAGCGCTCACCTCTCAGTTCACAGTTTGACAAGCACTACACGTTTGTCAGCAATCATCGTGATATCGTGCTTGATTCCGCTTTCCTTGATTTGCTGTTGTTTATGAATGGCTATCCCACCACAGTGGAGATTGGTATTGGCGACAATCTGCTGATTTATCCGTGGATTAAGCGACTGGTACGTATGAACAAGGCCTTTACGGTTCGTCGTGGACTGACGGCTCACGAGATGTTTGAGAGCAGTCAGCTGATGAGCCGTTATATCCATTTTGCTGTCACAAAGAAGCGCGAGAATATTTGGATTGCGCAACGCGAGGGACGTGCCAAGGACTCTGACGACCGTACGCAGGAGTCGGTACTGAAGATGATGGCCATGGGAGGTGACCTGAAGGAGCTGAATATTGTGCCGCTGACCATCAGTTATGAGTTTGATCCTTGTGATTATCTGAAGGCAAAGGAGTTCCAGCAGAAACGTGATAACCCCGCTTTTAAGAAGAGTAAGCAGGATGACCTTGACAATATGAAGACGGGCATCTTTGGTTACAAGGGCAGGGTGAAGTATCATTGCGGAACACCTGTCAATCAGTGGATTGATGAACTTAGTGAACTGCCCAAGAATGAGTTCTTTGCTCAGTTGGCGCAGCGCATGGACCGTGAGATTCATCGTGGCTACACGCTCTATCCCTGCAACTATATCGCTTTGGATGAGCTGAATGGGAATACGGAGCAGTGCGCTCACTATACTGTTGCTGACCGTCAGCGCTTTGAGACTTATCTGAATGGACAGTTGGACAAGATTAAACTGGCTGATAAGGATGAGGCTTTCCTGCGTCAGAAGATGCTGGAGATGTATGCCAACCCTGCGATTAATAAGGGTAAAGTGAATAGTGAAAAGTGAATAATTTGCTACCGCACAATGAGGAAGGTCTTTCATCAGTTTCTGGTCATACTTCTCAGTTCCCAGCTCTCCATTCTCAACTCTTCCTGTACCCAGGATGTCTACGAGAAGGGTGAGGGTGAACTGTCGGCTATGGTAGCGGAGATGGGTGATGGCTTTACGGCCTCTGACAAGAAGGTTACGCGTTTTGTGACCGATGACGGTGTGCAGTTCTCTGTGACTAATCCTTTCTCATCAAACCTGATGCCCAAAGCCGATACGGTTTATCGTGCCATTTTCTATTATGTCAAGGATGGCGATAAAGCTGAGGTGAAAGGACTGAACAGGGTGCTTGTTGTCTCGCCCCATCAGATGAAGGACATGAAGACCGACCCGGTTCGTTTTGAGAGTGCCTGGGTGGGAAAGTCGAAACAATACCTGAATCTGTCGCTCTATCTGATGCAAGGCTATACAGAGGATGAGGAGGCTGTGCATAAGATTGGCTTTCGCCGTGATTCACTCTATCAGAATACTGATGGTACCAAGACGCTTCATCTGACGCTTTATCATGATCAGGCAGGAATGCCCGAATATTATTCACAGCGTATCTATGTCAGCGTACCATTGCAATCGTTTGGTGTTGACTCTGTCTGGCTGGATGTCAATACCTACAACGGACTGGTTGAGAAGCGCATCAAGATATAAGGAAAAATAAAAAGAGACTGCTTTTACAGGCAGTCTCTTAATGTATTCATATCTTCGTCGGTTGTAGCCCAACTGGTAACGAAGCGACAGATGGTATGATGATTGTCGTATGGGCCCCAGTGGGTAAACTGTACATATTTCTCCAGACGTTGTATCTTCTCGTTGGGCAGAATCACAAACTGCTGGTTGGTTGGCGAGTCAAGGTAGAACTCATAGCCGTGCTCCTGAAACATCTGTTTCATCTGCATGGCTTTCTCTATGGCATGACGGGCCAGTTGGAAATAGAGATTATCAGTAAACAGCGCTTCAAACTGCAGGCCTATCAGTGCACCTTTGGCAATCACGGCACCGTGTTGCTTCTGGATAGAGAAAAAGTGCTTGTGGGCATTACCATGTGTGAATACCACAGCCTCGCCACAGAGGGCACCAATCTTTGTGCCACCGATGTAAAACACGTCGCAATGACGAGCCAGATAGGGCAGGGTGATATCGCATCCCTCAGCCATCAGTCCGTAGCCAAGACGGGCACCATCTATATAAAGAGGTATGTCAAAGTTGCGACAAACCTGGTAGATGTCGTCCAACTCACGCGCCGTATAGAGTGTTCCTAGTTCTGTGGGGAAGGTGATGTATACCAGTCCGGGATGCACGGCATGATTCCTGTTACCGTCGGCCATGAAGTCGTCGAGGTATTTCTTCAGCACACGGGCTTCCATCTTACCGTGGTTGTCAGGAAGGGTGATAATCTTATGTTCCGTAAACTCTACAGCACCCGCCTCGTGTACGTTGATATGTCCTGTGCCCACACAGATGACGCCCTCATACTGATAGAGCATAGAGTCGATTGTAGTGGCATTGGTCTGCGTACCTCCTGTGAGGAAGAATATCTGCGCATCGGGTAGTCCGCAAGCCTGGCGGATACGACGCTTGGCTCGCTCAGAGAATTCGTCGAAGCCGTAGGGCGTAGGACGTGCATTGTTGTGTTTTACAAGGGCTTCCAGTACTAAAGGATGCGCCCCGTTATCATAGTCACATTCAAATGAAACCATTTTTTTAAATTAGTTCTTATTTGGTTTTGATATAAGGTATGACAATCCCATTGACAGCGTCAGGGTTCCGAAGATAAAGGCCAGCGACCATACCGTAGGAATCTCAATGTGAGGCATGTTCAGATCATAGCCCAGCCATGCTGCTCCTGCGTTGATATATTCGTTCATCGCCAGCAGCATTTTGATGCCTACGAAGATGAGGATGATGCCCAGTCCATACTTCAGGTAAGTGAAATACTTGGCTACGGCGGCCAGTGCGAAATAGAGTGCACGCAAACCGAGGATAGCAAAGATATTGGAGGTGAGCACGATGAAAGGATCGCGACTCACGGAGAATACGGCAGGAATGGAGTCTACGGCAAATGCTACGTCGGTGGTCTCAATAACCAATAAAGTGATGAATAGAGGTGTTGCTTTTGTGGCGGTAGCAAATTTTATTCCCGACGTTCCGTCGCCTACCCGTTGCCTTTCACTATTCACTTTTACTTTTTCCTTGATAAAGAATTTCTCGCCGTGCATCTGGTCGGTGACAGGGAAGAATTTCTTAAACAGTCGTACGATGATGTTTTGCGATGGGTCGCTCTGCTGTTCGTCGTTATGGCTGAACATCTTACCACCTGTATAGAGCAGGAACAGACCGAAGAGACCCAGTACCCATTCAAACTGTTCTACCATCGCAGCGCCGGCAAAGATGAAGATGCTGCGCAGTACCAAGGCTCCAAAGATACCCCAGAAGAGCACTTCATGCTGGTATTTCCTCTCAACGCCAAAGAAAGAGAACAGCATCAGGAATACAAAGAGATTATCCATCGACAGTGATTTCTCTATCAGATAACCTGCCAGAAATTCCATTGCTTTCTCGTGAGGTTCTACGGGATAGAGGAAGTAGATGCCTGCACAGAAGACCAATGACACGCCTATCCAGACGAAAGTCATCTTCAGGGCCTCCTTGATGCTTACCTCGTGTTCGCCTTTCTTGCCGAACATCTTCAGGTCGGCAATCAGCATGATAAATACTAAGACGTAGAACAGAAGCCACGCCCAGAGGGGAAGAATATCCATAATCAATGATTGTTTGTCAATTTTAAAGTGCCTCCAGCATTCGTTTCAGTACTACCGAGCACGAAATCTCGCGGTTGGCAGCCTCGGGGATAACCAACGAGTTCTTTGACTCGATGACGTCGTCGGTCACGATGAGGTTGCGGCGTACGGGCAGACAGTGCATGAACTTGCCGTTGTTGGTCCACGACATGTGTTCGGTGTCTACCGTCCACGAGCGGTCCTCGCAGGTTATCTTACCATAGTCGGCAGGATTGGTGACGCCGGGGTTCGACCAGTTCTTGGCGTAGATGAAGTCGGCACCCTCGAAGGCTTTCTTCTGGTCGTACTCCACACACGCATTACCCACAAACTTCGGGTCGAGTTCATAGCCCTTTGGATGCGTGATAACGAGGTCTACATCCTCGGCAGCATTCATCCATTCTGCAAAGCTGTTGGGCACAGCCTGTGGCAGCGCGCGGCAATGAGGCGCCCAGGTGAGAACTACTTTGGGGCGTTCTACCGTTTTGTGCTCCTCAATGGTAATCAGGTCTGCAAAGGCCTGCAGGGGATGTACGGTGGCTGTCTCCATAGCAAAGACGGGCTTGCCAGAGTACTTGATGAACTGATGAAGCACCGTTTCGGCATAGTCGTACTCGCGGTCGGTGAGACCTGCAAATGAACGTACGCCAATCAGGTCACAGTAGCAACCCATCACGGGGATAGCCTCCAACAGGTGCTCACTCTTATCACCATCCATGATGACGCCACGCTCTGTCTCCAACTTCCATGCACCGGCATTCACGTCGAGCACAATGACATTCATGCCCAGGTTCATAGCTGCCTTCTGTGTGGACAGGCGGGTGCGCAGCGAGTTATTAAAGAATATCATCATGAGCGTCTTGTTCTTGCCCAGATGCTGATACTTGTAACGGTCGTTCTTGATTTCAAATGCCTCAGCCATTGCCTTGTCCAATGGGCCCAGGTCTTGTACATTTATAAAGCTCTTCATAATTCTCAATTATCAATTCTCAATTCTCAATTTTCAATTCTTAATTACGGTCTCGTCTGTCCTTCGCCTTCAATCAGCCATTTGTAGGTGCATATCTCTTCCAGTGCCATAGGACCGCGAGGACCCAGTTTCTGCGTAGAGATACCTATCTCGGCACCCAGGCCGAACTGTGCGCCATCGGTGAATGATGTGGGGGCATTCCAATAGACGCAGGCGGCATCTACCATCTGCTGGAACTGGCGGGCTGTGGCCTCGTTCTCTGTCACGATGCTTTCGCTGTGTCCACTACCGTACTGGTCGATATGAGCGAGTGCCTCTTCCAGTGAGGCAACGGTGCGGATCGCCATCTTATAATCCATAAACTCAGTGCCGAAACTTACTGATGTTGCATGCTGTAAGAGTGTAGAGTGCAGAGTGTAGAGTGCAGAGTTTGCTACCGCTGCAAAAGCTTTGTCGTCGGCATAGATGATAACGTTCTTTTCCCACAGTGGCTCGACGATGGCTGGCAGGTCGCTGAGGCGGCTCTCATGCACCAGCAGACAGTCCAGCGCATTACATACGCTGACACGACGTGTCTTGGCATTATTGACGATAGCCTTGCCTTTCTCCAGGTCGCCATCCTTGTCGAAGTAGGTGTTTACCACGCCGGCACCGGTCTCGATAACAGGCACACGGGCCGTGTCGCGTACGAAGTCGATGAGTTTTCTGCCACCACGGGGAATGCAGAGGTCGATATAGCCCACAGCATTGAGCATCTCGCCGGTGGCTTCGTGCGTAGCGGGTAGCAAGGCTACCACATCTGTTGATACGCCGTATTTCTCCAGCACCTCATGAATCAGTGCCACCTCTTCACGGTTAGAGCAGTCGGCATCCTTGCCGCCTTTCAGTACGCAGGCGTTTCCACTCTTGAAACAGAGTGAGAAGACGTCGAACGTTACATTGGGGCGGGCCTCGTAGATCATGCCTATCACGCCGAAAGGCACGCTTACCCTGCAGAGACGCAGTCCGTTGGGCAGTGTCTTCTGTTTGGTGACATGGCCGAGAGGTGAGGGCAGGGTGGCTACGTTGCGCATATCCCCTGCAATACCTTCCAGTCGGCTGTCGGTCAACTGCAGACGGTCATACAGCGGGTTGCTCTTCTCCATCTTAGCCAGATCCTCAGCGTTGGCTTTCAGGATTCTCTCTTTCTGGGCGATAATGGCATCAGCCACAGCCAGTAATATTTCGTTGCGCTGCTCATCGCTGAGTAAGGCCAGCGTTTTGCTGGCGCGCTTGGTACGTTCAAAAATATCCTTTAGCATGTCTTGAAAATAGTATGTGGTGTGGTGTTGGGCTGTTCCATCAGGTCAACCAGGATGTTCTCACGCTTGCCGTTGGCAATGATGACGCGGATGCCTGAAGCCTGAATCTTAGAGGCAGTGGCATATTTCGACTGCATGCCGCCACGGCCGGCAGAACTCTTCTCGGTCTGGATATACTGTGAGAGGTCTGTGCCGGGCGCTACCTCCTTGATGAGTTGCGACTGTGGGTTGGCGGGATTGCCAGTATAGATACCATCGATATTCGACAGCAGGATGAGCGTGTCGGCCTGCATCATCTGCGCGATAAGACCTGACAGTTCATCGTTATCGGTGAACATCAGCTCCGTTACGGATACGGTGTCGTTTTCATTGACGATGGGGAGAACGCCATTCTCGAGCATCACACGCATACAAGCCTGCTGGTTCTGGTACTGTTCGCCAGGCTGGAAGTTCTCCTTCATGGTGAGCACCTGACCTACATGGATATGATACTCGCGGAAGAGATCGTAGTAGAGGCCGATGAGTTTGGCTTGTCCCATGGCTGAGAATAACTGACGCTGTTCTACGGAGTCGAGCTCATGTTCTATATCCAGTTCGCGACGTCCGCAAGCCACGGCACCTGATGATACCAGGATGACTTCGCACCCTTTGGTGCGCAGCCACGCAATCTGGTCGACGAGTGCCGACATACGTGTGACGTCTAGTCGGCCGTCAGGGCGTGTCAACGCGTTGGAACCGACCTTAATGACTATTCTTCTCTTCATTGTGTATCCTTTTATCGATAAAAAATAACAATCTGCTGCAAAATTACAATTTTTATTTTTAATTTTGCACCCTCATTAAGAAAAAGATTAAGAAAGTACCACTTTTATAATATGTTTGAAGTTATGATAACCCTTTTTGTCATTGTCGTGGTAGGTTACGCGGCAGGCAAACTGGGATATATGGGAGGCGATTTCGACCGTAAGTTATCCAGTCTGGTCATTAACTGGACGTGTCCGGCATTGATTCTTTCTTCGTCTATGACAGGCGATTTGCCCGACCGTCAGTATATCCTGCCGTTGCTGGGTATCAGTGTCCTGACCTATGTGGTGCTGACTGCCCTGGCATGGGGCTTCTCCCGTCTGCTGACCAAGCGCATTGAGCATCGTGGCATCCTTTCTTTTGCCATGGTGTTTGGCAATGTAGGCTTCATGGGCTACCCTGTGGTGGCTTCTATCTTCGGACATCAGGCCGTTTTCTATGCTGCCGTGCTGAATGTGGTCAATACGTTTGCCGTCTTTACCATTGGTACCATGATGATTACCGGTGGTGAGGGCTCCGACCGAAAACGGTTTAATAAAAAGGTGCTTTACAGCACGCCGATGCTGTCAGCTTACCTGTCTATGCTGATTGTGGCCCTGGGCATCGACAACATCCCCGGCTATGTCAGTCAGCCCCTGACAATGATAGGTAATATCACCGTACCTGCTGCCCTGCTGATTATTGGTTCGTCTATGTCGCAGCTGCCCCTTCGTGCCTTGTTGGGTACGCCTGTTGTGTATGCCACCACCTTCCTCCGCCTGGCGGTATTGCCCCTGGGTGTGCATTTCCTGTGCCGTGCCCTAGACTTCGACCCCTTTGTGACCAATATCAATACCGTGGTGATTGCGATGCCGGTGGCCACCTATGGCACGATTCTCTGTCTGAAGTACGGACGTGATACTACATTAATAGCAGAGTTGACGTTTATCACAACCCTGCTATCAATGCTTACGATACCATTGCTGGTAATTCTCTTCTAAAGCTTATTTCGAGGCATCCTTCTGACGAATCTCTACGCGGCGTATCTTACCGCTGATAGTCTTCGGCAGCTCATCCACGAACTCGATGATACGTGGGTATTTGTAGGGAGCCGTCTCTTTCTTGACGTGCTGCTGCAGTTCCTTAATCAGGTCATCGCCAGCCTTGTCTTTCCACTCTTTGCCCAGTACTACCGTAGCTTTCACTACCATACCGCGCACATCATCAGGCACGCCGGTGATAGCACATTCCACAACAGCGGGGTGGGTCATCAGGGCGCTCTCTACCTCGAACGGACCGATACGATAGCCTGATGACTTGATGACGTCGTCAATACGTCCCTCAAACCAGTAGTAGCCGTCCTCATCGCGCCAGGCCATATCGCCTGTATGGTAGATACCGTCGTGCCAGGCCTCGCGGGTCTTCTCTTCATCGCGGTAGTAACCCTTGAACAGGCCTACAGGCTTCTTGTCGCCTACGCGCACCACAATCTCGCCCTTCTCACCATCTTCGCAAGGCGTACCGTCGGCACGCAGCAAGTCGATGTCGTACTGGGCGTTGGGGATACCCATCGAGCCGGGCTTGGGCGTCATCCAGGGGAAGGTGCCCAGCGTCATGGTTGTCTCGGTCTGACCGAAGCCTTCCATCATGCGGATGCCGGTCTTCTCGTAGAACTTCTCATAGACGGCGGGGTTCAGTGCCTCGCCGGCCGTGCAGCAGTATTGCAGTGAGCTGAGGTCGTATTTCGACAGGTCTTCACGGATCATGAAACGGTAGATGGTGGGAGGTGCACAGAAACTGGTCACCTTGTATTTCTCCATCTGGCGCAACAGTGTGTCGGCATTGAACTTCTCGTGGTCGAACACGAATACCGTAGCACCGGCAAACCACTGTCCGTAGAACTTACCCCATACGGCCTTACCCCAACCTGTGTCTGCCACCGTCAGGTGCAGGGACCCTTCGTGCAGGTTGTGCCAGAATACACCTGTGGTCAGGTGTCCCATGGCATAGAGGTAGTCGTGTGCCACCATCTTAGGTTCGCCACTAGTACCGCTGGTGAAGTACATAATCATCGTGTCCTCGTTGTTGTTGACAAAGGCTGGACGCTCAAACTTAGGCGCCTTCACTACTTCCGACTGATAGTCGCGGAAACCTTCTGGAATGGGTTTGCCGTGGTCTGTAATGGCGATATACTGCTTCACTGAGGGACTCTCGTTCATGGCCAGCTGGATCTGTCCGGTCACGTAGGGGTCGTCCACGCAGATAATGGCCTTGATAGAGGCACGTGTGTTACGATAGACAATATCATGCTTGGTGAGCATGTGGGTGGCAGGAATCACGATGGCACCAATCTTACAAAGGGCCAGCATCACAATCCACCACTCGTAGCGACGCTTCAGGATCAGCATCACGGGATCGCCCTTGCCAATGCCGAGCGACTGCAGATAGGCTGCAGCCTGGTCGCTCTGCTCTTTCAACTGTTTATAGGTGGCACGTATCTCCTCGCCCTGGTCGTTAGTCCAGAGCAGTGCCAGTTTCTCGGGCGCTTCTTCGGCCCATGCGTCCATCACGTCGTAAGCAAAGTTGAAGTGCTCGGGGATGATGAACTCCAAGTTCTTGTTGTAATCCTCCACTGAGGTGAAGCTCGTCTGCTTCAGGAATCTTTCAATCATTTCTTCTTTCTTTCGTTATAATGATATAACGTCATCGCGTTATTACGACTATTCTACTGTAAAGGCGAGGAATTTGACGGCCTTGTCTCCCATGGCCAGCATGCCGTGGGGCTTGGTGGCATCGAAATAGATGCTGTCACCCTCTTCCAGTACGATGGTCTTGCCGGCGATATAGAGTTCCATCTTTCCTTCGAGCACCAGGTTGAACTCCTGACCTGGGTGTGAGTTCTTGTAGACCACCTGTGCCTCGGGCTTGGGTTCTACGGTGACGATGAACACGTCGGCCTTGTGGTTCACGAAACCGCCTACCAGACTCTGGTATTTATAGGCCTTCGTACGCTCGATGCTCATGCCCTGACCCTTACGTGTCACGTAGTATGACTTCATGTGAGGTGCCTCCGCAAAGATCAGCTCCTCTGTTGATACACCGTATTTGTGGGCTATCTTCATCAGGTTCGAGATAGTGATGTCCATCTCGCCTGCCTCAATCTTCTCATATTTATCCGATGAGATGCCAATGGTCTCGGCCATCTCGCTCACTGGGATATCGAGTACGTCGCGCAGTCCGCGCAAACGCTCACCAATCTGTTTCAGTTGTTCGTCCATAATCATTTTTTTACTTTTCAAAGCGGTAGCCGCTCGAGCTCTGCTCGCTTTTACAAAGCTTCGCGACTAAAAGAATTTTTTCACTTTTCACTTTTCCCTATACCCTTATTTTGCTCCTGCTTTCAATCCGCGAATCACAGCAGATGTGAAGCCTGCATGCTCCATCTCGTTCAGTCCCTTGATGGTCACACCACCAGGTGTGGTCACCAGGTCGATGGCAGCTTCGGGATGCAGTCCGCTGGCCTCCAGCAGTTTCACGGCGCCCAACATGGTCTGCATTACAATCTCCTTGGCCTGGTCGGCCTTGAATCCCAGTTCTACACCACCTTCCGAGGCTGCACGCACATAGCGCATCGCATAGGCAATGCCGCAAGAGGCGAGGGTAGTGCCTGCTGCCAGGTGTGCCTCGTCGGTAATCAGCGTATTACCCATCGCATCAAAGATGGCCTTCACAGTCTCGGTGTGTGACGATTCAGTCGTCACAGGCACCAGGAACGTCATGGATGCCAGTTCTGCAATGGCGATATTGGGGATACAGAGGAACAGCGGGGGACACTGTGCTCCCAGCCACTCCTGAATGCTGGCTGATTTCACGCCGGCAGCGATGACTACGAGAATCTGCTTCTCGGGGTTCAGACTGTCCTTGATACCTTTTAATACGGTCTCTACCAACCAGGGCTTTACGAATACCATCACCACGTCAGCCTCCTTTGCAGCTGCTGCGTTGTCGGTAGTGGTACGGATACCCTGTGCAGAGAATTTCTTCAGTACGACCTCAGCAGGGTCGCTTACCATCAAGTCTTTGTTGTCGAAGTAGTCGGCCTTGATCATGCCTTCTACGGTGGCGCCGCCCATGGCACCTGCGCCTATCACTGAAATTTTCATATTTATTGCGGTAGCCGCTCGAGCTCTGCTCGCTTTTACAAAGCTTCGCGACTAAAAGAAATTATTCACTTTTCACTATTCCCTTTTCCCTCATAAAGCGGCTTCCAGACGCTTTACGAACTCATCTGCTTCTGCCTTGGTGAAGGTTAATGGTGGCAGCAGACGGAGTACATTCTCGCCTGAGCAGCCTGTGAAGACGTGCTGCTCGTAAACTAGGCGCTGGCGTACGGGCTTCTGTGGTGTGTAGAGCTCGATACCAATCATCAGTCCGCGACCGCGTACCTCTTTAATCTTATCGTTGTTCAGGTTGCGAATCTTCTCCATCAGGTAGTCACCCACCTCGCGGGCATTCTCCACCAGGTTCTCCTGTTCCATCACGTCGATAACCGACAAGGCTGCGGTACATGCCAGATGGTTACCTCCGAAGGTGGTACCCAACTGTCCATAGACGGCCTTGAACTCAGGTGAAATCAGCACGGCACTCATGGGGAATCCGTTGCCGATGCCCTTGGCCACGGTGATAATATCGGGTTTGATGCCCAGCCACTGGTGAGCGAAGAACTTACCGCTTCGGCCGTAGCCACACTGTATCTCGTCACAGATCAGTACGGCACCATAGCGCTTGCAGGCATAGGCCAACTTCTGGGCAAACTCGGGTGTGGCCATCTGAATACCGCCAACACCCTGAATACACTCCAGGATAACGGCAGCGATACCCTCGCGTGTCAGTTCGCGCACCCAAGGCTCAATATCGTTGAGTGGCAGGAAGCGTACGTGGTGGTTATCATTGATGGGGGCTACAATCTTGGGGTTGTTGGTCACCTCGACGGCCAGGCTGGTACGTCCGTGGAAAGCTTTCTCGCAAGACAGCACGCGCACGTTGCCCGTCTTAAACGATGCCAGCTTCAGGGCATTCTCGTTAGCCTCGGCACCGCTGTTCACCAAAAACAGCTGATAGTCCTCGTATCCGCTAATCTTGCCCAGTCGTTCTGCCAGTTCGGCCTGAAGCTTGTTTTGTACGGAGTTGCTGTAGAAGCCTAGTGTCTGCAACTGCTGCGTCATTTTCTCTACGTAGTGGGGGTGGCAGTGGCCAATGCTGATAACGGCATGACCGCCATAAAGGTCCATGTATTCCTGACCTTTATCGTCCCATACTTTGCATCCTTTTCCCTTCACGATATTCACATCAAAAAGGGGGTAAACGTCAAATAATTGCATATTGTTACGTTTTTGTTGTTATCTGCATGCAAAGTTATACAAAAATTCCGATTTAGCGAACGATTTGCAGTTTTTTTTTGAATTTCAGGCGTTTCTCATGACGTAAGTAAAAATGTCCACACGGTGAGGAAAATTTTACTGATGGTTGCGAAGATGCTTTTCTTGCCCTTCTTCTTGAACATCTGGCTCACGCTGTCCAGGTATTCGTCAGGCATCACGCCGAAGGCAAACTTGAATGCCGAGTTGAAGGTGGCGGTGTTCTTGAAGCCGCTCCTGCTGGCGATGTTGTCCAGCGAGCACTCCGTGGGATCCATCAGCACCTTTGCGGCATACTCTGCGCGCAGGGAGTTGATATACTCCAGTGCTCTGTCGGGGTCGGCATAGCGCGGCACCAGTTTGCAGAATGTGTCCAGGTTTACCTCCATGAAATCAGCCAGTGCCTGCTGATCGGAATCGGGATCCGTGAAGGGCTTTTCCTTGTTGACGCGTGCATCCATCTTCACGAAGAAGGTCTGCGCCTCTTCCGTCGGGATGGGCTTGTTGGCTTTCTGGCTGACCTGCTTCTCCTTCAGCTGCTTTTCCAGTTCGTCGAGCGACATGTCCTTGTCGCCCACGATGGCGCGGTAGAGTTCAGCGCATTGAGTATGCGGTTCAACTGCTCGTTGCGACGATATACTATTCTGCTATAATGCACGCCGAAAGTACCAGTTACCAGAAGCAGTATGATGATGCACAATAGTATCACAATGATGGTGTCGGCCTCGGCAATCGTCAATGTGCGTGCCTGGCAGGCGGTTGTTGCTATGAATAGCAATGTGGCGGTTAGGATGGTCTTCTTCCTCATAGTCTTAATCTTTAGTTAAGTTATTCATCTTATCTCTTTGTGAGATTATGTTGTTATTTGCAAATTTATGGATAAAAAAGCAAAAACCAAAGATGAAATGCGAAAAATTTCCATGTATTCACATAAATTAACTAAAGAGTCTGTCTTACCAACAATCTCAGCTCGTTTTCCCGTGTCAGGGGGGGGGTGGCTTGCCAAGAATTATTAATGTTTAATCTTTTTACCTTTGTCAATTTCGGGGCTCTAGAGTGCCTTCGTGCTTCCAAACTTCCTCGTGCACTAGGAAAATTTTTCTCGCTAGTTAGAGCGCAATATTTATCCCTCATTGACGATGCAAAGGTACTCATAAAAAATGAGATAGAAGAGTAGCCTTTGTTAAAAAACCGGAAAAGGCTATATGTATGATTATCATGACTAAGCGCGTTACAGTATTACAGTATTACAGTTTTTTTTAGAGAGGCATAATTATTATGAAATTGAAAATACTATTATATATAATATATATATTATATATAATAGTAAATAGTATTTACGTATTTTTGTCGTTTTAATGGTATTTACGGCTTATAAAAAAACTGTAATACTGTAATACTGTAACGCAACATTAAAAAATAGCACGTAAATCGGATTGGAATAGCACTCGGAAAGTCTATTTTATGGTAATAATCAGCCATTTACATCAAAAAATTAGCAAAAAACTTGGTCAATTCACGAAATGTTTGTACCTTTGCACCCACTTTTTGTGTACCTATGTGTGCACGTAAATAATTCAAGTTTAATCATTTAACAATTTAAAGTCAAAAAAACAGTATGATTATTGTACCAGTAAAAGAAGGCGAGAACATCGAGAAGGCCCTCAAGAAGTTTAAGAGAAAGTTCGAGAAGACAGGTGTTGTGAAAGAGCTGCGTCGTCGTCAGCAATTCGACAAGCCTTCTGTCCTGAAGCGCCTGAAGATGGAGCACGCCGTTTACGTACAGCAGCTCCGTACAAACGAGGAATAAGCATTTTTTTCTCGAAAAATTTGGTAGATTCATAAAATTTCCGTAAATTCGTTGCCGAAAACTATGATAAGTTAGTGCAACGCTTTATGATTGATCAATTTCTCGACTATCTGCGCTACGAGCGAAATCGCAGCGAGCTGACAGTAAAAAGGTATGAGGACAGTCTGCGAGACTTCCAGAAATACTTCGAGGAAACAGAGGAGGGGCTCAGTTGGGTATCGGTAGATGCCGACGTCATCCGAGGATGGATGGAGAGTCTCATGGACAGGGGCAACAATGCCTCGACCGTGAATACAGGGCTATCGGCCCTGCGCTCTTTTTTCAGATACGCCCTCGCAAGAAAGTTGGTCAACAAGGATCCGGCTCACATGATAACCGGTCCCAAGAAGCGGAAACCACTGCCGCAATTCGTAAAGGAGGAGGAAATAAACCAACTTCTGGATAAAACGGAATGGGGAGTTGATTATAAAGATGTACGTGCGCGTACAATTATTATAATACTCTACGAGGCAGGACTTAGACGTAGCGAACTGATAGGGCTAAACGATAGCGACGTGGATCTGGATGCCATGCAACTTAAGGTTACCGGCAAAAGAAACAAGCAGCGCATCATCCCTTTCGGTAAAGAACTGGCAGAGCAGTTGGGGCAGTATATAGCTTGCCGCGACGAGGAGATAACAAAACGCTCGGAAGCACTCTTCCTTAATAACAAAGGAGAAAGAATATCCGAAGCAGAGGTCTACAACACAGTGAGGGAGAACCTGGCGAAGGTAACAACGCTGAAGAAGAAATCACCCCACGTACTGAGACACAGTTTTGCAACAGCCATGCTCAACCACGACGCAGGACTGGAAAGTGTAAGGAAACTCCTGGGGCATGAAAGCCTGGAGACAACACAAATTTACACGCACACAACGTTCGAGCAGTTAAAGCGAGTTTACAAAGAGGCCCTTCCGAGGGACTAGAGCTTTATAGTTTAACTTTTTAAAATTGGAGGTAACTATGGAAATTAAGATTCAGTCGATCCATTTCGACGCTACCGAGAAGTTAGAGGCGTTCATCGAAAAGAAGGTCGCCAAGTTAGAAAAGTCGTACGAAGATATACAGAAAGTTGAGGTGCAATTAAAGGTCGTAAAGCCTGCTACTGCCCAGAATAAGGAAGCCAGCATACAAGTTGCGGTACCCGGAAATACGCTGAGAGTAGAGAAGACAAGCGACACATTTGAAGAAAGTATAGACCTCTGCGTTGACTCAATGAGGGCTCAACTGCAGAAATTCAAGGAAAAATTGAGAAATTACTAAAAAAACTCTAGAAAAGTTTTGGTAATTCAAAAATAAGTCGTAACTTTGCAGCCGTTTTCCAACAGGTCGTAAATCTGAAGAGAGAGCGGCTGCTTAGAAAAGCCTCTTTAGCTCAGTTGGCCAGAGCACGTGATTTGTAATCTCGGGGTCGTTGGTTCGAATCCGACAAGAGGCTCAAGTGGAGCGAAAAAGCAAGCGCGCGACTAGTTGGGACGCAAAGATTTGGGTGTTTTCCAGAGTGGCCAAATGGGGCAGACTGTAAATCTGCTGTCTTTCGACTTCGGTGGTTCGAATCCATCAGCACCCACTCTCAAGAGATGTTTTTGCGGAAATAGCTCAGTTGATAGAGCACTAGCCTTCCAAGCTGGGGGTCGCGGGTTTGAGCCCCGTTTTCCGCTCTATAAACATGCTGTAATAGCTCAGTGGTAGAGCACTTCCTTGGTAAGGAAGAGGTCCTGAGTTCAACTCTCAGTTACAGCTCTCTCTGAGGATTGTAAGGAGGAGCAAAAACAACACGTAATATAAACAAATTTTATAAAAACAAAAAACAATGGCAAAAGAGACATTTGTGCGCACCAAACCGCACGTAAACATCGGTACTATTGGTCACGTTGACCACGGTAAGACAACTCTGACCGCTGCTATCACCACTGTACTGGCTAAGGCTGGTCTTTCTGAGGTGAAGTCATTCGACCAGATCGACAATGCTCCCGAGGAGAAGGAGCGTGGTATTACTATTAACACCGCTCACGTTGAGTACGAGACCAAGCTGCGTCACTACGCTCACGTGGACTGCCCGGGACACGCCGACTATGTGAAGAACATGGTAACTGGTGCTGCTCAGATGGATGGTGCTATCCTCGTAGTTGCTGCAACTGACGGTCCTATGCCTCAGACTCGTGAGCACGTTCTGCTCGCTCGTCAGGTAAATGTTCCCCGTCTGGTTGTATTCCTGAACAAGTGTGATATGGTTGAGGATGAGGAGATGCTGGAGCTCGTTGAGATGGAGGTCCGCGAGATTCTGGAGCAGTATGAGTTCGAGGATGAGACTCCTATCATTCGTGGCTCTGCCCTCGGTGCTCTGAACGGCGTTGAGAAGTGGGAGCAGAAGGTTATGGAGCTTATGGATACTTGCGACACTTGGATTCAGGAGCCTCCTCGTGCTACCGACAAGCCCTTCCTGATGCCTGTTGAGGACGTATTCTCAATCACAGGTCGTGGTACTGTAGCTACTGGTCGTATCGAGACTGGTGTTATCCACGTTGGTGATGCTGTTGAACTGCTCGGTCTTGGTGAGGACAAGAACTCAGTTGTAACTGGTGTCGAGATGTTCCGTAAGATCCTGGATGAGGGTCAGGCTGGTGATAACGTAGGTCTGCTGCTCCGTGGTATCGACAAGAACGAGATCAAGCGTGGTATGGTGCTCTGCCATCCCGGACAGATCAAGCCATTCAAGAAGTTCAAGGCTTCTATCTACGTACTGAAGAAGGAAGAGGGTGGTCGTCACACTCCATTCGGAAACAAGTATCGTCCTCAGTTCTACCTCCGCACCATGGACTGCACCGGTGAGATCACTCTGCCAGAGGGTGTTGAGATGGTAATGCCTGGTGACAACGTTGAGATTACTGTTGAGTTGATCTATGCCGTTGCTCTGAACAAGGGTCTGCGTTTCGCTATCCGTGAGGGTGGTCGTACTGTAGGTTCTGGCCAGATCACAGAGGTATACGAAGACTAAGACTAGGAAACTAGTAAGACTAGCGAAAGCTAGTTGTTACTAGGATTCGATAAAAATCAAGCCCCCGCTTACGGGTGGGGGCTTACTTACGGGAATAGCTCAGTTGGTAGAGCATCGGTCTCCAAAACCGAGGGTCGTGGGTTCGAGTCCTCCTTCCCGTGCAAAAAGAAAGAATAGAAGATGAAGAAGTTTTTCAACTATTGCAAAGTGTGCTACGATGAGTTAGCTCACAAAGTAACATGGCCGACGATGAAGGAATTGACTGGCAGTGCAGTGCTTGTACTGACAGCATCAGTTATTATTGCCTTGGTGGTGTTCGGCATGGATTTGACATTTGAGAAATTGATGAGTTTGGTATATCCAGGCTAATACACTATAGAGATAGGAAATGGCAGAGACTGGAAAGAAATGGTATGTCCTGAAAGCTGTTAGCGGAAAAGAGGGCAAAGTAAAAGAGTATCTAGAGGCATTGATGAAAAATAATCAGGCTCTGGCTGACGCAGTCGGACAGATTCTTTTGCCTACAGAGAAATATGCCCAACTGCGTAATGGCAAACGTGTAGTCAAGGAGAAATTGTTCCTCCCTGGCTATGTGCTTGTGGAAGCTCGTCTCGATGGTGAGATTGCTCACACACTCCGCTTCATTCCTAATGTGCTTGGCTTCCTCGGTGGTATGGATAATCCTAGCCCCGTTCGTCAGGCTGACATCAACCGCATCCTCGGTACAGTAGAAGATACTGCTATCCGCACGGAAGAGGTTACAATACCTTACGTCCTTGATGAGGCCGTTAAGGTGACCGATGGTCCTTTCAGTGGATTCAGCGGTGTGATTGAAGAGATTAATGCTGAGAAGCGCAAGCTGAAGGTAACAGTAAAGATTTTCGGACGCAAGACTCCTTTGGAGCTTGGATTTAATCAAGTAGAGAAAGAATAGAGCGTAGTTACGTGCGCCGTTCTAGTATACGGTCTAAGAGGCTTCCACTCTTCGACTTATATGCAAATCATTCAAAATTAACAAACAGAAATGGCTAAAGAAGTTGCTGGATTAATCAAATTACAGATTAAAGGTGGCGCTGCGAATCCCTCACCTCCCGTAGGACCTGCACTGGGTTCAAAGGGTATCAATATCATGGGATTCTGCAAAGAGTTCAACGCCAGAACCCAGGATAAGGCAGGTAAGATTCTTCCTGTCGTTATTACTTACTACGCCGACAAGTCATTCAGTTTCGTCATCAAAACTCCTCCAGCAGCTGTTCAGTTGCTCGAGGCTGCCAAGGTAAAGAGCGGAAGCGCAGAGCCTAACCGTAAGAAGGTGGCTACTGTAACCTGGGATCAGGTACGTGCTATTGCCGAGGACAAGATGGCTGACCTCAACTGTTTTACAATTGAGTCTGCAATGAAGCTGATTGCCGGTACGGCTCGCAGTATGGGTATTACTGTAAAAGGGGATTTCCCTGGTGAATAACAAATAACTTCAATTTTAAGACAATGAGTAAACTGACAAAAAATCAAAAGTTGGTAGCTGATAAGGTTGAAGCAGGGAAAGCATACTCTTTGAAGGAAGCAGCCGCATTGGTGAAGGAAATTACCACAACCAAGTTCGATGCTTCTGTTGATATCGATGTACGCTTGGGCGTTGACCCACGTAAGGCCAACCAGATGGTTCGCGGTGTTGTATCACTGCCGAACGGAACTGGTAAGGTAACTCGTGTGCTCGCCCTCTGTACTCCTGATCAGGAGGCTGCCGCTAAGGAAGCTGGTGCCGACTATGTTGGTCTCGATGAATATATCGAAAAGATCAAGGGCGGTTGGACCGATATTGATGTAATCATTACAATGCCCTCATGCATGGGTAAGCTGGGTCCCTTGGGTCGTGTTCTCGGTCCTCGCGGTTTGATGCCTAACCCCAAGAGTGGCACTGTTACTATGGACGTTGCAAAAGCAGTGAAGGAAGTTAAGCAGGGTAAGATTGACTTTAAAGTTGACAAGGCCGGTATCGTGCACACGTCAATTGGTAAAATCAACTTCAATGCTGATCAGATCTTTGAGAATGCAAAAGAGTTTATCTCTACGATTATCAAGCTGAAGCCTGCCGCTGCTAAGGGTACTTATATCAAGAGTATCTTCCTTTCAAGCACTATGAGTAAGGGTATCAAGGTAGATCCTAAATCAGTTGAATAACTCGTTAAAAGATTAGACAAATGAAAAAGGAAATAAAAGATACTATTATCGTAGAACTTGGAGAGAAATTGAAGCAGTATCCTCACTTCTATCTGGTTGACCTGACCGGACTGGATGCTGAGAAGACAAGCGACCTGCGTCGTAAGTGCTTCAAGAACGAAATCAAGATGGTGGTCGTAAAGAACACCCTGCTCCACAAGGCTTTTGAGGCTTCGGAGATTGATTTCTCTCCCCTGTATGACTGCTTGAAGGGCAACACTGCTGTGATGTTCGCAAACACAGCTAATGTTCCCGCCAAACTCCTCAAGGAATATAAGAAGGAAGGTATCCCCGCATTGAAGGGTGCCTATGCTGAGGAAAGCATCTTTGTTGGTGCTGACAAACTGGAAGAGTTGGTTGCTATCAAGAGCAAGAACGAGCTTATCGCCGAAGTTGTGGCTCTGCTGCAGTCGCCGATCAAGAATGTTGTTTCTGGCTTGAACGCCGGTGGCAAGGTCCACGGTCTGCTTGACGCTATCGCTGAGCGTAACAAATAAGCGAAAAAGTAAATTCATTAACATTAAAAACAATTAAAAAATTTAAATAAAATGGCAGATATCAAAGCTATTGCAGAAGAGTTGGTAAACCTTACTGTAAAAGAAGTTAACGAGTTGGCAACAGTCCTGAAGGACGAGTATGGAATTGAGCCTGCTGCTGCAGCCGTTGCTGTAGCTGCTGGTCCTGCTGCTGGTGGCGCTGCTCCCGCAGCTGAGGAGAAGACATCTTTCGATGTTATCCTGAAAGAGGCCGGTGCTGCTAAACTGCAGGTTGTAAAGGCTGTTAAGGAAGCTTGCGGTCTTGGTCTGAAGGAAGCTAAGGATCTCGTAGACGGTGCTCCCGCTACCGTTAAGGAGGGTCTGAGCAAGGAAGAGGCTGAGAACCTGAAGAAGACCATCGAGGCCGCTGGTGCCGTGGTTGAGCTGAAGTAATTCAGAAAACAACAATAACACTATGGTTGGGAGCTCTCCAGTAGAGGGTTCCCGACCATTTTCTTGTCTCTTCTAGTCAGAACTAGTTTAACTAGGTATGACTAGTAAAGCTAGTTTCACTAGAAAACAATAACCCACATTATTCATTTATGACTTCGAAAGTAATAGACAACAGAGTAAACTTTGGCAGCGTCAAGAACCCGATGCCGTTACCGGATTTCCTCGATGTACAATTAAAGTCTTTCAAGGACTTCCTGCAGTTGGACACTCCGCCTGAGGAACGCAAGAACGACGGTCTGTATAAGGTTTTCGCCGAGAACTTCCCTATCACAGATACGCGTAACAACTTCGTACTTGAGTTCCTGGATTACTATATTGACCCACCCCGTTACACCATCGACGAGTGTTTGGAGCGTGGTCTGACTTATAGCGTACCTCTTAAGGCTAAACTGAAACTTTACTGCACGGATCCCGATCACGAGGATTTCGGTACAGTGATTCAGGATGTATTCCTTGGTCCTATTCCTTACATGACGGCCAATGGTACATTCGTTATCAACGGTGCAGAACGTGTCGTTGTATCACAGTTGCACCGTTCACCCGGTGTATTCTTCGGTCAGAGCGTACATGCCAACGGTTCGCTGCTGTACTCAGCCCGTATCATCCCCTTCAAGGGTTCATGGATTGAGTTCGCAACAGACATCAACAACGTGATGTATGCCTATATCGACCGTAAGAAGAAGTTGCCTGTTACTACCTTGCTCCGTGCCATCGGTTTCGAGACCGATAAGGACATTCTGCAGATCTTCGACCTGGCAGAGGAAGTAAAGGTTACAAAGAAAGGATTGAAAGAAGTCATCGGTTGCAAGCTCGCAGCCCGTGTGCTGAAGAGTTGGAACGAGGACTTTGTAGATGAAGATACTGGTGAAGTAGTTTCTATCGAGCGTAATGAGGTAATCATGGATCGTGAGACTGAGATTACAGAAGATAACATCATGGACATCCTGGAGAGCGGTGCTGCTACTATCTTGGTTCACAAGAATGAGGCAACGGCTCAGGACTTCTCTATCATCTTCAACACACTGGCAAAAGACCCCAGTAACTCTGAGAAAGAGGCTGTGCTCTATATCTACCGTCAGCTGCGTAATGCAGATCCTGCCGATGATGCCAGTGCACGTGAAGTTATCCAGAACCTGTTCTTCTCAGACAAGCGTTACGACCTGGGTGATGTAGGTCGTTACCGCATCAACAAGAAGTTGGGACTGGACACCGAGATGGATGTCCGCGTTCTGACCAAGGAAGATATCATTGAGATTATCAAATACCTGATTCAGCTGATTAACTCAAAGGCTGCCGTTGACGATATTGACCACCTGTCAAACCGTCGTGTGCGCACCGTTGGTGAGCAGCTGTCAAATCAGTTCTCTATCGGTCTGGCCCGTATGAGCCGCACCATCCGTGAGCGCATGAACGTGCGTGACAACGAGGTGTTCACCCCGATGGACCTCATTAACGCAAAAACCATTTCAAGCGTTATCAACTCGTTCTTCGGAACCAACCCATTGTCACAGTTCATGGACCAGACGAACCCTCTGGCCGAGGTGACCCACAAGCGTCGTCTCTCTGCCCTGGGTCCTGGCGGTCTGAGTCGTGAGCGTGCCGGTTTCGAGGTTCGTGACGTACACTATACACACTATGGTCGTCTGTGTCCTATCGAGAGCCCTGAAGGACCTAACATCGGTCTGATTTCTTCACTCTGCGTCTATGCAAAGATCAATGAGCTGGGCTTCATCGAGACACCATACCGTAAGGTAGAGAATGGTGTGGCCAACCTGAATGATGACGGTATCGTCTACCTCACCGCTGAGGAAGAGGAGAACTTTATCATCGGTCAGGGTAACGCACCTCTGAACGACGATGGTACCTTTATCCGTCCTGTCGTAAAATGTCGTCAGGATGCCGACTTCCCCGTGGTACCTCCCACAGAGGTTAACCTCATGGATGTATCTCCCCAGCAGATTGCCTCTATCGCTGCATCACTTATTCCTTTCTTGGAGCACGACGATGCTCACCGTGCACTGATGGGATCTAACATGATGCGCCAGGCAGTACCTCTGCTCCACAACGAGGCACCTATCGTAGGTACCGGTATCGAGAAGCAGGTCTGCGAAGACTCTCGTACCATGGTAACCGCCGAGGGTGACGGTGTGATTGAATATGTTGACGCTACAACCATCCGTATCCTCTATGACCGTACAGAGGACGAGGAGTTCGTCAGCTTCGAACCCGCCATGAAGGAATACCGTATTCCAAAGTTCCGCCGTACCAACCAGAACATGACCATCGACCTGCGTCCTATCTGTAATAAGGGCCAGCGTGTGAAGAAGGGTGATATTCTGACCGAGGGTTATGCCACTGAGAACGGTGAGTTGGCACTGGGTCGTAACCTGCTCGTGGCTTACATGCCTTGGAAGGGTTACAACTATGAGGATGCTATCGTGCTGAACGAGCGTATCGTTCGTGAGGACGTGCTCACCTCTGTACACGTGGACGAGTACTCACTCGATGTACGTGAGACCAAGCGTGGTGTGGAAGAGTTCACCTCTGATATTCCTAACGTAAGCGAAGAGGCCACCAAGGACCTCGACGAGAACGGTGTGATCCGTGTCGGTGCCCGCGTAGAGCCAGGAGATATCCTGATTGGTAAGATTTCACCTAAGGGTGAGAGCGATCCTTCACCTGAGGAGAAGTTGCTCCGCGCCATCTTCGGTGACAAGGCCGGTGACGTGAAGGACTCTTCACTGAAGGCCAACCCATCACTGAGTGGTGTCATCATCGACAAGAAGCTCTTTGCCCGTGCCATCAAGACCCGTCAGACCAAGCAGCAGGATAAGATCGTGCTGGCTAAGATCGACGAGGAGTACCAGGCAAAGGTTGACGACCTGAAGGACATCCTGGTTGACAAGCTGATGGAACTCACTAAGGGTAAGACTTCACAGGGTGTGAAGGACTACACCGGTGCAGAGGTTATCTCTAAGGGTTCTAAGTTCACCATGACAGCCCTGAAGAACCTGGAGTACGGTGATATCCAGACCAACAAGTGGACAAATGACGAGCACAAGAACGAACTTATCGGTCAGCTCATCATCAACTATATGAAGAAGTACAAGCTGCTCGATGCCGAGATGAAGCGTAAGAAGTTTGCCATCACCATTGGTGACGAGCTGCCCTCAGGCATTCTGCAGATGGCCAAGGTATACGTTGCCAAGAAGCGTAAGATCGGTGTGGGTGATAAGCTCGCCGGTCGTCACGGTAACAAGGGTATCGTATCTAAGGTTGTACGTCAGGAGGATATGCCATTCCTCGAGGATGGTCGTCCCGTAGACTTGGTACTGAACCCTCTGGGTGTGCCTTCTCGTATGAACCTCGGTCAGATCTTCGAGGCTATCCTCGGTGCTGCCGGTAAGCGTCTCGGCGTGAAGTTCGCTACACCTATCTTCGACGGTGCAAAACTTGAAGACCTCGCAGAATGGACCGACAAGGCAGGTCTGCCACGCCTCTGCTCTACCCACCTGTATGACGGTGAGACCGGTGAGCGTTTCGACCAGCCTGCAACAGTAGGTATCACCTACTTCCTGAAACTGGGTCACATGGTTGAGGACAAGATGCACGCCCGTTCTATCGGTCCGTACTCACTCATCACTCAGCAGCCTCTTGGTGGTAAGGCCCAGTTCGGTGGTCAGCGTTTTGGTGAGATGGAAGTCTGGGCACTGGAGGCCTTTGGTGCCAGCCATGTGCTTCAGGAGATTCTGACTATCAAGTCTGATGATACCGTAGGTCGTTCTAAGGCTTACGAGGCTATCGTGAAGGGTGAGCCCATGCCAACACCAGGCATTCCTGAGTCACTCAACGTGCTGCTGCACGAGTTGCGTGGTCTGGGTCTGAGCGTAACTCTCGACTAAGTGAATGGATAATTGAAAATTGAAAATTGATAATTTGAAATATGGCTTTCAAGAAAGATTCAAAGACAAGAAATAATTTCACCAAGATTACCATCGGTCTTGCTTCACCCGAGCAGATCCTTGAGAATTCATTTGGCGAGGTTACGAAGCCTGAGACCATCAACTATCGTACATACAAGCCCGAGCGCGACGGTCTGTTCTGTGAGCGTATCTTCGGTCCTACCAAGGACTATGAGTGCGCCTGCGGTAAGTACAAGCGCATCCGCTACAAGGGTATCGTGTGCGACCGTTGTGGTGTTGAGGTGACCGAGAAGAAGGTGCGCCGTGAGCGCAGCGGACACATCGAACTGGTAGTGCCCATTGCCCACATCTGGTATTTCCGCAGCCTGCCCAACAAGATTGGCTATCTGCTGGGACTGCCCACCAAGAAGCTCGACGCAATCATTTACTATGAGCGCTATGTTGTGATTCAGCCAGGTGCCCTCGAGGGCCGCAAGGATGCCGAAGGCAATCCTCTGCTGGGTTCACAGAAGTTCGACCTGCTCTCTGAGGAGGAGTACAATGATATCATCGACAACCAGCTGTCAGAGGATAACTACTATCTGGACGACAGCGATCCCAATAAGTTCGTAGCCAAGATGGGTGCCGAGGCTATCTACGACCTGCTTCAGCAGCTCGACCTCGACTCACTGTCATACGAACTGCGCGACCGTGCCAATACCGACTCTTCACAGCAGCGTAAGAACGAGGCTCTGAAGCGTCTGCAGGTAGTAGAGGCCTTCCGTTCATCAGTAGAGAAAGGTATCAACCGTCCTGAGTGGATGATTATGAAGATACTGCCCGTGACTCCTCCTGAGTTGCGTCCTCTGGTGCCCCTGGATGGTGGTCGTTTCGCCACATCCGACCTGAACGACCTCTATCGTCGCGTGATTATCCGTAACAACCGTCTGAAGCGTCTGATGGAGATTCATGCACCTGAAGTGATTCTGCGTAACGAGAAGCGTATGCTGCAGGAGGCTGTAGACTCACTCTTCGACAACAGCCGCAAGTCATCGGCCGTGAAGAGCGACAGCAACCGTCCTTTAAAGTCACTCTCTGACTCACTGAAGGGTAAGCAGGGTCGTTTCCGTCAGAACTTGCTGGGTAAGCGTGTTGACTACTCAGCCCGTTCGGTTATCGTCGTAGGTCCTGAGCTGAAGATGGGTGAGTGCGGTCTGCCAAAGTTGATGGCCGCAGAGCTCTATAAGCCATTCATCATCCGCAAGCTCATTGAGCGCGGTATCGTGAAGACAGTGAAGAGCGCCAAAAAGATTGTTGACCGTCGTGAACCCGTTATCTGGGATATTCTGGAGAACGTGATGAAGGGTCACCCCGTGATGCTGAACCGTGCACCAACACTGCACCGTCTGGGTATCCAGGCCTTCCAGCCCAAGCTGATTGAGGGTAAGGCTATCCAGTTGCACCCACTGGCATGTACCGCGTTCAACGCCGACTTCGACGGTGACCAGATGGCTGTTCACCTTCCCCTGTCAAACGAGGCTATCCTCGAGACCCAGCTGTTGATGCTCCAGAGCCACAACATCCTGAATCCTGCCAACGGTGCACCTATCACCGTACCTTCACAGGATATGGTGCTCGGTCTTTACTATATCACCAAGATTCGTCCAGGTGCCAAGGGTGAGGGCCTCTCATTCTACGGTCCTGAGGAAGCTATCATCGCCCACAACGAGGGTAAGTGCGACCTGCACGCCCAGGTGAAGGTGATGGTTGACGATGTGGTTGACGGCATCAAGGTACGTCATCAGGTAGAGACTTCTGTAGGTCGTGTCATCGTGAATGGCATCGTTCCTAAGGAGGTAGGCTATGTCAATAAGGTTATTTCTAAGAAGAGTCTGCGCGACATCATCGCCGACGTTATCAAGAACGTAGGTTTCGCCGAGGCTTGCGAGTTCCTGGATGGTATCAAGAACCTGGGTTACCGCATGGCCTACCTGGCTGGTCTGTCGTTCAACCTCGACGACATCATTATTCCTAAGGAGAAGGCAGAGCTTATCGCCAAGGGTAATGAAGAGGTGCAGCAGATTACCGACAACTATAACATGGGTTTCATCACCGACAACGAGCGTTACAACCAGGTTATCGATACATGGACCCACGTGAACAACGATATCGGTAACATCCTGATGAAGGAGATGACCGAGGCTGACCAGGGCTTCAACGCCGTATTCATGATGCTTGACTCTGGTGCCCGTGGTAGTAAGGACCAGATCAAACAGCTCTCTGGTATCCGTGGTCTGATGGCTAAGCCTCAGAAAGCCGGTGCCGAGGGTCACCAGATTATTGAGAACCCAATTCTGTCAAACTTCAAGGAAGGTATGTCTGTGCTGGAGTACTTCATCTCTACCCACGGTGCCCGTAAGGGTCTTGCCGATACCGCCATGAAGACCGCCGACGCTGGTTACCTGACCCGTCGTCTGGTTGACGTTTCTCACGATGTGATTATCAATGAGGAAGACTGCGGTACACTGCGTGGTCTGGAGTGCACAGCCCTGAAGAGTGGCGACGAGGTTATCTCTTCACTGTCTGAGCGTATCCTGGGTCGTGTCAGCGTGCACGACGTGGTGAACCCCAAGACTGGTGAGGTTATCGTACCTGCCGGTGAGGAGATTACCGAGGCTAAGGCCGACATGATTGAGAAGGCTGAGATCGAGATGGTTGAAATCCGTTCTGTGCTCACTTGTGAGTCAAAGAAGGGTGTCTGCATGAAGTGTTACGGACGCAACCTGGCTACCCGCCGCATGGTACAGAAGGGTGAGGCTGTAGGTGTGATTGCCGCACAGGCTATCGGTGAGCCTGGTACTCAGCTGACTCTGCGTACGTTCCACGCCGGTGGTGTGGCTGCCAACGCCGCAGCAAACGCAACTATCGTATGTAAGTACGAGTCAGCCCGTATCGAACTCGAAGAGGTTCGTACCGTACCATTCGATGAGGACGGACGTGATTGTGAGATGGTAGTGAGCCGTCTGGGTGAAATGCGTTTTGTTGACCCCAACACCAAGATTGTGCTGTCAACTGTCAACGTGCCTTACGGTTCTTCACTCTACTTCAAGAATGGTGACGTGGTTGCCAAGGGTGACAAGATTGCCCAGTGGGACCCCTTCAACGCCGTTATCGTAACCGAGTACGCAGGTACCCTGAAATTCAACGACGTTATCGAAGGTGTTACCTTCCGTGCCGAGACCGACGAAACCACCGGTCTGACAGAAAAGATTGTTACCGAGTCTAAGGACAAGACCAAGGTTCCTACCTGTGACATCCTCGATGCCAACGGTGAGAAGATTGGAACCTATAACTTCCCTGTGGGTGGTCACGTAGTTGTTGAGGATGGTCAAACAGTGAAGACTGGTGAGACCCTCGTCAAGATTCCTCGTGCAGCTGCCAAGGGTGGTGATATTACCGCCGGTCTGCCTCGTGTTACCGAGCTGTTCGAGGCTCGTAACCCATCTAACCCCGCAATCGTATCAGAAATCGACGGTGAGGTAACCATGGGTAAGGTAAAGCGTGGTAACCGTGAGATTATCGTTACCTCAAAGACTGGCGACCAGCGCAAGTACCTCGTATCTCTGTCAAAGCAGATCCTGGTACAGGAGCACGACGCCGTGCGCGCAGGTACACCTCTGTCAGACGGTGCCATCACCCCAAGCGACATCCTCGCCATCAAGGGTCCCACCGCCGTGCAGGAGTATATCGTTAATGAGGTACAGGACGTGTACCGTCTGCAGGGTATCAAGATCAACGACAAGCACTTCGAGATCATCGTACGTCAGATGATGCGCAAGGTGCAGATCAACGACCCGGGCGATACCTCATTCCTCGAGAGCGACATCATCGACAAGCTCGACTTCGCTGAAGAGAACGACCGTATCTGGGGTAAGAAGGTGGTTACCGATGCCGGTGACTCTGAGACCTTGCAGAAGGGTCAGATCGTAACAGCCCGTCGTCTGCGCGATGAGAACACCTCACTGAAGCGCCGTGACCTGCGTACCGTTCAGGTGCGTGATGCAGTGCCCGCAACGTCAACTCAGATCCTGCAGGGTATCACCCGTGCAGCTCTGCAGACCAAGTCGTTCATGTCGGCTGCTTCGTTCCAGGAGACCACGAAGGTGCTCAACGAGGCCGCTATCCGCGGTAAGCAGGACTTCCTGGAGGGTATGAAGGAGAACGTGATCTGCGGTCACCTGATTCCTGCCGGTACCGGTCTGCGTGAGTTCGAGAAGATTATTGTAGGTTCCAAGGAGGAGTACGAGCGTATGCAGGCTAACCGCAAAAACGTGCTCGACTTTGCCGAGGATGCAGTGATCGACGAGCAATAAAAGTATACATATTTAATTCATATTCAAAAAAGATGCGTTCTTCACCGGACGCATCTTTTTTTTATGCACAAAAGCCAAAGTTTATGCATAAAAATTTGGATATATGCAAAAATAGTTGTACTTTTGCATCGCAAATCTGAATAAATATACCAATATGAAGGATAAGAAGAATAGATTGGAAGCATTGAGGCTGATTATTTCAAGCCAGCAGATGGGTAGTCAGGAAGAGTTGTTGAACGCACTGCAGAACGAGGGCTTCAACTTGACACAGGCCACGCTGAGCCGTGACTTGAAGCAACTGAAGGTTGCCAAGGCTGCCACCATGAGCGGCAACTACGTCTACGTACTCCCCAACGAGTCCATGTACAAGCGCGTAAGCACCCATTCTTCTGTCCGCGAGATGATGCAGATGCCAGGTTTCATCAGCATCAATTTCTCAGGCAACATGGGCGTCATCAAGACGCGTCCTGGCTATGCCAGTGCCATTGCCTGGAACATTGACCGCAGCGACATCCCCGAGATTCTGGGCACCATTGCCGGCGACGACAATATCTTTATCGTCATCAAGGAAGGCGTGAGCCACAGGGAAATCACCGAGGCGCTGAAGGAGGTCGTCCCCAATTTGAAATAAATGTTGACCCTTAAATAAGAAATGGAAAAAGAAGAAATTGAAGTACTTGTAGCCCGTCCTGAGCACGAGATCTATGTAGACACCATCCTCGACACCATCGCCGAGGCAGCTAAGGTACGCGGCACAGGTATTGCCAAGCGCACTCACGAATATGTAGCAAAGAAGATGGCCGAGGCCAAGGCCGTTATCGCCCTGACAAAAGACGGTCGCTTTGCTGGATTCAGTTATATCGAGACATGGGAGAACCAACAATACGTGACCACCTCGGGTCTTATCGTACATCCCGATTTCCGCGGTCTCCACATCGCCAAGCGCATCAAGGACCTCACCTTCACGCTGGCCCGCACCCGTTGGCCCCACGCCAAGATTTTCTCGCTGACCAGCGGTGCCGCCGTGATGAAGATGAACACCGCCCTGGGCTACCAGCCTGTGACTTTCGGCGACCTGACCGACGACGAGGCCTTCTGGAAAGGTTGCGAGGGCTGTGTGAACTATCCCGTGCTGAAAGAGCGCAACCGCAAGTTCTGTATCTGCACCGCCATGCTGTTCGACCCCACAGAACACCTGCCGTGCAAACTCAGTGAGGACGTACTCTCACGTATCAGGCATTTACAGGAATTAGAAGAACAATCAAGATAAAAGAAGTATGAGCAAGAAGAAAGTCGTAGTAGCATTCAGCGGAGGTCTCGACACCTCCTACACCGTGATGAAACTGGCCCAGGACGGGTACGAAGTATATGCAGCCTGCGCCAATACCGGCGGTTTCAGTGCTGAACAGTTGAAGAAGAATGAAGAGAACGCCTACAAACTGGGCGCCGTGCAATACGTGACCCTCGACGTCACACAGGAGTATTACGCCAAGTCACTGAAATACATGATTTTCGGTAACGTGCTGCGTAACAACTGTTACCCCATCTCCGTTTCCAGCGAGCGTATCTTCCAGGCTATCGCCATCGCCCGCTATGCCAATGAGATTGGTGCCGATGCCATTGCGCACGGTTCTACCGGTGCCGGCAACGACCAGATCCGTTTCGACATGACCTTCCTCGTGATGGCTCCCGGCGTGGAGATTATCACCCTGACACGCGACAAGAAGCTCACGCGTAAGGAAGAGGTCGACTTCCTCAATGAGCATGGATTCTTTGCCGACTTCACCAAACTGAAGTATTCTTACAACGTAGGTATCTGGGGCACCTCTATCTGCGGTGGCGAACTGCTCGACCCCACTCAGGGCCTTCCCGAGGATGCCTACCTGAAGCATGTCACGGCCAAGGAACAGGAAGCCCTGCTGAAGATTACCTTCGACAAGGGTGAGATCGTGGCTGTCAACGGCGAGCAGTTCGACGATAAGATCAAGGCTATCCAGAAGATTGAGGAGATCGGTGCCAGCTACGCCATCGGCCGTGATGCCAACGTGGGCGATACCATCATCGGTATCAAGGGCCGCGTAGGTTTCGAGGCTGCCGCTCCTAAGCTCATCATTGAGGCCCACCGCCTGCTGGAGAAGTCAACCCTCTCTAAGTGGCAGCAGTACTGGAAGGACCAGGTGGCCAACTGGTACGGCATGTTCCTCCACGAGAGTCAGTACCTGGAGCCCGTGATGCCTGATATCGAGGCGATGCTCACCTCTTCTCAGCGCAATGTCACCGGTACCGCCATCCTGAAGCTCCGTCCCTTCGGTTTCGAGACCGTAGGCATCGATTCTGCCAACGACCTGACGAAGTCTAAACTCGGCGAGTATGGTGAGACCCAGACTGGTTGGACTGCCGACGAGGCCAAGGGCTTCATCAAGGTCAGCTCTACGCCACTCCGCGTGTACTACGGTATCCACAAGGACGAGAAGAGATAATCCGACACAAAGAGTTCATAATACTACAACGGGGGTGCATCTGGTGATGCATCCCCGTTGATTTGTTATCTCATGTATGTCCCGTACTTATTCCTCTGCCTTGGGCAGGTGGAAACGGTACTTGTTGCAGAACAGTTCCTTCACTGTATTGATCTCCAGGAACTTCGTACCGCCGCACTCACGCACGTTACCACTCAGGTAGGCAATCTTGTCATCGTCTTCCACATAACCCTTCTGGCGCAACATACGTACTGCGGCCATAAACAATGTCTCGCTGTCGATATGACCCTTCTGATAGACGGGAATCACACCGTAGCTCAGCGCCAGCAGACGCTGCAGCTTGTCGTTGTAACAGATAGCCAGCACAGGGTTAGGACCACGGAAAGCTGCCAGCGAACGGGCAGTAAGACCTGTCAGTGAGTCGGTGATAATACCCTTTACACCCAGTTTCTCTGTAGCCTCGATAGCACTGTGCGACATAAACTCATGGATGTCACAGTTGGCCGACAGCGGGATCTCGATATCGTTCTCGCGCAACTTGTCACGCTCGGCCTGCTCGGCAATCTGCGCCATCGTCGTCACAGCCTCCACCGGATACTTACCCGTAGCTGTCTCGCCCGAGAGCATCAGCGCGTCCGTACGGTAATAGATGGCGTTGGCGATATCAGTCACCTCGGCACGCGTAGGACGGGGATTCTGAATCATGGAGTGCAACATCTGGGTAGCCACGATAACAGGCTTCTTGGCCTGCACACACTTACGGATGATGCGGCGCTGAATACCGGGGATGCGCTCTATGGGCACCTCAATACCAAGGTCACCACGGGCAACCATGATACCATACGATGCTGCAATGATCTCATCGATATTGTCGACACCCTCCTGATTCTCTATCTTCGAAATAATCTTGATATCTGAGTTGTTGGCATCGAGGATATCCTGCACGGCCTTCACGTCGGCAGCCGAGCGCACAAACGAGTGGGCAATAAACTCGATATCCAGCTCTATGGCCAGCATGATGTTCTTACGGTCCTTCTCGGTGAGCGCAGGCAGGTCTATGTGCACACCGGGCACGTTCACGCTCTTCTTGGACCCCAGGACACCGTCATTCTGCACCTGGGCCACCACCTGTGGACCACTGATGCCAATCACCTGCATGTCGATGGCACCGTCGTCAAAGAGGATATGACAGCCTTCATGCACATCAGCCGCGAAATTGGCGTAGGTCACGTTGATGATGTCGTGCGTCGTGTTCATCTCGGGACGTCCGAAAATCTTCACCACGTCGCCCGTCTTGTACTGAATCGGTTCGTCACAGGCGGTCGTTCTCACCTCAGGACCCTTCGTATCTATCAGGATGCCAATGTGATGGCTCACTTCCCGCACATTCTTCACAATCTGGCGGATACCCTCCTCTGAAGCGTGTGCAGTGTTCATGCGCACCACGTTCATACCGGCGTTGAAAAGCGCGCGTATAAACTCCGGGTCACATCTTCTGTCACTAATTGAGGCAACGATTTTTGTCTGTTTCATAGCTAATACCTTTGAATTTGGTACAAAGGTACAAAAAATCCTCGGAAAACAGGCACAAAGTTTGCCACTTTGTAGATTTATTAGTATCTTTGCGTCTCAAACGAACATAAAAACAACAATTTTTAGCACCTAGAACAGCAATGGAAAGAATAAAGATTGGAATACTGGGAGCTGCAGGCTACACTGGTGGTGAACTCATCCGTGTGCTGCTCAACCATCCCCAGGCAGAGATCGTCTTTGCCAATTCTGAGAGCAACGCAGGCAACCCCGTGAGCGGCGTCCATGAGGGACTCGTAGGCGAGACCGACCTGAAGTTCACCGACCAGATGCCTTTCGACCAGGTCGACGTGGTCTTCTTCTGCTTCGGCCACGGCAAGAGCGAGGCCTTCCTCAAGGAGCACACCATCCCCGCCAACGTGAAGATTATCGATCTGGCACAGGACTTCCGCATCGCCGGCACGCACGACTACATTTACGGACTGCCTGAGACCCATCGCGATACCATCAGCAAGGCCCAGCACCTGGCTAACCCCGGCTGCTTTGCCACCTGTATCCAACTGGCCATGCTGCCTGCCCTGAAGGCTGGCATTATCAGCGGCGATATCCATGTCAACGGTATCACCGGCAGCACCGGTGCTGGACAGAAGCCCGGGGCCACCACCCATTTCTCTTGGCGCAACGATAACTGTTCGGTTTACAAGACCTTCACCCACCAGCACCTGCTGGAGATCAACCAGACGGTGCAGGAACTGGCTCCCGGCTACGACGGTCGTGTGCTGTTCATCCCCCAGCGTGGCTGCTTTGCGCGCGGCATCTTCGTTACCGCCTATGCGAAGTGCGACAAGTCCCTGGAAGAGGTGCAGCAGATTTATGCCGACTACTACAAGGATGCCGCCTTCACCCATTTCGTCACTAAGAGTCCCGACCTCAAGCAGGTGGTCAACACCAACAAGGCCGTGGTCTATGTAGAGAAGTACGAGGATCAGCTCCTCATGATTTCCTGCATTGACAACCTCCTGAAGGGCGCCGTTGGTCAGGCCGTGCAGAATATGAACATCATGTTCGGCATCGACGAGACCGCAGGTCTCCGACTCAAAGCCAGCGCATTCTAAACGCACATATACATAAAATCATAGGGGTGAACAATTCGTTCACCCCTTTATCATTTTATTTAGGCGTTCAGTTACATCAAATGGAAAACGGCAAGAATTATAAAGTTCTTGCCGTTGGTTGAATATGCAATTCTGGTCGTTATTTCGTGAGTTCGCGGTAGCGCTCCAGACCGCCATTGAGGAAGTCCAGGTAGGCGGGGATGTCCTCGTCGTAGGCACGACTGCCACTGAGGGGGCTGGCAGTGACGGGATCGAGGATGACGTAGTAGGGCTGGGCGTTGGCACCGAACTTATGGCTCTGCAGATAGCTCCACTTGGCACCCACGGTTCGTAGGGTCTTGGTATTGCCCTGTTCATCGGTAACCTCCAGGGGTTCTGCCAGTGGTGTCTTGTCGTCCACGAAGAGTGAGATGAGTACGTAGTCGCGGGTGAGACGGTCGGCTACGCGCTGGTCGGTCCATACGGCAGCCTCCATCTTGCGACAGTTGACGCAGCCGAAGCCGGTGAAGTCGATGAAGACTGGCTTGCCCTGAGCGCGGGCAGCAGCCATACCGGCTTCATAGTCGGTGAACTGTGCTTCAACGGTCTTGGTATTGAGGTTGAAGTCCTGTGTGTTCATTGGTGGGGCAAAGGCACTGACGGCCTTACAGGGGGCGCCCCACAAACCGGGTACCATGTAGACGGCGAAAGCCAGTGATACAAGTCCGCCCATGATACACAGCACGGGCATGGGTTTGCGGATGTCGCCGCCAACCTCGTCTTCCTGGAATTTCAGCCAGCCACAGAGGTAGGCTCCGAGCAGGGCAAAGATAACAATCCAGAGTGAGAGGAATACCTCGCGGTCGAGGATATGCCAGCCGTAGGCCAAATCAGCCACGGAGAGGAATTTCAAGGCAAAGGCCAGTTCGACGAAACCAAGGACAACCTTCAGGGTGGTCATCCATGAGCCCGACTTCGGTGCCTGCTTCAGCCACGTGGGGAAGAGGGCGAAGAGGGTGAAGGGCAGTGCCAGGGCGAAGGCGAAGCCAAACATGCCAAGGGCAGGGGCCAGCCAGTTGCCACTGGTGGTTGTCTCGACGAGCAGCAGACCGATGATGGGGGCTGTGCAAGAGAATGACACGAGCACCAGGGTGAAGGCCATGAGGAAGATAGACAGCAGACCGCTGGTCTCCGAGGCTTTTGTATCCACTTTATCGGTCCATGAGCCTGGCAGTTTGATTTCGAACCAGCCGAAGAACGACAGGGCGAAGACTACCAGTAAGAGGAATAGGAAGATGTTAAACACGGCATTGGTGGACATGGCGTTGAGGGTGTCGCTGCCAAAGAAGGCGGTGACGAGCAGTCCCAGACCGAGGTAGATCACGATGATGCTGAGTCCATAGGTGATAGCATCGCGGATACCTTTTTTCTTGTCGCTTTTGGCGCGCTTCAGGAAAAAACTTACCGTCATTGGGATGATAGGCCAGATGCAGGGCATCAGTACGGCCAACAGACCGCCTACGAAACCCATCAGGAGAATATAGAGCAGGGAGTGGTCGGTCAGACTGTCACCGGCTCCCATCGCCTTCATCTCGTCGATGACGGGTGCCCAGAGGGCATCCTCAGGGGAAGATGGCACAGTAACCATTGAAGAATCTGCTGCCACTGTGTCGGCTACCGCTACGGTATCGGCAACGATAGCTTCTTCGGCTTTCACTTCATCTTCAGCCTTTTTCTCCACTTCGGCCTTGCCCTTCTCTGGGGCTGCGGCAGGACTTTTACCCTGCTGCTTGAATTCTACCTGGGTGGGGGGCATGCACATCTCGTCATTGCAGGCGCCATACTCCAGATAGCAGTCGATGGTGTAGGTGGGCTTGGTGAAGCGTACCTTCTGCACAAAGGTGGCCTTGTGCTCGAAGAAGCGCAGCTCCATATCAAACATCTTGTCGAACTGCTTGGTTTCCTTGCCGCGCGTCTGCAACTTGCCCACGGGTTCTGCACCGTCCATCTTCACGATGTTGAATGTAGCCGATACAGGTCCGCCGTCGCCAAGGTTGGTGGAATACACATGCCATCCCTCATCGATGATGGCGGTGAAAAGAATCTCTGCCTCATTGCCCTGAAGGGTCTTCAGTTGTGAGGTGAAGTGTACAGGCTCCATCATCTGGGCCTGTACACTTGTAGAGAGGATAACAGCCAAAAGGCTGATAATGAATCTATGCATATATTTTTTATTTAATAATAAGGCTAGCTCTGCTTGGGCTACTTGATCACCGTCTTGCGACCGTTGGTGATGTAGAGGCCTTTGGTAGGCTGACTGATGCGACGACCCATGAGGTCGTAGATAGAAGTGCGCTCGTTGTTGTTGCGTTCTACGATACTGATACCAGTAGAGGTATCAACAGCAGTCTTGTTGGCGTTGGCCACAGTGCCCGTCATGTTGTCAATCAACAGAACCACAACCTTCAGTTTGGTGACATCCTTTACGAAGGATGCGCCATTGGTGTTGATAATGTCCTTTATGCTGAAGGCGTAGTTCACCTTGACTGGCGTATCGGCAGTAGCGTTGTCGATGGTAGTGTTGGCGCCACCCTTCAACTCTGAGGTAAGCACGGCAACATCATTATATACCAGACCATAGACGGTGCTTTCGCCATTGGCAAACTGATCCATATAGAGGGGATTGCCCTGTGAACCACCAGCGAAGTAGTTTGACTGGCCCCATGCAGGATCTGTGAGACCATCAGCGGTGAGGATATATTCTACGGTATAGCTTTCATCTGTAATCAGGTCGTAGGGGAATGTGACATCAGTCGTGACATTGATGGTGCCATTGGCATCGAGTGCGGCAGCAAGTGTGATGTCGGCCTGTCCAAACTGTTTATTGTTCTCGGCAAGGTCAGCAGCAATGCCAAAATCAGTATTTGAGAGACCATAATAAGCATCGAGCTCAACGTTGCGGTCCATCCAAGAATCGGGGAATCCGGCAACCTTTGAGGGGAAGTAGGAAGAGGGCATAATCTCCATGTCATCGCTATTGTGATAGCTTACCAGTACATACTCATCGGGATAGAGCTCTGCCAGTTTCTCAAGACCTACGTAGCCACGTGGGCACCAGCCACACCATGTACCAGTGTATTCTTCGAGCAGGGTACGCTTCTTAGGCAGGGTTTTCATGACAGCGAGAGGAATCTCTGTGACGTTGACCTCTTCATTGTCTTTCCCGTTCACCTTGGTAGCCTTAACCTTTAGACTGTAGTTGCCAGCGTCCGCAATAGCGGGAATCTCGAGCTTTACAGTAGTTGAAGCGCCGAAACGGTTATTCAGACTTACATTGAACTGCTTGTCGTCAGAAAGACCAGCCACCTCGTAGGCTACATTAACAGATGTGGCACCGTTACCACCATAGTTCACAATGGTGACAGGCAGTGTGAATGCTTCACCAGCCTTAACATACTGACTCTCGCTGTCGGCAATAACCACAGCGTCGCTCTTGACGGTGCTGCCGACGATGTCGACTGTGAGCAGAGAGCTGCCGCCCAGACCTTCAGAGACATCGAGCCACTTCAGGAATCCGTCGGAGGTATGCATATAGAAACCACCCTGTGCAGGTTTGTCGCAGATAGCGACAGGCTGTGCGTTGGCTTCAGACTCCGCGTTGTTGATAGTCAGGGAGTAACCGGCATAAACACCACCCTCGGGGATGAGGTAAGGCTTTTCGAGTTCAACGGTAATGTATCCGGCCTGAGTAGGCGTTACGTTCTTTACAACGATATCGGCGGCGTTCTTGCCGTTCTCAACACGCAGTTGTGAGGTGAGGAATACATTGATGTCTGAAACACCCTCAGTCTCCTGCAAGGGGAAAGTGATGCTCTTGATATAGTTGCCCACCATGGCAGCACTCTCAATCTTGACGGCTACATCGTAGGTCTCAGGCTTGGAATTGTTCGTTACGGTAGCGATATTCTCGCCGCTATCTTTGAAATAACCGAAAGTGATGGTCTTATCGGTGGCGTTGATAGTTGGCTCAGGATAAGCGGGTGTTGCTGCGGCAGGCTGAACCTCTGAACCAAAACCATAGGCGTCGACCCATGCGATCTCTGACTTGTGCTCCTCGTTGCCACCACGATAGATAGCCTGTACACCAAAGGCCTCAGGACCAATCACGTGATAGTAGAAACTACTATTGGCACCTGTGCAGTAAACATCCCATCCGTCAGAATAGCCATAGGGGAACTCGGTCATGGTTTCTTCTACCTGATTAGAGTAGTCCAGATAAGAGGTTGTCAACTGCTTCTCTTCGCCATTCACCTTAATCCATAGAGCGTATGATAATTTGTCGGCGCGGATATAGTTGCCGTTAACATCCTCACAATTAATATTGAAGTCAATAGATCCCCAGCCATAGCCCAAGGCGAAGTCTTCCCATCCGTCCTCGTTGAGCACGTTGATAACGGGTTTTACAGGGGTAGCGGCAACCTCGGTGAAGGGAATTAACTGAGCCTTGTCGAAGACGTACTGGTAATTGACGGCAGCCTTTCCAGAATTAAGCAGGAAGGTGGTGCTGTTGGTCAGTGTCTTTGCATTGGCATCATAGGTGAACTCAATGTCGGTTTTTGCAAGAGAGTAGGTCGTGACATAATCTTCATACCAGTCGTCATATTCCAGCTTGCCTACGGCAGAAACCAGGTATTGGTGGTATCCTGCTTTTTCGTCGGCACCTACATACTGGGCATTCTTGAAGATGACCTTATCGCCCTGAATAGTGCCCTTGATCCAGGTGTCTGGCAGGTTCTGGTCTATGCCCTGCACGTAAACATCGTCGCCATTGAAACCTACCTGCACGAGAGAACCGGCATAACCTTCGGCCTGCAGTGAGTAGGTCTCGGTTGTGAGACCGGCTGGAGCTTCAACCAGGGGATCTGAGATAGGCGCGATGTTGATGTTGAAGTCGGCATAGCCAGTCCATGAATAGTCATCGTCATAGATCATACCGATGACTTCTGCACCACTATTCAGACTGCCACTTGTAGAGATCTTGCCTGTTGAAGCATCGTACTTAAGTGTCAGCGTCTGGTTGGCTGCGGGAACATAGGTGCCCTGTTCGGCATCCAAGGTCATTTTGGCTACACAGAATCCATAGCCATAATCTGAGAAGCCTGCCTGCTGGGGCAACTGGATGGTAATGGTAGAACCATTGATGGTGCCCTCTGTCCATGTGCCTAATCCGGCTTGTGATACCAAGTCCTTAAAATATACCTTGTTGTTATCTGCAAATACTACGCTGGCTACAGCGCCAGTTACGTCGGCCATTCCGAGGCCAAACATCGTGGCATAGTACGAGGTGCAGTTGCGGGCATAAATTTTCAATTCGCCTGCGGGCTGTTCTGTGATGATGTCAGCACGACGGCTTGCACGACGTGAAACGGTCTGTTTGCCATTCAGCTTCTGATGGATGGATGACATAGTGCGCATGCCTTCCTGGCGGGATAGGTCGGTCTGGCGCTGCAGAGTCTTTGCTGACTGATTTTTACGAGATGATTTCTGCATCTCGGTAAGTGTTTCCTGAACTTTCTTAGGCAGACGGACGTCTTTTTTCGTCTGCGCGAAACTACTGGCAAATGCGAATACTGTTGCCAGCATGAGGAGTAATACTTTTTGCCTCATAATTTTTTGTTTTTGTTAATAATAAATGATTAGAGATTGATCTCTTTAGCTAGTTTACTTTTTGATCTTAACGCATGTCATAGTGCCATCGGCATAGATGGTCTTTGTGAGGTAAACACCAGAGGCAGGCTGCTTGATTTTTTTGCCTGTCAGGTCGTAATAAACTACCGAACTGATGGTCTTGCTGGTCTTGCCTGCCTTGATTCCCGTGGTGCCATATGTGAACTTAAGGGTGATAGTAGGACCTTCCTGGTCTTTCATCCATTTCTTGGTAATCGCATTCTGTTTATAGGTAACCAGGGTGTAGGCTACTGTGCAGGAACCTTCTCCTTTGGGCAACCATTCTGTAGCCATGCTTTGTAGGGCACCGGCAGCCAACGCGCCGTTTTGTGTGGTGTAATTGCCTGCTGAGGGTGCCTGCATGCAATTCAGGGGGAAACACGACTGGAAGGAACCGTTGCTCATTGCCTGTATGGTGAATGTACCGGCACACTGCACCTCGGCATTGCTGTCGTTCTTGACAAAGATGCCAGAGGGCATCAGCACGTCTCCAAAGCCGTCATCTTCTGCTTCAGTAATGTTCAGGGTTGTTCCGTTAGTAATGACGTTACCGTCTTTGTCGGCAAACTGAAGTGGAAATTCGTTTTGTGCCTGAAGGGCGAGGGCAGCGAATAGCCCAAAGCATAACGTAAATAATTTTTTCATAAGTGTTTGTTTTAATACCTATTGTTTCTCTATTGTCGTCTTGATAGCTTGCAGAACACCACTGTCGTTATAGACAAAGGCTACAACACTGAGGTTGGATGTATTCCATGTATCATCAATAGTCTGCTGGTAATCCTGTGTCAGGGTCTCGCCTTCGCTGGGGGCGCATTCTTCACCCCATGTGCCATTGATGGCTGCACGCAGCACATGGTTGTGAACGTATGTCTTATTGACTGATCCATCGGGCATCTTCTGCAGGGCCGTAATGTCATCTTCCAGGAGCCATACCTGCACATTGCCGCTGATACCGGCCCTAAGGGCTGTCTCTTTGACGGTCACATGCACTTGATGCTCTTGAAGTGTGGCGGTGAGTTCCATTTCAAGGGGTGACTCTTTCTCCAACTCTTCCTTGACTCCTTTGGTCCAGTCGGTATAGTTCACTGCTCCGTGGCGGTTGATAAGGCCTACTGGCTGATACTCTAGCTCCCAGTGATTGTAATATGTGTCTCCAAGGTCGGTCGCAAGCCCGATGTTTACACTGTTGCCCTTGAAGCCCAATGGACCTCCGTGTATGCCTACGGCTATGACGTTATCGGGATAAGCTTCTTGTAATTGTTCGATGACCTCTGAGCCTTTGGGGCAGTTGACGCATTGCTGACCTGTAAAGTCTTCCAGCAGCACCACGCGTTTAGCGGGTTGCATGGGTACGTGTATCAGTCGCTCGTCATCGGCGATATGGTCGCACGCTACGAACATTATCAGTGATGCAATCAGATATAATGGAAGTATATATTTCTTCATGATGCCTTAGAAATTATAGTTGTATGACAGTGTGAAACCCTTGGTGGCAGGCACGTAGCGGCACACACCTCCAGAACAGTTGTAGCCAGCACGGGTTCGACCGTAACCTGCCTGAATGCGATGGCTTCCGATATTATAGGTCACAAGGCCCTGATAGTAGTGGGTATCGGTGACGCCACAGTTCCACATGTCGCTGACCGTAATCATCCAGTGGGGTGCGAGTGATAGCTCTGCCAGAGCAAATGCCCAGTCACGCTCATCCTGTTTGGTGGTGAGGTACTGCAGTTCGGTGCGTAGCTTGGTGCTGTGGGCTATCTGGAACATGGCATCGGCCACAAAGATGTCAGAATGTATCATGCCTCCCTCTCCTTCAATAACGGTTTTGTTGTAGCGCTGGTTCATGTACATCATGTTGAGCTTCACGTCACGTGTCAGTCGACGGGTGACTTGTACGTTCAAATCCTGGTAGTAGGTGTCTTCACCCCATTTCAGCCAGGCATGCTGTATAGCGCGGACGTAAGAGTAGTTCAGTTTCACATTCATTCCATATTTACCACCGAGGGTAGTCTTACGTTTGAAGTTATAGCCCACTTCTGCCTGATAGGCCCACTCACCATCGGCCAACTGGGTGGCATAGGGGTAGAGAGCGGCAAGGGCATAGGTGTGATCGAGTGTGAAGGCGGGTAGGTGGTTGATAAATGATGATGTGCCCAACATGCTTCGCTTGCTGCGGAACGACATGTTTTCTGAGCGCTTGGCCTGTACCAGAATGCTGAGACCGTTCTCGGAATAGGAGCCTGAGAGCATGGCTACGTGTCCCGGGTCATAGGTGTAGTCATTATCGAATGAGGGGTCTTGTGTCTTTTGGGCATATTCTGCAAGGATACCCCAGGGGCCGCGGTTCAGGGTGGTGCGAACGTCCCATGCGTTGACATACTTGGGGAGGTTCAGACGATGGGTGGGGTCTACGAAAATATCCTCGTCCTTTTCATATTTGTTTACCCATGAGGCACCGAGACTCAGACGGGTGTCGTGTTGCTGTAACTTTGATATCCATTCGTCAAGGGCTACCTCTGCGTCAGCACCTGATACCAGTCCGCCATCCCACTTCCAATAGTGACGTTGCTTGCCTGAGAGGAATTTCAGAACAACACCCTTGAGGGGTTTTGCCTGTAGACGGGCACCCAACAGTGAATTGTCGATGCCTAGTGACCGCTCTTCGTAAGTGCGGAGGATAAAGCCTGATCCGAACTGCTCATAGAAGGTGCCTAAGGTGAACTCGTTATTCCCCAACTTGCCTTTCACCCACAGGTTTGGGATTCCCCAGCCTTTGAAATCGTTCTCAAAGCCTGGCAGTGGGTGCTCAAGATATTCCAGACGGGCCCCAGCATCTACATGCTTACTCTGCATCTGCAGGTCAACATAGGTGTTGGTAAGGAGGTCACCTGTTTTCTTTGCACCAATCTTTTCGTCGTCCTGTGGCAGAAGTACGTCACTTTGTATGCTACCAGAAAGTGTGATGCCTTTTTGCTCCTCTTGCGCACCAATATGTAGAATAGATATTGTTAAACTGAAAACTATCAATAGTGTTCTCTTCATGTTACGCTTATTTTATGAGTTCGCGTACTTTTTCAATGAGTTCTTCTTCGGCACCATCGGTATAGCCGTTATGCTTGTAGACTATATTCCCTTTCCCATCGCAGATTAGTACAAAGGGGATTGTCTGAATGCCTAATGCACGCTTGAAGTCGCTGTTGGGGTCAAGTAATACATCGTATTCCCAACTATGGTTATTGACTAGGGGTTTAACTTTGTTCATATTCTGAGCCTGGTCTATACTAACGGCAAAGATCTTTACACCCGTCTCTTCTTTCCATTCGTCGTAGACTTCGGCGATGGCATCCAACTCACGATTGCAGGGCTTACACCAAGTGGCAAAGAAATCAATGATGAACGGCTTGCCGTCATTCTTCAAAGTGTCAGTGTTAACTGTTTTCCCGTCAATGGTCTTCAAGGTTACAGTTGGTAATTCTGCTTTTGCTCCTATCGTAAATATCCCCGAAAACATAAAAAATAGCAAAAATTTCTTCATTTTTTCAATAAATATACTGTTAATCCTTACAATTCTGCTGCAAAGGTAGTAAAAAAAGTAATAAAATGAAATAAAACTTACTTTTTTTGCACAAAAAAACGGTATATCCTTACGAATATACCGTTTGTATGGTAGATAAAACCAAGGGTATTACACCTTAATCTCAACCTCAACACCGCTGGGGAGCTCAAGCTTCATCAGGGCGTCAACAGTCTTTGCTGTTGAGCTGTAGATGTCAATCAGACGCTTGTAGTCTGACAACTGGAACTGCTCACGGCTCTTCTTGTTTACGAAGGTAGAGCGGTTAACGGTGAAGATACGCTTGTGAGTGGGGAGGGGGATAGGACCGCTGATAACAGCACCTGTAGCCTTTACTGCCTTCACAATCTTCTCGGCTGATTTGTCTACGAGCTTGTGGTCGTAGCTCTTCAGCTTGATACGAATTTTCTGACTCATGTCTTAAATTAAAAATTAAATATTAAAAATTAAATTTTTGAACTGCCACTAAAGAGTCATTTGCTCAGCGACAGCATTTATTGTAAGTGAAGAGCGGAAGCAAATTATTCACTTTTCACTCTTCACTTTTCCTTTCTTTATACGAGGTCTGCACGGCCCTTAACCTCCTCGAGCACTGCCTTAGCGATAGCGCTTGACAGAGGAGCGTGGTGATCGTACTCCATAGAACTGGTGGCACGACCTGAGGTGATGGTACGCAGAGCGGTTACATAACCGAACATCTCTGACAGGGGAACCATAGCCTTAACGACACGGGCACCTGAACGAGCCTCTTCCATACCTTCTACCTGACCACGACGCTTGTTGAGGTCACCGATAACGTCACCCATGTTCTCCTCAGGTGTTACCACCTCGAGCTTCATGATAGGCTCCATCAGAACGGGCTTAGCCTTAGCGCAAGCCTCCTTGTAAGCCATCTGGGCAGCGATTTCGAATGAGAGCTGGTCAGAGTCAACGGGGTGGAAACCACCATCGACAACAACTACCTTCAGTGAGTCAACAGGATAGCCGCCGAGGATACCATTCTTCATAGCTGTCTCGAAGCCCTTTTGGATTGAGGGGATGAACTCCTTAGGAATGTTACCACCCTTAACCTCGTTGACAAACTGCAAGCCAGGATTGTTCTTCAAGTCGTAATCCTCATCAACGGGACCAACCTTAACGAGCATCTTAGCGTACTTACCGCGACCACCAGACTGCTTCTTGTAAACCTCTTCGATTTCAACCTCCTTGGTGATAGCTTCCTTGTAGTTAACCTGGGGCTTACCCTGGTTACACTCAACCTTGAACTCACGCTTCAGACGGTCGATAATGATGTCGAGGTGGAGCTCACCCATACCTGAGATAATGGTCTGACCACTCTGCTCGTCGGTACGTACGGTGAATGTGGGGTCTTCCTCAGCCAACTTAGCAAGACCGTTGTCCAGCTTAGCGATGTCGGCCTGTGACTTAGGCTCAACGGCGATAGAGATCACAGTGTCAGGGAAGGTCATTGACTCCAGCACGATGGGCTTCTCCTCGTCGCAGAGGGTGTCACCAGTGCGGATATCCTTGAAACCTACACCTGCGCCGATGTCACCTGCGTCGATAGAGTCCATAGGAATTTCCTTGTTAGAGTTCATCTGGAACAGACGGCTGATACGCTCCTTCTTACCTGAACGGGGGTTGTAAACGTAAGAACCGGCCTTCACGCTACCAGAGTAAACGCGGAAGAATACCAAACGACCCATGTATGGATCGGTAGCAATCTTAAATGCAAGAGCTGAAGTTGCTTCGTCCTCGCTAGGCTTACGACTTTCCTCTTCGTCAGTGTTGGGGTTTGTACCAACCACAGCCTCTGTATCCAGAGGTGAGGGCAGGAATGAGCAGACAGCGTCGAGCAGGGGCTGTACACCCTTGTTCTTGTATGAAGAACCGCAGAGCATAGGAGTACACTCCATAGCGATAGTACCCTTGCGGATAGCTGCGATAATCTCGGCTTCAGAGATTGAGTCGGGATCGTCGAAGAACTTCTCCATCAAAGCCTCGTCGTACTCGGCTGCAGCCTCGAGGAGCTTCATGCGCCACTCGTCGCACTCGTCCTTCAGGTCAGCGGGAATCTCCTCAACATCGTACTCAGCACCCATGGTCTCATCGTGCCACAGGATAGCCTTCATCTTGATGAGGTCTACCAGACCCTTGAAGTTCTCCTCTGCACCGATGGGCACCTGAAGAACAACGGGGTTGGCACCCAGGATGTCCTTCATCTGCTGCACAGTTTCGAAGAAGTCAGCACCAGAACGGTCCATCTTGTTCACATAACCGATACGGGGTACGTTGTACTTGTCGGCCTGACGCCAAACGGTCTCTGACTGAGGCTGTACACCATCAGCAGCAGAATAAGTAGCAACTGCACCATCGAGTACACGGAGTGAACGCTCTACCTCAGCGGTGAAGTCCACGTGTCCCGGAGTATCAATCAGGTTGATCTTGTAATTGTTGTTGTTCCACTTCCAGTTACAGGTGGTAGCAGCAGAGGTGATAGTGATACCGCGCTCCTGCTCCTGTGCCATCCAGTCCATGGTAGCAGCACCATCGTGCACCTCACCAATCTTGTGGGTCTTACCTGTGTAGAACAGGATACGCTCAGAAGTGGTGGTCTTACCAGCATCGATGTGAGCCATGATACCGATGTTACGGGTCAAATGCAAATCTTGTTTTGCCATCTTTTCCTTTTCCTTTTAATCTTTTTACCTAAAATTAGAAGCGGAAGTGTGCGAATGCACGGTTAGCCTCGGCCATACGGTGCATATCCTCCTTACGCTTGAATGCGCCACCCTGGTTGTTGAAGGCGTCCATAATCTCAGCAGCCAGCTTGTCGGCCATAGATTTGCCACTGCGCTTGCGAGCAAAGGCAATCATATTCTTCATAGAGATACTTTCCTTACGGTCGGGACGAATCTCAGTAGGAACCTGGAAAGTAGCACCACCGATACGGCGGCTCTTTACTTCTACCTGAGGAGTGATGTTGTCCAGAGCCTGCTTCCAAATCTCCAGGGGAGCCTTCTCTGCATCCTTCATCTTGTCTTTTACAATCTCCAGAGAGTTGTAGAAAATCTCATATGACTTCGACTTCTTACCGTCGAACATCAGATGATTCACGAACTTTGACACCTTAGTGTCGTTGAAGACGGGATCCGGCAGGATCACACGCTTCTTTGGTTTTGCTTTTCTCATTGTTTTGTTTGAATGATTTTGTCTGCTAGGGCTGTTCTTTGTCTGTTCTTCAACGTCCACACTCGGACATTTACTCAACCTTGTGTAAGATTCACCAGCAAAACGGTTTTCTTTTTCTTTTCTTTGATTCGGCTACTTAACCATCACCGGTTAATTACTTCTTAGCCTTTGGACGCTTAGCACCGTACTTAGAACGACGCTGTGTGCGGTTTGCTACACCGGCGGTATCCAGAGTACCGCGAACGATGTGATAACGTACACCGGGAAGGTCCTTTACACGACCGCCACGAACCAGCACGATGCTGTGCTCCTGCAAGTTGTGTCCCTCTCCGGGAATGTAACTGTTGACTTCCTTCTGGTTAGTCAAACGAACACGGGCTACCTTACGCATAGCCGAATTAGGCTTCTTAGGAGTGGTCGTGTAGACACGTACACACACACCGCGACGCTGAGGACAGTTGTCCAGCGCGGGTGACTTAGACTTGTCTACGATCACCTTTCTGCCTTTGCGAACCAATTGTGAAATTGTAGGCATAATTTAATTTTTTAATTTTGTTGTTTATTATATATATTATTGTATAAATTTTCGCATACTATCATATCTCCACACTTCTGCGGAGACATTTCGGGCTGCAAAGGTACGCAATTTTCCGCAATCTACCTAATCTATATGGCTAGGAGGTTGCGGAAAAAGAGTATAATTAACAAAATATAACGTTAGTAACGTTTTTTAAAAGCCGATTTTGCTTTTTATTTCATTACTTGACGCACCGATGTAGGCCATGAACTTTGTTGGCTCATATTTCCAGTTGTGGGTTTGCTCGTCCCATGTCATGAGGTCTTTTTCTGTAATTCGGAAGGTGGCTGTCTTGGTCTCGCCCGGCTTCAACGACAGTTTGGTAAAGTTCTTCAGTTCCTTGATTGGACGGGTTGCTGCGACCTTGGCCTGACCCACGTAGAGTTGTACGGTCTCTTTTCCTTCGCGTGTTCCCGTATTGGTCACGTCGATAGTCAGCTTCCATCCCTCAGCATCTTTTGTAATGGCGGGTTTACTGTATTTGAAAGTGGTGTAACTCAGTCCAAAACCAAAGGGGAAGAGAGGCTTGGTCTTATTCTTTTCAAAACCGCGATAGCCTACAAAGATGTCTTCCTTGTAATATACCTGACGTCGAGCCATTTCACCAGCACTGTTCTTTGGCGTCTCAACACCTGTAATGCCGGGGTAGGCTTCCTGACCATATTTTACGTAAGGGTAATCCTCGTAGTTCTTTGCGAAAGTAACAGGAAGCTTGCCACTGGGATTCACCTTTCCGGTAAGCACGTTGGCTAATGCTGTGCCCGACTCGCTGCCTAAGTACCAGCAATGTAGGAGGCCCTCCACCTTGTTGAGCCAAGGCATATGATAGGGGTTGCCGCCAAAGTTCGCCACGATCATTGGAGCATCGAATTCGGCCAAAGCAGAGATGAGTTCGTTCTGACCGAATGAAAGGTCATATGACTCGCGATCGCCATTCTCGCAATCCTGTTTGTGGTTCTTGTTGAGTCCTCCTATATATATAATAAGGTCGGCATTCTTGGCTTTCTCCAGTGCTTCCTGCTTCAGTGCCTCCTGTTTGGCTGGGTCAACCTTGTCCTCGTGGTCATACATCGCACGGCCGGAGGCGTAGCCTGTGGCGTAGTCAATTGACAATTGAGAATTGATAATTGACAATTGGGTGCGTAGGGCTTCTAGTGGCGAGATATCCCGGAGTGTTTTCAGTTCCGATGAGCCACCGCCTTGGGTTAAAGAGCGTGTGGCATTCTCGCCAACAACAAGTATCTTCTTGTATTTGCTGAGCTCAAGGGGTAGCAATGACGACTCATTCTTCAGCAAAACAATACCTTCTTCGGCAATCTGTCGGCACACATCGTAATGTGCTTCACTACACTGGTTGCCAATCACCTTGTTGGGATTCATGGCTGTGCGGAAGATGGTGCGCAACACGCGGGCGGCTTTCTCGTCGAGCACAGACATAGGTACCTTGCCATCGTTGACCAACTCTCTAAAGGGTTTTGCCAAGTAGTAGTCGTCATAGCCAAATGCGCTTTCACGCAGTTTGCCGTCTGTGTAAGTGCCCATCTCGATATCCAGTCCACCGTAGATAGCCTGCATGGTATTGGTGGTACCGCCCCAGTCGCTGACCAGTGCGCCGTCCCAGTTCCAGTCTTTTTTCAGAATGCCGTTAATCAGTTTGTCGTTATGACAGCAGTGGTCACCTTCCCACAGGTTGTAGGAGCCCATAATGGTCCATACATGTGCTCTCTCTACAGCCTGTTTAAACGGATACAGGTAGATCTCGTGGAGGGCACGCTCAGACACGTTGACGTTGACAGAGAAACGGTCAATCTCCTGGTCGTTCAGTACGAAATGTTTCAGACAGCAGGCGATGCCGTTCTTCTGGGCAGCCTTGATGTAGGGCACTACTATCTCACCAGCCAGGTAGGGGTCTTCACCCATATACTCAAAGGCGCGTCCGTTCATCGGCGTGCGCTGGATGTTGACACCGGGCCCCAGCATAATATCCTTGCCTCGGAAAGCAAACTCCTCACTGACAGCATTGCCGTAGGCGTTGGAAAGGTCACGGTTCCACGTGGCTGCCAGGCAGGTGAGAGAAGGGAAGGCCACTATATAGTCGTTGGTCCATTTCGCTGGACTCCAGGTGTTCCATTCCAATTCTTCGCGTACCCCATGGGGGCCGTCGTCCATATTCAGTTGTCGGATGCCTAAGCGGGGTACGCCAGCGCTGGTAAACTTGCTCTGTGCGTGGAGAATTTTAATCTTCTCCTCAGTGGTCATACGTTTCAGTGCATCCTTTACGCGCTCCTCAATAGGTGCCTGTGGGTTGAGGTACGTCTGTGCTTTGACAGCAGAGGAAATCAGTGCTAATGAAGCAAGGATTAAAAACTTTTTCATTTCTTTGTTTTGGATCGGTGTTATGTGTTGTTAAAAGAATATCATGGATAGAGCGTAAGCCACGATAGTTGATACGAACACACAGATAAGACCAGGCATCATAAATGAGTGGTTGAGCAGGTACTTACCGATAATTGTGGTACCACTTCGGTCGAAGTTTACCGTGGCAATATCTGATGGGTAATTGGGGATGAAAAAATAACCATAGACGCTTGGCAATACGCCCAACAGGATAGGGCCTTCGATGCCAAGAGAATAGGCAAGTGGCAACATGGATACCACCACAGCACCTTGTGAGTTGATCAGTACCGATACTAGGAAAAAGACGATGGCAATGGTCCATGGATGTGACTTTACGATATCTTCGAGCATGGCCTGAATCTCTGGCATGTAGTTGGAAAAATATGTGTCGGCCATCCAGGCAATACCGTAGATAGCCACCACAGCCACCATGCCACTTTGCCATACAGGTCCTGCAACGGCTTTCTTGGGTTGTGCTCTACAGAAGATAATCATCAGGGCAGCTGCCGAAATCATCACAATCTGAATGACGAGATTCATCTTCAGGGGCTTACCATCCCAAGATGGCAGGATGTTGATGCCGAATATCTGTAACACAGATAACATCACGATGACACCTAGAGCAAGCATGAATACATAGACGGCTCGCTTGGCTTCTGGAGCAATTCTTTTGTCGAGTGTTGTGGCACTGTTGCCATAAATGTAATTGTACTGCTCTGGGTCTTTTAGCTTTGCCTGGAATTGCGGATCCTTGTCCAAATCCAGACCGCGGTTGTAAGAGGCTGCTGCAGCTGCCATCAGTCCGCATAGACAGGCGGGAATGGAGATAAGCACAATCTGTATATTATTGACCTCAAAACCGTTTTCTGCAGATATGGCAGAGAATGCCACCACGGCTGCGGCAATGGGGGAACACGTAATACCCACCTGTGAGGCTATGGATGCAACACCACAGGGACGTTCTGGACGGATTCCTTTCTTCAGGGCGATATCGCAGATGATGGGCATCAAGGTATAGACTACGTGACCGGTACCCACAAAAACAGTGAGGAAGAAGGTACAGAGAGGTGCGAGGAACGTAATCCATTTGGGGTGGTTGCGCAGTAACTTCTCGGCTATTTGTATCATCCAGTCCATACCGCCTGACGCTTGTAGCATACCTGCACAGGTCACGGCTGCAATGATGATGTAGATAACATCGGTAGGAGGATTGCCTGGTTTCATACCAAAACCGAAAACGAGGATGGCTAAGCCAATACCGGAAATAGCACCCAACGCCAAACTGCCGTAGCGTGAGCCGACGTACAACGCAAGGAGTACGACCATTAGTTCTACAATCATCAAAATACTCATAGGATATAGTTTTAAGTTATAAGAATACGCAAAGATAGGAATTATTTCCAATATTTGGGAAGTATGAATGGCGCAAAAATCCGTCTTTAAGATTTTTTAAGTATAGGATTCTGATATTATTGTGTATCTTTGCAACCTGTAATATCATAAACGAAGAGCTTATGAAGAAGTATCTATTGCTTGTTTTTATCATAGTCGTTGACCTGTTGGTAGTGATGCCTTCGCTTGCGCAGAAACGTGGAAAGTATGAATTTAAGCGCAACTTGCCTGTTTATGCTGACTCGTTAATCAAGGACCTGACTTATCCCTTGGCTTGGGGAAATAGTGATATCAAGGATTTTGATGTGTGGCGAAAAGTGGCGCGCCAGAAGGTGTTCGACTGTATGTTGACGCCCCCGCCAGCTCCAGCAGACGGCTTTCAGATGAAAGTATTGGCTGAGGAACAGCGTGATGGTTATAAAGCTCGTAAGATAGAGATTCGGTTGTCGCGCTATTATACGGTACCTGCCTATCTGTTGATACCAGACGGTAAGGGGCCTTTTCCTGCAGTTAATGCCTTGCACGATCATGGGGCACATCTCTTTATCGGAAAGGAGAAGATGATCCGTCCGTTGGCTTGCGAGGACTCACTTGTCAGAGCTGATGCCCAACAGTGGGCTGATCAACTTTACGAGGGGCGGTTCGTTGGTGATGATTTGGCTCGTCATGGATATGTTGTTTTCTCTGCCGATGCTCCGATGTGGGGTGAGCGTGGACAACAAGAAGGACCTAAACGCGACCGTTATGATATGATTGCCGGCAACATGATGATGTATGGCATTGACTTATCAGCCTATATGACCTATGACGATATTGCCGGTACGGAGCTTCTTGCCTCGTTACCAGAGGTGGATGCTGAGCGTATCGGTTGTATGGGTTGTTCCATGGGGGGCTATCGTGCCTGGATGTTGTCGGCCTTGAGTGATCGTATCAAGGCTGGTGCGGCCGTTTGTTGGATGGTGACTACCGATGAACAGATGTCGTTCAACTATAGTCGCACGGAGAATGGCGGTTTTGCCAACTGTTTCCCGGGCTTGCGTCGTTGGCTCGACTATCCTCATGTGGCCAGTATGGCTTGTCCTAAGGCGATGCTGTTTATCAATGGTTCGCAGGATAAACTCTTCCCTGTGCCTGGTGTCGAGAAAGCCTTCAAGGTGATGCACGATACCTGGAAGAGTCAGGGGGTCAACGAAAAACTGGAGACGGAACTTTGGGATATTCCCCACAGTTGTCCTGTGAGGGCCCAAGAACGCGTACTCCAGTTCTTCCAGAAAAATCTGTGATGTGTTTCTTATGCCTCGCCCTTACCTGATCCGAAGGGGGCGATAGTGCGTGGACCTTGCTCTTCTTCTGGCATTTTTATCTTTCCGAATTGATGCTCGTAGCGCATGAGATTCTCCTGGAGTGCACCCAACAGACGTTTGGCGTGTTCGGGAGCCAGGATGACACGACTACGTACCTGGGCCTTTGGCAGGCCTGGGAGCATGCGTGCGAAATCGACGATAAATTCTGATGATGAATGGGTGATGATGGCAAAGTTGGCATACTCACCTTGCGCCTTGTCGGGCGTCAGTTCTAATTGCAGTCCTTGCTGCTTCTGTTCGTTTTCGTTCATTGTATGTTTTTTATCTTTTTGCAATTTTATCTTTTATTGTGCCTCACGTCCTAGTGCCAGAGCCTTGATGTTGGCCTCTACAATGGCTTCACCCTTGCGACCGAAAACTCGACGGATGGCATCTTCCAGTTTTTCATATTCAATACCGAGGGCCTTTTGGGCAGCCCCCAGCAAAATTACATTAGCAGAGCGGGGAACCCCGTTGTCCTTGGCCATCTGCTCGATATTGATGCTGATGACATGAGGCAGTTTCTTGAGGTCGGCCTCAATGACAGCCATGTCAGGATAATTGGGGATATTCACGAAAGGAGTGGCTGAGGTGATAATCCAACCGTCTTTCTTCAGGTAGGGCAAGTAGCGCAGAGCCTCCATGGGCTCCATGGAGATGATTACGTCGGCTCCACCCTTGGGTATCAAGTCGCTATGGATGGGATCGCTGGAAATGCGCAGGTTTGACTGCACATCACCGCCGCGCTGACTCATACCGTGTACCTCGGCCTGCTTGATATAGAGGTTCTCGTTCATGGCTGCTTCGCCAATGATGGTGGCGATAGAGAGGATACCCTGTCCTCCTACACCGCACAATATAATGTCTGTCTTCATTTTGCTGCTTTCTTTTGTTTCAAATGACGTTGTAGGGTCTGCATACATTCACGACGTGGAATGATGACAGATGTGCCCTTGTAGTTGATCTCATCGCGAATCATCTGTGTGATTTCCGGCATGTTCTTGGGCAGAGGGACAACAACCTTCAGGTGTTCTTCGCTCAAACCGAGTCCGCGGCAGATGGCTTCAAACTTATTCGTACCTGCAGAATCCTGACCGCCAGTCATACCTGTGGTAAGGTTGTCGGAGATAATCACGGTGATATTTGCATTCTCGTTGATGGCATCCAATAGACCGGTCATACCTGAATGGGTGAAGGTGGAGTCCCCAATAACGGCAACAGCTGGCCACTGGCCTGCATCGGCAGCACCCTTGGCCATAGTGATAGAAGCGCCCATATCAACACAAGAGTGGATGGCGCGGAATGGGGGCAGGAAACCAAGGGTGTAGCAACCGATATCACCGAAAACACGGGGATTCTCGTATTCCTTCAGAACTTCGTTCAATGCAGCGTAGACATCACGGTGACCACAGCCCTGACAGAGTGCAGGTGGACGTGGAGCAACATCTGCGCAGGGGTCGAAGCATTCGCCAATCTCCATGCCCAGTGCTTTCTTTACAATATCGGGGGTCAGTTCGCCTGTACGGGGCAGGGTCCCGTCGAGCTTGCCTTTGATGTTCATACTCTCGCTGACACCGCGTACCATATCCTCGATGAATGGCTGCCCCTCCTCAACGATGAGCACTTGCTTGCATTCGCTGAGCATGCGGCGTACCAGTTTCTTGGGGAGCGGATACTGTGAAATCTTCAGGATGGGGTAGGGACTTCCACTGGGGAAACACTCGTTTACGTAGTTGAAGCCGATACCACTGGCAATGATACCCAGCGACTTGTCCTGACCTTCTATATATATATTATAAGGTGAATTGGCGGCATCTTCCTCCAAGGAAGCCTGTTGAGCCGTCACGATATCATTGCGCTTACGGGCATTGGCAGGCAGCAGCACCCAGTTCTTGGCCTCGGCGTTGTAGTTAAGCTCGTTCTGTTGGCGCGGAACGTCAACACACTCAACGACGGCGCGACTATGTGCCATACGGGTGGTGACGCGCATCAATACTGGCAAGCACTGCTTCTCTGAGTAATCGAAGGCTGCAGCCATCATGTCGTAGGCCTCCTGCTGATTGCTGGGTTCGAAAATGGGCACCATTGCAAACTTGCCGTAGAAACGAGAGTCCTGTTCATCCTGAGAGGAGTGCATCGAGGGGTCGTCAGCCACGAGGACTACCACACCACCGTTCACGCCAGTCATGCCGCTGTTGACAAACGGGTCGGCACAGACGTTCATGCCTACGTGCTTCATACATACCAGTGCACGCTTGCCCATGAACGACATACCCAATGCGGCCTCCATGGCTGTCTTTTCGTTGGTTGACCAACGGCTGTGTACGCCGCGTTCCTTAGCAAGGGCGTTGCCCTGGATGAACTCCGTAATTTCTGTCGACGGGGTGCCAGGATAAGCATACACACCTGATAGTCCGGCATGTAGCGCTCCCAGCGCAATGGCTTCGTCGCCAAGTAATAGTTGTTTCTTCATATTTACTGGTTTTTTAATATAAAATCATCTGCATCCTGTAAAACAGGGAATTTCTCTCTGAAGCGCAGTAGTCGCGCTATGTTGAGTTCGCCAATAGCAATTCCTTCTTCGTGATCGTTGCAATGGGCTATCGTCTTTCCGTAGGCATCTATGATGGCAGAGGCTCCAGAATAGGTACAGGCAGGGTCCTCTCCTATGCGATTGACGCCAATGACGAAGCATTGGTTCTCTAATGCACGGGCCTTGAGCAGCGTCTGCCATACGTCAATGCGTGGTGTTGGCCAGTTGGCCACATAGATGACTGCGTCATAATCCAAACAGTTGCGACTGAATACGGGGAAACGCAAATCGTAGCATACCTGCAGGAGAAATCTGATTCTGCGCCACTCTACGATAACACGCTCCTGTCCGGCTACATAGGCATCCGTCTCACCTGCATAGCTGAAGAGGTGATGCTTGTCGTAATAGTCGTAGGTGCCGTCGGGACGTACAAAGAAAAGACGGTTGCGTAAACTCCCGTCCTCATCTTTTGTGGCGATGCTTGCAGCAAAGGCGGCATCCTTTTCTTTTGCCTGCTGTTGTAGCCACGTCAGACCGTGGGAGATGTCTGTGGTTTCATTACCTTTAGCCATGAATCCCGTGGTGAAAGTCTCTGCCAATACGTATAAGTCAGCCTCCGACTGTCGGTCGAGAAGTTGGCTAAGGTGGCGGAGATTTTCCGTCGGCTGTGCCCATACAATATCGTGCTGTACGATGGCTACTTTCATGCTTAGGTTACTATTTGAGTTTGCAAATTTACAATGTTTTTGCGGGATTGCCAAAGTTTTTGTGATTAAAAATTATAATAAATAAGGTAAAAACTGCGTTATTGATAACGTGTTAAGGCGAAATCTGTTGATATTGGCCCTACTACTGATGGCCTTGCAGGGGGTGCAGGCACAGTATGATCCGTCGTTCAGTCACTACTGGGCGATGGAGACGGCGTATAATCCTGCCGCTGCTGGTAAACAGAATAAAGTGAACGTGGTGGTGGATTATAATATGTCGCTGGTGGGTTTTGAGCATAATCCAAAGACGATGTTTCTTTCTGCGGATCTGCCCTTTCAGTTCCTAGGTACTTATCATGGCGTAGGCGCGCAGATCGTGAACGATGATATCGGTGTGTTCTCGCATAAGAAATTCTCGGTGATGTATGCACCGAAAATAAAACTTCTCGGTGGTGTGTTGAGTCTGGGTATACAACCGGCGATGCTCAGCGAGACTTTGAAAGGCTCTGAACTGGATTTCATTGACTCTGGTGATGAAGCACTGCCCACGTCAAATGTTGACGGAACGGCCTTTGATCTTAATGCAGGAGTCTATTATCAGCAGAAGTCGTGGTATGCAGGTGCATCGGTTCAACATCTGCTTGCACCCGAGGTAGAAATAGGCGAAACCAATCAATTGGACATTGCTATGTCATATTATTTTATGGCTGGATGCAATATTCGCCTTAGAAATCCGTTCTTATCAATACAGCCATCTGTTATGGGACGTTCAGACGGGGTGGGATATCGCACTGATTTTACAACACGTCTGACCTACGTTCATGAGCAGAAAGTGATGTATGCAGGACTGGGCTATAGTCCGGGAACATCGATTACGGCTTATGTTGGCGGCAAGTTCCACGGTGTGATGTTGGGCTATAGTTATGAATACTACACAACGGCCCTGAGCATCGGCAATGGCGGGCACGAATTGTTTGTGGGCTATCAGACAGATATCAATTTCTCGAAGAAAGGCCGGAACCGTCATCAGAGTGTGAGACTATTATAAATAATGAATAAAGAAAAAAGTCGAAATATGAAACAAAATGTTTTTTGCCTTCTAGTCGTAGCACTTGTTCTCGCAAGTTGTTTCGGTGGAAAGGAGACAACATCTGCAGGAGGTGAACTGACAGGATCCAACGGACATGCTTTTACAGAACCCGCTCCTTATGGAATGGTGCTTGTGAAGCGTGGTCATCTGCGTATGGGACTGGAAACCGCTGATTCGCTATGGGGAAAACAAACACCTGTAAAGGATATCTCAGTAGAGGGCTTCTGGATGGATGATACGGAGATTACAAATTCTGAGTATCGTCAGTTTGTGAATTATGTACGCGACTCAATCATTCGCGAGCGTCTGGCTGATCCTAACTATGGTGGTGACGAAAGTTATAAGATTGAGGAGGAGGAAGACAAGGATGGAAATCTTGTGAAGCCACACCTGAACTGGAAGAAAGCTCTGCCCCGTAAACCTAATGAGGATGAACGTCGTGCCATAGAGAGCGTATATGTGACGAACCCTGTAACGGGCGAGAAAATGTTGGATGCCAGTCAGATGAACTATCGCTATGAGGTTTACGACTATGTTGAGGCAGCCAAACGTCATAACCGTCTGAATCCTCAGGAACGCAACCTGAATACGGATGTGGTTGTGAATCCTCAGGAAGAAGTGTGGATTTCCAAGGATACTGCTTATATTGATGAGGAGGGTAAGATTATTCGTCAGACCATCAATCGCCAGTTGAGTGGTCCATGGGACTTCCTTAATACTTATATTATTAATATCTATCCTGACACTACCTGTTGGGTGAACGACTTCCCCAATGCTGATAACGAGGTGTATATGCGCAATTATTTCTCAAGTGCGGCCTATAATGACTATCCCGTGGTGGGCGTTACTTGGGAACAGGCTAATGCTTTCTGTGCATGGCGCACGGAGTTCCTGCTGAAGGGACTTGGCCCTGCTGCCCGTCAAGTTCAGCGCTATCGTCTGCCAACGGAGGCAGAATGGGAATATGCCGCTCGTGGCAAGGAACAGAATGAGTTCCCTTGGGCTAACGAGGATGTGGCAAGTGGCAAGGGTTGTTTCTATGCTAACTTCAAACCTGAGAATGGTAACTACACCAAGGATGGTAACCTGATTACGTCGAAGGTGGGAATTTATAGTGCAAATAGCAACGGCCTTTTTGATATGGCGGGTAATGTGGCTGAGTGGACTTCTACCATTTACACAGAGGCTGGTGTGGATGCTATGAATGATATCAACCCGCAACTGAAGTATAATGCGGCCCTTGAGGATCCTTATCGTTTGAAGAAGAAGAGTGTACGTGGTGGTTCATGGAAAGATCCCGAGAACTATATCCGTTCTGCATGGCGTAGCAGTGAATATCAGAACCAGCCTCGCTCGTACATCGGCTTCCGTTGCGTACGTTCGTTGGCAAATACGACAAGTGAGAAAGTGAAGCCCGCTAAGGCGTCTGCAAAGAAATCAAGAAAGTAAAATAAGTCGTTATATCGTAATAACGGAATAACGCCATAACGAAATATCACAATGACAAAGTATAGTAAATTCAATATCATCTACCGCTTACAGAAGTGGTTGGATAGTGTACCAGGGCAGACATTCATGAACTATGCCTATAGTTGGGGTGCATCAATCGTTATTCTGGGTACACTTTTCAAATTGACCCACCTGCCAGGAGCAAACTTGATGCTGTTTATCGGTATGGGTACTGAGGTGTTTGTGTTCTTTATCGCAGCCTTTGACCGTCCATTTGACAAGACTGCAGATGGTATGGACCTGCCTACGCATGTTGATGGAGAGAATGTTGAGATGGCCTCTGGTGTTTCTGGTGTATCAGGTATCTCTGGCGTAGGTGGCGGTACCGTGATTATCGGTGGCGGAAATGTTGGTGGTGGTACCATTGCCGCAGACGGAACTGCTGGAGAGAATGTGGCAACCGGTGGTGTAGCGACTGCTGGTGGCGTCGTTGGCGGTGGTATCATCGGCGGCGGTGTCATTGGTGGCGTTGTTGAGCAGCCAGAGTTGCCCGAGATTGATGCAGAGGAAATGGAAGAGGCTACGGCTGGTTATGTGGAGCAGTTGAAGAAACTCACAGAAACCCTGCAGAAGGTGTCTGAGCAGAGTGAGCGTCTGACACGCGACAGTGAGGAGATGGAGAATCTCAACCGTACCCTCACAGGCATCTGTAAGGTTTACGAGATGCAGTTGAAGGGTGCTTCTCAGCAGATTGGCACTATCGATCAGATTAACGAGCAGAGCAAACGTATGGCAGAACAGATTGCGGAACTTAACCAGATCTATACCCGCATGATTGAGGCTATGACGGTGAATATGCCGAAGGTAGTGAAAAGTGAAGAGTGAAAAGTGAAGAATTTGCTACTGCCAGATGGCGGCAGAAACAATAAGAAACTATGGCAATAAAGAAAAGACCTGTATCTCCGCGCCAGAAGATGATTAACTTGATGTACGTCGTCTTGATGGCAATGCTTGCGCTGAATGTCTCGAATGAGGTGCTCAACGGTTTCTCTATCGTGGAGGAGAGTTTGAAGCGTACCACTGAGAATGCAGCAAAGGAGAACCTGGCTATATACGAGGATTTTGACCAGCAGATGAAAGCCAACCCTCAGAAGGTGAAGGAATGGTATGAGAAGGCACAGCTTGTAAAACTGTCGAGCGACTCTCTCTATAATTTGGCTGCTGATTTGAAATTGGCTATTGCGCAGGAGGCAGATGGTGCTGATGGTAATCCTGCTAAAATCGTAAACAAGGAGGACCTTGAGGCCGCGAACCAGGTGATGCTGGCTCCAGGACGCGGACGTGGCGATGAGTTGAAGAAAGCGATTGAGCGTTATCGTGAAGGTATCCTCAAAATGGTGGATGATAAGGACCAGCAGCGCCGTATTGCCAGTGACCTGACTACGGAAGTTCCGTCCACAGGATTGGGTAAGAACTGGCAGGAGTATATGTTTGAGTCCATGCCAGCGGCAGCTGCTGTTACTCTGCTGTCTAAACTGCAGAGCGATGTGCGCAATGCAGAGAAGGAAGTGTTACATAAACTGGTTCAGAACATTGACGTGAAAGATATCCGTGTGAATGCGCTGAATGCGTTTGTGATTCCTAACTCCCAGACCATCGTTCGTGGTGATAGGTTCTCTGCTCGCATCGTCATGGCTGCCGTGGATACCACGCAGGTACCGGAGATATTCATCGGTAACCAGAAAGTAGACTTGAAAGACGGACTTTATGAGACCGTTTGCGGACGTACTGGCGATTTTACCCTGTCGGGTTATATCCAGACAACAAATGGTAATGGTGATGCCATCCGTCGGGACTTCTCCCAGAAATATACTGTGGTCGATCCCAGTGCAACGGTTTCGGCAGACCTGATGAATATGTTGTATGCCGGCTATTCTAATCCCATCAGCATCTCTGTACCAGGTGTGCCTCTGAATAAGATTTCTGCAACGATGACCAACGGTACTCTGACACCTACAGGGCCTGGTAAGTATATCGCCCGTCCGTCAAAGATAGGCGAGAATGCTACGATAACGGTTATATCGACAAATACTGGACATCCTCAGCAAATGGGACAGTTCTCGTTCCGTGTTCGTCGTCTGCCGGATCCAACACCTTATATAGATATGAAGGATGAGAAGGGTAATCCTTTGCGTTTCAGAGGCGGTGGATTAGCAAAGGGTAGCTTGTTAGGCGTAGAAGGTATTGGTGCTGCTATCGATGACGGTATCTTGGATATAGGTTTCCGTGTACTCTCGTTTGAGACAGTATTCTCAGGCAATATGGGTGAGTCTGTCTTGATGGCAGGTGATGGTGACAGATTCTCAGCTCGTCAGAAAGATACGTTCCGTAAGTTGGCACGTAATCGCCGTTTCTACATCACGAATGTCGTGGCGATTGGCCCTGACGGTATCCAGCGTACGCTGAAGACCCCGATAGAAATCATTGTGAAATAATTGAAAACAGATAATTATGAAGAGACTATTGTTCTTTTTGATGATAATGCTGGCTGCAGGTACCGTGACTGCCCAGCCAAAAAAGAGTCGCACTCAGCAGAATGCTAATGCTACCCAACAAAAGCAGCAGAATAATACGCAGGGTATGACCCGCCGTATGCAGATTCAGTATCCCACGGCGTTTGATATGCCAGAGGATGTAGTATGGCGTCGTGACATCTATCGGGAGATTAATCTTGAGGATGAGATGAATTCGGGTCTCTACTATCCTGTGGAGCCTGTCGGGAAGCAGATGAATCTCTTCACCTATATTTTCAAGTTGGCGCTGAACGGATATATCCCTGTCTATGAGTACAACCTGGATGGCAATGAGGTATTGGAGGCTTCAGCCAAGGTTGACATCAAGACTATCCTGGACAACTATCATATTTTCTATGAGGAGAAGAATGGTAAGCTCCAGGTGGAAAACAGTGATATCCCCTCTTCAGAAGTAAAGGCTTACTATTTGAAGGAGAGTGCCTATTACGACCAGGCTAATTCTTCTTTCCACATCAAACCCCTTGCTCTTTGTCCTGTCATGATGCGTGAGGATGACTTTGGTGGTGACGCTATGAAGTTGCCTTTGTTCTGGGTGAAGTATTCAGAAGTGGAGCCATATTTGAGTCGTCAGTCAGTGATGATTAGTGACAAGAATAATGCGGCCACGATGAACTTGGACGATTACTTTACTTTGAACCGTTACAAGGGAAAGATCTATAAGACGACAAATATGTTGGGTAAGACGCTGGCCCAGATTGCCGGTGAGGACTCTACTAAGTATTCGGCTGAGCAGAAGCGCATTGAGGCCGAATTGGAGGCTTTCCGCAATAATATCTTTGGCGACAAGGCCAAGCGCGATTCTTTGGATAGTATAGCAGTCAACGACCCTAAGGCGCTGAAGGAAAAGGCTAAGCAACAAAAGCGTGAGCGTACGAGAACGACGAAGAGCAAGAGTACGTCATCCGCTTCATCGAGTAGTAGCTCTTCTGCTCCCCGCGTCTCTGTGCGGCGACAGCGTCATTAAGGTCTGTCTATATGATAAAGAGGTTATTCCAGATAGCACTCCCGATAGTTATGGCATGGCTGATGGTCATGCCTTTGTCGGCTCAAGGCGTAGCGTTTGGCGTGAAGGGTGGTCTTGAGGTGGTCAGTATGGAGTTTAATGATGATGTGTTTGACAAATCCAATCGTGCCGGTTTCTTTGTTGGGCCTACCTTTGTGATATCTACTGCCTTGCCTGGACTGGCAATTGATATCTCTGGTCTTTATAATGAGCGTACGCTGAAGGTTGAGGGGGAGTCCGTTCAACAGAAGTCTATACTGATTCCTGCCCATGTCCGTTATGGTGCCAGTATTATGGATTTTGGTGGTGTGTTCCTTACGTCAGGTCCTCAATTGTCATTTAATGTAGGTCCTTCAAAGTTCTATTGGGAGGATGTGAATAAGAATGCAAAGCAGTTCCTCTTGCAAGACACCAAACTGGCAATAGACTTTGGCGTTGGTCTTTCAATAGGGCAGCATCTGGAGGCTATTGTCTATTATAGTATCCCGATAGGTAAGACTGGAGATTTTACATGGAACAAGGTCAGTAAGGCTGCCAATGAGGCTTCCTCTGCTTTGAATAATACGAATACGACCGCCAACTCATGGATGTTGTCGGCCACCTATATATTCTGATGAATCAGTATGCGGATGTCATATTGCCTGTGCCGCTCGATGGCTATTTTACTTATGCCGTCCCGCAGGAGGCACAAGGACGCGTAGCCACGGGGATACGCGTTATCGTGCCTTTTGGACGTAGTAAGAACTATGTGGGCGTCATAGCTCGTCTGCATGATGATAAACCGCAGGGCTATGAGGTGAAGCCCATTTCTGTTGTCATTGACACTCTTCCTATTCTCCTGACCGGTCAGCTGGATTTCTGGCAGTGGATATCCTCTTATTATATGTCACCTATAGGTGAGGTCTATAAGGCTGCTCTCCCTGCAGGCTTGAAGGCAGAAGAAGGTTATAAACCACGTACGGAGACTTTTATCCGACTCACCGCTAACTATCAGAATGAACCTACGTTGCATGCCGCACTGAATATGTTGGCACGTGCTGCTAAGCAACGTGATGCTTTTATTGCCTATCTTTCCTTGTCGCATTGGGATAGTATCGAGGGTAATGTGTGTCGTGAGCCGGTGGTGGAGATTACCCGTGAGGAACTGATGAATGCTTCAGAGTCCACGCTTCCTACGATAAACCAGTTGGTGAAGCGTGGTATGCTGGAGACCTATGAGGTTGAGGTGGGACGATTGAATCAGGGAGGAACTCCTCATCCAGAACATATTAAGCCTTTGAGTCATGCCCAACAGGATGCCTATAATCAGATTCTGTTGTCGTTTATGAAAAAGCAGGTCACTTTGTTGCATGGCGTCACCTCCAGTGGTAAGACAGAGATTTACATCCATCTTATACAGCGTGAGCTGGATCAACATCGTCAGGTGCTTTTCCTTATGCCTGAGATTGCCCTCACAGTGCAGATGATGCAGCGCCTGCAGCGTGTGTTCGGTAATCGCTTGGGTATCTATCATTCTAAGTACAGTGATGCCGAACGTGTGGAGATATGGCAGAAGCAACTTTCGCAGAATCCTTATGATGTAATCCTGGGTGCCCGCAGTTCCGTATTCCTTCCTTTCCAACGATTGGGTCTTGTCATTGTAGATGAAGAACATGAGACCTCTTATAAACAGCAGGATCCTATGCCTCGTTATCATGCACGCAGTGCGGCGATTATGTTGGGAGCAAAAACTCTGCTTGGTACGGCTACACCATCAATGGAGTCATATTTTAACTCACAGACGGGAAAATATGGTTATGTGTCGTTGACGGAACGCTATCAGGGTATTCAGTTGCCGGAAATCCAGGTGGTGGATACGCGTGATTTGCAGCGAAGGAAAATGATGCGTGGACCATTCTCACCAGTCTTGCTGAGCAGTGTGCGACAAGCTTTGGAACGTGGTGAACAGGTCATCCTTTTTCAAAACCGTCGTGGCTGGGCTCCGATGATTGAATGTAAACAGTGCGGCTGGGTGCCTCGCTGCCAGCATTGTGATGTTAGTCTGACGCTCCACCGTAACATGAACCAACTCTCATGCCACTACTGTGGTTTTACCTATCAGGTGCCTACGGAGTGCCCCGCCTGTGGCGGTAAGGACTTACAGGGACGGGGTTATGGTACGGAGAAGATAGAGGATCAGATTCGTGACATCTTCCCTGAGGCGCGTGTGGCCCGTATGGACCTTGACACTACTCGTACCCGTAATGCCTACGAACGTCTGATTACAGACTTCTCCGCAGGTCGTACCAATTTGCTTATTGGCACCCAGATGATTAGTAAAGGACTGGATTTTGATAAGGTCAGTGTTGTTGGTATATTGGATGCCGACAGAATGCTCAATCAGCCCGATTTCCGTGCCTTTGAACATGCTTTTATGATGATGGCTCAGGTCAGTGGACGTGCGGGTCGTAAGGGGCGGCAGGGACTTGTTATCCTGCAGACAAAGAATCCCGAATTGCCTGTCATCCAACAGGTCGTACGTAATGATTTCGAGCAGTTCTCGCGCGAGCTGTTGGAAGAACGACAACTGTTTCATTATCCCCCGTATTATCGTCTTATCTATGTTTATCTGAAGCATAGTAAGGATGATGTGGTGAATACTGCCGGCATTGAATTAGGTTCCCGCTTGCGCCAATGGTTTGGTGACCGTGTACTTGGTCCTGATAAGCCTGCCGTGGCTCGTGTGAAAACCTTGAGTATTCGTAAATTGGTGATAAAACTCGAAAACGGTATTGATATGCCACGTGTGCGTCAATACCTTCTGTTGGCACAACAACAGATGTTGCAGGATAAACGCTATGGTTCCCTTCAGATTTACTATGATGTAGACCCGTTATAGTATGTTTTCCTTTTTTTTTGATTGTTTTTTCTGTAAATGAGACTTCGTTTCACTATTTTTTTGTAACTTTGCAGTCGATAACAAATAATAGTTCATAAAACCATTAATCATTTAATTTTTTCCCTTTTATGAAAAAGATTCTGATGACGTTTGCAGCCGTCCTCTGCTGCGTAATGACAGCAACAGTGTTTACCGCATGTGGTGATGATGACACCAGTTATCCTGCTACCTATCGTTACGAAGTGAGATTGGAACAAGGTAGTGTCGCCTATACCCAGGAACTTCAGGAAGTTCTGGCAGCCTTTAACCATGCTGTTGGTGCTGATGCCTATTACCAGACGATGCTCAAAAGCCCTAAGGATGAAGAGATGAAGGCAGAGTGTGAAGTCGTAAGAAAGAGATACGAGAACATCCAAAGTGCCTATATGAAGTTCTATCTTATTCGTATCACGGCAACTGCAGAGCCTGGAAAAGAAGCAAAGGGTGATGTGATTGCTACTTACGAATTGGGACAGGCTCTTACAACACCTTATGTCACTTATTCCTTTGCTTCTTCTGAGGATGAAGCCTATGCAGCTTTGGAAGCCAAAAAAGAGGAACTTGGTGATTCGCTCTATAAATTGAATCGTAGAACACTCCTCAAGATTGTAGGCAGACACACAAGCTATAGTACATCCCAGTCTTTGTATGAGCAGACTTTCAGTGATGTATTTGGAAAGTATTTTAAAGAGTCTCAAAATGATGAGGAGCAAATTATACTGCATTGCGAAGGAATTGCAGAAACCTGTTCTACAGAACCGCTGGCTGTTGATGTCACTGTTTCAGTCTCAAAGATAGGTCTTCTTGATAAAAAGGAGACGAAAATCTGGGAAAAAACTTTTAAGGCCAATATGTAATAGGTGTAAAGATAAAAAGAAATCAGGAGGGAAGCCTCCTGATTTCTTTTTGTGATATCTCTAATTTCCTTGTGTGATATACCAACGTACAGACCAGTGGAGCTGTTCACTAGGCTGAAGCAGTGTATAGGCACCCTGACTCTCCAACTCGATATAGGTCTTTCCGCGGTTTACGTAGACCTGGATTTCAGCCTCACCGGGAGCTGCCTCGCCAGGTTTCAGGTCTTGGAATTTCTTGGTCAGTGTCAGCCCGTTAGCGGTGTATGACAGCCAACCAGTGCCATTGGCATTTACTTTTCTGTTCTGAGGTGCCTCATCAGTTTTGTACCATGCTACACCGTTTTTCTGCTCAAAGGTCATGAGACCTGCAGGCCAGATACTGTCAATGGGGGCTTCAAAGCTAATCTGTCCGTCGCCATTGGATACGCGTGTAATCTCCCAAGGGGCTACACGACGGGGCTCCGTGCCTTCGTTCTTAATGGAATATGTGATAACTATGGCGCCGTCTTTTTTATCCACCTGAAAGTCTTTGCCCACGCTGAGGCCCAGGCGCTGAGACACAGGACTGGTGATAAAGAGATGATTCTCTTCTTCTGTGTTGACGGAATAGGTCTGTTTATCGAATTCGGGTACTGGTGGCCAGTTCCATTCCTTTTGTGGTGAAGTCCAGAATGTACTGCCGAAGGATTCGGGAAAACGCGACTGTGAGATAACTTCCTGGTCCTTATACTTCAGAGAAAGAATCTTGCCGCCTTTTGTGATGTTGACAGTCATTGTGACATCACCATTTTTAAGGGTGAATACTTTGTCGTTGTTCTCCTGAGCCGATGCCGTGAAGACTGTGCATACGCATAAAATAGTTAATAGAATTTGTTTCATCTTTTATGGTCTTTTTTAGTTATACGCCGCAAAGGTATGAAATAATTGATAATTTACAATTGATAATTGAAAAATATTTTTTATTTTTGCAGTCGCGAACCATTAACTATTAAATAATTAACGCATATTATGATGAAAAAAGCATTCTTACTTTTGACGTTGACACTCCTGACGGTATCAACAACACATGGCAAAACAGCCCGCCAGTTTACACTCAACCTAACGGACGATGGGAAGGCACAGATGGTATGTTTCCTGCCAGAGGAATCTAATGGAAAAGCTATCGTAGGTATTCCCGGTGGTGGTTACTCCATGTTGTCGAATACACACGAGGGCACCCTGGCTCATGAATGGCTCAATAATCAGGGTATTGCCTATTTCGTGGTGAATTATCGATTGCCTAATGGCGATCGTACCATCCCCGTAGGCGATGTGGAAAAAGGCTTCCGCATTGTGAGAGACTCTGCACAGGTTTGGGGTATCAATCCGGAGAAAGTGGGCATCATGGGATTCTCTGCCGGCGGCCATTTGTCATCGGTCATCTCGACACACTCCCCCAAGGAGGTACGTCCTAACTTCACCATCCTGTTTTATCCCGTTATCTCGATGGACGAGAATGTGAGTCATAAGTGGTCGTGTAAGAATTTCTTAGGAGAAGAGGGACAAAAAGACTCTGCTCTGGTGCGCGATTTCTCAACACAGAATGCTGTGAAGAAGGGTGAGACACCTCCCGCCATTATCATCATGTCGACCGACGACAACCTGGTGCCACCGGTGACCAATGGACTTGAGTACTATAAGGCCATGAAGGAAGCTGGCAATGAGTGCGCCATGATGATCTATCCCAACGGTGGCCATGGCTACGGTTTCGGCAACTGGTTCAAATATCACGACGAGATGCTAGCCACTCTTGGTAAATGGCTGGATGCACGATAAATTAGAAAATCCCGAAAGGCAATCTGCTTTTCGGGATTTCTTTTTTATCGTAAATGCTTAGAGTTTCCACTCATTCTGCCAGCGGACAACGGGCTTGCCGTTCTCAAACTCAATGGGCAGCCAGATGTAACGGGCATCAATGGGATGGCGAGGACGCCAGATGTCGGCCATGAAGATATGACGGCCATTATCGAGCGTGAGCACATAGGTACTCTGTCCTTCGAAAGTCTTATCGGCCTTCGGACCGCGACAGGGGTTTGGATGCTGTGTCCATGGGCCCCAGATGCTGGGAGCCGAGAACATGCGAGCCTCGTTAGGTGCCCATCCGGTACAGCCTGAGGTAATCATCCAGTAGGTGCCATTGTGCTTAAAGATGGCAGGTGCCTCGTTCTGTCCGCCAGGAGCTACGCGGGTATAGCGGCCGGTGTGGTGCAGATAGTCGTCGGTCAACTCGGCTATATGGAGTGTGAGGTTCTCCTCCGATGAGAAGATATGGTATGCCTTACCATCATCGTCGATATAAAGAGTCATGTCGCGTGACATCTGGCCAGTGGCGAAGTCGCGCTTCAGGATGAGCCCCTGATTAACGGCCTTGCGCCAGATGGGCGTCCACCATTCCTTGAAGTTGTCTTCGTTCAGAGTGTCGGCAGTAGTGATATCCTGTGCTTTGAACTCCACAGGCCAGGTACCGGCATCGGCACGCTGTGAATACAGGAACTTATAGGGCCCTTCGGGGCGGTCGGCCACGGCCACACCATAGCGGGCCGCATCATAGCCACGACCCTTCAGCTCGAGGTGAAACCACATGCAGAACTTCTTCGTCACAGAGTTATAGATGACCTTGGGACGCTCCAGGATACAACCGCGCTCAATATCGTGGCCACGTTCATCGCTCACGCTGAGAGCCACACCGCAGTTGTGCCAGTTCACCAGGTCCTTCGAAGCATAGCACATCACACCTACCAGTGCATCGCTGGTACGTTCGCTCTTATGCTCGCCAAACCAATAGTAGGTGTCGCCATACTTCATCACACCACCGCCATGGGCGTTGATGTGGCGTCCCGTATCGTCGCGCCACAGCTCACCAGGACGGATCGTCTTTTGTTGCTTGCGTACCTGTTGGTTGTTCCAATACTGTTCCAGACGCTTGGCCTCGGCCTTGGTGATATGAATGACAGAGCCGTGCTTGGGCGACACGAAGTTGGTCATCTTCATCTTTCCATCGCCAAAGTGGCCCAACGGCGTGAATGTCTTGAAGTCGGAGGTCTCTACAAATCCAAAGTTGTTAGGGCGGATGGAATAGATATCATACATCACAACCCATTTGTTCTCACCGATTCGTTTCCATACGTTAGGTGCCTCACAACCCGTGCGCTCTGTATCAATCTGCTCAGCATGGTAGTCGTCGAAATGATTAATCTTGTCGGATATCATATATTTGATGCCACCAGGATTCTCCTGTGATACGTAGGTCATGAAGTAGCGACCGTCGGGCATTGGACAGATATCGGCATCGAGCACCTGAATCGTTGTGTCGGGGTATTCAAAGAGCAACTGAGGCTCGGTCTCGAGGGTCGTAAAGTCCTCGTTAGCATAACTGTAATAGAGTTTTGTGCGACCGCCAGCCTTCTGACGGATGGTGAAATAGACCATCGGTTTACCCACGGCAGCGTCCCAAATAGTCTGCGGTGCCCAGGCACAGGCTATCTCGCCGAATCTCTCAGGGAATAGTTTGTCTATACGAGCTACATGGTGAGTCCAATGTATCAAATCATCGCTGGCCATCAGTACCAGTCCACGATTGTTGCCCCAGCCGTATGCCTCGGGACGCTCCCATTGTGTGGTGCGGATACCTTTCTGTTTGCCAAAGATATGCAAGTCGGTCATGGCGATATAGAATTTACCGTTTGGTGCGCGATAGATATGTGGATCGCGGATGCCATGTTGCTGGGCAATCGAGTCGCCAGAGATAATTGGTTCGGCATTATTTACTGCGGTAAACGTATAGCCATCGTAGCTGATAGCCATGAACAGACCATGGGTGGGGTCACTAAAGTAGGTGAAGAGATAGGCGCCCATATCCTTTTCTGTAAGCACCTTCTTTGGCTTAGCAGCCGATGTATGTCCTGCAAGGAATAATGATGCAAATACTAAAAAGAGAATTCGTTTCATATTCTATGTCTTATGGTTTTATTATGAGTTTGTCACCGCTTAGATCTACATTGAAGAGATGGGGAATGCGCACGGTGCGACCGCGGTCGTCCTTGGAATGGTGGTGTACTGACATCATCCACTGACCGTCGAAGCGCTGGAAGAGCATGGAATGCCCAAAGCCTGGAGGCGTGATGGGATTGGGCTCCTGAATCCAAGGACCGTCGAGGGTACCGCTTTCGCTGTAGGCTACTCCCTGTGTATAGACATCATAGACCCATGAGGTCCAAACCATGCCGAGTCGGCCTGTGGCGGTACGGAAGAGATAAGGTCCATCGGTCACTTTGTTCCATGTTATTTCGCCTTTGTCGTTCTTCTCCCTGCTCCAGGGGGAATCGCTGGCACGGAAGAGCACCTTCGGCTCGCCTATGGTACCACTGAGGTCGGACTTCAGTTCTATCTTTTCCATCGTGCCGTTCCAGTTCTGCAGCCACTCACCACAGAATATCATATAGGGCTTGCCGTCGCTATCCTTCCAGTAGGTGCCGTCGAGCGTAGGACGATTGGCTGGCAGATAGGTAGCATCACCAAAGGTACGATAGGGTCCCATGGGATTATCTGCACGGAGTACCTGCGAGGCACGTCGTTCAATGACATTACCGCGCACCGTATCAATTTTTACTTCTTGGTTTGTAAATGTAGCAAAATAGTAATACCAGCCATCGCCCGTCTGATGCAACTCGGCTGCCCATATCATTGGGCGCGGTCCCATCCATGAGTTGGCCTCAAATTCCGTCACACGGAATGGTCCTTCCCATAGCTTCAGATCGCTGGAGCGCCACATCATGCCACCCGTACCCGTCATATAGTACATCTTTGTTTTCTGGTCGGCCAAGATAGCCGGGTCGCTCAGACGTATCGAATCCAGTGGGATATTTTTTCGAATGCGAATGTTGCGCTGTGCAGATACCGCCAGAAGACAAATGGTTGCAAACAGGCTGATAAAGAGAGTTCTTCTCATAATAGCTTATTTAATAGAATTTTACGACATCGTCCAACTGCTTATGACGGGGCAGTACGGGTTGATTCTTGCGATAACCAAGGGCGATGACGGCCATGATAGCCTCGTTTTCCGGGATGTTAAAAAGAGAGCGGAGCTTGTTGGCATCGCGCATACCCATGATGAGCGTGTCGAAACCCATGGCGCGAGCCTGCATGATGAGATAACAGTTAGAGAGACCGTTGTCGTAGGCGCCCCAGCCGTCGCCTACCTCATTGGCAGGATTGCCCTGGAAAAAACCACTCTTGCCACGTTCGAAGGTGGATACGATGAGTACGGGTGCTCCCTGCACATTACGTTTGTTGCCACCGATGAGCTCCTGCACAGCAGCGAGTTTTTCGGGTGTCATCGCCACGTAGTATTTAGAAGGCTGCTGATTGGCCCACGAAGGAGCCTCTTGTACGGCCTCCATCAGCGTGCGCACCTCCTGTTCGGAGATTTTCTTTGTGGCATCATAACTACGAATGCTGCGACGGGTGGTTAATACTTCATCAAATGAAGGTGATTTCTTCTCTTGTGCAACGAGTGGTTGCATCAGCAATGCAGCAAAGGCTGTCAATAATATTTCTTTTCTCATATTTCTTGTTTATTTGAAAATCTTTTGTGCGAATATCGTTAGGTAGATGCGCCAGTTGCGCCAAATGTGACCACCGTCGTTCTCGTAGTATTCATAAGGGTAACCCTTAGAGTCGAGATATTTGCGCAGGTCGGTATTCTGTTGCATCAGAAAGTCGTCTTTGCCAATGCCAATCCAGTATAGCTTGGGTTTTGAGTTGAAAAGACGTGCCATCTGTGCGTCATATTCGGCATTGGGTTTTGGAGCCTGACTGTTCAGCCATCCACCAAGAGCCATCATTGTAGCAGCTGACTGTAAACCGTAGTAATCGAATTCTTCTGGATAAAGACGTGAGATTCCAAAGGTGTGGCCGCCCCCCATTGACAAACCTGTAACGGCACGGCCAGAGCGTTTGGCAATGGTCTTATAACGACTGTCAATAGCACGGACGATATCCATAAAACTCTCTTCCATTGATGCTTTGGCAGGACGATTTTGGAAGGCGTTGCCATCGGGCACGTACATTCCCTCGTGCCACCAGCCAGGAGCCGCATCACAGGTGGGGTTGCCATTAGGCATCACAACAATCATCGGCACACATTTTCCTTCGGCAATGAGGTTATCCATAATCTGCGAGGCACGCCCCAGGTCGCCCCATGCTGTCTCGTCGCCACCCCATCCGTGAAGCAGGTACATTACGGGGAAACGCTTCTTTCCGTCGTAGGCAGCTGGCAGGTAGACTGTCATGCGTCGCTGCTGACCAAGTGTGGGACTGTCGTACCATACGCGAGACAGGGTGCCGTGAGGCACGTTATTTACGGCATAGGTATGTCCTTTGTCCTCGTTGCTCTTGGATACAATAAAGATATTGCTCAGTGTGTTGATGTCGCGGTTCACGTAGCTGTTGGCAGGATCTACAATACGTTGACCGTCAACGGTGAAACTGTAGGAGTATAGCTCGGGTGTCAGCGGATCCGTTGTCACAGTCCATACACCATTTTCTTGTTTCGTCATGTCGAGTCGCTTGCTGGTGAGTTCATCGAAATCACCGATGACGCTGACCTTTGTGGCAGTAGGATCAAAGAAGTTGAAAGTCACCGAGCCGTCTTGGTGGATGACGGGCGATTTCACGTTTGGCCGACGGCCCAATTGTTGTTGTGCCATGCTGCTCATTATCATGAGACAGCTGATGATTAATACTGTTGTTCGTTTCATATATGTTTTTGTTTGGTTATAAACGTTTCCATGTAGCGTGGAGGTGATGCAGCATAGTGGTACTTTCACCGCAGGAACCGGTATGCTGGATGTGGATGCCCCCAAAGGGATTGCTTGTCACGTGTGACTGCAGGTCAACCTGATGGGGTAGGGAGGAGTCGGCAGGTTTGGGTGTCTTTGTTTCTACATGGGCTCTTAATAACCCGTTGGAGTAGTTGAGGCTAATGGTACATCCTGTGCGGTAACAAGTGGAGCTGATGGCCTCGGTCAGAGGAGTAACCTGTCCGTCTTTGTATTCAACCAGGAGGAAGTCCACTGCCTTGGCGTGTTTCACGGTGCGGATGATGCGCAGACCATAGCCAGTCAATGTCTTCGTGTCAAATTTCAGGCAGACATCCATATACTGTCCAGTGGCAGAACCGAACCCCTGACCGGCAGTCTTGGTTGGGTCAACGGTTAGTGTCAGTGACATGTTATCATAGCGTCTGTTTGCTGCTGTGTACATCAGGCGAGCACCTCGTTGTGCTTGCAAAAGACCTTTTCCTATGGCACCGTTGAATCCCTCGCCATATTCCCACATCGGTTTCATGGAATTAAAGGACCAGTCATAGTCAGATGTGTCGATAGGTTTGTGGCCGTCAACGGTCCATAGTCCTTCGGCTATAACTGGTTGCCAGTCGCAATACAGCTGACTGAAATCTGTGTCAAGGCTGTCTTGTCTGGACGTATGTCGCACTTTGACTTGACACTCAATAGGTGCGCCATAGTCGCTTCGTTTCTGTTTTGGAAATAGTACAGCTCTCAACGTGTGTCCTTTATCGGCCTCTTGAAGTAGGTAGATGCCATTTGAACCGGTATTGGTTGTTGCCACGGGAATGCTATCTCTATACCAGATGATGCGGGAGTCGTCAGCCGCTTCTTTCGTATTCAGAAAATAGGTTAGCACAGCCCTGTCTTGAGTCATAGTGAGGCGTGGGTTGCGTACTGTTGGTGGTGGCAGTTGAGAGGGTTTGATAGTCAGATAACAAGCGGCTTCCCGTCCATCGGTTGAGGTGGCGATAACGCAACAACTGATAGTCTCGTCAGTGCTATTGATAGGGATTAACTCGATTGTTTCTGCATCAATGTGTTTCATTACGACGTATTTTTCAAAACCTTCCTCTATCCGCCAGGAAACTATTTCGTTGCAGGATAACCGCAGCGTGTCGTGACCGGTTTGAAGCGTGCTTTCATGTTTGTTGATAGCTAAATAGGGGGCTTCTCTCAGTGTGTTATTGAGAAAAGAAGGTGATAGCGTATTCTTTCTTTGACGGTTGCCGATGATGTAAGGCTTCCCATTAAGCGTGAAATGATGCTGGTAGCAGCGAAGCCAGGGTTGTGGGTAGGCTGTCCAACCGATATAGATGCTGTCTGAAGGAGCATGGTATCTGCAGTCAATAAGTGTCAAAGGCCCGCCCTGTTTGCAGAAATACATCTCGCGATTGCTTGTTTTCACGTTGAAGTCGCAATCTACAAACATCGCTCCCTTGTTGAAAGTGCTCCAGAAGGGCTTCTGTCCGTAGAGGTCAATGCTGCAGTGACGATACACGGCGGTACCGTTCATGGCGTCGTCGGTACATTCGAAATGACAGTTCTCGTAGTAAGAGTGCTCAGCACCGTTCAGCGGGTTCAGGTTCAGTCGACTGATGAAGCGCACGTTGCGAGCCATGAGCCACTTGCCATGTACATAGCCAACATGTGCCTGTGTGATGGCATCGCTGCGTTTTTTACGTGCGAGCGTGGGGTTCAAAGGGTAATCAAGGTCAACATTACAGAAGTTACCCATTGTGAGGTTTTCTACCCAAAGCGAGTCGCAATGAATATCAAACATGGTGAAATTGCCTACAGCTCCCTGTGTCTGTCCGCGAGCAGAAGCTAGCACAATATTTCGTGCATCGGTATCGAGCCCGATGAGATGCAGTATCTTACCCCTGATAACACAGCCAAATGGTTCGCGTCCATTCTCGCCATGCACTACTTCTGGAATATCGGGATTGTCTATCCAATAGACACCAGGCTTAATATATAGTGTAGTGGTATCCGAGAGACTCTTTAACATCTTATGGAAGTTATTGAACATGAATGGACGGTTGGCTACCTCACTATCACTGAGCGAGGCGTCGAGCAACAAGTGATTCTTATCCAGTTGTATGCCATTATCATGCGGTGTGGCAGACATCTCCGATAAGGCATCAAGCCAACAGAGGAAAGCTGCGAGGGAGGCGTTCCAGTTGATGGCAATCTCGTTAGAGGCATACGATTCCTCGTTGTCGATATACGATTCATCAGGGATATTTGACGGATAGACGGTATTGTGCATGTCTTTTTTGTCCTGTTGTCCAGGGTTCGGACCACCAACCAGCATGCCTGGGAAGGGCATTTCTATGCCGTCGGCCGAACTGATACGGTGATGGGGGTGCATCGGACTTTTGTCACCAAAGCCGGTGACGTAACAGTAACCAGTTGCGTTGCGTCCCAATAGGTAGTCGGCATTCTGAAGTGCGAAGGTGCGATATTTAGAAGTACCTTGTATCTTGTCGGCATAGAGCAATGCCATGGCCTGACAGCAACAGCGTTCTGCCAGACAGCCCCATCCAAAGTCACGGGCGTTGTTACCAAAAGGCGACTGAAACGAAGATTTCTCAACATTTCTGATGGCATTCTTGCAATAGTCCATGAGTTGATGAAGCATATCGTTGTATAGAGGTGATGCTTTTGCTGAAAGCCATTCGAATGCACCGAGTGCGGAAACATTTCCCCATGATGGTGTGTTGAACCGTTGAGGCTGGTTTTGCTGTGCATCTTCAAAATACATCTGCTTGTGGGTTAGTCGATAGAGGGCAGACGCGGCCCAGAACAGCTCATCACGTGAATTGAAATCGGCATAAGTCCCTGTGGTGATTTCCGGATGGTGTAACTGGTCCTGACGATATAGTGCTGTAGGGTGTTGCTTCGCCCATTGATAGGCTCGTTCTGCCATGATGGTGGCTTGCTCTGTGAAACCCGGATAATCTTGTTGGTAAGGGTCAAAAAGACGCGCGGCGTCCGCCATTACTGCGGCAAAGTCGAGGGTGGCAGTTATGCTCTTGGCCACCACGTAGCGTGGTTGCCTACATGCTGTGGGCATAATGAAACCTTCGAAATTGGGGGTCGTCAGCTTGTGATATACACCGCCATCGTCTGGGTCCTGCATGGTCTGCAACCAACGCAGGTTGAACATCATTTCGTCAAGCAGGTCGGGTGTTTGATTATGACTCTCAGGAATCTCCGTATTTAAATTGGTGAAGTAGGTTGACTGTTGTTCGTATGCAGCAAACATCAGTCCGATGCTGAAAGCGGAGTTGACAACATATTTGTTGTAATCACCCGCATCATACCAACCATAGGGAGAACTGATTACGGTGCCGGCAGGACGTTTGTCGGTGGCAGCTGATGGGTGAATAAGTACCAATGTGTCGGGGTGTCCTAGGGGACGTTTGTAAATGCCGCCCTGTTCGATGGGTATCCCAGAACGTATAAGATAGAACAGGCGTAAGGATGATTTGGCAATATCATGATAAGGATGGTCCGATACCTGGATGCTGCATCTTTCTTTGCCGATGCTAATCTGATAATTACCAATGGCTGTCAGTTCACCAAGATTGACAACATAGCGGGTCTTCCCCGAAAGGGGTGATACAGCTTTCCGAATACTTGCAGGTTTCAGCGTTTTCCCCTTAGGTGTTTTGATTTTTAATTTGTGTATGGAGGCTGTATCCTCTACAACAATGAATTTTTCTTGCTGCGGATAGCAGCCCACCTGGTTATAACGTATCTGCCCCCGTGTCTTTGCCGGTAGTATTATGAGAACCGCGAGGACAGTTAGTAAAACGATTTTTTTCATTGTTGTTAAGCCAATCTTTATAGTTTAGTTTGCAAATTTACAAATATTCTGTAATATCTTATTGTTTGTTTGTATGATTTATATAAGGAATAGCGTTTTTTAACAGTATAGATTCCTATGTACTCTTTAAATAAATCAATCAAATAGGTCGTGTGTCATTTTTTCTGATATTTTACCATGATAATCCAATAAAAAGTGTTACCTTTGCACCCAATTTTTAATTTTTATATATTTATATCCCTTTTTATATGCGTAACGAATGGCGTGGTTTTAAAGGAACCAAATGGACAGAAGAAGTTAATCTTAGAGATTTTATTCAGAACAACTACACAGCTTACGAAGGCGATGAGTCATTTCTGGCCGAGCCTACAGATGCCACCAATATATTGTGGGGACGTCTGCAGGAACTGCAGAAAGAAGAGCGTGCCAAGGGTGGTGTGCTCGACATGGAGACCGAGATCGTCTCAAGCATGACGGCCTATGGCCCTGGCTACATTGATGAGAGTAAGAAAGACCTGGAGAAGGTAGTTGGTCTGCAGACCGATAAACCCCTGAAGCGTGCCTTCATGCCTTTTGGTGGCATTAAGATGGCTGAGCAGGCTTGTACAAACTACGGCTACAAACCATCAGAAAAGCTGCACGAGATTTTCACCAAGTATTGCAAGACTCATAATGATGGCGTGTTTGATGCTTACACCGAGGAGATGAAGCACGTACGTCATAACCATATTCTTACTGGTCTGCCCGACACTTATGGCCGTGGCCGTATCGTCGGTGACTACCGTCGCGTAGCTCTGTATGGTATCGACTTCATCATCGCTGAGAAGGAGGCCGATAAGCGTAACTGCGGAGCCGGTGTGATGAGCGATGATGTCATCCGTCAGCGTGAGGAGATTTCTATGCAGATTAAAGCCCTGAAGGAGATGAAGGCTATGGCTCAGATTTACGGCTTCGATATCTCTCAGCCTGCTAATAACGCACGCGAGGCTGTTCAGTGGCTGTACTTCGGCTACCTGGCTGCTATCAAGACTCAGAACGGTGCTGCCATGTCTGTAGGACGTGTGTCAACCTTCCTCGACATCTATATCCAGCGTGATATGGAAGAGGGTACACTGACCGAGAGCGAGGCACAGGAGCTCATCGACCACCTGGTGATGAAGTTCCGCATGGTGAAGTTCGCACGTATCCCTTCATATAATGAACTTTTCTCTGGCGACCCTGTTTGGGCTACCTTGGAAGTAGGTGGTATGGGCATGGATGGCCGTCACATGGTGACCAAGAACGACTACCGTTTCCTGCACACCCTGGAGAACATGGGTCCTTCTCCCGAGCCTAACCTCACCGTACTTTATTCTCCACGTTTGACAGAGAACTTCAAGAAGTATGCTGCGATGATCTCGGTTAAGACCAGTTCTATCCAGTACGAGAACGACGAGGTGATGCGTCCTGTATGGGGCGACGATTATAGCATCTGCTGCTGTGTAAGTGCTACACAGACCGGTAAGGAGATGCAGTTCTTCGGAGCACGCGCCAACCTGGCTAAGTGCTTCCTCTATGCTTGTAACGGTGGTGTTGACGCCAAGACCCGCGAGCAGGTAGCTCCCGGCTTCCGTCCCATTAAGGATGAGTATCTCACATGGGAGGAACTGGCGCCCCGCTTCGATCAGGCTATGGACTGGTTGGCTGGTGTATACGTAAACACCCTGAACCTGATTCACTACATGCACGATAAGTACTTCTACGAGGCTGCCGAGATGGCCCTGATTGATACCAACGTACGTCGTACATTCGCTACCGGTATCGCAGGTTTCTCACACGTAGTTGACTCTATCTCTGCCGTTAAATATGCTAAGGTTAAGATGATCCGTGACGAAGAGGGCTTCAACGTTGACTATGTAGCCGAGGGTGACTTCCCCCGCTACGGTAACGATGATGACCGTGCCGACGAGATTGCTGTATGGCTGCTCAAGACCTTCGTGAAGAAGATTCGCAAGCACGCTACCTATCGTAACGCTACTCCAACCTGCTCTATCCTTACCATCACCTCTAACGTGGTATATGGTAAGTACACAGGTAACCTGCCCGATGGTCGTCGTGCCGGTACTCCTCTGTCACCAGGTGCTAACCCAAGCTATGGTGCTGAGAAGAACGGTCTGCTGGCTTCACTGAACTCAGTAGCAAAGCTGCCTTACGAGTATGCCCTCGACGGTATCTCTAATACTCAGACCATCAGCCCCAATACCCTGGGCCAGAACGACGAGGAGCGCGCTAACACGCTGGTTCGCGTGATGGACGGTTACTTCAGCCGTGGTGCTCACCACCTGAATGTGAACGTGTTTGGTGTAGATAAGCTGCGCGATGCCATGGAGCATCCTGAGAAGCCCGAGTACGCTAACTTCACCATCCGTGTATCTGGTTACGCTGTGAAGTTCATCGACCTGACTCGCGAGCAGCAGGAGGATGTTATTGCACGTCAATCTCACGAGAGTCTGTAATGAGTAGTACAGGCTATATACACTCTACCGAATCCTTTGGCTCTGTTGATGGGCCAGGGATTCGGTTTCTGATTTTCCTGCAGGGGTGTCGGATGCGCTGTCGCTACTGTCACAACCCTGACACATGGAAACTTGGTTCTGATGCCTGCGGCACAACAGCTACCGTTGATGAGCTGCTGAACAAGGCAGAGCGCTATCGCAGCTACTGGGGCCCCGATGGCGGTATTACCGTGAGCGGTGGTGAGGCTTTGCTGCAGATAGATTTCCTGATTGAACTGTTCGAGGAGGCTCATCGTCGTGGCATCAATACCTGCCTGGATACTGCTGCCCAACCTTTTACCCGCGAGGAACCTTTCTTCGGTAAGTTCGAGCGACTGATGCATAGTACCGACCTGGTGCTGCTCGACATCAAACACATTGACGGTGAGAAGCACCGTTGGCTCACAGGTCACGACAACGAGAATATCCTGGATTGTGCCCGCTATCTGTCGGACATTGCTAAACCCGTATGGATACGTCATGTATTGGTGCCTGGCATCACTACCGACGAAGAGCAGTTGGTGCGCCTGCGTCAGTTTATTGACACACTACAGAATGTTCAGCGTGTCGAGGTACTGCCATATCATACTTTAGGTATATTTAAATGGCAGAAACTTGGTATTCCATATACGCTTACCGAAGTTTCTGCCCCTACTGCTGAACAAGTAAAACACGCAGAGTCTATTCTCGTGCCTTAGTTAATGCCTTGTTAGCCTCTTGCCATCTTGTAGATGTTTTGTTTTTATAGTTTTGTGTTAATCTTTAATAAGTTGGTGTCGGCACTTGATGAACCTATCATCAGCTGATACTGACCGGGTATGAAGTGCATGGTATTGCTCTTCGCATCCCATGATTCAAGGTTTTTACGGGGTAGGGTGATGGTGACAGTACGGGTTTCACCAGCCTTCAGGTTTACTTGCTGATAGCCGCAGAGAGTCTTCTGTGGTCCTTCGGTATCGGCAGTACGACGGAAATAGATTTGTACTGTCTCTGTACCATCCAGTTTGCCTGTGTTCTTCACTTTGGTGGTGACAGTCACAGATTTGTCGTTTACCTTGACGCCGGGCTTTGAAAAAGCAAATGTGGTATAGCTCAGCCCATGACCAAAGGGGAACAAAGGTTCACCGGTGAAGTAACGGTAAGTGCGATTCTTCATCGTGTAGTCCAGGAAATCGGGCAAATCGTCGGTACTCTTATAGAATGTGACGGGCAGTTTGCCGCTTGGGTTGTAGCGTCCAGTCAGGACATCAGCCAGTGCCGTTCCTCCTTGTTCGCCGGCATACCACCACTGCAGGATGGCATCGCAGGTCTCCAGTTCTGGGACCATGGCGACGGCACCTCCAGAGCAGTTGACAAAGATTATTTTTTTTCCTGCTTCGTGCAACCAGCGAAGCACGTCGCGCTGTGCCTGTGGCAGTTCGATGCTGGTGCGGTCGCCACCTCGGAAACCTGGTTCGCTGACACGCATCTCCTCTCCTTCCAAACGGGGTGAGATACCACCGATAAAAATGATGGTTCTGGCATCGCCTACCTGAGCGAGAAGTTCCTGGGGGGTAGGTGTCGATTTGTGTTGTATATCGAAGTTCAGTGCGCCATAGCCTGATTCCTGTACGTAGTCTATTTGTATGCGGTAGTGCTGTCCTGCTTTTACTGTCAACTCTTTCTGTCCGTTCTGAATTCGGTGACGAACCTTCCATATATCGACAATGGTGTCACCGTTGACCAGCAGGCGAATCTTGTCGTCACCGCTGATATTGAAGATAAGGGTCTCGTCGCGAGTAGGAATAAAAGTACCGTCAAGACGGGCTGAGAAATTCTCCAGGTTGACACCGGGCGCAAAGACGGTGTTACCACCATTGCTTAGTTTGACGGGTTCTGTCAGAGTGACGGTGGTAACGGGCTTACCACTCATGCTAGTATTGTTATAATAGGTAACTTGCATGCCCTGATTGCCCAGGGGCGCTTTGATTTCTGCAAAGCGGCTTTCAACGCTTTCGTTGCGTGTTAGGTCACAGCCTGGGATATAAGGTATGCTGCCAAGCTGCTGACGAATACCTTCAAGGGCGGTGATGGTCTTGGTGGGGTATCCGGAATAGTTGCCCCATTGCATCACGGAGTCGTTGGCATTAGGTCCCATGACGAGGATGCCGGATGTCTTGGATAATGGTAAGACGCCATTGTTCTTCAGTAGGACGATGCTTTTGCGGGCCATGTCCAGGGCCAACTGCTTGTGCTCTTTAGATGCAACCGAGGAAGACGGTATCTTTGTCCACTCTACCAGTTTGTCATCATCGAAATCGCCTACCTCAAAACGGGCGATGAGCAGACGGCGCAATGAGCGGTCAAGGTCGGACTCCTTGATGTCACCACGACGTACGGCTTCAGGCAGGTTCTTGTATTCTGAGCCGCACTCAACATCCGTACCGGCAAGTACGGCCTGGGCTGAGGCTTCCTCGCTATCCTTGGCTGTATTATGCCAGCGGGGCAGGAAGTCGCGTATGGCCCCACAATCGCTGGTAATCAGTCCCTTGAATCCCCATTCGTCGCGCAGAATCTGTTGCTCATAGCGTGTCTGACTACAGCAGGGCTGTCCGTCTATGCGTTGGTAGGCACACATCACCTCTGCTACCTCACCTTCCTGAACCAATGCCTTAAAGGCTGGCAGATAGGTCTCCCAAAGGTCACGCTCAGGCAGGTCTTCTATATTGAAGGTGTGACGGTTCCACTCCGGACCGCTATGCACAGCAAAGTGTTTGGCACAGGCCAATAACTTCTTGTAGTTGCCAATCCATTTTCCATCATAGGTCATGCCCTGCAGGCCACGTACCACGGCCAATCCCATCTTTGATGTGAGGAAGGGATCTTCGCCATAGGTCTCCTGGCCACGGCCCCAACGTGGATCGCGGAAGATATTGATGTTGGGCGTCCAGAAAGACAGACTCTGATAGCGACGGATACGTCCTGATTCTTTTGCCTGGCGCGCTTTGACACGAGCCTCATCGCTCACAGCTGTGAAGACTCGATGAAGCAAGGCATCGTCCCATGAAGCAGCCATCGCCATTGTAATGGGAAAGACGGTGGCGTAACCATTGCGTCCTACGCCATGCAATGCCTCGTTCCACCATTGAAACTGCGGAATCTGCAGACGGTCGATGGCTGGTGATACATCCATCATCAGTTGTACTTTCTCTTCTAATGAGAGTCGTTTTAGCAGGTCATCGGCACGCTGTTCTGCCTTCAGTTGTGGGTTCTGATAGGGGAGTGACTGGGACTGAGCCGATAGCGGTAGTGTCAGAAAGATTGTTAGCAGAGTGCTAAGTAGTTGCTTTCTATTCATAGATTTTGTTTTAGTAAACGGGTTGAGAATAATCGTTTGCAAAGATACAATATTATTTGCAAACCACCAACATGTTTCCATGGAAATAAGCAGAAAAAACATCTGGGCTCGCATCGCTGCGAACCCAGATGAAAATACTACTTGGTTTGTGAGTTAATTATAACTCTCTTTACTTATGATGATGATTAAAATAGTTGTTTCTTGATTTCCTGCTGGACATCAGTGGGAGTGTTCAGACTTTTACAGCAGTCTAGGATATACTTCACTACTTTTTGTGACAGGGGTGTTTTCTTCCAAGCCTCTGTACGGTTCATCCAACGACCATGAAAGTGGATGTTGTCCTTCATCACGAGAATATCATTGCGGGCAGGCTTACGCCCCATCTCAATATACCAGCCGTCCTTATAGGAATAGGTTCCGTACTCATGGGGTAAGACCTTGATCTTACCGTCATTTGACAGCGCAATTTCTGCGCAGGCATATTCCCCGTCGGCTCCATAGTATTTAAAGGAGGTGTAACTGGTGCCTTTTCCGCACGTTATCTTCTTCTCTCCATCATACTGCATCCATTCCAGTGTCCATGTGCCAAGGAGTTCCTTGTCGGCGATTTTAGGTTTTTGGGCATTGGCTTGCAGCGTACTCATGAGTACCACTGCCATCAAAAAGATAATTTTCTTCATACGTTTTGTTCTATTGGTTAGACTTATGTGAATCCACGCTGCAAAGGTAAGTCCTTTTTCTTGTCGTTCCAAGTTTTTGAGTTTGCATCTGTTTTGCATTTCACATGCAAACAGTTTGCAAACTCCTTATGCTCCAATACTCATGATGAATTCGTCCCATTCGCGGGCTCCGCCTTTCTTGTCAAACACCTTTTTGTAGAGTCGGCTGCGTACGGTACTGATGGTACTTGTGTCACGGCTTAATATCGTTGCAATGTCTGTTGGAGCAATACGCAGTTTAATAAGCAGACATGTCTGATACTCCAGTTCAGACATGACGTGGAGGTTCCTCAGCTGACTGCTGAAGCCTGGGTAGATTTTCTTGAGTTGAGCCTCTATTTCATACCATTCCTCTTCTTTCAGTCGCTGACCAGAAGTGATACGATGTTGCAGCGTATAGTATTCGTCTGAAGAGAAATATGCAGATTCAATATTCTCGATAGCCTGCTTGACGGGCTGTGGCAGTTCTTCATGTATCTCCTGAATCTGTTGGAGTTGCTGTTGCAGCCGTTTCTTTGCCTTACGGTTTACTTGTGCGATATGGGCTATAGATAATAGCACGATGAGACAACCTATTGTAGCGTATTCTAATAGATGGATAACATTTGCCTGTTCTCGCTCTTTGGCGGATAGCACATAACTGTGGGGAGCATCGAAGGGTCTTTCGTATTCCATATGCCGGTCGATGATGGCACGTATCTCTTCGCCCCATTCCTCACCAATGCTATCGGCACGTTGCCAGGTGAATATCCTGCCTATTTGTTGGATGGTGATAACGGAGTCGTTGACCACTGTTATGGGTCTCTGGTCATCGCCTTCCATATAGAGATATTCGTCGCTGCCTTTGTCAAAAAGTGTCACGCTGCTTTTGTTTTGTGGTTCTACTACCAGTGCCTGTTCGGTCTGTATCAGCTTACATTCAAACATTGCGCTGTCGCCTTGGTATATTCGCAGTCGTGTCTGGTCGTTTGGCATGTAATGAATGATGTGTCCTTCGGGCGTACAAACCTGTTGCAGCATCCAGGCGCCTTGGAGAGAGAATGCCTGTTGCTCGTCACAGCGTGAACTGCAACCTGATATCAACAGCACTGTTATCATCATCAAAAATAATTGCTTCATGTTTAGGGTTGAAACGTTTTAGTATTTTGCGTACAAAGATAAAGAAAAAACCGTGATTACGCAATAGAAAAGAGTTTGCAAAGTGTTTGCAAACTCTTTTATGAGACTTTTTGAAAAGTGTACGATACGAGTTTCATGCAGTCCGACGTTGTCGTATTCACAGTCCGACGCCGACGTACTGGCAGTCCGACGCATTCGGACTCGTTCTATTTGCGGATATACTTCAAGATAAGCCAGGTGCCAAAAACTTGAAGAAGTAGTCCTGGCCATCCGATAGTGAAATCGGCAATGGTGGCTGTGATGCCACCAGTGAGAGCAAGTTCACCTACGCACTCGATGGCTTTCGTTACAAGTACTACGCCAATGAGCAGAGGCAGGTTGACGGTCTTAAAACGCTGTGCGGCCAATCCTGCAACGAGAGCGAGGACTGCAAGTTTCATGGTCATCACAGGCAGGATATCCATAGCGGGCATACCGGTGATGAGGTGGTTGACTGTCGGCGAAAGCAGAGCAGCCAGGAGCCCCGTTTTCCATCCGAATTTATACGCCCCTGCCAGAATTACCAGCGAGAGGGGCGAGAAGATGATGCCACCCTGCGGAATGAGATGGAACACCTGAGGCAAAACCAGGTTGCAGACTACGAAGATAGCCGCCCACATATAGGTCTTCACCTCGTCATAATTTAGTGCGTAAAGTCTTACTGTTGTAGCTTCCATATTTTTTTACATTAAAGATTAAACATTAAGGATTAAAAGTTTATGCTCACGCCGCCCATGAAAGTGGCACGAGGCATGGGATAGCCTGCGTTGATTTCATACTTCTGTGCCAGTAGGTTCTCTCCGCGTGCCCAGAGGCTTACATTCTTCAAGGCTGCATAGCTGATGCTGGCATTCAGGAGCCTGAAATCTTCCTTAGTTTCTTTTGCGCCTACTTCAGTATAGAGGTTTTCTATATGCTGTAATCCGAGGGTGGCAGCCCACTTGTCTTTGTGGAAGTCGACGCCTACATAGAAAGTTGCTTCAGGAGCTGCGATAATCTTATTCTTCATGTGCAGGTATGAGGAGTTGGCATGGATATTGAGGTATGGGTTGATAGGACAACTGGCTTCCGCTTCGACACCCCAGTTTTCTATCTCTCCTGTGTTCATGAAGCGCTTACCTCCGCTGACAGGCATTTGCTGAATGATGTTGCTGCCCTTGATGTAGAAGGCATTGATGCCGTAGGTATAGCCGTCGTCTATGCGATGACGCCAACCTAACTCATAGTTCATCAGACGCTCAGCATTCAGGTCGGCATTCTTCGTCCCAAAAAGGTACATCTCTCGAATGGTAGGATTACGGAAACCTTTGCTTACCGTAGCTTTCAGTTCTCCGTTATCCATCGGTCTTACAACAAGACCTCCCTGTGGAATCCATTCTGTACCAGCTTGGGAATGGTTGTCCAGACGCACCCCGGCATCAAGAGTCAGCCAGTCGGTGAGGTCTTGGCAGACATCTATGTAACCGGCAATTTCGTTCTCACGCTTGTTGACCATAGCTGCCAAGTCCTCGCCTGTAGCCATCACCTGGTTCCAGGCCTTGCCGTAGATATGCTGATAGTCAAGGCCAATAGTTAGACGATTTCCCTTGAAGAGGTGTGCGTTCTGATACCAGGTTATGCCCATCAGTGCATCCTCTGAGCGGAAATAGTTGGTCTTTGCGGGAGCCGTTGGCGCGTGTCCATCATTGATTTTGTGATTGCCAAAGGTATAGTATAGACTTAGTCCGCCATTTGTCTTCCCATAGTTATTCGTTACGCCAACAGAGGCAATGCCACGTGTAATCCATTGGTCGGCATCCACGAGTGGAGCTGCTGTTGAACCTGGATAGGAGGCAATAAAACGTGTCAGTTCTATATCGGCAGATACGTTCCAGTTTGTATGAAGGTCGTAGCCAAGCTTTGCCATTCCGCCAAACTGCTCAAACCCCATGTCGGGACGGTGGTTGTCTGTACGGTTATACTGTGCGGCAACGGTTGACGAGAAACGTCCTAAGCGTATCTGGTTGGATGCTTCAGTCTGGATGGTACCATAGCTGCCTGCACCTAAGGTGACGTTGGTATTAATACCGTCTTTCTTTGCCTGACGGGTCACGATATTGATAACACCCCCCATGGCATTCGAACCGTATAGTACCGATGCAGGGCCACGCAGAATTTCAATGCGTTCAGCCATAAGCGCTTGATAACTGTCTGCAATAGTATGTCCAAAGAGCCCCTGATAGTGGGGATGTCCGTCGATAAGTACCATCATCTGTCCGGCACCACTCTCTGCCGTACCACTGCTGATGCCGCGTACATTGATAGCTCCAGAGCTGCCACCACTTACACCATAGCCCATCATACCCCGACTAGTCACGAATAGTCCAGGCACCTCGCGCATCACCGTTGGCAGGATGCTCGGCTGGTGCTCTGCCGTCAGTTGGTCTCGTTTGATAACAGTCACCGTCATAGGCAGATGACGGATATCTGTGGCACTCCTTGTACCGGTGACGACAACTTCATTCAGTGAGAGTGAGTCTGCCACTTCTGCCGACATCATTGTGCAGGCAGATGTAGCGATGAGTAGAGTCAGTAATCTTTTCATTATTTCTTGGTTTCTTTCAATGTAATAACGTTAATAATCTGGTTTTATTTTTGTGTGAGTGGTGTTTATCTGCCACGACGGTCGTTGTTGCCCCATTTCTTGTCATAGCGGCCTTCTGTATCAACCTTGCCTCCAAACATGTTCAGACGGTAGCGCACGTGGAGCATTGCATACGAGTTGATGCTGTTATAGCGAGTGTCACTACGTCCATTGGCGTTCACCCAGCGCTCATAGTTGGACTGCTGTCCTAACAGGTCGTAGAAGTTGAGGGCTACCACAAGTGTCTTAGTCTTGAGGAAGGACTTTGATACCTGACCGTTCCAGATCAGTTCGTTCGTATTTGATGACGGGTCGTTAAAACCTCTGCGACTATTCTCGTGGAGATTGGTGGAGATCTCAAAACCACTGGGCAGGCGTACCATCATCTGTCCTCCGTAACTGAAACGCCAGGTGTCGAGATTGGCCGAGGGCTGCAGCTCGTTGCGGGAGTGCTGATAGTTCACGTTACCATCGAGCGTTACCTCTAACCAGTCATTGCGGAAACTGACATTCAGACGTTGGTTCACATTGGTGGTCTTTGTGGTGTTCTTTGCTGCGTCGGCTTGGTTCTGTGCCACATAGCTCACGTAGTTGTTATATCTCAGACGCGTGTCACTACCCATATTCCAATGGGCAGCGCTGTCGATAGCTGTGCTGAAGTTGAAACCACCGTCAGCGTTCCAGTTACCATTGATATTCTCTGGACGTGAGGTGCTACCACCTGTCTCTGCATTATAGCGTACAAGGTTTGAGATGGAGTTGCGGATATGGCGGTAGTTGCCGAAGAGTACGAAACTGCGTTTGTATTTCTGGATATAATTGCTATAATAGGCATTCAGCGAGTTCGTGAATTGTGGTTTCAATCCAGGATTACCTTGCGTGATGTAAAGTGGGTTGGAGTCGTCGGTAATGTCGAGCAATTGCGTGATGTCTGGCTGTCGGGTGTCGCCGCGATAGGTCAGACGGATAGACTCCTGGTCGCTGAAGTTATAGTGGAAATCCAGTGTCGGCGTGAAGTTGATAACGTTACGGATGGTGTCAACATAAATGCCGCGGTAGTCCTGAACGAAATTTGAGTGTTGAGGCTGTATCAGGAAACCGATGTTGTAGTCGTACTCCTTCTGCCAGTGACGCAGGGTCAGGCGGATATTGTGCGTGTAGTTCTTGTATTCAGAGTAGCGACTGAGGTTCTTGTCGAGCTGAGCATCCATCATCTCTTGGTCAAAACTGCCAATCCATGGATTCCAGTCGCGATACTCCGGCACGATACCAGTGAAGGGATTCTGGGTAAGGCGTGAGAAATCGTATGTCTGACGATCGCTCTTATTCTGACTATAGCGCAGTTCATAGTTGGCCTGCAGATGAGCGCCCTCCCAGAGTGGCTCACTATAGAGGGCGCTGAGCACGTAACCCTTGTTGTCGCTGGGTGTGGTGTTATAGCGGGCTGTGAAATATGTCGAGTCCTGTCCGGCTTGATTCTTGACACGATGCAGGAAAACCTCATTATTGGATGCGTTGCGATTCTCGTTATCGCCTATAGAGCCTTCTACACGTAATGTGATATTACGGCCGCGTGGGTTCAGACGTCTGTAAAACTGGAACATTGCCCAGGCATTCTTGTTCTCCCCATAGCTGAGGCTGGCACCATGATTATGGTTCACAAGATAAGGATAGAGTGGGGATGTAGGGTCATGGATATCATCTAATGGATCGTTAGCATATAGGTAAGGATCGTCGCTGAAAGTGGCATTGGATGAGGTTGAAGTACCATCACTGGTTCCCATGCTGCCGTTGGCGCGCATCAGCAGGTTGGTCAGCGAGTCGGGCTTCCACTCCACGCGGAAATTTCCGTTCCAGTTGTCGCTACGTGACAATTGCTTCGAGTAGCTGTTGCTGAATGTACGATAGGAGTCGCTATAGAAATTCTCACTGGCATTCTCGTTCATATTATCGCCGTCACGATGGTTCCAGCGTACGGAGCCATCCATCTTCAGCTTCTCTCCGTCGTCATAATTGAAGTTGGCACCTAGTGTCTTACGGGCATTCAGTCCGCGACGGTTCCACCATCCGGCATTCTCTTCCTTGTTGTTGAAATTGCCCATTATCATGATTCGGGTCTTGTCCGTAAAACTACTTCCCATGCCGCGTGAGGCATAGCGATGGTGCGTTCCTCCTGCTAGGTCGAGGTTGGTCATGTAACCACGGTTCATTCCTTTCTTGATGGTAAAGTCGAGCACGGTCTCCTTGTTGCCGTCTTCAATACCTGTGATTCGGGCTTGGTCGCTTTGCTGATCATAGAACTTCACGCTCTGTATGATTGAGACTGGCAGGTTCTTCAGTGCCGTCTCTACATCGCCGAGCATAAACTCCTTGCCATCGACCAGAATTTTCTCAATCTTTTTGCCGTTGACGGTGATGTTTCCGTCTTCGTCAACCTCTGCACCGGGCATGCGCTTAATGAGTTCTTCGATGGGTGAACCTTCGGGAGTGCGATATGCATCGGGATTATATACCAGTGTGTCTTTCCTCACTACGACCTGTGCTGCACGACCTGTGACAACAGCCTCCTTCAGTAATACGGCATCTGACGACAAAAGAAGGTCGCCTAACTCAATGCTTTGATTACGTCGTAGTGTCACCTCGCGTTGTATGGACTGATAGCCTATCGATGAAATCTTCAGTTTATAGATACCGTTTGTCGGCGCCTGGATAGAGAAATGACCTCGAATGTCGGATACGGTACCACCGACGAAGGTGGAGTCTCGTTGGCGGAATAATTGTACGGTGGCTTGCATCATCGGTTCTTTTAATTCGGCATCCTGAATAGTACCACTGATAGTCAGACCTCTGTCTTCTGGCGATTGTGAAAAAGCGTTGAGGGCGAAAAAAGCCCAAAGTGTCAGTAAAATTAAATAGTATCTCATTGTTTAGTCTTGTGTTGTTTTGTGCTGTCTCTTAATTCTAGGCGGGCTGTGACAACAACATGTTGTACACTGTCGTCGCCATTAATCTGGTCAAGGAGTAGGCGAAATGCTTTATTGCCTATCTCCCGGAGGTTTTGCTTAACGAAAGAAATACGTGGGTGTGACATCTCTGACACCCAGTCGCTTAAATAGCCGATAAGGGCAATTTCTTTTGGAATCTTCAGACCACGACTGGTGATGGCTTGTAGTGCTGAGATAGCCAGTAATCCGTGTGAGGCCAGTATTGCATCAGGTGGCTCTGGCAGACTCAATAATTCCATGGTGTCTGTAAGACCTGAGTTGAAACTGATATGATGACACTTTACCAGTTCTGGACGTATGGGGATATTGTGCTCACGTAGTGCTTTTAGGTAACCGTGTTTACGGTCGGCAGTCTGTTTTACCTGGTTTAATCCACCTAAGAAGGCAATGTTTCTTGCGCCGCTTTCTATTAAGCAATTTGTTGCGTAGCAGGCAGACGTTACATCGTTAATCATGACAGATGAAATGTCTATATCTGCCACACGGTCGAAAAGTACAACAGGGATATTCGACTGGCGCAGTCGTTGCAAATGTGAGAAATCTGTTGTATCCTGCGACGCACAGATAATGATACCTTCAACATGCATATCGGTCAGCAACTCTATACAGTTTAGTTCGTTCTCGTAAGAGTCTTCTGTATCGGTAATGATGCTCATATATCCATATTTGCGTGCCTCTGCTTCAATACGTTTCACTATCTGTGCATAGTGGTTGAACGATATGTCGGGTACAACAATGCCTATTGTATGTGTTGTGTCATAACGGAGACTCGCGGCAAAAGGATTTGGGCGGTAGCCACCGTCTTCTGCCATTTGCTCAATCTTTTTCTTTAGCTCTGGACTGACGCCGTCGAGTCCTCTGAGTGCCCGGGACACAGTAGAGACATTAATTCCCAACTGCCGTGCTATATCCCGCTGTGAAATACGTTTCATGTTAGTTCCTATTGCCGTACAAAGTTATAGTTTTTCAGAAGAATTGATACGCAACAAACTGATTAAATGTTGCGCAACGCATTGCGTAATGCCCCAAAATAGAAGCCACCTGCCTCAATGGCTGATGGCTTCTTACTTAAAATAACTAAGCTATGTTGTCTTTTGCGTTGGTTTTGACAATGCAAAGATATGGTTTTTGCATTGATAACCAATACGTATAGAATAAATTCTAAACGCAAAGCGTTGCGTAGTTTTCCGTTATTTTTTGAGTGGTTCCGTAGCCTCTTTCAGCCATGCAACTTCTTCGGCCGATAAATGAGGAGATAAACGGTCGAAAACCATCTGGTGATAGTCGTTCAGCCATTGTATTTCTTCTGATGTCAGCATCTCAATGTTGATAGGAGCCTTGTCAATAGGACAGAGCGTAAGTGACTCGAATTGTAAGAATTTTCCGAACTCAGTTTCCATGTAAGGCACGATGAGAAGTGTATTCTCCGTACGTGCGCCATACTTTCCTGGCAGGTAGATGCCCGGTTCGTCGGTAATGGTCATACCGGCTACGAGTGGGGCAGGCTTCCATTCCATGCGGAACTGATGAGGGCCTTCATGTACATTCAGATAGGTACCCACACCATGACCTGTGCCATGCAGGTAGTTCAATCCCTCTCTCCACATATCCTTGCGGGCCAGGATATCTATCTGCGTACCACTGCTGCCACTGGGAAATTTACATAACTCTATCTGGATATGTCCTTTAAGCACCAGCGTATATATCTTCTTCTGCTCATCAGTCACAGGGCCAAGGGCGATGGTACGGGTAATGTCTGTTGTGCCGTCCAGATATTGTGCCCCACTATCGAGCAGGAGCAGTCCTTCCGGTTTCAATGGGATATCAGTCTCTGGTGTGGCCTCGTAATGAACAATGGCACCATGGGCTTGATATCCGGCTATGGTATCGAAGGAAATGTCACGATACAGTGGCTGTTCGGCTCTGAGGGCAGTCAACTTTTGGTCGATACTTATCTCAGTCTGTCCACCAGCCTCAACCGCAGGTTTAAGCCATTTCAGGAATTTTACCAGAGCAATACCATCCTTCAGCATCGCCCGACGGAATCCTGCAATCTCAGTCTCATTCTTTACTGTCTTCATCCGCTTTACAGGCGATTCAGCTTCAATAATTTGAGGTCTGGGATTTGAGGTTTGAGGCTTAAGATTTACCACTTGGTATAACGTATAGTTCACCTCATCGGGATCGAGCAGGATATTGTACTCAAAGTAGTCCTTTAGACCTTTACCCACGTTCTCGTAATCATCAACGCCGATGCCCTCAGCTTGCAGATAGGCCGAAACCTCAGCTGTCAGTTTTTCCTTGTTGACAAAGAGTGTTGTTGTGTTGGATGAGATGAGCAGGTAACTTACAAAGACGGGGTTGCAATGAACATCCGTACCACGAAGGTTGAGCGTCCAGGCAATATCATCGAGGGCAGACATCAACATACCGTCTGCATGTTGCTGGCGCAAGGCTCTTCGGATACGGGCGAGTTTGTCGTGCGTGGTCTCTCCTGCATATTCCATGGGGAATATCTCCACGGGATTCTGAGGAATAACAGGACGGTCTGTCCATATCTGTTTCAGTGGATCCAGATTCGTACGAAGGGTGATGCCTCCCTGATGACGCAGCTCGGCAATCAGTTCCTTTACGGCATTGGCAGAAGAACACGTGCCGTCTAGTCCTACTTCTGCGCCTGCTTCACATTCTTTGCCCAGCCATTCGGCAATAGTCGGTGTCCCTTCAATCTTCAACTTCATCAGTTGAAACTCTGAGCCTTTCAGTTGTTCCTCTGCTGCAATGAAATAGCGGGAGTCAGTCCAAAGGGCGGCACTCTTCATGGTGACTACTGCGGTACCTGCCGAACCGTTGAATCCACTGATAAATTCGCGTCCTTTCCAGTGATCAGGGATATACTCGCCTTGGTGTGGATCAGTACTGGGAAAAATGAATGCAGCCAAATGTTCACGACTCATGATTTCGCGAAGGGCTGCTAGTCGTTGTGATATTGTCATTGTTTTTTCTTGTTGTTTCGTTATCTTGTTATTGCGTTATCTCGGAAATCTGGGGCCTCAGCCTCCGATGATGACCTGCAGCCCTTGTGCCTCCAATTGCTGCTTACAGCGTTCTAAGGTTTCTTCAGAAGGAGCTGCCATAGGATATCCTTTCGGATTAAAAATGCTTCCCATCCTGCGATGCTTGTCTTTTCCTACATCATGATAAGGCAAGAGGTGGATGGGATGGGGAATGGATGAGAGGAATTGCGCTGTTGCCCCGATGTTTTCCTCATCCGCATTAATACCCTCTATCAGAGGTATGCGGATAGAGAATTGGGCCTGTCGCTCTGCCAGGTAACGGATGTTCTGCAGAATCAGTTCATTGCCAACACCTGTATAAAGCCGATGTTTGTCGCTATCCATCAGTTTCAAGTCTACGAGGAATAACTCACATTCGTTGGCGATGGCTTCTACGACCTCTTGTGGCGCATAAAGCGAGGTGTCAACAGTACGGTGGAAACCACGTCGCCCCAGTTCCTTGAGAATCTCAAGCGAATATTCGGCATGCATCAGGGGTTCACCGCCACAGAGGGTGACCCCGCCACCGCTATCCTCCATGATGTCACGCTCTTTCTCAATCTCGGTCATCAGCTCCTCCATTGTGTAGGCCCGTCCGCAAATCTCACGGGCCATTGTAGGACAGTCATCCACCTTGAATCCTGGTTCCAGGCAGGTGCCACAGCGGATACACTTAGATTGTTTGAAGAGCTCCTGTGGTTCTGCTGACCACGACTCAGGGTTATGGCACCACACACAGCGTAGTGGACAGCCCTTGAGGAAGATTGTTGTCCGAATGCCAGGACCATCATTGATGGCATAGCGCTTGATGTCAAAAATCAGATTAGAGGTCATCGTTTTCCGTTCGTGCAATAATCTCGTTCTGCAACTGCTCTGTCATATCATTGAAATAGTCGCTATAGCCTGCCACGCGTACCAGTAGGTCGCGATATTCCTCTGGGTGCTTCTGGGCATCATGAAGAGTGGCTGTGTCAACGATATTGAACTGGATATGATGACCACCAAACTTAAAGTAGGTACGAATGAGTGAGGCGAGTTTGCGTTGGTCCTCGTCGCGTTTCAGTAGCTGGGGCACGAAACGTACGTTCAGCAGGGTGCCGCCACTCTTTGTCTGGTCAAGTTTTCCAAGTGACTTAATCACAGCAGTAGGACCATGACTGTCAGAACCATGAGCGGGCGAAGTACCGTCGCTGATGGCGAAATGGGCGAAACGACCATTGGGCGTGGCGCCGCAGACACTACCGAAATAATTATGACAGGTAGTTGAAAGCATATTCAGCTGCGTCTTTCCACCACGGGTATTGGGACGACCTTCTATGGCTTTTACCAAATCATCATACACACGTACGGCTATCGTGTCGGCATACGCATCGTCATTGCCGAAGAATGGTGTGTGGTTGCGGATGTATTGACGCATCTTTTCCCCATTCTCCCAATTGGAAGCACAGGCATCCAGCATCTCTTCCATCGTGTAGCGCTTGTCCTCGAAGACATGTTTCTTCAGAGTTGTGAAACAGTCGGTAATCGTACCCAGACCCGTGCATTGGATGTACGTTGTGTTGTAACGCGCACCACCACTATAGTAGTCCTTACCCTTTTCTATACAGTCGTCTATATACAGACTGAGGAAGGTGGCAGGTGCATAGAGTGAGAACATGCGCTCGATATAGTTGTTGACGCTCAACTTCAGGTTCACGAAGTATACCATCTGCTTGTGCCATGCCTTATAGAGTTCCTCAAAGGTCTTGAACGAGCGTGGGTCGCCAGTCTCCAGTCCCAGTTTCTTTCCTGTTTGCGGGTCGATACCGTTGTTGAGCGTTATCTCCAGAATCTTCGGCGTGTTCAGGTAGCCCGTCAGCAGATAGGCCTCCTTGCCAAAAGCGCCCACCTCGATACATCCTGAGCAACCGCCTTCTCGGGCATCTTCGATTGTCTTGCCGGCACGTACCATCTCCTGTACATATGTGTCGGGGTTGAATATGGAGGGGTAACCGTGTCCCTGACGAATCACCTTGATACCTTCGAGCAGGAATTCATCAGGTGTATTCTGTGCGATATGGATGCTGAGACCAGGTTGCAGTTCATGCAGTTCCTCCTGGATCTCCAGTATCATGTACGAAAGGTCGTTGGTGGCATTCTCTCCGTTTCTGTCCACACCACCTATATTAATATTGGTGAAGTCGTTATACGTACCCGACTCTAATGCCGTGACTCCTACCTTTGGAGGTGCCGGCTGGTTGTTGAACTTAATCCACAGGCATGATAACAGTTCCTTGGCTTTGTCGCGTGTCAGCGTACCATCCTCAATACCCTTTTGGTAGAACGGCCACAGATGCTGGTCTATATGTCCCGGGTTCATCGAGTCCCAGCCGTTGAGTTCGGTGACGGTGCCCAGGTGTACGAACCAATACATCTGGATGGCTTCCCAAAGGTCGCGAGGCGCATGGGCTGGTACCCAGCGACACACGTCGGCAATTTTCTCTAACTCCTTCTTGCGCTGCGGGTTCTGTTCCTTTGCTGCCTTTTCCTCGGCTAACGCGGCATGACGCTCTGCAAAGAGAATGGCTGCATCACATGAGATGGCCATTGCTTCCAGTTCCTGCTGCTTATCGGTGGCCTCAGGGTCGTAGATATAATCCAGTTCGCTGATGCGTTTCTCGATACGTGCCTTCACGTCGAGCAGTCCCTCGTGGTACATCTTGCCATCCATCGCTGTATGACCGGCAGCGCGTTGTTCCATGAACTCCGTGAAGACACCTGCATGATAGGCCTCTTCCCATTCCTTCGACACATGGTTGAAGATGCGTTCACGCTGGGTCTTTCCTTGCCAGTAGGGAATGACCTCGCGCTCGTAGGTGTCGATATCCTCCTGACTGATGGTATAGCGTTGCAGTTCACGCTCGTTCAGCGTGTGCAAGTCTTCCACCGAGTGGCAGGTCAACTCAGGGAAGGTAGGCACGGCTTTAGGCAGCGGACCGCGCTCACCTACAATCAGTTCCTCGTCACCGATATAGATAGCCTTCTTCTTGCATATCTCGTAGAAATTCCGGGCCCGGAGGATGGCAATAGGCATGGTGCCGTAGTTCTCCTTATAGAAAGCAGTCTCTATCAGGGCACGTTCGATGCTCAGTGTGGTGGGCGTGTCGAAATTCTGTTGGCGCAAATGACGTATGCGCTCATTCATGCCACCCAGGTTCTCAGGGTATTTTATTGTATAGTTCATATCAGTTGTTTTTTGCTTTGTATACTTCTTCAATCGTCATCGGCTTCTTGATGGTTCCCAACAGGCGGGCACCCTTTTCGGTCATGGCATAGTTCAATTCGTTGCGCAGACCGGTGAAGTTGCGCCAGGGCTTCAGCTTGTCGTAGCAGATGAAGTCGCGGAACTGACCTTCAGCCTCCCATCTGTCCATCAGTTCGGGAATAAAATAGATGCCTGGTTCAACGGTGAATACAAATCCCTTTTCCAGTGGACGGGCCAGTCGTAACGACTTGAAACCAAACTGCTTGCTCTTTACCTGTCCCTCGGCATAACCAACATATTGCTCTCCCAGATTCTCCATGTTGTGGACGTCCAGTCCTACCATGTGACCCAGTCCGCATGGGAAGAACAGGGCATAAGCGCCACATTCGGCTGCTTCTGCAGGGTCGCCCTTCATCAGTCCCAGTTCCTTCATGCCTCGTGCTATCTCCGTGGCAGCAGCGATATGAGCCTCACGGAAAGGCACGCCCAGTTCCAGCTTGTCTACTGCGGCATAGAAACTGCGCAGGTGGATGTTGTAAACCTCAGCCTGACGGTCCGTGAATTTCTCGCCCACAGGCATGGATGATGACAGGTCGCCGGCATAATGACTCTTTGTCTCTGCACCGGCATCAAGCAGGAATATGTCGCCCTCGTTCAACTGGTGTATGAAACCATGATTATGCAGTACCTGTCCCTGTACTGTTGCTATGGTGGGGAAGGCCAGTGCATTTCCATGACGACAGGCTACCTCTTCTACAGCTGCAGCCACCTCGCTCTCGTGGATGCCCGGGCGCACGGTACGATAGGCGGCAAGGTGCATCTCTGTGCTCAGGTCAACCGATTCCTCAATCAGCTGAATCTCCTCGTCATCTTTATAGTTGCGCTGACTGACAATGGCTTTAATGAAGGGCACGCTGGCTTTGTCGGCTTGTGCCGCTGCCTCTATGCCGAGCAGTTCCCACAGCCATACTTTGTGATCACCGCGATAAGGAGGCAGGAAATGAATGGGCTGACTCTTGGCATGCGCCTTGTCGATATAGTTCTTGAGTTCCTTCATGGGCAATACCTCGCTGATGCCAGCCGGTTCACATTTATCACGAAGTGATGGCTGGATGCCCGTCCAGACAATATCGTCGATGGTCAACTCGTTGCCAAACACAATCTCCTTGTCGGCATCGATATCAATGACAGCTGCCAGCGCAGGGTAGTCGAGACCGAAGAAATAGAGGAATGTAGAATCCTGACGGAAACGATAGGTGTTGTCGGCATAGTTCATGCCTACCTCGTCATTACCAAGAAACAAAAGCAGTCCGCTTCCTACGTCCTTCTTCAGACGGGCGCGACGCTTGATATAGGTGTCCTTATTGATTGCCATATTCGTTTACTTTCTTGTGTTTGCTAATCTGCATGTTGGTTTGTGGGAAATATTCGGCCAACAGGTTATACAGGTCAGGGTCAAAGACCTGTAGTTCCTCGCGTGTGTTACACCAGTTGTGCTTGCCGTCGGTATGGGGCATCTCTGCATTCACGTTGAACCAGTCCTGCACGGCCTCGGCAAAATATTCCTCTTTATCTGTCTCGCGATAGGTGCCAGCCAGGATACCCTTGGCTTTTGCCTGTTCATAACAATGCTTCAACCGACTATCGAAATCGGGCACGGCCAGCATCAGGCCAATGAGATGGATGCTATGGGCAAACTCATGAATCAGGATGTCTTCCGCATGATATTTGTCTATCTGGTAGGCCAGGATGTTTTCCTCTGCACACGAAGTGAGTGGCAACTCCAGGTCACCTCCCAGTCCACGGGCACGCAAGTCCCAGTTCAGCGCCGTATCGTTTACCAGATAATGATGCTCAGGGATGTCGGTGGTGCCTTCATAGCGTGCCATGATGGCCACACGGGTACCACGGGCCACCATCGAGTCGAGTACCGCTTCAGGCAACATCGACGTCATGGCGTACAGCGTTCTGTGGGCAGCCACAAAGGCGGAATCAGGCACGCGCCAGGATGAGATGAGCGCCAGTCCGTTGACATCCACATATTTCTTGTAGAAGGGATCCAGACCCAGTGAATCGGGTGGGGTGGTGACCACACATTCAGGTATGTTGAGCACCTCTTCTTCTACAGCCTTTTCTGATGCGTTCTGGTTGTTCTTGCAGGCAGAAAAAAGCAGCGTTACAGTCAGGAAAAAATAGATTCGTTTCATTTTAGTTGTAGAATTTGCAATTTCCAGTTGGCAAAGATACTAAATAAATTATAATTGACGATTAAGAAGTGAAAAAAAATCTCTTTTGAAAACAAAAAAACTCAAACCTCCAAGCTTATATCTCAAATCTTTTGCGTAACTTTGCGGCACAAAATAAAATCTTAAACAAAATACTTATATAATATGGCTTTTTTAACTGACGAGAAATTGGTTATTGTTGGTGCCGGTGGTATGATCGGTTCTAACATGGTACAGAGTGTGCTGATGTTGGGTCTTACTCCTAACATCTGCTTGTATGATATCTATGAGCCCGGTGTTCATGGTGTTTACGACGAGATGTGTCACTGCGCATTCCCTGGCGCAAACATCTCTTACACTGTTGATCCCAAGGAGGCTTTCACAGGTGCTAAGTACATCATCTCTTCAGGTGGTGCTCCCCGTAAGGAGGGTATGACCCGTGAGGACCTGCTGAAGGGCAACTGTCAGATTGCAGCCGACTTCGGTGAGAACATCAAGAAGTACTGCCCCGACGTGAAGCACGTGGTGGTTATCTTCAACCCCGCTGACGTTACCGCTCTGACCGCTTTGATTCACTCAGGTTTGAAGCCCAACCAGCTGACCTCTCTGGCAGCTCTCGACTCTACCCGTCTGCAGCAGCAGCTGGCTCAGGAGTTCGGCGTTCGTCAGGACAAGGTTACCAACGCCTTTACATACGGTGGTCACGGTGAGCAGATGGCTGTATTCGCCAGCAAGGCTCTCATCGATGGCAAGCCCCTCTCTGAGCTTCCTCTCTCTGCCGAGCGTTGGGCTGAGATCAAGCACATGACTACACAGGGTGGTAGCAACATCATCAAGCTCCGTGGTCGCAGTTCATTCCAGAGCCCCGCTTATCAGGCTGTAAAGATGATCGAGGGTGCTATGGGCGGTGAGCCCTTCAAGTGGCCTGCAGGTTGCTATGTTAACGCTTACGGCTTCAAGAACGTGATGATGGCTATGCCTACCGTTATCGACAAGGACGGTGTTCACTTCACAGAGCCCGAGGGTACTGCAGAGGAGATGGCTGCACTTCAGGCTTCTTACGAGCACCTGCAGAAGATGCGCGACGAGATTATCTCTCTCGGCATTATCCCCGCTGTTGAGGATTGGAGCAAGGACAATACAAACCTCTAATTGAGGGTAAAAGTAATAACGAAAAGTGAAAAATTTGCTACCGCATTAAGATTGATGCGGTAGCATTTTTTTATTTATATTGCGGTAGCAAATTTTTCACTTTTCACTATTCCTTTTTCCCTTATCTCGCTGCTTTGTTGAAAGCCCAGGTGATGAGTCCTGGTGTCGTCTTGCAGAAGAATTTCAGGATGGCGAGACCTATCTCGCTGTAGAAGAAGCGTGAGGCATATTCCTCCCATTTCTTGTTTTCAAATACCTGCTTGTTGACAAGGGGGAAGGGTGCGCCCGTACTGATAGCCATAGCCGCATGACTGGCAGTGAGGAAAGCATAATAGAGCCCCTCGAAGGTCAGTCGGTTGGGAAATCCGCCAGCATCACCAATCAGGATGATGTTCTTGCGCAGAGGATATTCTGTGCTTTGGGGAATATAAGCTCCAAGTGGCTTCTCGTCAGGACAGCCCATATCTCTCAGCACCTTGCGAAACATTTGGGGCGTGGTCATATAGTCGCCGAAGCCCTGCACGTCGTAGCTTTCGTTGGGGAAACTGTAGTAGTAGCCCTGACGGTAGAAACGCGAGAGATTGCCCACGATGGCATTCTCGCGTCCCGTTGGTAGCGAGCGTCCTTCGGCCGAGCGATCTGCTGATTTCGGACCATACTGTTCCATGCAGAGGATGCCATGACTGGCGTGCGGATTCAGGTATTTGCGCACACGACTATTGGCACCATCGGCACCTACAAGATATTCACAGGCTATCTGCCGTCCGCTCTTCAGCGTGACGATAACCTGCGGTCCACTTTCCTCAATACCTATCAGCGCGTCATTGACAAAGGTGCCGCCAGCCTGCTGGTAGCGCTCCAGGAGCTGTGCGTCAAATGTCCTGCGCTTCACGATACGTATCTCTTCGTCCATCATGAAGTCGAGCACCTGTTCGCCCTCAATGCATAGCTTCAGGCGGTGCACGCTGTTATAGTCGTACCTGAAGTCGGGCATCAGTCTCGACAGCAGTTTATACGAGCGTGGTGTCAGTCCGCCACCGCAGATTTTATCCCTTGGAAAGGTGGCTCTGTCAATGAGTATACAGTCTATGTTTCTTTGTTTGAGCAACAGGCCGCAGGTAGTTCCTGCCGGTCCTGCTCCTACAATCAGTACTTTTGTCTGTTCCATATTTCTGGTTCTGGTTAATTATTCTCCTTCGATGAACATGCTCTGGTCCATCTCTGTGAGCGATTTCTTTTTCTTGCTTTCCTTTGCGCCCGCTTTCAGCAGGTTGCGTGCAGCGGTGATAATGCTGGGACCGCTGTCGGCTGTGGTAATCTTCAGTTTCGACATCTTCTTGATGGTGTCGTTCATGCTCGACTCCACATCTATGAAGCGCTGACCGAAGTCCTGCACACGTTCTATCACCGTATTGGCGGCATCCATCATGGCCTGCTGGTTGCTCAACTGGCGCACCTGTGTCCACATCATCTCCAGCACACGCAGGTTCATGTACATGGTCTGCGGACCCAGTATCATCACACCTTCATCGTAGGCCTCGCGCCATAGTGTGGCATCGTTGAGCAATGCCAGGTTCAAGGCCCCCTCGATGGGCACGTACATGATGGCGAAGTTCAGGCGGTTATAGCCCTCGGGCAGGTACTTGGTGTATTCTTTCTTGGCCAGGCGCTTCACCTGAGCCCTGACGCTGTCGATATGGGCTTTCAGGAAGAGACTCTTCTCGGGCGTGCCGTCTTCCGCGTTCATGTAGCGCTCGTAGTCGGTGAGCGACATCTTGGAGTCTACCACCACATGGCGGTTGTTGGGGAAATGCAGGATGAAGTCGGGGATGAGTCCCTTGCCGTCGTCACCTTTCAGACCCTTGCCGCCCTTGTCGCGTAGCGTCTCCTGTGTGTCGTATTGTTCGCCTTCGTGGAGTTCCAGGTCTTCCAACAGTTGCTTGAGCTTCAACTCACCGAAGTTACCCTGCACCTTCACCTCGCCCGTCAGCGCACGTGTCAGTCGGTCGGCCGTCTCGCCGATAGCCTGACTCTTCTGCATATTAATCTTGATGGTCTCGTCCAGTCGGGTCAACGCCTCCGTCTGTTGCTCCTTGGTCTTGTCGAGTGCCTCCTGCATATCCTTCAGACTCTTCTGCAGTGGGTCAATAATCTTTGATACCTGCTCTTTGTTCTGTACACCCAACTCCTCCTGACGTTGCTTCAGGATTTTCTCGGAGGTGGTCTGCATCTGTTCGCGAATCAGGTCCAGCTGACTCTTCACCTGTTCCTCGTTCATCTGCTTCAGGGCAGCTATCTGTCCCTCGTGTGCCTCTTTGGTCTGGCGCAGCTGTTTCTCGAACGATGTCTTCAGGTCTTCTATGCGTTGTTCGTAGGCATTCTTCACCTCTGTCAGGGTTTCTGCGTGACGTTTCTCCTCTACATCCAGTTGTTTTTCGTAGGTTTTCTTCTGTACAACGCAGTAGGCACCGGCAGCAATGACGACGGCAACGATGACGATAATGGCAAGAATAATCTCCATATGATGGTGTCTTTATCTGATAAAATTGGTCCTCAGGGGGGCTTCCAGTGAGGGATGTCCTTCTTGGATGACGTTTAGCTTCTGTATCATCCATGCCATGTTACGTCCCAGGGTACGCATGGTCTGCATGCCTTCTTCATCTTGAGCTGCCTGTCCTGGTGTCTGGCCATACACCATGTTCCAGTATTGCGAACTGACAATGGGCATGTTACATATGGTGAAGTATTTGTTAAGACGGTCAAAAGCGGCTGAGGCTCCACCACGGCGGCATACCACCACGCTGGCGGCAGGCTTGAAACACAGTTCATTGCTCATAGAGTAGAATACACGATCGAGCAGAGCACACAGCGAACCGTTGGGGCCACCATAATAGACGGGAGAACCAATAACGAGTCCGTCAATACCATCCTTTATGGCACGCCATACTTTAAAATACAAATCATCGTGGAACGTGCATTTATTGCCATTTCTGCCACACATGCCGCAGGCTATGCAACCCTGCACAGCATGTTTTCCAATACTGATAATCTCTGTGTCAACGCCTTCTTCATTTAGCGTTTTGGCTACCTCGCTCAATGCTGTAAACGTATTGCCGTTTTCTTTTGGGCTTCCATTAATCAATAGTACTTTCATCGTTCTCTCCTTTGTTTGTTTTTGTGACCGCAAAGTTAAGAAATAATTCTCAATTTAATGTAAAAATGATGAATAATTGAAAGAAAATGCTTATCTTTGCCGTCGAATTGCATGTCATCAATACAACATGAATATGAATAACGCAGACTTCTGGGCATCCGTTCGCGGCATCATCGCCGAGGGCTTCACACCCGACGGTCTGCATAAACTCGATACTTATGCAGAACAGTTTATCAGCGGAAGGCTTGTATATCAACGATTTTCACCGCGAGAACAGTATGGCTGCGCAGCGGGCGGTGAGGCAAATGTCATTGCATCCCTACTCGCGGGAGCAGAAGATTGTGCAGATTCAGATGCTGCACAGGCTCTCAGCGACTTCCAAAGAGAGTGCCAACGCGGAGCGAAGCAGGAGGCAGTTATAGAAAAATGGGCCAAGGCCGTTAGCTGCTGGATGGAGCGTGTTGACGACTCGCTTCAACGTTCCTTCGGCGAAGAGATTGCCGAGGGTGGCGAGGCCAGGGTTTACGACCATGGTGCCACGCTTATCAAGAGCATCGGCCTCGACTACTTCATCTAGCCCATCTTCGCCCTCGACCGTATCGCCCTGCACAATGCCTACTTCCCTGAGACTCGCCTTGTCGTACTCGGCTTCGGGCGCGACAGCCAAGGTGAGTTCAAGATTATCTGTGAGCAACCCTTCATCGGCGGTAGCCATGTGTCCGACGAGGAAATTGCCGACTACATGCAGCGTATGGGCTTCGAGCTGAAGAACCATCGCAACTGGACGTATGCTACGCCCGATATTTACCTCAGCGACATGCACGATGAGAATGTCATCCGCTCCGAGACGGGAGCCATCTGTGTAGTCGATTGCGACATTCGAATTAATACGCCTGAATTGCGACAGGGAGGAACGCGGAGGATTAATAACAAGGTGGTGTTTATTCCATAGCGTGCCGCATTGTTGACATAATAATATAAAGGTATAACGATATGAGCGGATAGACCGGCTTCGGCACTATCCGTTTTTTATCAAAGAGAGGACGACAGGGTCTCTCTTCCGCTTGTCCCCTGCTTGCTATCTAAGAACTTGCCTAAAGTCTTGTTTATTTCCTTTCGGACAAAAGTTCTTTACCCACATCCTCTGTTTCTGAAAGCTTAAAATTAAACAGATTCATCATATTTTATACGATTTTTACAACTTGATGTGCTAAAATCAAAGAAAAATGTGTATTTTGGCATCGCATTCTTTGGAATGTGACATCTTGATTGCTCAATCTCTCTACCGAATTGGAACCTCGAACGAGAAAAAGCGAGCGAAACTAACGTGCATTGGAGCTGCGCCCATAGAGCGTAGGCTTCACCATAGTACGTTAGAGGCAGTTCCAAGCCTGGTAGGGAGTATGGCGGGTCTGCGCTCTTTTTGTGAAAAGAAGTTAGTGCTGGCTGTAGTTGAAAACAATAGTATTAACCCTAATATTGAACGAGATGAAAAAGAATCTGTTATCTTTGGTTGTGCTTTTCGCATCACAGATGGTGTGTGCACAGAACATGTCGGAAGGCTGCTATCGTGGATTTGTTGATGGTGGCTATACGATTGGTATTGGCGACTATGATTTTGGTCGTTTTGAAATCAATACGTCTCATGGTTATCAAATCAATCCTTTCTTCTTCATCGGTGGCGGTCTCGGTTTGCACTTTATGCCCGAATACAAGACGAAGGGCATGAATATTGCACTAGACCAGCGTGAAAGCAAGGTTGATATCCCTGTTTTTGCTAATATGAGAGCCAATATCTCTAAAGGAAAGATTTCTCCCTTCATTGACGGTAAGGCTGGTACATATGTCACGAATAATGGCAGTCTGTACCTTAATCTATCTGCGGGTTGCCGTTTCGCTTTGAATGAGAAACAGGCAATCGACGTTTCTGTGGGCTATACGACGGAGAAATTGGAGTTCGAGACATTTAAGAGCTTCACAAGTTCCAAGAGCATGGACTATACACGCTCACAAAGAAAGTTGAACACTGAGGGTGTCGCCATTAAAGTGGGATTTGAATTCTGAAAAAAAAGATTTCTGAAGGCCACCGCAGAATTTCAGTATCGTCCTCTAATAAATTAATGGTACAGGTTTTTGATTCCCTTAATAAATCAAAAACCTGTACCCTTGATTTTCCCAAAATATTAATTGACAAGATCGACGCGTTGTTCCTAGGTCAGTACATCTTCCTTCATAATACGATTTCTTCTCTTTTTACATTCTGATAGAAAGGAGTAATCAAAGTAGGATTTTCCCATTGTTTACGGGGCATAACGATAGAACTAATTACCACTCCAGATTGAAGCTCGATTTCGTAGAGTTTACTTACAATTGCATGTTCTCTTTCTGGAAGTACCTTATCGTCTGGAAGCAAAATAAGTAAATCAATATCGCTGTCAGCACGGGCATCTCCGCGAGCCTCCGAACCATATAGGATGGTTTGAGCCTCGGGAAGGAATTTCTGAGTCTGTTCCTTGATACGATTTACTATCTCTTGCCTTTTCATGCCGCAAAAATAAGAATTATTTTTCAACATTCAAAATTATGGAAAGAAAAAGTTTGAAGGGTATGAAATTATAAAAAAGATTTTCATGCTCATTTCAAGAAAGTAAATCATCTTTGCTGTATGCTTGTTAGATAGAGAACACGGGGGCGTGAGAAAGTGCAAAAGTCAATACTTTTTACTTAACAGATGCCGCAGAATTATTTAGCTGGAACAATATTTTTTGTCAGCTGATTGATGTCGTGAATTGACTCGAGTGAATTCATGAAATGACTCGAGTGAATTCGTGAAATCACTCGAGTGAGATTTTAGAGGCTGTTTTTGGGCAAAAAAGTCCCATTCACGCCAAAAAGCGATAAAAATGATTTGTTAAGAAAAATTGCTACTACAGCGACTTAGGCACCCCAACTCATTGAGTTAGGGGTAGCATCTCGATGAGTTAGTGGTCGTAACTCGTCGTTTGTGCCTTCCATTAACCCTCTATCCCATCACGACATCGAGTACCATCATCAGAACGAAACCGATGGCGAAGCCGATGGTGCTAAGATTTGAGTGCTGCCCCTCAGAAGCTTCAGGGATGAGTTCTTCTACCACGACGTAGAACATGGCGCCGGCGGCAAAGGCGAGCATATAGGGCATCATGGGCATGAGCATGGAGGCCAATAGCAATACTGCGACAGCTCCGACGGGCTCTACGGCGCCACTCAAGGAGCCTATCAGGAATGATTTCCATCGGCTATTTCCTGCTGCTCGCATCGGCATGGAGATAATAGCTCCCTCGGGCACGTTCTGGATAGCAATACCTAGCGATACGGCGACGGCGCTGGCAAGGGAAATATTCGTTGTACCACTGTCGGCTCCTGCAAACACTATGCCCACGGCCATGCCTTCAGGCAAGTTATGGATAGTGACGGCAAGGGCCAGCATGGCTGTCTTCGACAGGTGCGAGCGCATACCCTCGGGCTTGTCTGTGCCGATATGCAGGTGGGGCGTCAGTTCATCGATGAGCAACAGGAAGCCCATGCCCAACAGAAATCCAATGGCGGCAGGCATCACACTCCATTTCCCGCTGTCAGCTTCCATTTCCATCGCAGGAATGAGCAGCGACCATACGGATGCTGCTACCATGACGCCCGATGCGAAGCCCAGCAATGACTTCTGCAGTTGCACGGACATCTCGTTCTTCATAAAGAACACAAAGGCGGAGCCGAGCATGGTGCCCAGCAGCGGAATCAGCAGTCCTATGATTAGTGTTGTTGTCATCGGGTGCAAAGATAGTTCTTTTATTTGAATTACACAATACTAAAATCATATGAATTGCAAAAGGAGGACCGAAGCCCTCCTTTCATCTATAGTTTCATCACACGCTTCATCTCCAGGTTCTCGTAGCCCTCGGGGCAGTGGGTGGAGAGATAGACGGTGGGATTCTGCTGGATGAACTCACGCACACGGTCGAGCGTCTGGCGTGCAGCTTCGATATCCTCGAATACGATACTGAGCTTGTTGGCCTTCAGGGCGGCATCGCAATAGGTCACGTCGCCGTGGAACATATAATAGAGTCCGTCGTCCTCGGCAATGATGATACTGTTGCCCTTGGTGTGACCCTTAGCCTCGATAAACCAGATGCCATCAGCCACCTTTTCTGCACGTGGGAAGTTCTTATACGACTCCTTGTACTCGGCACGGATGATGTTGCCACCCTCTGGGAGCTTCATGGCATCGGCATCCTCTGGCGAGATATACACCTTGGCATTGGGGAAATACTGAATGGCTGCTGAGTGGTCAGGATGCTTATGCGTGATGAGAATCTTCGTCACCTGCTCAGGCTTGTAGCCCAGTTCAGCAAAGGACTCCGTATAATCCTTCACCTTTTCGCCCATGTAGAGTGGGGCGCCCAGTTTCTTCTCTGGCGCTTTGAACTCGTTCTGAAAACCCGTGTCAACCAGAATCACCTCGTTGCCCGTATCAATCAAAAAGTTCTGTAAACTGCTGCGGTAGATAATCTGTTCGTCAGTACCTTCCTTGCCTTCACCACCGAAGGCAAACTGCTGGTTCATGAAACCGCCGTCGAACATGCGGATAGCTTTAATTTCCATAATCGTTTTCGTTTTGGTTAGTAATTGTTATAGATTACGCCGCAAAGATACAACATCTTTTTCATATAACCAAGGGTCATACGAAACAAAAATAGACGGAAAAGGAAAAAGTTTCTTCTGCGGCCGCTCGTTCAGCAGTTCGGTCAGATGCCTCGCTCTGCCCAGTCGCCTCTATCCAGATTACGATAGCCGATGGCTTCAGCGATATGGATGGATTGTATCTGCTCAGAGCCGGCGAGGTCGGCAATGGTGCGGGCCACCTTGAGGATGCGGCTGTAGGCACGGGCCGAGAGCTTCAGGCGCTCCATGGCCATGCGCAGCATATCGAGACTCTGGGCGTCTGGCTCAGCAAACTCGTGGAGCATCTTTTCGGTCATCTGCGCATTACAATGGATGCCTGCAAAGGACTTATAGCGCTCCTCTTGAATCTTACGGGCCGAGATAACACGTTCGCGGATAGTGGCGCTGGGTTCGCCCGGCTGCATCTTGGAGAGTTCGGCAAAGGGCACGGCCTGAATTTCACAATGGATATCGATGCGGTCGAGCAGGGGACCGCTGATCTTGTTCATGTAACGCTGAATCTGACCAGGGGTGCAGACGCAATGGTGCGTGGGGTCGCCATAATAGCCGCAAGGGCAGGGGTTCATGGAGGCCACAAACATAAACGAACAGGGGTACTGGATGTTGTACTTGGCACGCGAGATGGTGATGGTGCGGTCTTCCAATGGCTGGCGCAGCACCTCCAGTACGGAGCGATTGAACTCTGGTAACTCGTCGAGGAAAAGCACACCATTATGTGCCAGACTTATTTCGCCTGGCTGGGGATTATTACCGCCACCAACGAGAGCTATCTGGGAGACGGTGTGATGGGGTGAACGGAAAGGACGCTGGCTGATGAGGCTGGTGTCGCGGCTCAACTTGCCTGCGATGCTGTGTATCTGTGTGGTCTCCAGACTCTCGCTCAGGGATAGCGGGGGCAGGATACTGGGCAGACGTTTGGCCAACATAGACTTTCCTGAGCCTGGAGGACCAATCATGATGAGGTTGTGACCGCCAGCAGCAGCCACCTCAAGGGCACGCTTCACGCTCTCCTGACCGCGCACGTCGGCAAAGTCGAACTCATAATGCTCCTGTTGGGCAAAAAACTCCTTGCGTGTGTCGATAATAGTGGGGGAATACAGGTCTCCGCCGTTGAAGAACTGGATAACGTCGAGCAGGGAGTCCATGCCATAGACCTCCAACTGGTTGACAACGGCTGCCTCGCGCACGTTCTGGCGTGGCACGATGAGACCTTTGAACTTCTCTGCGCGCGCCTTGATGGCGATGGGCAGGGCGCCACGGATGGGGAGCAGACGGCCATCGAGGCCCAACTCGCCCACGAGCATGTATTCACCGAGTGTGTCGCTGGTAATCTTACTGTTGGCGGCCAGGATGCCAATGGCTAAAGGCAGGTCGTAACCGCTACCCTCCTTGCGGATATCGGCAGGCGCCATGTTGACGGTGATATCGGCAACGGGAAACTTATAGCCAATATTACCCATGGCAGCACGGATGCGGTCGATACTCTCGCGTACAGAAGTATCGGCCAGGCCGGACATGTGGAGCATGGTGCCGCGGGTGATGTTGACTTCAATGGTTACGGTAGTGGCCTCAAGGCCGTTGACTGCTGCACAAAATGTTTTTACCAGCATGATTATTTTAGTTTTACTTCTGGCGGAGCAACTTGTCCACCTTGTCTTTCAGGTCGGCTGCACTCAGGTGACGACCTACGATGTTTCCTGATTTGTCAATAACGATATTTTCTGGGATAAACGAGATGCCAAGGGTTGAGACGAGGGGAGAGTCCCACATCTTACCGTCGCATACATCCGGCCATTTGATGCTGTCGTTTTCCAGGGCCTTGCGTCCTTCGCAGGCATCGGCATCCATGCAGATACTGATGACGCCGATGCTGTCGTGGTGCTCGCTCTTCCATCTGTTGAGCTGATGAAGCATCTGCTGGGAGTCAAAACTCCATGATGCCCATACCATGATGACATTGGCTTTCTTGCGGAGCAGACTGTCAGAGACGGTCTTTCCGTTGGTGTCGGTAGCCCTGAACTTGGGCAGCTTGCCTGAACTCTTCAGATTGCTTGTGGCCTTCAGGCGCTTGTGCAACTGTATCAGGGGAATGCTGTTGGGCTTGGCTTTCAGCATGGTCTCGCTGAGTTTGGCAATGCGGGCATAGTCGGCATCGACAGCCATGATGAAATAGCGACGCAACAGATAGAGGCTGACGGGCGACGCTGGATGTTTCAGAATAAACTCTTCTGCCTTCTGCTTAACGGCTGGGGGCATCATCTCCTTGGTCTGCAGGCGGAAACCTGTGAGCAACTCATTTTCCTCTGTACCTGTTATCTCGGTTTCTTTCAGGTGAGAAACGTCACCTTCCATCTTGATATTGCCGCCTGGGGTGGCAATAATCGGCAGTTCAGAGAAGTTGGGGAAGATAAGGGTCAGAACAACCGTATCGGGCATGTCCTTGTCATAGGTGAAACGTCCATCACGCAGGGAGATGGTATCCTTCGTGCCATTATCGAAATCGCACAGATAGAACTCGCCCTGATTGATATTCTTGAACTTGCCCTCCAGATGGAAACGGGTGCCCGTCTCGCCGCAGGCACATAAAAGAAGAGGAAAGAGGAAAGCGTAAAGAACGGCTTTCCACTGTCCTCTTTCAGCTCTCCTCTTTCCTCTTGTTATCATCTTCATCTTTACTTGCTAACCTTGGTCAGTTCCAGATCCTTGGCGGCATAGTCGGCCAGTGAGGGATCTTTTGCAATGGCCTGCTTCAGGGCTGCAGCAGCATCGGCTGTCTTACCTGTGCGGGCATTCAGGATGGCGCGCAGATAGTCGGTTGTAGCGTCTGCATTCTTCACGTTCTTCAATGTAGAAGCAGCAGCCTGGTAGTTGTTGTTCAGAATCTGAGCCAATGCGGCAGAGTTAGACTGTACACGACCGAAGTCCTGCTCGGCCTGTGCATACTTGCCCTGAGCCAGGTGGAGGTTACCCAGTACCTCGTTCAGTCCGTTGGCATTAGAAGCCTTGGCAATATAGCTCTCTGCGCTCAGCATGTCGCCCTGCTGCAATGCCAGCAGTCCGAGGTTGGCATTGGTCTCAGCCTGGTTGCGGTCGATGGCGGCAGCCTTGTCGAGCCACTGCTTAGCCTCGCTGTAGTTGCCCTTGGTATAAGCCAGACGAGCCAGGTTGTTGTAAGCACGCGGGTCGTTCTTGTAGAGCTCAACAGCCTTCTTGTAGGCTGCCTCTGTGCTGGCCAGGTCGTCATCGTAGAGGGTTGCACCATAGAGAATCTCCTCGATGCTCAGCTGGGTGGCGTCGCTCTTCATCTGAGCCAGGATCTGCTCGTCGTCACGACCAATCAACAGGTAGTTGATGGTGAGGCGAGAACGGCGCAACTGAGGCAGGATGCCATCGGTGAGCTCGCGGAAAGCGGCAGAGATATTCTTGATCTGCTGCTCGCGCTCCTCAGGATCCTTATACATAGACAGCACACGCAGGATAACGTCCTTGTCTTGGATATCGCTGGCAGCAACGAGCTCCTGGAAACCTTCCCAGTCCTCTGCTGTATACTTGGTGTCAACGGGAGCGTCCATCTTGGCCTTCTTCATCTCCTTCTTCAGGTAGTCGTTGGTCACGTCCTGACGCTTGTTGGCCAACTTCTCATTCAATGCGTAGCCACCATCGGGTGAAGCATAGGCTGATACCTCGATGTTGTCGAGAGCCATACCTTCCTGATCGGCCACAATCTTGTTGATCAGACGAACGAACTCCTGAACAGAATTGTTCTGCAGCTCGCTCTTGCGCAACTGTGCCTGTCCGATGAGGAACTTGATGTTGGCCTGCTGCTTCTGCTCAGAGATGCGCTGGAAGGCATCCTCTGCCAAAGCGGGATTGGCTGAGGTCAGTGTGCGCTTGTAGAGCTCAGATGTGGCGATGATACCTGTAGCAACCTTTACCTCGGGCACCTTCACGGTCTTCTTGCCTACCTTGGCATCGAAGATGAGATACATATCGCTCTGCTGCATCTCTGGGGTGTAGGCAAAGTTGGTCTTCATGGTGTAGTTACCACCTACGAGGTAAGAGATAGTCTGGTCGTTGCCCAGCACTTTCTCGCCCTGGAAGGTAGCACCTTCGCCATTAACTGATTTGAGACCTTGAGGGGTCTGGAAGCGCAACTGTGGGGTTACGGTAACCACAGCCTTCTTCTTCATGTATTTCTCAGGGAACATACCATTGATGGTGGCAGAGACCTCGCCGGCCTGTGTCTCCAGGGGATTTGGTGTTACCTTGAAATTATCTGCTGAGAGAGCACCCAGTTTTCCTGAGCATGATGTCAGCAGTACAGCAGCTGCCGACAGCAAAAGCATTTGAGTAGTTTTCATTATACAATAAGTTTTCTTTTAGTTTTCTTTTTATCCATTGCAAAATTACATATTATAATTGGAATAAACTCAAAAACACGTCTTTTTTTCGATTTATTAAGCATTGTGCCTAACAAGAAAAAGTGGACTCAGATGACTCTGAATCCACTTTTCTACCTTGCCGCTGGCAAGTGCCGCGAGCGGGACTCGAACCCGCACAACCATTTCTGGTCAAGGGATTTTAAGTCCCTCGTGTCTACCATTCCACCATCGCGGCAGCTGTTTTGCGGGTGCAAAGGTACGGCTATTTATTGGAATAACCAAATTTTTCAGAATATTTTCACGGATTCTGTACCGATAGGATACCTCTTTCGGGATTATAGCTGACGCGCTTGTATTGTTCCAGGGTGTGTCCTTCTTCGCCGGTCTTCACGATGCTGTACTCGCTATAGATGCTGTAGACGCGTTTGCATTTGTTGCATCGGAGCTCCTGAGGGGCATCGGCCCATTTCAGTTCGGAGTTGAAATCGCAGTTGGGACACAGCAGGTCGTAGGCACAGAGCACGCCGCTATAGGTGCGTCCGATGATGAGTCCGCGCTTCCTGCCCATGGCGTTATAGTTGATGCGCTCGTTGCCGATGGCAGTGGTCATCGTCAGGTCTAAGTCGCTGGCTGCGAAGGAACCTTGGTTGGGCGTCAGTTTCAGGTGCCATACGCGCTTTTCCTGTACGGCCTTGACAATACAGAAGTTGCCACCGGAACTGGCGATGGCATTGGTCAGCGCACTGGTGGGGTAGAGTGAAGCCTGAAACATGAAGTTGCAGTATGTCGAACTGAACTGGTTGTCCACTTCACAGGCACTCAATAATAGTAAAAGTAGTGGCAGTAATTTCTTCATTCTTCACTCTTCAGTTTTACTTTCCCAATAGTTTGGCTTCTGCCTTTTCCACACGCTCGAATCCGAAACCGTCAAGCGTCTGCTGCATCAGCGCAGCAATCTGGTCGTTCATCAGGTTGCCGATAGAGCCCTCGTGGGTGTGGTGGATGTCCTTGCAAGGTGTGAACTTACCTGCCTCAATATCGAGGCCTACCTTCTTATAGGCATCGCGGAAAGGCATACCTTCTGCTGCGAGGCGGTTGACCTCTTCTACAGAGAACATGGGGTCGTAGCGTGGGTCATCCAGGATGTGGTCGTTCACCTCAATGCGGTTGATGATATAGGCCGTCATGCGCAGACAGTCGAGCAGTTCGTCGAAAGCAGGCAGGAATACCTCCTTGATAATCTGAAGGTCGCGGAAATAGCCCACGGGCAGATTGTTCATCATCAGCGTGATCTGTTGGGGCAGACTCTGCAACTTGTTCGACTTAGAACGGATAAGTTCAAAGACATCGGGGTTCTTCTTATGCGGCATGATGCTGGACCCCGTGGTGCACTCCTTGGGAAGTTTTACGAAACCAAAGTTCTGACAGTTGAACATGCAGGCATCGAAGGCCAACTTAGCCATTGTGCCGGCAATGGTGGCAATCGCAAAACCCACGTTGCGTTCCATCTTGCCGCGGCCCATCTGGGCATAGACCACGTTGTAGTCCATTGAGTCGAAACCCAGGAGGTCGGTGGTCATCTGACGGTTCAGGGGGAATGATGATCCATAGCCGGCAGCCGACCCCAAGGGGTTGCGGTTGGTCATCTTATAGGCCGCCTGCAGGAAGAGCATGTCGTCAGCCAGAGATTCGGCATAGGCACCGAACCACAAACCGAAACTGGAGGGCATAGCCACCTGCAGATGTGTGTAGCCTGGCATCAGCACGTTCTTGTACTGATTACTTTTAGCGATAAGCTGGTCGAAGAGGTCCTTGACGGCCTCGGCAACCAACTGCAGTTGATGGCGGGTGAAAAGCTTCAGGTCAACCAATACCTGGTCATTGCGTGAACGGCCAGAGTGGATTTTCTTACCCATGTCGCCCAGTTTGCGGGTGAGCATCAGTTCTACCTGTGAGTGAACATCCTCGATGCCGTCTTCAATGACGAACTCGCCGCGCAGCGTCTGTTCGTAGATGTTCTGCAACTCCTTCAGCAATACGGGCAACTCATCCTTGCCCAGCAGTCCGATACTCTCGAGCATGGTGATGTGGGCCATTGAGCCCAGTACATCATACGGTGCCAGATAGAGGTCCATCTCGCGGTCACGACCTACGGTGAAACGCTCTATCTCACTGTTTATCTCAAAGTCTTTTTCCCAAAGTTTCTGTGCCATCTTTTTAATTCGTTATATCGTGATAACGTAATATCGTTATAACGCCTGATTATACATAAGGAATCTGTGCCAGTGCGTCTGCAATCTTTTCTACGCCATCCTGGATAGGACCGCTCACCATAGCTGCCAGCATAAAGGGAATGTCGGCTTTGATGGTGATTCTCATCTTTGAGGTTGTCTCATTGACAGGAAGCACCTGAATCCAGAGATTGAAAGGCATGGGTGACTGTGTTGTCTCGAACTTGACGCATTTGGGTTCTTCGCGCTCCACGATACGCAGGGTTATCTGACCAACAGGATCAACATTGATTGTTACAGAGTCCTTGTCGAAAGAGAACTCCTTCAATTTATCTTCAGGGATGCGGTCGCGCACACGCTCCAGATTGCTCAGGTCGCTGATGTTGCGATAGACGGCTTCCTGTGAATAGGGCACCTGCTTGATGCTACTTTCGAATTTCTTCATAGCCCCTCCTTATACGCCCCAGACGCTGGGATCCTTTCTCCATTCAGCCAGTACGGCCTTTTCTTCTTCCTTGATATAGCCTGTCTCGGCAGCCTGCTCCACAACGGCGTTGTAGTCGCTCAGGGTAATGAGCTTGACACCAGCCTCGCGGAAAGCCTCCTCTGCTACAGGGAAACCGTATGTGAACGAGGCTACCATGCCGATAACCTCTACACCATATTCGCGCAGAGCAGCTACAGCCTTCAGAGAACTGCCACCTGTAGAAATCAGGTCCTCTACTACGATAACCTTAGCACCCTTCTTGATTTCGCCTTCTACCTGGTTGCCCATGCCGTGATCTTTTGGCTTTGGACGAACATAGCAGTAGGGAAGACCCAGTTCTTCGGCTACCAGCGCACCCTGTGCAATAGCACCTGTGGCAACACCAGCCACAGCATCAGCCTCAGGGAAGTTCTCCTGAATGACGTGACAGAGTTCCAGTTTTACAAACGAACGCAGGCTGGGGTGTCCCAGTGTCTTGCGGTTGTCGGTATAAATAGGTGATTTCCAACCGCTGGCCCATGTGAAAGGTTCGTTGGGTTGCAGTTTGATGGCCTTGATATCCATCAGCTTCTGTGCGAATTGTTTCTTGATATCCATAACGTTATGTTGATTTTTGCGTGCAAAGGTACGAATTTTAAGTGAAAAGTGAAAAGTGAAGAGTGAAAAATTTGCTGCCGCATAACGATTATTTACTCTTTTGTGTAGCCGATAGAGAGGACGCTTAGCTTGACGCCTTCGGCCTTGGCCAGTTCCTGACCACAGGCGATCACGGTGGCGCCAGTGGTCACTACATCGTCAATAATCAGTAGGTGCTTGCCTTTTATCTTGTCGGCATCAACCAACTGAAAGGCTGCCCTTACGTTCTCGCGGCGCTCCCAGATGCTGGTCTGGTGCGTCTGACTCTGACTGAAATGTTGTCGCTTGACTACCTTATTATATATAGGGAGGTGTGTGACATGGCTAATACCTTTTGCCACTTGCATACTCTGGTTATAACCTCTTTTCCATTGGCGTCGGCGTGTGATGGGCACTGGTACGATGGCATCGATGTCATCGAAGAAGCCAAATGGCTGATGTCTCAGGGCGATTTGTTCGCCGATATCCTCGCCCAGCAACATCTGACCATGGTATTTCAGGTCGTATATCATCTTGCTGGGGTCGGAATGGGAACGGTAGTAAAACCAGGCAGATGCCTTCTCTATGGGAAACTGCCCCCAGAAGAGTCGGGCCATGAGGTTATCGTAAGGCGACTCGGGAAAGGGTGTCTTCTCCAGTTCGTTGTCACAGTCAGCGCAGAGCAGGGCTTCTTGTGGTTCTAATCTGCCTCCGCAGATAGCGCACCTGCGAGGTGCGATTAAGTCCAGCAGACTAGTCCAGAAACTCGTCCTCATCTTCTACCTCGATACACTGTTTGATGATGTCCATCGTAAAACCACGACTCATGGCATACTTGATGAGCTTCATGGTCAGTTCGTATTCACTATCGGCCTTGGTGCTTTTGCGCTTCTGCTTGAGCATTGGTCGGAGAATCTTTAGGTATTCTTCATCGTCTACTTCATCGAGCAGAGGCTTACTGATGCTGTCGTCAATACGTTTCATCCATAAGGCCTGTTCCACCTTGCGGCGCCCCCATTTGTTATAGCGTATCTTATCATAGATGAATGCACGGGCAAAGCGCTCGTCATCAACGTAGCGTTCTGCTATCAGACGGTCCATCACTTCTGCCTGCTCTTCCTTGCTGACGCCCCACTGCCGCATCTTTTCTATCATCTCCTGCTGACAGTGTTCACTACGGGCACAGAGGTCCGTGAGCTTCTGGTAGGCTTGTTGGCCCGTCATTTCCTTTTTTATAAGCATGATTTCGTGAATCGTTGTTTGCCGAATTGATCGTTTCTAATTTCTGTATGTGAGAACCCTTCTTCGCTGAGCATCTGTTGCATCTCGCTGACATGCAAAGGATTGATTTCGAAATAGAGGGCTCCACCTGGATTTAATGTCTTTGCAGCAAAGCGAGCAATGGTGCGATAGAACAGCAGTGGGTCGTCATCAGGTACGAAAAGTGCCAGTTCTGGCTCGTGTTCCAATACATTGCGCTCCATCGTTGCGCGTTCCTTGTTGCATATATAGGGAGGATTGCTCACGATAATATCAAGACCCGTCGCTGGCCTCTCCCTATTAAGGAGGGAAGTATTTAGCACATCCACCTTCTTGAACGACACGTGGACATTGGTGCGTTTGGCATTTTCTGTGGCTATGCGCAGGGCATCGTCAGAAATATCCCATGCTGTCACCTCTGCGTCTGCCAATTCTGCTGCCAGCGTGCAGGCGATGCATCCGCTACCTGTACCGATGTCGAGAATCGAGGTGTTTCTTCCCTCTTCCTTCTTCCCTCTTCTCTCTTCCATTATCCACTGGCATAGCTCATAGGTCTCTGGCCTGGGAATCAGTACGCCTGGCTCTACATGGAAGGTCCTGCCACCAAACTCCGCCTCACCTAAAACATACTGTACGGGTTCGCCTGTCAGCAGACGTTGTGTAATTTCCGCTAAGAGTTTTTGGTCATCTGTGGATAATTGTGTATCTTTGCCGATGAATAAGTCGGATGGCATGAGTCCGAAGCGGATCTCGTATACCATACGGGCAATAGCCTTCGCCTCGTAGTCATCATAGACCTGCGTCAACTGGCGCCATAATTCATTATAAGTCATACTGCAAAATTACACAAAATATGGAAACCGACCAAATTTCTTTGGATAAAAAATATATGCGCCGCTGTCTGCAACTGGCGCAGAACGGACAGCAGAATGCGAAGCCGAATCCAATGGTGGGAGCTGTGATAGTGGCTGATGGTAGAATCATTGGCGAAGGTTATCATGTGCGCTGTGGACAAGGGCATGCAGAGGTCAATGCTTTTGCAAGTGTCAGCGCAGAGGACGAAAGACTGTTGCCTGAGGCAGCGATCTATGTGTCGCTGGAACCCTGTTCGCATTATGGGAAGACACCCCCTTGTGCCGACTTGATTGTCAAGAAAGGTGTGAAGCGTGCGGTAGTAGGCTGTATTGATGAGTTTGCCGAGGTGCAGGGTAGGGGCATCAGGAAACTGAGGGATGCCGGTATTGAGGTGACTGTGGGCGTACTGGAAGAAGAGTGTAAGGCCCTGAACAGAAGGTTCTTTACCTTTCATCGTCTCTCGCGCCCGTACATTATATTAAAGTGGGCCCAGACGGCTAACGGATTTATTGATGACAACGGTAAGGCTTTGGCTATCTCGACACCCTTTACGCAGATGCTCTCGCACAAACTGCGTGCTGAAGAGGATGCCATCCTTGTAGGACGTGTTACCAATGAACGCGAACATCCTCAGCTGACCGTGCGTCAGTGGGATGGTCCAAATCCTAAACGACTCGTTATTGATCGTCAGCATCCGTTGAATCTGGAGGTGCTACATGCCCACCATATACAATCGCTGATTGTCGAAGGCGGTAGGAAAACGCTCGATTCTTTCCTGGAACAAGGCTTGTGGGATGAAATCCGGGTGGAGACGAATATGCGTTTGACGGTAAGTGGTGGAACAAGCGCGCCACAACTTCCGGCAGATGCAGAAGTCGTGGCGCAACATGATTATGATGGTAATATGATTATTTCCTACCGAAGTCGGCTGGCACCTCGCCCCATTTCTGGGTCTCCCATTTGATGATGGGATTGCGGTAATTATGTGTGCGTAGCCAATTCTCGGCGCGTTGGATAATCTGGTAGAGCGGCTCCGTCTCAGGGGTACGCTCTAATTTTGTCTTACATTGTCGTTTTGAGACCCAGAGGATGGCATTGTAGGAATCAGAGTAGATGGTTTTGTTATGCAAGCCCTTCTGCCAACAGAGGGCAAGGGCGTGAACGATAGCCAGGAACTCACCGATATTGTTTGTACCTTTCACTGGGCCAAAATGAAATACCTGCGCACCTGTCTGCAGGTCGATAGCCTGATACTCCATGGGACCAGGGTTGCCGCTACAGGCCGCGTCCACAGCCCACGCGTCTGCCCTTACCTCCATGGGCAAGGGCAGTACGGTGTCGTGTCTATAGTCGGGAGGGTTCTGCATATTACATGCGCTCGGGCACCTCGATGCCCAGCAGACCCATACCGTTCTTGATAATCTTTGCAACGTTCTTTGCCAGCATCAGGCGCACGGCCTTCTTCTGCTCATCGGGTTCGTTGAGGATGCTGAAGTCGTGGTAGAACTGGTTGAATACCTTTGTCAGCTCGTAGCAGTAGTTGGCGATACCAGAGGGAGAGTAGTCCTTACCGGCCTGCTCCACGGCTGCGCCAAACTCAGACATCTTCTGGATAAGCTCAATTTCCTTATCAGCGAGACTAGTTGAACTAGCGGGGCTAGTCGTACTAGGTGCCTTACGCAGAATACTGCGGATACGGGCGTAGGTGTACTGGATGAAAGGACCGGTGTTGCCATTGAAGTCGATACTCTCCTCGGGGTTGAACAGCATGTTCTTTCTTGCATCCACCTTCAGGATGAAGTACTTCAGGGCACCCATACCCACGATGCGGGCAATCTCGCGGCGCTCCTCTTCGGTCATGTCGTCAAACTTACCCAGTTCCATAGAGGTCTTATAGGCATCCTCTACCATCAGTGCCATCAGGTCGTCAGCGTCAACAACGGTTCCTTCGCGGCTCTTCATCTTACCATTAGGCAGCTCTACCATACCATAAGAGAAGTGAACCAGTTCCTTGCCCCACTTGAATCCTAAGCGGTCCAGCAGGATAGAGAGTACCTGGAAGTGGTAGTTCTGCTCATTGCCCACTACATAAATCATCTTGTCGATGGGGTAGTCCTGGAAACGCATTTCGGCAGTACCGATATCCTGTGTCATATATACAGAGGTGCCGTCAGAACGCAACAGCAGTTTCTGGTCCAGTCCCTCGTTGGTCAGGTCGGCCCAAACCGAGTTGTCCTCATGGCGCTCAAAGAGACCCTTGGCGAGACCTTCTTCTACCTTGGCCTTACCCTTCAGATAGGTCTGACTCTCGTAGTAAATCTTATCGAAGCCAACGCCCATCTTCTTGTATGTCTCGTCGAAACCGGCATACACCCAGTTGTTCATCTTTTCCCACAAGGCGCGTACCTCGGGATCGTTGTTCTCCCATTTTACCAGCATCTCGTGGGCCTCCTTGATGAGCGGAGCCTCCTGCTTAGCCTTTTCTTCGTCCATGCCCTGAGCCATGAGTTCCTTCACTTCCTCGCGGTAGTGCTTGTCGAAGGCTACATAGTAGTCACCAATCAGGTGGTCGCCCTTCTTGCCGGATGACTCAGGAGTCTCGCCATTGCCGTACTTCAGCCAAGCCAGCATTGACTTACAGATATGAATACCGCGGTCGTTTACGATGTTGGTCTTTACCACCTTGTTGCCGTTGGCCTCCATAATCTGAGCCAGCGACCAACCCAGCAGGTTGTTGCGTACATGACCAAGGTGCAGGGGCTTGTTGGTGTTGGGTGAAGAGTATTCAATCATCACGAGGGGAGAGTCCTCGTTAGCAGCTTTCATGCCGAAGCGGTCGTCCTGATCCATAGCCTGCAGCAACTGCAGCCACGCACCCTCACCGATGCTCAGGTTCAGGAATCCCTTTACTACGTTGAACTTCTCAACAGCCGAACAGTTGTCGACCAAATACTGACCAATCTCCTGAGCTGTCTGCTCGGGTGATTTCTTGGCTGCCTTCACAAAGGGGAAGACTACCAGTGTCAGGTTACCCTCAAACTCGCTGCGTGTCTTCTGCAGCTGTAGCATCTTTTCGTTTGCCTCCATGCCGTAGAGTGCCTTGACGGCCTCGCCTGCGGCTTGACTTATCAGTGTCTCGATATTCATATACCTCTTATATATATTATTTGGGGTGCAAAGGTACTACTTTTTCGGTAATTTAGCAAAAAATGCGGTTGCTTTTTGTTCGTGACAGGAAAAAGTAGTAACTTTGCACCCCGATTTCAGAAAACACAACAAATATTTACTATGAAGAATTTTACGCTGATGATGTTTGCTTTGCTGTGTTCGTTGATGTCGTTTGCTCAAGGTGGGCAGACTACGTTTACATGGGCGGCAGAGAATGGCGGCTTTGATGATCAGGCCGTGGTTGCTGAGTTTAATGTTACGGACGACATGACTGCTACTGCAGCAAAGGGCAATGGCTCAAGTGATCCAAAGTATTATGACAATGGTAAATCCGTTCGCCTGTATAAGGGTAATACGTTGACCTTGGCTGGTCCTGGTATCACAAAAATCTCGTTTACTTTTTCTGGTGGAAAGAAAAACCTTCAGTCTAATGTGGGTACACTGGCTAATGATGTGTGGACGGGTAGCGCAGATGAGATTGTCTTCAGTGTGCCTGACGGACAGGCGCGCATTGAAGCTATGGAGGTGACCTATGCGGGAACGGGTAACTTGGTGAATAATAGTGAACGTGTGGTGGAAGACGTGGTAGTGACTGTGCCTGAAGGCTTGCAGACTAAGACCTGGGCACTTGAGGGCTATTTCTCTGAGTATCAGGGCTACGACGAGATCCAAACACCCGTGAACCGCGCACTGAAGGTGGGCTTTGACGGTAAGGATGTTTATGTACAGGGCTTGAGCTATTATTTGCCTGAAGCATGGATTAAGGGACTGCTAAGTGAAGATGGTAAGCAGATTACGTTCAATTCGCCTCAGTACTATGGTTCTGAGACTTACGCTAACTATTCACGTAGCATGTACTTCCTGATAGACATCTATAATGAAGAGATGGATGAATGTCCGGAAAGTTATACCTTCGATTATGATGCAGAGGCTGGTACTATTACGGTTCCTCAGGATGTGTATATCATGGAGAATGCTCAGCCCGAGCGTAATTATAATGATGCCTATGGCTACTATATCCAGCCTGTACTCCATAAAGGTGAACCTACAGTGGAAGAGGTTGTTGAACTACCAGAGGGCCTGACTGCCGACGAATATCACATGCAGGCTGTTGATGGTTATTTTAATACAGAACATGTTGGTACGGTCTATGTGGCTATTGATGGTGCTGATGTCTATCTGCAGGGACTGGAGCCTTATCTGCCAAAGGCATGGGCAAAGGGTGTGCTGCAGGATGGTACAATTACCGTAGAGGGTGGTCAGTTTCTGGGGCATCTTAGTCTGATGACTCTGGAGTATGACCTCTATACTGCACCTATGGCCTTTACGTATGATGCTCAGACCGGTACGCTGAAGGCTGATAACTATCAGATAGCAAATGATCAGGATGAGGCCTTTGAGTATTTCCTCGACGTGACACTGACAAAAATCAATGATGTGCCTGGCGTTCCTGTTACTCCGTCTGTGGCTTCAATGGAATTGGATGAGGATTATGGCTATTATTTGGTCCTGGATGTTCCCCTGGTAAGTACCGCTGGCAAATTCCTGTCGGCAGGTAAGTTGAGCTATCAGATTTACTATGACGTGGATGGCACGCCACAACCTTTTGTCCTGAAGAAGGAAAACTATGAAGATCTGAAGGAAGATATGAGCGTGATTCCCTATGAGTTTACTGATGATAACGATATCACGGAGCATGGCTATGCCGTTTATCTGAACGGCGTGGATGTAACTACTTGGAAACGTGTTGGCGTAAAGAGCATCTATACCGGTGGCGGCGAGACTCATGAGTCGGAAATCGGTTGGCTTTCTCTCGAGTCTGCTGATGGTATTGTCAATGCTGGTGTTTGCCCAGACAATGTGCGCTATGTTGATGTAATGGGACGTCGTGCTAATGGTACTCAAAAAGGCCTGCTGATTCGTCAGGAACGTATGGCTGATGGAAGCGTCAAGAACGTGAAAGTAATTCGTAAATAATCATATAAAAGTTAAATAATTATAAAAGTTGGGCTACAAAGGCTGTGTCATACCTCGTATAATGAGAAAAAGCAGTACCTTTGCAGTCCGATTATTGGGGGGAGGGTCTTAGACTCCCCACGAGTGTCGTGTAAATAGTGCCTGTCTTTGGCCGGATAGCACGGTTTGTGAATCGGCGCTCAGTAAACAATATTTTTAGGTAAAACTGTTTTTTAGTAAAATTAAACGAAGAAATGAACACTTTAAGTTACAAGACCGTCTCGATTAACAAGGAGACAGCCAAGAAGGAGTGGGTCGTAATCGATGCTACTGATCAGGTAGTTGGTCGTCTCGCTTCAAAGGTCGCTAAACTGATTCGTGGTAAGTACAAGCCCAGCTTTACTCCTCACGTAGATTGTGGCGACAATGTCATTATTATCAATGCAGCCAAGGTGAAGTTCACCGGCAAGAAGGAAACTGATAAGGTCTATACCCGTTACACTGGTTATCCCGGTGGTCAGCGTTTCAATACTCCCGCTGAACTGCGCAAGAAGCCTTTCGGTGTAGAGCGTATTCTCCGTCACGCTGTGAAGGGTATGCTGCCAAAGGGTCCCCTCGGACGCAGCCTGCTGAACAACCTCTATGTATATGAGGGAACAGAACACAAGCACGAGGCACAGCAGCCAAAGGCTATTGATATTAACTTGTATAAATAATTGAATAGAGATGGAAGTAATTAACGCAATAGGTCGTCGTAAGAGCTCAGTGGCTCGCGTTTATCTGTCAGAAGGTACTGGCAAGATCACGATCAATAAGAAGGACTTAACCGAATATTTCCCCTCAGCCATTCTGCAGTACGTGGTGAAGCAGCCTCTGAACCTGCTGGAGTGCGCCGAGAAGTACGACATTAAGGTTAACCTCGACGGTGGTGGTTTCACCGGTCAGAGTCAGGCTCTGCGTCTTGCAATCGCCCGCGCTTTGGTAAAGGTTAACGAAGAGGATAAGAAGGCGCTGAAGGATCAGGGCTTCCTGACACGTGATAGCCGTGAGGTTGAGCGTAAGAAGCCAGGTCGTCCCAAGGCACGTCGTCGCTTCCAGTTCAGTAAGCGTTAATCCAACTGGACTACGTTTAGTATCTAAACTGGCGGGACTCTGGCTAGAAATTCTAGTGTTACTAGTTCAACTAGTGCGACTAGTCCACCTTGATTACCCGCTGGCTGATCTAAAAAAGATTAAAAAGAAAGTAAACAACAAAATTAAAGAAACAAAAAAAATGGCAAGAACAAATTTTGAACAGTTGCTGCAGGCTGGCTGCCACTTTGGCCACCTGAAGCGTAAGTGGAACCCCGCCATGGCTCCCTACATCTACACTGAGCGTAATGGTATTCACATCATCGACCTGCACAAGACCGTGCTGAAGGTTGACGATGCTGCAGAGGCTTTGAAGAACATTGCTCGTCAGGGTAAGAAAATCCTCTTCGTAGGTACTAAGAAACAGACTAAGGAAGTGATTGCCGAGAAGGCAACTAGCGTAAATATGCCTTATGTAATTGAGCGTTGGCCCGGTGGTATGCTCACCAACTTCCCCACCATCCGCAAGGCTGTGAAGAAGATGGCCAATATCGATAAGCTGATGCAGGACGGTACATATGGTAACCTGTCTAAGCGTGAGCTGCTGCAGATTACCCGTCAGCGTGCTAAGCTGGAGAAGAACCTCGGTTCTATCGCCGACCTGACTCGTCTTCCTAGCGCTCTGTTCGTCATCGACGTGATGAAGGAGAATATCGCTGTCAAGGAGGCTAACCGTCTGGGTATCCCCGTGTTCGGTATCGTTGATACCAACAGCGATCCTAAGAACATCGACTACGTGATTCCCGCAAACGATGACGCTAAGGATAGCGTAGAGGTAATCCTCAACGCTTGCTGCGCTGCTATCGCTGAGGGTCTCGAGGAGCGTAAGGCTGAGAAGGCCGACGAGAAGGCTGCTGAGGCTCAGGCTGAGGCAGAGGCTGTTGAGGCTAAGCCCAAGCGTGTTCGCAAGGCTCGCAAGGAAGAGGCTCCCGCAGAGGAGGCTGCTCCTGCTGCAGAGTAATCATTTCGCGATAACGTGATAACGTATAACGTATAACGAAAAATTAAAGAAAAAATGGCAATTTCAATTGACGATATCAAAAAGCTTCGCGCTATGACTGGCGCAGGTCTGGCTGATGTAAAGAAGGCTCTGACTGAGGCTGAAGGTGATTTCGACCGTGCTAAGGAGTTGCTCCGCGAGCGTGGTTTGGCTATCGCTGCTAAGCGTTCTGACCGTGAGACTTCAAACGGTTGTGTACTGACAAAGGTAGAGAATGGCTTCGCTGCTATCATCGCCTTGAAGTGTGAGACCGACTTCGTTGCTAACGGTGCTGACTTTATCGCCCTGACCAAGAGCATCCTTGATGCTGCTGTAGCTAACAAGTGTAAGACCATCGATGAGGTGAAGAACCTCGACATCAACGGTCAGACCGCTCAGGAGGCTGTAACACAGCGTTCAGGTATCACTGGTGAGAAGATGGAGCTCGATGGCTACCAGATTCTCGAGGGTGCCAACATCGAGGCATACGACCACATGGGTAAGCACACTCTGTGCACCATGGTTCAGACCAACAAGGAGAATGCTGAGGTAGGTCACAAGCTGGCTATGCAGGTGGCTGCCATGAAGCCCGTTGCTCTGAATGCAGAGGCTGTTGACCAGAAGATTCTTGACGAGGAATACAAGACTGCTGTAGAGAAGACTAAGCTCGAGCAGGTTGAGAAGTTCGTTGAGATGAAGCTTAAGAAGGCTGGCTTGAACCCCAACCTTGTTGACAGCGAAGACCACATCGAGAGCAATGTCAATAAGGGCTGGCTTACTAAGGAGCAGGCTGATGAGGCTCGTAAGATTATCGCTGATGCAAAAGCAGAGGGTGAGGCTCAGCTGAAGATGCCTATGATCGAGAACATCGCTAAGGGACGTGTAAACAAGTTCTTGAAGGAGAACTGCCTGATTGATCAGGAGTTCCAGTTTGGTGATGGCGATAAGGCTACTGTAGCTCAGTGGGTGAAGGCTCAGGACAAGGAGCTGGACATCACTGCTTTCCGTCGCTTTACTCTGGCTGCTGAGTAATTTTGCCCGAATAGCGTAAATAATGATAAATCAGCACTACCTGACAGGTGGTGCTGATTTTTTTTATGTTAATCGTCTATGACTTCCGGGTCTGGCAGGTTACGGTCCATGTCGCTATAAGCTCCTTTCAAATCCGAATTCGTAATACTATATTCACGACAGAGAGGACGGTCCTTGTCTTTCAGACTATGCCGGAAGAGCCACTCGTAGGTACGTTTCAGGTAGAATGCGCGAGCCAATGCACCATGGTTGGCTCCTGGAAGCCAGTCGTAACGCAGTCTGCTATCGTTATGAGCATCTTCAAGTGCTTTGACAATTCGTTTGGACTCTTTAATGCCTACTGCCCTGTCTGCTGTTCCATGAAGAATCCATAAAGGGAGTTTGCCAAGTCCTTGCAGATCCTTTAGTGTTGAACCGCCGCATAGAGCCATTGCGGCAGCCACCTTTTCGGGGTAAGTACCTGCAAAGTCCAGTGTGCCATAGCCTCCCAGACTCATGCCTAAGACATAGACGCGTGTGCTGTCAGCAGGGTAGTTTTTCAAGGTCCACTCTAAAACATCGTTGATTTTCTTGGGATTCCATGCACCACCGGGATTCTGTGGCACAATGACCAGTGCCGGAATCTCACGGCCTTTGACAATGGCATCCAAAGGTCCATAGCGGCGTGAACGGTTCAGGTCACGACTGCACAGGCTGGCGCCGTGAAGGAAGATAATCACAGGTGTGCTTTCCTGAGAATAATAATAGTCCTCTGGCGTGTATATCCAGAAATCATAACCACCGGGTATTACCTTTCGATTGGCCATCAGGTAATCATACTGTGCTGAGATGTTAAGCCAGCACAGAAGAGATAAAATGAGTGTTACGATACGTTTCATGCGTGCAAATGTACGCATTTTCTCTGAAAAGTTTGCTCAAATCAAGTAAAAATATTAGTTTTGTAGGCTCAAAACGAAAGAAGATATGAAGATTTTTGCTGTAGGAATGAATTATGCACTGCACAATAAAGAGTTGGATGGTGCGTTATATAAACCAGAGAAGCCTGTAATTTTCACGAAAGCTGATTCTGCTTTATTGAAGGACGGAAAGCCGTTTTTTATCCCCGACTGGTCCGAGCGTGTGGATTACGAGACGGAATTGGTTGTCCGAATATGTCGTCTGGGTAAAGGCATTCCCGTACGCTTTGCTCATCGTTATTATGATGCGGTGACAGTGGGGATTGATTTTACAGCTCGCGACTGGCAGGAAGAGTCTCGTAAGAATGGCCAGCCATGGGAGATTTGTAAGGGCTTCGACGGCTCCGCTGTGATAGGTCAGTGGGTTGAAAAGGAGAAATTCCGTGATGTTCAGGCCCTGCATTTTCATTTGGATATCAATGGTAATACGGTGCAGGAAGGCTGTTCAAGCGATATGCTCTATAAGGTGGACGAGTTGATTAGTTATATCTCAACCTATTTCACATTGAAGACGGGCGACCTCTTATATACAGGAACCCCTGTTGGTGTTGGTCCGGTAAAGATTAACGACCACTTGGAAGGTTGGCTGGAAGACCGTAAGGTGCTGGAATTTGATTGTAAGTAAGACTGATGAGAAGATTTTTTCTGATTTGGCTGATGATGATATGTGGCATGGTTTCTACTATGGCACAGGGTTTTTATAATCTCACAGCCGAGGAAGTTAAAATCGACTCTTTGTTGCCTTTCGTCAATTACTCGTGGCCTTTGGGAGGTAATTATGCAGACTCGACTTATGAGGTGAGAATTGCTTATCCGGAGTTTCTGGATATGGCAGAGGAAGACGTTAATCGTTATCATGCCATTACTACTGAACAACTGCCAGAGTTGCCGCGGATACAGCAATATGTAGGTGTGTCACGAAAGAGTGGTACTTTGTATGCCCAGTTCGTTCCACTTGTTTTTCGTGAGGGTAAATATCAGAAACTTGTGAGCTTTCAGTTGCAGGTGAAATCTGCACCTGCAGGAAAGACCCGCCGTGCGTCATCGTCGGGCGATCGTTATGCAGCCCATTCAGTTTTGTCTAGTGGGCATTGGGCTAAGATTCGTGTGCCAGAGACGGGTTTTTATCATCTGACAGACGCTTTGATTAGAAAGGCAGGATTTAAGAATCCTAAGAAAGTCAAAATATACGGTTATGGCGGAGAACTGCAACCAGAGGTACTGACTGGAGAGTATCTTTCGGAGACAGATGATTTGAAGGAAGTGGCCACGTGTACGATTAAAGGGAAAAGACTGTTTCATGCTTCAGGACCAGTTAGCTGGGCGTCTAATACAACTCTTGCCCGTACGCGTAATCCCTATTCAGATTATGGCTATTATTTCCTGACCGAGAGCGATGATGAACCTCTGACAGCGGATAGCGCGTCTTTTGTCAGTTCATATTATCCTTCTGCCAGTGATTATCATGACTTGTATGAGGTAGATGACTATGCTTGGTACCACAGTGGCCGTAATCTCTATACCAGCGAGAAACTCACGGTTGGCTCTGACCGTAACATCACTTTGCCTGGCGTTCATTCCACGACGACGCAGATAAATGTAAACCTGTCATACGATTCTAAGTTTGTGGCAACGTTGTTGATGAATGGCACAACGATTGGGACGTTGACAGCATCTTCCGGGCTAACAAGTTCCGGGACTTTGTCTGATGGTAATGCTGTTGCTACCCAGGCCAGCTGGAAATTTTTATTACCTGATTCTGTGATGAAGACCACAGACAATAAACTGACGCTTCGTCAGACATCAGGTGGTGAAGTTCGTTTGGATTACGTGTCATTGTGCTATTCTACGCCAAAAGCGCTTACAGACTTTTCAACCTCGCTTCCAGTACCAGAGTATCTCTATGACATCACGAACCAGGACCATCACGCAGACTCGGCGGTAGATATGGTAATAATTATACCTACCAGCCAGAAGCTTCTTTCAGAGGCAGAACGCTTGAAGACGCTCCATGAGACCTATGATAGCTTGCGTGTGAGAATTGTTCCTGCAGATGAGCTTTATAATGAGTTCTCCAGTGGTACTCCAGATGCCAATGCCTATCGCCGATACATGAAGATGCTATATGATAGGGCAGGGACGGAGGCCGACCAGCCACGTTATCTGCTGCTCTTTGGAGATGGTGCTTGGGATAACCGTATGTTGTCTAGTGGCTGGCGCAGTCTTTCACCTGATGATTTCCTGCTTTGCTACGAGAGTGAGAACTCTTTCAGTGCTACGAAGTCCTATGTGTCCGACGATTATTACTGCTTGCTGGACGATAACGAGGGTGGCAGTATATTGAAGGATAAGTTCGATGCCGCCGTCGGTCGCTTGTCTGCTCGTACGGCCGAGGAGGCCAAGATACTGGTGGATAAGATTTATGCTTATCGTACCAATGCCTATGCTGGCGCATGGCAGAATACCTTGTGCTTCCTGGGTGATGATGGCGACCAGAACCGTCACATGCAGGATGCAGAGGCTGTTGTGAGTACGGTGAAGAGCCTTTACGCTAATTACGATATCAAAAAGATTTATTGGGATGCCTATACACGTGTGACCTCTTCAACAGGAAATAGTTTTCCGGATGTTACGCGCCTGATTAAACAACAGCTTCAGAAAGGAGCGTTGGTGATGAACTATTCAGGACATGGTGGTCCCTCGTTGCTTTCTCATGAAGCCGTGTTGCGTATTACGGATTTTGGAGAAGCCTCTTCCTTGCGTCTCCCCTTATGGGTTACTGCCGCTTGTGATGTGGCTCCTTTTGATGGTCAGAGTGATAATATAGGTGAGACGGCAATGTTTAATAAGAAGGGTGGTTCTATTGCCTTCTACGGCACCACACGTACCGTTTATGCCTCTTACAACCGACTGCAGAATCAGTCGTTTATGAAATACCTCCTGGCCAGTAAGAACGGACGCCGACTCACTATCGGAGAAGCGGCCTACCTTGCTAAGAATGATTTCGTGTCAGGTTCTACGGAAATGCTTACCAATAAATTGCAGTATGTCCTTTTGGGAGATCCAGCCCTGACTCTGGCCAGTCCTACGGAGCAGGCTGTTATTGATAGTATCAACGGCAAGGCTGTTGCTGATGGAATCCAGCAGCTGAAGGCTGGTTCAAAGGTAACCCTGAAAGGTCATCTGCCGGGGCATGCGGATTTCAATGGTGTTGTCACAATTACGGTTCGTGATATCGAAGAGACCATTGTTGGTAAACAGAATGATCCGGTAGCTACAGAGACAGCCTTTGAGTTCCAAGACCGTCCGAATACCATATACAACGGTAGTGACAGTATACGTAATGGTCAGTTCTCGTTCTCTTTTGCAGTTCCCAAGGATATCAGTTATTCCGATAAAACGGGTCTATTCCTTGTCTATGCAGTCAATAACGACAAATCATTGTCAGCTCATGGTGAGTGTGAGAGTTTCACGCTGACAGGTACTGAGGATTTGTCCAATGACGGCGTAGGACCGTCAATCTATTGCTATCTGAATAGTGAGTCGTTTGTAAATGGCAGTACGGTGAATGCCACACCCTATTTCTATGCAGAGCTGACGGATAAGGACGGTATCAATGTTTCTGGCGGTATCGGTCACGATTTGGAACTCATCATTGATAATGATATGAACCTTACCTATCAACTCAATGAGCGTTTCCAATATGACTTTGGTGACTATTGCAAGGGAAAAGTTGACTATGTACTGCCGGAACTGTCGGATGGCCCGCATAAGCTCCTTTTCAGAGCTTGGGATGCACAGAATAATTCCTCTGTCGCTGAGTTGTCGTTTGTGGTGAATGCTACCCAACAGCCCACATTAAGTAACGTGATATGTACGAAGAATCCTGCTACTACATCTACCAGTTTTGTTATCAGTCATGACCGTGCAGGAAGTGAGGTGGATGTAGAACTGGAAGTCTTCGATACTTCCGGCCGTCTGTTGTGGAGGAAGTCTGAGACAGGTATACCTACGGATCATACTTATACGATTGATTGGGATTTGACTACAGGTAGTGGTAGCCGATTGAAGACGGGCGTCTATCTTTACCGTGTCCTGATTAGTAATAATGGCAGCTCTAAAGCCTCGCAAGCCAAGAAATTGATTGTCCTGGGACAATAAATAAGGTGTTGTTGCGTTATAACGATATAACGTTATTACGTCATAACGAAAATTACAATGAAAATAAAGAAGATTCTTTTGGCAATAGGCTGTTGTTCTATGTCCTTTGTGATGGCTCATGCCGATGACAAGAACACCACGTTCAATCCGGTGGAACATGCCGTCATATCGCAAACGATTGCCCCTGATGCCCGTGCTGCCGGTATGGGTGATGTGGGTGTGGCTACTGATCCTGATGTCAACTCTCAGTACTGGAACTTGGCAAAATACCCGTTCTGTATTAGTCGTGCTGGTGTAGCGCTCAACTACACACCTTGGTTGCGTCAGTTGGTTAATGATATTGACCTGGCTTATGTGGCAGGATATTATCGTATAGGCGATTATGGCGCATTGTCAGGTTCTCTGCGTTATTTCTCACTTGGTGAGGTGTATACCGATGCGGAGGGACTGGATGAGTCCATGACGGTGAAGCCTTATGAAATGGCACTTGATGTGGCTTATTCTCGTATGCTGAGTGAGACATTCTCTCTGGGTGTAGGATTGCGCTGGATTTATAGTGACCTGCGTTATGATTATTTCAGTGAAGGTTCTAAACCAGCCTCTGCGTTTGCAGCCGATATTGCCATGTATTATAATAACTATATGATGCTTGGCAATCGCGAATGTCAGTTGGGCCTTGGTGCTACTGTTACAAATATCGGTAGTAAGATTTCGTTCTATGGTGACGATGAGAGTCAGTTTATTCCTGCAAACTTGCGTGTAGGTGCTTCATTGTTGGTACCAGTCGACGAATACAACCGCTTCACACTCGCTTTTGATGCCAATAAACTGCTGGTTCCTACGGTTCCCACCATGCAACAGTATATTGATAAGGAGCTCGGTGGCGATGATACGAGATATAATGCTAGTGAGTATCAGCAGTATGTGCGCGAGCAATATAGCGACATGTCGAGTATCAAGGGTATCTTCACCAGTTTCAGTGATGCTCCAGGCGGATTCAAGGAAGAACTTGAGGAGATTCAGTGGAGCGTTGGTGCCGAGTACGTGTACAATGATCAGTTCTCGCTCCGTGCCGGTTATCACCATGAGTCGGAGTCAAAGGGTAATCGAAAGTACTTTACCGTGGGTGGTGGCTTCCGCATGAATGTCTTCTCACTTGATGTGGGCTATGTCATCTCAACGGCTCAGACTAATCCCCTTGATCAGACGCTGCGTTTCACCTTGGCATTTGATATGGATGGTCTGAAAGATCTTTTTAAGTAATGGTATTTTAACGGGATAACGTCATAACGAATTTAATAGAATGATGATTAGAGTTGGAATGGGCTATGATGTCCATCAGTTGGTAGAAGGCCGCGACCTGTGGATGGGCGGCATTAAGTTGGAACATACTATGGGCTTGTTGGGCCATAGTGATGCCGATGTATTGATTCATGCTATCTGTGATGCCATTCTTGGCGCAGCAAATATGCGTGATATAGGCTATCATTTCCCTGATACTTCTGCTGAAACTGACGGAATGGATAGTAAGATTATCCTCAAGAAAACTATAGAACTCATTGCCTCTAAGGGCTATCGTCTGGGTAATATCGATGCCACGATTTGTGCAGAGAAGCCTAAGATGAACCCGCATATCCCTGAGATGCAGCAGTGTATGGCGCGTGTCATAGGCTGTGACCCGGATCAGATTTCCATAAAGGCTACAACAACAGAGAAACTTGGTTTTACAGGACGGCAAGAAGGCATCTCTGCCTATGCCGTTGCGTTGATTGAAAAGATCTGATGAAACAGTTTATAGTATTCATCTTCGTTCTTTTTGCTTTTCTTTCTTGTACAGAAAAACGTGATTATCGCGATGCTTTGTCGCGTGCAAGGGCTGTTATGTATCATGATGCCGACTCTGCTCTTGCTATTTTAGATAGTTTAGGTGATCATCAGTCTGAATTTGGCTCTCATTTTCAGAAACAGTATCAGTTGCAGTTGGCTGCAGCCGAAATGAAAGCGGGTGCAGTCTTTACTACGGATTCTCTGACAAAAGAGTTGGTGGATTATTTCGAAGCGAATGGTGATGATGAGGAAAGTGCCTTGGCATATTATATATATGGTTGCTCCCTGATTGATTTGGGCCAGTCACCAGAAGGACTACAAGCGTATTATACTGCACTAAGCAAGGTTGATACAACCAAGGCTGACTGTAATTTTGAACTCCTGAAGAATATCTATGGACAGATGTCTTTGGTGTTTCATAACCAGAATCTACCTCAAGATGAGATATGGTCATTGAACCATTATGTTGAGAATGTTAAGAAAACCTCTTCTGAGAAGGACTATCTTTTAGCTAAGTACGAATTGGTAGCTCCGTATATTTTGTTGAATGAAATCGATTCAGTATTCTATGTGGCCCTTGGAGTGTATGAGGATTTGATACGTATTGGTGATAATCAAGGCGCTGCAAGAGTCCTATGCCCCACTATTTATTATTACATGGAAAGGGGGGAGATGGATAAAGCAACGTGGGCCAAAGAAATCTTCGAAAAAGAGTCTGGCTGGTATGATGAAAAAGGAAATATTGCCAGTGGACGTGAAAGCTATTATTATGTTAAAGGTTTCTATGAATTATCTGCAAATCGTTTAGATTCGGCAGAACAACTATTCCGTAAGGCAATCAGATATGGTTATCTGTCAGAAGGTTATAGGGGCTTGTTGAACGTATATAGAAAGCACCATGATGTAGATTCAGTTTTCCACTTCTCACTATTATATGAAGCTGCACAGGATACGCTCCACAATCAGCTGCGTACGAATTCAATCCATCAGATGTCGGCTTTATATAATTATAACAGGAGCCAGAAAGAGGCTGAGCAGGAACGCGAGACCTCACGAAAACTGAAGATGAGGTCAACTTTCATTGGTGTCATCTCATTTTTGGTTGTCGTGCTGCTTTTGTGGCTATATATCAGATATAAGAATAAGAAAAAACAGGAGATACTGAAGCTGTCTAAAAAATTAGAGAGTACTATAAGTGCCCGTTCGGAGATATCAGCAGAATTGCAGATGCTTAAGAGTAAGAATTACGAAGGCGTGATTGCTGCAAAAGAAGCGAAAGAGGCTGAACTTACTGAAATCATCAAGCGTTTACAACTGGAGAACGATCAGACTGAACATACTGATGCAACGGAAACATTTGTCAATAGTCCCATTGCTCAATTGTTTATCAAAAAATCAAATCTCAAAACAGAAAAGCCTAATCCTTCGGATGGCGAATGGAGCTTATTGATAAGACAGTTTAGCAAGAGCTTCCCCGACTTATATAAGTCTTTCTCTGAGGGAACGCCACTTTCCCAGTTGCAGCAACAGGTTTGTGTCTTAATTATTCTTGGAATGTCTGATTCTTCTATTAGAATTATGTTGGGCAATTCAAAGTCTGTTTTGTCTGACGCCAAGTCAGATGCAAACGAACGCCTGTTTGGGCAGAAAGGTGCTAGAACGCTAAAAAGTAACCTGTTTAATGCTTTAAAGTAGCTCTCCCGAACTTTTCCGAACTTTTTTTGTAATCCACTGTAAATCAGTTGGGTTTCTTTGGCGTTTCTGCTCTTTGTAGAGGCAGTCTAGGAAAATTATCTTATTTTTTGTTTTGTGCATAAAAGAAAAAGGTATAACTTTGCTCGGAAATTACTAAAACCCTTTAATAATATAGTTATGTTTAAGAAATCTTTTATAATCACGGGATTATTCCTTTTAGTGTCATTAACTAGTTTTGCTCAAGAATGGGCTGAACAAGCAAAGGCTGAATTTTCTCAAGAGACTTTTGGTGTCTCAACTGTTCGAAGATCAGCATCTTCAATGTCTTTATTTGATAATTTGTCATTACAGGTCCGACTTATTGATCCGTGGAAACCTTCAACTGGTATTAAGCGTAGCCCGGCAAAGGCTCCCTCTTTGAGCATTTTTGATCATACGTTGTATTTTGCTACCTCATGTGATGGCTGTATCCTGCGATTGGTAAATGAGGATGGCGATGTGGAATATGCAATAGAAATACCGGAGAATACTTCGACCATAACCTTACCATTCTATCTGTACGGAGAGTATGAGCTTCAGATTCTTCGTGGTAACTATTGCTTCTTCGGCTTCGTGGAGTTGTAATAGAATAAGCAAATAAGTAGCGCTTCTTTAGGATGGAAAACATCATAAAGAAGCGCTATTTTTATGGTAAAATACTAAAGTTGGTGTCTTGGCGAACTTTTCCGAACTATTTTTGTAATGCGTTGAATATCAAATCGTTTAGTTGCATGTTTGCTCGGTTTTGACGAACTCTGGCGAACTAAAAGAATCCCTAAAGTTTGGAGCGATGTATAAATTGCCTTACCTTTGCCTCACGAATCATAAATAAAAAAACTATGGGTGAATATTTCTTAGCAGTCCTCGGACATTTATTCTTGATGCCTTCTGGTGCTTATTCACAATCTCAGAATTTGTTTTCTTTTGAGAATGTGTACTTGCATGTGCGCAAGGTAGATTCGGCAGATTCTGCAAAATCTGTCAAACGTAGTTCTGTCAAGACGCCATCTCTGAGTTTAGAGAATCATACTCTATATTTTAATACATCTTGTGATGGTTGTACTTTGCAGCTCTTGGATGAGAGTGGTAATGTAAAATATACTAAGGTTATTCCAGAGAATACCTCTAATATTGCCTTGCCAAGTGACATGGCGGGAGGATGTGAGCTGCAGATAATCCGTGGCCAATACTGTTTTTATGGTTTAATAGATTTGTAATTAATCATATGTAAGTTGTATAGAGCTTTTAAGTGTTAATAATTGTTTTTAGGTTATGATTCTTCGATTTTTGCGAAAAAATTGAAGAATCTATTGGATATAACGAAAACTAACGGGTTAAATATTGTAAATTATACGGGCTTTTCTGCCTAAAAAATAGAAGAAACGACTAATTTTGTATCGGAAAAGATTGATACAAAACAGGAAAGTCCAGTGCGTAGATTTGTTAACCCAATTCAGGTAATTCTCGTAATTGCCATTGTGTTACTTGGCCAATTGTCAACATTGGCCCAGAAGCCTGACTCGTTGTTGTACAAGCAATTGCCAGATTATCCGTTTGTTTTTGTGTCAGATTCTATTGTTACTTCTCCCCCTGTTATTACGGACTCCTTATTCGATGTGATAGCTCGTGGTATCCGCTTCCGTGTAAACAGAACAGAGTTGCTTCAGGACGATCCCTTTATACCTTTATATAATGACAGTCTTGTGCCTTGGCTCAAGAAAAACAACCTTGTATTACGTGAGGTTTATGTAAAGGGTGCAGCCTCTCCAGAAGGTCCTTACCTGAATAATGTCCGCTTGAGTCGCGAGCGTACAAAGCGATTGATAGAGTTCCTTAGCAGTAACTTGGATCAGCCGATTGCAGACCGTCCTTTGAATGCCAAATGTGTGACGGAGGATTATGCCTATTTGGTAAAACTGATGGAGCTTGCTGGTGATGCGGAATATAAACAAGTAAAATATATCTGGGAGAGTTGCCATGGTGATGAACGTCTGTGCAAGAAGAAGTTGATGGCATATAATAAGGGAAAGACCTGGAAGCGTCTGTTGCAGGTTTATTTCCCCACGTTGCGTCAGAGCCGGGTTGTGCTGTGGTTTGCAGTCAGTCCGAAACACATGCCTATACCCTCTTATCATTTTACCGCAAAGACAGAGATGCTTGCCATTCCAGCGCTTCCTGATCACATATCTATAACTGAGTCAGCGCCTGCTGTAGAAAAGAAATATGCGCGTAGGCATCTGATTGCGGCCAGGACAAATCTCCTTCATGATTTTGCTTATGTGCCACAATTCGGCCTTGCCACCAGTGGCAATATTCAATTAGAATATTACCCACTTACAGGCCATTATACCTATAATGCAGGCTTCACATTCTCAAATCATCGTCATTGGAGTGAGCATAAGTTTATGCAGGTGCGTGATGTACAGTTAGAGTTACGACGTTATTTCAAGGGTGGGGGAGCATTCATCGGCCCCTATCTTGCTGCTTACTTGGAGGGCACAAAATACGGTATTGGTTTTAGTGCTACCAAAGGCTGGGAAGGTGAAGGTGGTGGTGCCGGTCTTACCATTGGTCATACCTGTAGGTTGAATAAGAAAGGCAGTCTTCGACTGGAGCTAAGTCTCAGTATAGGAACTTTTATTACCCGCTACGACCCTTACGTATGGGGTAATCCAATCACTGGATTTGTTGATGGTCTTTACTATTATGATTATCATGGTAGTACCAGCCAGTTTAAGGAGCGTAACCATCAGTTCATGTGGCTTGGTCCTACCAATGCGGGTATTCATCTGACATACGATATAATTTATAGAAAGAAAAAGGAGGTAGTCAGATAATGCGTACATATATATATCATATAATAGCTGTAGTACTGTTTGTAACGCTTGGCATAACCTCGTGTATCGAACCACCTTTGCATCTGCCAGGTCAGAACATGGAGTTGCAGATACCTCAGGTTGAGACCGATTTGGAGGTAATCTGGGATGTTGATGTGGATTTCCAGACGGACTGGTATTATGGATGGGACCTGAAGGACGACTCTATCTGGGGTAGCATCGGCTATACGATGCCTACAAGTTTTGAAGTGCACCGCTATTACAAAGGAGACGACCCTTATGCCAAACATACTACAGACGAGGCATTCTCTATACGTAGTACCCGTTTCCGTCGTTATTTCCAGTTTGGCTATTATGATATGCTTTTTTATAGCGATATCGACTCAAAGGACGGAACCCAGGTGTTGGTGTTGAATGAGACGCTTGATTCTGTCACGGCTACGACGACAGGCACACGAGGTATCTCTCGTAGTATCTTGGAGCATAGCAGATCAAACGAAGCCGATCCTTCTGGCGTTATTGGTTTGCTGAATCAGCCTGAGATTTTCTATAGCGCTTATCCTGAGAATATCTTTATCTCGCGTGACTTGTCGGATTACGATTTCGACCCTGTGGAGAATATCTATATCAAGCACATAGAAACAAAGCTGCGTCCACTGGTGTATATCTACCTCGTTCAGTTCATCCTCTATAACAACGAGGACGGAAGAATCAAGGGTATCAATGGTAATGCAGCCCTTTCCTCTATGGCCAGTAGCACGAATGTGAATACCGGTCATACGGGGTATAAGCCAGCCCTGATTTATTTCAATACGCGATTGAAGAAGAATCAGGAGGTTAATGGGCAGAAGTGTGATATCATTGGTGGTAAACTGACCACGTTCGGACTCTGTGATAATGAACCGTTCACCCGCTCGGGTGCCCTTTATGCGGGTTCGCGTTCGAATCTTAGGAACTATCTGTATTATGACCTGATATGGAAGGATGGACAGGTCAAGACATACGAGTTTGATGTGACCGACCAGTGTCACGCACAGGCGCATGGAGGTATCCTGACGGTGTGGATAGACTGTTCGAAACTGACACCGCCCGATCCATTACCATCGGGCACCGGCAGCCTGTTCGTTCCTACCGTTGAAGATTATGACGAGGTGTTCTGGGAGATTGAAATCTGACGCACCTCATAGAATTATTATGTATAATTTAAAAAACCATTAAATACAATGATGAAAAAAGTAACTATTTTCGCTGCAATTGCTATGACCATGGTTGGTTGTAGTAGCGATGAGTTGGTAAACAGCTCAACTGAGAACAAAGAGGCTCCTATCGCCTTTAGCGTGGAGAAGAAGAACATTACCCGTGGAGACCAGGCAACGACTCTGCCCTCTCTTGAATCTACAGGCCACTACAATTTTGGTGTGTGGGCTTACAAGTATGGCGCAGGCCTGAGCACTCAACTGGTGATGGACAACTATCTGGTAGGTTACTCTAATGGATCGAATGAGGGTTACGACAAAACCAATGCTACCACTTGGGCTAGTGCCATCGGTACTGAAACCGACCACACCTCTCCTTGGTTCTACGAGTATCTTGGAACTGATGAATACAAGTATGATGGTACTGCAGGTTTCTACAAAGCATCTCAGAGTGCTTACATGTCTGCCAATGCCAACCAGTATCTTCGTTATTGGGACTTGGCTTACACCAACACCAACTTCTATGCATACGCTCCATATCGTGCCACTGGCGTTAGTTTCAATGAGAGCACAAAGAAAATTACTGTAGCCAACACCGCTCAGGTAGCTGGTTATAATGACCCCTCACTGCAGGAGTTTATGTATGCTGGTGCTCAGGCCACCAATGCTGATCTGAAGGACGTAAAGTTGAAATTCAAGCACCTCGGTGCTCAAGTAAACCTGCGCTTCTACGAAGATGTTCGTGGCTACAGAGTGGAGATCATCGATGTGACCGACCCTAACACCGGCATTCAGGCAACTCCTGCAACCACAGATGGCACGACCTACGCCAAGGCTGATTATTACACCACCTGTGGTGCAACCATCGACTTCACCACTGTTGGCAATCCCACTGCCACCGTTGACCACAGCACTGCTTCAACGACTCAGGACAACCTGAAGTTCGTGATTCCAGCCGGAACTGAAGACGGACTGACTTCATACACCTCAAAGCTTAGCACAAACTACAATGTGATACCTGAAGCAGTAGCAACCGGCAACACACAGAACTATGCTAAGTCTTCTACCATTTATTATCCTGTAGCTCAGCCCAAAACCAGCAAGGTTGGTTTCACCTTCCACGTCTCTTATAAGCTGATTGCTGAGGACAACGGCGAGGAAATCACCGTTCACAATGCACGTGTATTTGTACCTGCAAAGAACGGTTCAGAGTTTATCGCCGCTTGGCAGCCTAGCACCAAGTACACCTATACTTTCAAGATTACTAAGGATTCTAAAGGTACAACCGATCCTGATGATACTACTATTGATATCACCAAGCCTGATGTGCCTGCAACTCCTACTGTTTATCCTATCGTATTCGACGGTGCTACTGTTGAGGATTACACAATCCAAGAAAATGGCAGCAATTTCTAATCACAGAATCAACAAAACACTAAGTTGGTGGACTGGCGCACTCCTGTTGTGCGCCAGCCTCACCGCTTGTACTTCAGACTCTACTATCCAGGAAGAGGATGTGGACGACGGCAGTGTGCCCATGCAGTTCAGTCAGGCTGTGATGAGTGCACCAGTAAGACGTGCCGCTTCCACTACAAACTATCTGACACAGGGCTTCCTCGTAAGCTGTTGGAAGGGCTTTGGCTCTTCCAAACAGGCTCTGGTGATGGATAAGTATGAGGTAAAATACAAAACAGACCCTTGGGCTAATCTATCTAAGTGGGACTATGTGGGTTCTACTGCCGAGGGCTACCGCAAAACACAGATAGAGCGTTATTGGGACGCCTCGGCTTTCCCCTACCGCTTCTATGCTATCAGTCCATGTCCAGTTGCTGCTGATATCGATAACTTCACGCTAACAGATACAAAGTTGGAGATTCCAACTACCACAACCTATGTTTACCAGACATGCAATAACGGCGTATTGACTGCCGGTGCAGAGCCTTATATGCCTGCACAGGTAGAGTGCCCTAATGGTTCAAACGAGCAGGATGTTGACCTGCTTAATAAAAAGGTAATTAGCAAGGACCGTACGCAGAATGGCGCTACAACTACGTACGACCGATACGTAGCACTGCCCTTCCACCACCTGACGTCGAAGGTGCGCTTTGCCATCTACAACAACTACGGCAAGGAGACACCTGCCAACTTCTACATATATAATATAAAGGTGAAAGTTGTTTCCGACAACTTCATCACCGAGGGTCACGGCTACACAGCCGACCTCGCCGGCAGCGATATGCTGCATGGCTCATTCACTACTACAACAAAGGCAACCTCTGAAGCAGAAAGACTATTGCTCCAAACCGATGACACCAAGCAGGGTGACCTGAATAAAGCCATTGACCGCGAGCATGCCTATTACTGCGAATGTACAGATGGTATGCTGCAGATTCCACAGACAGGTATAAGGATGACCATCTCGTTTGATGTCTATGGCCTTGACTATAAGAGCGATTTCACCAGTGCCGATGGTCATATTGTGTATGACAAGGCCACCAAGACCATCCACTACACGGATATCGCTATCAAAGACGACAAGAATAATATCGATTCCTTCGATTGGGAGTCGAACAACATATACACATACGTCCTAAAAGTATCAGAGTTCTATCCGCTGACCATCGACTTCAGTGCTGAGCTCACTCCTTGGACATATGTCTACGGCAATATCGAGACAAATCTCGAAAAATAAATCACTCAGAAATAATAAATAAAAAAAACATAAACGAAAATGAAAAATCTTTTCTACCCGCTGCTTTTCGCTACCGCTCTGGTATCAGCAGCATGTTCAAATGACTTGGAGAACGATGGCAATGCCACCGATCCCAGTAACAAAACAGCCATCTCGTTTGTAGGCGAAGACAACGCTGCTGCACTGACTCGTTATGGCTTTGCTGCTAATACCCACATTGCCATGCACATCCGTAGTAACAAAAACGGTTCTACTACCGATGTCCGCGAGACACGTACCGTGGCCAACGCTCTGGCAGATGCAACACAGTCAGACGTTTCATTCTCAACGATTGAGGCTCCCATCGATGAAAACGTACGCTATTGGGACGATGCTTATGGTCGCAGTGCCCAGCTGTCTGTGTTTGCCGTGGCTGTTCCTGGAAAGGGCAACACCCTAAAGAACAACAGCACCTCGCTTACCGACCTCCTCGCTGGCAATGGTACCAATGTTACCTGGAGTACTGGTGCACTGTCTGAGGAGATTGCCTGGACTGTATCTGCAGACCAGAGTGGTGCCGACGTGATTGCCAATGAGGACCTGACCTATAGCAACAACATCAGTGCTAATGGAAAGGGTGGCGCTAAGTCATACAATTATACAAGCAGTGCATACGATGCAACAAATAATGGCTGCCTGCAGTTCCGTCTGAAGGACGCCAACATGCAGGACGGCCCTGGTAAGTTTGACCAGGGTAACCTGAAGTTCAACCACGCTCTGAGCCGCATCACTGTTAACCTTGTTAAGGGTACTGGCTACGGCGAAAGTTCTTTCTCTTTTGCAAAAGATACCAACATCAAGATTTTGAATGTACCTACCGCAGGTAAGCTGGATATTGAGCAAGGTACATGGGCTAACGAAACAAGCAGTGCCATCAACAAGATGGCTACAACTACCACACAAAGTGGTGCTGCATATTCTTTGATGGCACAGATGCTGCCTGGCTACACTTTCAATGAGGGTAGCGACGTCAACGTGCTGGAATTTGTGATTGACGACAACAAGTATTTTATTACCCAGGGTATGATGCTCGATGCATTGAATCAGGGACAGAATACCTCTGTTACTTCTCTCGAAATGGCTCAGGGCAAGAACTATGTGTTTACCATCACTGTCGGAAAAAGTAAGATCATCAACGTGACGGCAACACTCGAACCATGGGTTGATGTGGAGGCTGCCAATAAGGATATGGACAACTCGCACATCGAACTGAGCCTCTTTAAAAACAATGATGGTACTGCTGCTGATCATTTCGACCTCTATCGTCTGAACGACGAGTCTGCAGAGATTAACACAGGTGCAAGTGAAGCAAAGAACTGGAATGGTAACTATACCGACAAGGCTGGCCTTACACAGAATGGCAACATCTGGACTACCGACTGGTTCTTCGAGAACAACAAGTCATTCTATCACTTCCGTACAGTCAACGAGGGAACAAAAATTGAGGGAACTACTGATAATGCTGTAGATGACTACTTCGTTATTACCTCTGGTACTCAGGCAGACCACGATTATCACTGGGGTGCTCCCTTCCTCACCAGCACAACAAGTCCTATTCAGTACAGCAAAACAGAAGGTTATGCAGCCACACTAAGCCCTGCTATCGGTGCTACCAACTCTACCATCAACATGACAGAGCTGCACATGATGAGTAATATCAATGTGGTGCTGCGTACGACGAAAACTTCAAATGCTGTTGCTCTCGAAGACAACGGAAACCAGTGCGAAGTATCGCTCACCTATTTCTATGCTAATGGTCAGGTAAAGATGGGTAATGGTCTGGTAACTACAACAGGCAACCTCACTACCAGCGCTACATTCACTGCTCCTACAGCAGGTATAGACGATAAAGACGCAACCTATAATAAGACAGGCGCCTTCACCTTTGCCGTTGTTCCTCAGGCTCTGACACGTGCTACCGGCGACAACCTCTATGTTGGCATTACCATCAAGACACCCGACAACAACCAGTACTACGTGGTTAAGTCGCTGAGCGATATTAACGCAACAACTAACGGAGGCAGTCAGAACCAGTCTAAAGACGAAAAGGTTGTTTTCTGGTACCCCAACCACAACTACACCTACACCTTCACGCTCACCAAGGCTGGCATCAGCAATGTGACTTGCACCGTGGAAAAATGGGTTAACGTAACTGCTGATAACAAGGATATTTCTCTGGAAGACTAATTCTCTGTAATGACAGGAAAGAAAATTATATATGCATGCATGACCTCGTTGGTGCTGGCAGTCGCTGCCTGTACCAATGAGGATATGGATGTATCGCTCAACCATACTGCCGAAGGTGCCATAGACCTCAGCGTGGGCGTTGAAGCTACACCAGCAAGGCGAGCCTTGACTCGTGCCGGTGGCGCTACGTCAGCGTACTATGCCATGAAGGCTGGTACGCAGGTGCGACTGAAGGTTGACGGCCGATGGACAGGAAAGACACCTGAGGCCATCAGCCAGAAGACCACCTGCAAGACTATCGCTGCAGAGAGCGGCTCGGCCGTCAACGCTTTGTCGTTCACCGAGGACGAGATGCTCTATTGGGACGACTATGGATCGGGCGATCCTAACAATAAGACTAACACAGACCAAGGCCTGAATGTGCTGGGCGTTGCCGTTGATGGTAAGGCAACTGCCCCCACGATTGCTGACGACAGCCAGTGGGAGAGCCTGCCTTGGGATGTTGTCACCGATGGCGAGGATGTGCTCAGTGGCGACATCATCGTGTCTAACAACCTCACTGCCTATCAATTTGCGAAGCGCAACGACGACGAGGCTAAGAAGATGATCTTTCAGCATCCACTGAGCAAGCTCACTTTCAACCTGACAGCTGCCGACGGCTTTACCAAGGGAACCGTAGGTAAGACTAGTTATAAGTTCGAGAAGGACCCCACGGTGACGTTGACCAATGCCAACACGCTGGCTGGCATCAGCGATGCAGCCAACGACTATGCGCTGACTAAAGGTACGGTAAGCATTGCCAGCGCCCAGGCCACAAGCGACGGCACAAAGGCTACCCTCGTTGCAGGAACCACCAGCATCACAGATGCTAACATCACCGTGATTAAGCAGGCCGTGGTCTATCCCGGCACTCAGTTGGGAGCAGATGATGATGCCGTGATTGCTATCGTAAATGCCGACGACAACATCTACTATATCAGAGCGAAAGAGATACACAATGCCATCAAGACCATTGGTGGACATACCGATTTCAAGACACTCCCAGGCTATAACTATATCATCAATGTGACCGTCAAGAAAACCGGCATCATCCTGACCGCTTCGGTAACGAAGTGGGTGGATGTCGATTCAGAAGAGGTTCATCCTGAAATCAACATGACCACCAAGGTGGGCAGCGACAGTCATGATGAGCTTCCCGCTGGTTTCAACGGTTTCGACCTTTGGCTGAACGACCACGACATTGCCAAGGACTATACCAATGTGGCAACACCGACGGTGAACACAGCCGGCGAAGTGGTGTTCGCTCATACGCTGTATTGGGTTCACCACTACCAGCACCTGCATTTCCGTGGTATCTATCCCACAAACACTGTGGTCAAAGAGGATGCCACCGACCAACACCAGTATGTGGAGGTGGCCAATGGTGCCTACGATGCAACGACATTCCCCAGCAATTTCGTGATGGGTCTGCCTGAGATGGCCGAGAACACACCATGCGGAAACCCCGACCATGCCAATGTCTATATGGACCAAGAGGGCATCTGCGCCCGCAAGGCACCTATCAACCTGAACTTCCGCTATATGATGAGTCAGGTAGAGGTAACACTGAAGTCAAGCGCTGAAGGCTCTGACAACTATGTAGACCTGACCAATGCCGAGGTGGAATTGGTGAATGTTGGTACCAAAGGACATATCCTGCTAAGTGACCGCTCTGCAGTGGTTACTACGTATGCAGACGAAGAAACGCTTCATAGTATAGACAGCAAGCACTATCATGGCATCATCGTGCCGCAGTTATTTGAGAATAGCAAAGGCAAGTTGAAGTTTAAGATTACTGTGTATAGCGACTCAACAAAGACCAAGAAGGATGTGTATTATGCAGAAGTAGCATCAATTAAAGTGAAGGAGAAGGGCTCTACCGCTTCTGCAGCACTAACCGATGCATGGAAGTCTGGTACCCATTACGTATATGATTTGATGATTACCAAGACAGAAATCTCTGCAACGGCTTCACTCACCGACTGGACAACAGTAGAAGGCAGCCAAGAGGTATGGTTCTAAACAAACAGTTAAGTAATGACAATTAATAAATATATCATACTCGCACTATCAATCCTGACGTTTGCAGGTTGTTCCAGCGACGATGACTTCTCGCAGGAGCAGAGCCGTCTGCCCTTGACGTTCGAGACGAGTCTGTCGGGTAGCCGTTCTGTAACGCGTGCTGTCGGTGGCTCCTTTGACACTGGTGATAAGTTGCTGTGCTATGTACGTCATATCTATAGTACGGATTTAAGTACAGACAAGAACTATCTGGAGGTTGATCCTTACAAGAAACTTGTGACTATCATAGATGGTGAACCTACGGAGAAGCTCTATTGGGACGATTTCAGCGATAATAATAGTGATGGCCATTATCTTCGTACCGCTAATCATGCCTTGCAGTCATTCTACGGCTACTGCTATAATGGCGGCGAGCCTACAACTGCACTTGTTAATGCTACTGGCGTTCTTGGTTGGACAACAGCAGCCGACCAGACCACTGATGGCGATATGAAAAAGAACGACCTGCTTTGGTCTCCTGCCCAGAATCCTGTAACATACGTGCATGCAAAAGAGAACCGTGAAGGTTTGTCCATCCCTTACACCCACGCCATGAGCAAGTTCACTATTGTGGTTGTTGCGGACGAGGGTTTTGAGGCAGACGATTTAAATAACGCGACGGTAACCCTGAAGGACATGAATAAGGTGGGTACCTTTACCGCGCCGACCTCTACAGTGGAGGCAACAGGTACTACCGATGTACATATGTATGCTAATGCAACAGATACAGAGAAGTCTTCTCGCGCCTACGAGGCCGTAGCTGTACCTATGTTGGAGATGACGAAAGACCAGCTCCTCGCTACTATCAACGATGTAGATGGTAATAACTATGAGGTGTATTTGACTGATGCTATCCTGACAGCATGGACTGACGGCATTAAGGAAAACAAGAGCCAGAGTGGCGTCAACTACAAACTCACCATCACCCTGAACAAGCAGACTATCACTGTGGTGGCTACATTGGCTGACTGGACCGATGTAAGTGCTACGGGTACAGGCGAGATTAACTTCACCGCCGACGTAAAGAGCATCGACAAGGATAATGCTGGTCTGACGGATGGCGATGCCTTCACGTTGTGGAAGATGAGTGCTCTGACAAAGGAGGCTTTTGCCGAGGCCAAGAAGACCATCGCTACCTACAGCGGAAGCGCATTTACATACGACAAAAAGCTCTATTGGGATAAAGCTTCGGACGATTCCTACTTCCGTGCTTTGGCTAAGAAAGAAACAAAGCTGACGGCTGTAGAAGATACAACCCTTGCTCAGGGCACTGACCTGCTATGGGGAACCACTGCGGGGCACACTGGCACCGAGGCTAATGGTACTGAGCACAAATACGAAGAAGGTGTTGCCATCAACCCACGTACGGGTGCTGTACCCCTGATCTTCAAGCATGTGATGAGTAAGGTGGTTGTTAATCTTGAGACAACTGATGATGCTTCGCAGGTAGTAACCACCGGAGCTACTGTCACCATGACGAAAGTCATTGATAATGGTACGATGAACATCTTTACCGGAAAGGTAAAATCTGGCGATAGTAAATCTGATGTTGTCGTGAAGAATAAAGACAATACCATCACGGAAGCCATCATGGTGCCTCAGGAGATTAATGATAAGGCTAAGATTGTTATCACGCTTGCCGACAGCACCACCTATTCCCTGTTGCTTAATACTTGTGAGGACAAAGATAAAAAGGCCGTGACGGATTGGTATAGTGGCAACCTGTATGAATACACCATTACCCTTAAGAAGGAGGAGATTCAGTTCCGTGTAATGGTCAAGGACTGGGAAAGGAACATTGGAAGTGGTAATGCCACGCTCGACTGGGACTAAGCCCGAAATGATAGGATAACGAATAGTGATAATGACAATTAGAAAGTATCTGTATATTGCTTTTGCACTGCTGGTGGCCAGTTGCTCTGAGACTGAGATTGAAGAATCTCAGGACCCGGTACGAAGTATGCCTGTGCTCTTCTCTGCCGGTAATACCGAGGCAACCGTTACCCGTGCCACCGCATCCTATATGCCTAAGAACAGCCATTTTGTCTGCTCCATGTTCTTCCATGCCGGTGTAAACGATACTATCGGTTCTGAGTTTGGTGCTCCTGTAGCCGATGTCAACATGACCACAGCCTGGCTGAAGATCAGTAACAGCACGGGTAATGCCGTCTATTGGAATAAGGCATACTCCGAGGTAGTCAAAGATAGTCTGGATGTCTATGGCTTCAATGTGAACTCCAAGTGTTTCTATTGGCAGAACCGCTTGAACCATATCTTCCTGGCGCTGACAGACAATAATGATCTTGATGGGAGCATTAGCAATGGTTCCCTGAAAATCTATCCGGATGTCACCGATAAATATAAGGATAAGTATATGCTGGCCTACGATCTGACAAGAGGTGATAAGACGTCGATGGCGGAGCAACCAGACCCCATCCTGGCATTAGAGACTGCACGTCCTTCTGGTGGTACTCCCGAGGCCAACCGTGTAAAACTGTTCTTTAAGCACCAGTTCGCACAGGTACAGGTCAACCTGAAGAGCTCGTTAGACCAGTCTGCTGTAATTGACTCAGCCTGGATAGAGCGTGTTGAACTGCTGGGCGTGGCCGAGACGGGCTATGTGCCTTATTGCATCCTGTCCGACGGTACGCTTCCTGCCGCCACCTCCCTTCCCATCAATGTTGACGATAATAAATATCAGTCCACAATAAAAGACAATCCTTATGGTTCTTCTTTCAACATGTTCAAGCGCTCAACACCTGTGGGCGGCTATCTCAAGTCGTTCGAGTGTATTGCCTTCGGTACCTTGCAGGGTATCCGTATCACCTGGAGAGAGTCCGACGCTGCCGATGCCGTCAAGCACGTGACCACCTATAAAGGTGTGAAGAACCTGACGCTGAAAAGTGGCACTAAGTATATCTACAATATGGAGTTGCGCCGCAGTCTGATAGCAGAGGTCACTGCCAAAATCAAACCCTGGGAGATGGATACAGCCAACTATTCTGCTGATGGTACGATAAAGGACGATAATCAGAACTAAGAAAGACATGAAGAGAAACTATCTATATAAACTATCACAACTGGTGCTCATGATGACCTTCATCCTTGGAATGACAGGTTGTAATGAGACCATCGACAGCCTCTTCTCCGATGGCATCTCCGAGGGTGAGGAAGTGATGTTTACCACTTCTCTGCCTGGTGCTCCTGCCACCCGTGGCGCTCATGAGGATTATGAGGAGGAGATGAATAAGTACCAGGCTGTTAATAAGGCTTATGAGTTTACTATTGACATGTATGCCGATGGTAAGGTCATTGGCACGGGCACCTATGGCCCTGACACCTTAAAGACTGATGGCACATTGAGTCCAAAGACCGGCCATACGCCGCTATATTGGTCCAGCACCACCGTACCCTATGCCTTTAAGGCCGTTGCCGGTACGGAGGACCTCTCACCTGTTCAGAACACTCAGAAAGACTGGCTGCAGCAAGACCGTCTGGAAGGCTATGGCTATGTGCAGTTGTGGGATGAGAATAACAATACCCCCACAGACAATCTGGATGCCCTGAATTATCACACTGCCAAGGAGTGGAAGGCGCTGAACAATCAATCCAAGATGGTGAGCGATAATAACGACTTAAAGAAGATACCGCTCTATCTGCAGCATAAGCGCTCGCTTATCAGCATCATTCTGAAAGCTGGCGAGGGTGTGACTCGTAAAGCCCTGGCTTATGATGTGGCAGAGAACGACCTGAGTGCTAAGATTTTCTCGTACGACACTGCGGGTTCGCCTATAGAGATTATGCCGCTGGCTAAGGAGGAAAAGATACATTACGATAAAGATAAGAACGGTGGGGCAGAGGATAGTGTGAGCACCACGCGCTATGATGCGATTGTGTACCCCTATGATTACTCTGCCAATCCTTCTACAGACCTCATTGCCAGAATAAGTCTTTCCGGTCAGCATTATTCGTTCTATGCTCAGAACGACTATCTGTTTGATGACCCGGATAATCCCAGCAAAGCCAGTTATCGACTGGAGCCTGGCAAACGTCTTGTTATCACCGTCACCCTGAGTCGTGACAGTCGTAAGATACTGATGTCGGCCTATGTCGAGGATTGGACAGAAGAGGTGACCAACACCATTTGCGATGACTATGGTAATGCTGGCGAACCTATCAAGATCAGTAACCGCACAGAACTCATAACCTTCCTGGAATCCGACGAGAAAAACAAGCCCGGTAATGTGGCACTTGTAACAAATAATATTGATTTGCAGGATTGGCCCAGCACCTATGACCTCTGTTGTACGTTGAATCTGGGTGGTAAGACCATCATCAGTAACCACCGTTTCCTGAACTCACTTCAGGATGCTGCCACTCTGCAGAATGGTACCATTCAGATTGGTGGTGTCGTCGATGCCGCTGTAGCAGAAACCAACAAGGGTGCTATTGAGGATGTCCGCGTGACGACAAAAGATGCAGAAGCCCATGCCACTGCCGCAGGTGTGGTGGTCAACAACACTGGCACCATCTCGAAATGTCATTCCGCCTTGAGAGTGTCAGATGGTACTGTCGATTACGTGGGTGGTATTGCCGCTACTTCCCTTTCCGCAGAAAGTAAGATTGCCATTATCGATGGTTGCACCGTGACCAATCGTGTGGATGGTGGCAGCAAAAAGGGTGGTGGTATCGTGGGTATGGCTAATGGCTACATCAACAACAACACCTTTGAGTATGGCATCACCCTGAATCAGGACAAGACGCAGTTCAAGAATATCGTGGGTGAAAGAAACAACAATCATGCCACCCTCAATGTTGAGAACAACGCCTGGCCCACGGTTGATGATAATTCCTTTGGTGAGAACCGTCCTAACACCAATGCCTTTGAGAATCCCTACTCAGGCATCATCGATTGTGAGGATGAGTTGGAGGAATCAACAACATCAACAATTTACAATCAAGACAAAAAGCGTTATCGCCTGGCAAAGGATATTACCGTTCAGAAAAACACCGGCGACGTGAAATACGAACTGGATGGTAATGGTAAGACCATCACCACCAAGGCCATGATCTTTGATGAGGTCACAGGTATCATACACAACTTAACGGTTGATGTAATTGCCAATTTGGAAGCCACTCAGGATGCGACACAAGCTACAGATGGTATCGCACCTTTAGCCTTTGCCGTACATGGTGATGGGGCCGAAATCAGTAATATCAAGGTGAAGACCCTCAACAATACGGTCATCAAAGCCTCTAACCCCGCAGGTGTGGTGGTCTGGGCTTACGACAATGCCATTGTCAAGAACTGCGAGGTATTGGTGAATCTCTATGCCAATGTGAGTACATCTGTCACGCAGGGACGTAAGTTCACTGGTGGTATTGTCTCTACATCATCAAAGGCTACAGTTACCCAATGCATCATCCATTCTGGCAGTAAGTTTGATGGCACTGGCGCTTCGGTCATCTATTGCGGTGGTATCGTGGGTGGTATAGAGAACAAATCAAATTCAAATAACACGTCAGAACTGACCATCACCGACTGTACCAGTTTCATCACCTTGACACAGGATGAAAAGCACGGAGCTATCTTAGGCAGTGCTAATGTGGGTGCAAGTACTGTGATTGCCACCTCAAAGACCTGTCAGGGCAACTGGTGGCAGGACAATTGCAATGGTGTGGGTACACCAAAAGACAGTGATGAGTCACTGATTGGCAAACGCAATGCCATCACCCCAATGGAAAAGGATTTTTAAGTGAATATGATGAAGAGAATGATAAGATATATCCCACTGGCTCTGGGCTTCATGCTCTTAACGGCATGCAACTCGCAGGATGAGGCGCTTTCCTCTGTTGATGACAGCGACATCATCCATGTGGGCGGTGTGAGTACCGACGATATGGTTACCACGGCTGCTGTAACCCGTGCTACCGTGGCTGCCGAGACCGTCGACTGGCTGAAGGCTGGCTTGCAGAAAGGAATGACCATCAACTACTATCAGGATACTGACGCCAAGCAAAAGGCGCAACTGAAGCTTGACGAAAATGGTAAATATAGTCTGAAGGATGCCAACGGGAAATACGCTAAGTGGCTGGGCAACGGTGCCCATTTCTTCGAGGGCGTTTATGTTCCCGCAGGCCTGGGCAAAGACGAGCCCCATATCTACGACTCCCTGAGTCATTATACCGCCGTACCCCCTTCAACGAAGATTGCTGCTACCGTAGGCCGTATCACCATCCCCCTGCAGCATCGCCTGGCGCGTGTGGTGGCCTATGTACTGATAGACAAGACCATGAATGCCACCCTGAAGGGTTTTGATACAGAGAACAACGATAACAACGAGAACGTGGAGAACACCATGCTGCGTTTCTGTAATGTCCAGACCCTTGATTATGTCGAGAACGAAAAACCTGTGTGGAAAACAGAGCGCAAGGCCATCCCGCATTATCTGGGTCAGGAAAGCGTGAAGTTGTATAAGGAAAAGGCAACGGGCAAGTTAGTCTTCCCCATTGATGACAACTATGCGGATGCCGCTGCCGATACCAAAAACTACACCTGTCTGGATTACGGCATGTGTCCCTACTATGATCTCATTGTCCGTCCCACTTATACCGTGAATAAGGATAAATCCAATGTGATGTTCGATGAGGCTGTGCAGACAGCCAGCGGTGAGAACAATATCGATTTCGAGCTCACGCTGAGTAACGACCTGGAATACGAGAAATCCTTTACTTTCGACCTCAACGCCAACGACGAGACGGTGGTCTATCTGCGTGTCAGTCCCGAGCGTATTGACTATAACAGTGCCGGTTCCCGCTTGTGGAAGGAAACCAGCTATCCTGATAACTATTACGGCGTGAACAACCAGAACGGCAACAACCTGTCCGTAGCAGGCAGCAGTTGGCAGCGTGCCTATACCAACAGCACACTGGAAACAGGAGTTACAGACGGACATTTCTACAATGCTGACTTAGAAGACGATTCTGCGCAGTATGTGAGCGATGCCCGATGGATTCATATGCTCCTGCAGGCCTATCAGGGCGGTGCGCATCATGGTGACTATTTTATCCTGCAGAAGGATATCACCATTAATACAGATACCTGTCATTTCCCCAAAGACTTTACCTTCACGGGCCATCTTGATGCACTCGACCACAAGATTACCATCACAGGCAAGCGCGCTTATCTGTTTGACGGCTTGAACGGCGAGTACACCACTGCCCAGGAGAGCGACAAGAACGCCACATGGGAGGCGAATGTCCATCTGGAGGGCGGCTCCAAGAACGCCGTATGGGTACCCACCTTAGGCTGGCGTGCAGAGATTGTCAATACCAACGTCATTGGCGCATACCTGTTTAAGGAGAAAGCCACCATCACCGGTTATGTAAACAACTGTACGGATAATAAAGGTGCAGTTACCAATTACACGCCCGCCATCCCAACATATTAAGAATGATGAAACTCAAACATATCATATATCTGTTTCTGGCCCTGGCAATGACGGCCTGCACAGCCGACGACGATGTGTTGTTCAACGACGAGCAACAGTCGCTGATGGGCCGTGCCGTGAACTTCAGTGCTACCATGGCCGATCCCTTTGTCACGCGTACCACCTATCACCATGACGGTTCCTTCAATGAGGGCGACCAGATGCGTATCTTCCGTCAGTATGCTGAGAAGGGTTCAAGCACCGCGTTCGAGGATACCACCATCTTCCGTACCTATTATCTGAAGATGGACTATGCTGCTGGCACCTCCGTGTCGCTCAACGACGACTGGGTACCTATGGCCGGCAAGTTGAAGTCGGATTCAAAAGGAAACTTGTCCAATCAGGACTCTGGCGACTCGCTGACATGGGAGAATGGTCGTGTCGTGCGTTTCCGTGCCTGGGGACGCAGTAACCTGGCTGGTGTGCTGAATGCCGATAGCAAGGGCAGTTACTATCCCGACTATACCGTGTCCGACTGGGTCACCGTGTCTGGTCCTACCAAGAGCATCCCCCTCACCATGCGCCATATCACCTGCCGTATAGGCTTGACCTGCAAGGCTGGCAATGAGTTTGGCAGTGCCACCATCTGTACTGACCTGGAGGACTATCGTCGCCAGGACAATGCCGACACCAAAGCGCATGATGAGGCAGAGAGCAACAAAAGCGAGGGGCAGGCCCAGAAGGAACTCGATTCTGTGCTGGCTGTCTATAACAAGATGTGTATGCCTGCTGGTGTTGATGACAAGACCTTCCTTCTGACGGCCATGACCAAGGCACGCTATGACGGGACCACCAGCTTCAAGGACTTCGAGAAAGATACTACCGGTATCGTGCGGATTGGCGCCCTGGATTCTGTCTCCATCCGTAAGGACGTACAACGCCCAGTGTTCAATCATAACGACGGCCGCCTCTATATGATGTCTATCCCCTTTGATATGAGTCGTGAGGGGAAGGGTCACGAGTTGGTGCTGCCTGCCTGCACCCGCTTCAAGGTGTGGCTCTACGACGTGAACAATGGCGACAGACACAACACCGATGGCTCTACGGGCAGCGAGAGCAACTATCACATCTTCGCCCTGAGTGATATCAAGAATGGTGATAAGGCCGCATTTCCCAATGGCCTGACGCTGAAGGCCGGCTATAGCTATCTGTTCAACGTTGGCTATCACTACGACAAACTGACCATCACGCCAGTCGACAATTTCTCCTGGACGGAGCAGGACCTTGGGACACTGACTGGGCAGAGCGAGGCAAAGACACAGAACGACCTCGACTTCACCTGGTGGACCAATGCTTATCGCAAAGCTGCAAAGACCGCTCTTAAGGGTGGCGACTTTCTGCCCTCGTTCAGTATTAAGAACCAAAGGGAGTTCCGCACGTTTATCCATCTTGTCAACGGCACTGCCGCCAAGAGAATGAGTGGACTGAAGCGTGGCAAGGTACGTCTTGACGAGAAGAACGACACCATCAAAGATACGGATGGCTTCGAGACCTATTGGTGGATTCTGGAGGGCGAGACCGACGAGAACGGTAACCCCAGACAAATCACGATGGAAGAGGCAGAGGCAATGGGTTATGTGTTCTATCCCCATTTCTATCCCACCGTCTCCACCCAGAAGGCACATGTTATCGAGGACTATGTCACTGGTCCCATGGATTTCTATGATACCGACTTCGGTAACCGCTATGAGGTGAGACTGACAGAAGACCTCGACCTCTACGACTGGGAACTGCCCAGCATCGGCGAGGACAACACCAAACCCTTCAGGGGCAACTTTAAAGGTGGTGGTCATACGCTCTATAACCTGAATATGACGAAGAAGTATCTCTTCGACCACGTGAAAGACGGTGCCATCACCAACCTGCGTATAGAGAGTACCCACGACGTCAGTCTGCTCAACACCGCCGTGGCCAGCGGCAAGTCGGGCTGGGGCTGTTATATCGCAGGTATCTCACTGCTGTGCAACAGTAGTGAGTGCGCCATCGCCAACAGTCTGACTGGGGCCAGTTATGTGGTTGGATGCATCCATGTGGGCAATGCTGGTGGCGCGTTGGTGGGCAAGGCCGATAATCTCACCATGCTGGGCTGTATGCAGGCTGCCGCCGGTATTCCTGAGAATACGGGCGCACTGTTGGGCGCTTATGCCGGAACCACCAGTTTCTTTGCGCCGCAGTCGAAGAATAATGTGACGTGGGGTTCGTTTATGTGCAACTACTACGATATAGAGAAGTCGCCTAAGTCTAATGCCGTGGGCAGCGTTGCCGACAGTTATCCCTATCAGCAGTATGTCCGTGGCAGTAAGTCGCACATTCTGAAAGCCAAGAACGACTATCTCATTGGTGACGATGCTGATTACTACTCGTTGCCAAATAATATGAAGGCCGAGATGTACGGATTGGCTCCCTGGAAGGCTATGAACTATGCCATTTGGAAGTACAACAGCTCTACCGTCGGTGCCAAGTATCCCTGTCAGATGCATTATCAGGCGTCAACGGTGGGCTACACGCATCTCTATCCCACGCTGCAGTCGGGTGTCCCTACCGTGGAGAGCAACTGGAATCCGCTGACGCAAAACAACTAAATCACGCAACTCTATGAAGATAAACAAGATATTTATCCTGGGATTAGCCATACTGCTGGCCGCCTGCACTGCTGATGAGGCTCCGCAAGCGCAGCAGGCATCGGGTATCCTGTCGTTCTCTACTACTATCAATAACTTCGAGGGCGAGGATATAACCCGTACCAACTTCGCTGGCAATGCCTTCGAGAATGGTGACAAGGTGAAGTTGAAGATTATCTGTCCCTTCTCGTCGCGTACAGAGTTTGGCGAGACCACCTATGGTAATAGTTTCGATGCTTTCTGGTTGCTGAAGTGGAATACCAGTCAGTGGATCAATATCGTGGCCAAAGATGGCTACGATATCAATGGCGACTACAGTCCTTCGGCATCGCCCAATATCTATGATCGCTATGAAGCCCAGCAGACGCCTTATGTCTATACGGCGCAGACCTGGAGCGAAGAGCAGATTTTTATTGCCGGCAATGGTACGCGTGTAGAGCAATACAGTAATGTGTTCCACGCTAACCAGACCAAGGCCGCCGATTATAAGGCCTGTGACCTGATGTGGGCACAGACCATCCAGCAGACGGGTTCATACAATGTGCACCTGAGTTTCAAGCACGTGATGGCGGCGCTGCTCATCACTATTAATGACAGTACTAATCTTGGTATCACTGACAATGCCGTGCTTACCCTCGAGGGCATGCCCGATATCGACCAGGCAGAGGTTATCGTGGGCGACTACTATGCAGCCAGGAGTAAGGTGAACTCTAGTAATTATGGCTATAAGAATAAGCACAGCTGTACCCAGGCCGAGAACGGCACCGTGATTGGTGTGGCCGTTGTCGATGATAATCAGGCCAAGGCTTATACCACGCCTATCGGCAACATCCAGCAAAACGGCATCTATACAGCTTATAACGCAGGCAGCAAGACCTACCGGTTGATTGTGCCTCCCTGCACGCTTTCAGGCAAAGCCACCTTCTGGTTGCGTGATGGTGAGAAGCGCTACAGCATGCAGCTCACCCAGACCACCTTCGAGGCAGGTAAACTCTATAAAGTAACGATGAAGCTATGATGAAATCATATAAGATACTGTTCCTGGCTATGGTGGCCCTTCTTGCTGCCTGCAGCAGTGATGAGGATGTATTCTCTACTGGCGATGCCGTGGAGTTGAAAGGCATACAGGTTGCTATCGCCGGCGAGGATGTCTCTATCTCTCGTGCCGCTACCGTTGCCCCCTTGAAAGTCAGCGTGGGACGTACGCAGTTCGTCAACGAAGACAAGATAGTGTTCACTACGATTAAGCGTACCCATAGTCCGTTGGCGGCTTTCACCTATAGTAATATCCACTATCTCTATAATGGTACCAACTGGGAGCGCACACCTAACGGTACTGCCAGTGATCCTGAAAAAATATACTGGTCCGATGGCAATAATAATCACACCTTCATTGCCTATAACCTGCCCGAAGGCTATCAGTGGGCGACGCAGTCCAATGGTACGGGTAGCGATACTTATGCCGGTGAACTGGGCTCAGGTAAATCTGCTATCGTTTACAATAGCAATGATGATATAAAGCTGGAAGACCCGCTGATTCTTTTCAGCGACACCACCAAGGCCGATAATGGCGGACTGACCACCACGGTTTATTTTACGCATGCCTTGAGCAATGTGCGTGTGGTGGTGAATATCAAGGACTTTGCCGCCAGTGCCAGTGCCGTGGATACGCTGGTCAAGGTGAGTCATTTTGTGCTCCACAACCAGCCTTGCAAATACACCTGGGGTGCCAACAGTAAGGATGATGTCACAGCCCTTGATTTCAATGCCGATCAGCAGTCCACCAAGGATATTACCCTCTGGTGCCCCAAGCCAGAAGGCGAGGGAAAGGCTCAGAGCAAGACCTTTACCTTCTATGGTCTGACAACGCCGCAGAATGCTGCATTCCATGAAATCAATGCCAACAAGCAGCCGTTGAAATTCTCGTTCGAGGTGGAATATCCTGATGCGATGGATCCCACTCAATCAGTCAGAAAGACCTATATGGGCGAATTTGGCGATACGGTTCACTTCAACTCTGGCGTATGCACCACGTTGAACATCACGTTGAACCACCAGAATGAGCAGATGTTCATGGATGTCGAGTATAGTGACTGGAACTTCGTGGCTACGCCCGACCTGGGTGCTCTGCGCAAGAAGTCCACCTTCATGGATATCAATAGCACTGTGACCATCCATACCGATGCAAACGCTACCGTTGACGATGCCACATGGCTTTATCAAAAAGGTGGGGCGCTTATGGATATCTATGGTAATAATGGTGATAGTCGACTGACGCCTTACCGCATCACGTCGGCCTCGCAACTCCTGTCGTTTGCCAAGGAAGTAAAGGCTGGTGTGGATTTCAAAGATAAGTTTATCCGCCTGGATGCCGACATCACCATGCAGTCGAGTACGGCCAAGACGAGTGCAGAAGACTCTACTGCCACTCTCAAGGCCGTCGAGTGGATTAGCATCGGCGATGCCGACCATGCTTTCAATGGCACCTTCCTTGGTGGCGACCGTTATATCAACCGTCTCAATGGTAACCCTCTGTTTGCAAAACTGGGCCCGGCTGCTCTTGTCGAACAGCTTTATATCACATCTATTGGTAGTATCACAGGTGGTGGAGCCCTGGTCGATTCCAATGAAGGCGTTATCGGTGGTTGTAAGGTGGTAGATGATGTCATCACCACCGGTGGTGCACTTATCGGCACCAATACGGGTACGGTCTATGCCTCCTATTATACGGGTGAGACCGTTACCACTCAGTTGGTAGGCACTAACAATGGTAAAATGGTTGGCTGCTATCAGTCTGCAGATATCGCATCCTTTGACGAGTCCCTGTTGGTGAACCTGGTAGAAAGACTGAATAATGAACTCACGGCATGGTATAAGGATAACGCCTATACCCGGTTCTTCTTCGTCTATCTTACTGCCAGCTACCCTACGGTACAGAAACAGTAACCCTCATGGTATAGGCAAAAAAAACTTAAATAGTTTGCAGAATCGAAAATAGTTTGTATCTTTGTGGCCACCAATGTTGTATAATATATATAAATAAGGTATGGCACCTCTTCTTCAACCAAGGTTAGTTCTGAAAGGACACGAAGAAATATTCTTCATCGACCTAAACAACGTACTCTATTTTCTTGCAGATGATCATTACGCTCACGTTTACTACGCCAGCGGCTATCATTGCATGGTGCCTTATGGACTGTCTAAGATCGAGACCCTCTTGCAAGAGATGGACGATGATACCTCGTTTATGTTGCGCCTCAGTCGCAAATACATTATCAATATCAATAAACTTCAGCGCATCAGCACCGTAAAGGCAGCCATTGTTCTCCTCGACGATGCTGGCAATGCTGTTACGCTCCCTGTTTCAAAGGCTGCTTTACGTGAAAATATAGACGTGCTTTCAGGATTATAGAGTGTTCTTTTTCCTTAAATTAAGCGAAAATGTGCCAAATTCTGTAATTTCACGTAAAATTCTGTATGTTTCACGAAAGATGTCGGTACTTTTTAGATGCCTTAAGTTTTTTTCTTGTATCTTTGCGCTTGTTAGCATGTGAATGCTATGTGTATATTAATGACACTTTAACTGAATTACTAACCATTTTACTGTACCATCTAATATCGAATTCTAGCGTTTAGATACGTGTTAAATATATTATAAAATTATTAACTTAAAAACGACTAACTTATGAGAACAGAATTTGTTTACTCGGTAATTGCTTTAGGCGCAATTCCAGTTATGGCAAATGCAGCCGACGTTAATGTGAAGGCAACACAAATTAATGCTCAGGTACTCCAGTCTGCTAATGGCAAATTGGATCTTGGCAAATTTGCGCTTGCTCCTGGTATGTATGCTTTGAAGGGCATAGTTACAACAAATGTTTATGATGTTAAGATTAAGGTTGATGGCGAAGAAAAGTGCCGCATCTCTGCTGGTCCATCAGCAGTAGAACTGGGTGATAATGATGAAAATAATGTTGTCATCGATCTGACCAAAAAGACAGGCATCACTGAGGTTGCAATTTCTCTTGAAAGTACCGATCCTGAGGAGTCTGGTGCTGATTTCACGTTTGGTGCCCCCTTTATCAATCTGACATTCGATTTTGCTGGTGCTGTTGAAGCGCTGAAGGGCCAGTCTTCCACTTTAGCTGCCAAGATTAATGGCTATGCATATTCTGATGCTTTCGAGTCATTAGGCAAGAAGTATGCTGCTAAGAAAGAGGATGCTGATTCTCTTGAAAGGATTAACCTGAAGATTGGTAATATCAAGACAAATGCAGAAGCCAGCTATGATGACTATGTGAACTTCAAACTTTATGCGGAGAAGTCTACTATCCAGAAAGAGATTGAGGATTTGGATGCTAAGACTGCTGCTGCTGAGGCTGCTTATCTGAATGAGCAGGCTTACGCCCGTGTAAATGCTGTTATCACAACCATCAAGGGTAAGTACAACGCTGCTGTTACAGAATTGGAGCAGGCTCTTATTAAGGAGGCTGCATATCTGCTTGGTAATGCTGAGAAAGAAAACACAGCCAAGTATGATCTGAATGAAAACATTAATAAGAAGATCACTGAGGCAACTCAGGCCAGCTATGCTTCTTATACCGGTAAGACCGCTGCTGCTGACGAAGTTACAAATAAGGGAAAGATTCCTACAGAGGAGCAGATTAGTGATATCGTTGCAAAATGGAAGGGTAAGGCAGTAGATAATCAGAAGGCCTACGATGATTTGCATGCCATTGTGACAGGTTTCCAGACCCGACTTGATAATGTTAAACCTAAGTCTAATGATATTTCAACCGCTTGGCCTAAGACTGAGGCTGAGAACGCAATTAACGCACTCAACACCAAGATTGAGAATGCTAGGAACTCTGCTGCTCAGGTAGGTCTTGACATTACAACAGAGCAGAAAGCTGCTGAGACAAAGCTTAGCACCCTGGAGAGTAAGGTGGCAACAGCTAATGCTGAGTTTGATGCCAACAAGGCTACAACTGAGGCTATCGCTACTTTGCAGACCAACTTGAATAATGCTAAGACCGCTGTCAACGCATTGAAATCTACCGATGGTCTGTATGAGGCAAAGAACTACTATGAAGCATACGTAAATGACATTCAGAATAAGATTTCAAAACTCACAAGTGATGCTGCTAAGGCCTATAAGGCAGACGGTACAGGTACCGCACGCACCTTCAATGAAGCACTGAAAACCAAAGATATTCAGGATTTGATTGATACTTATGCTGGTACTACAGAGCCTGCTGTTGATGGTATGCCTAAGCAGGCTGTTGCTAAGTATAATGCTTTGCAGACAGCTATGGCTAAGTACAAGACAGATCTCGACGCTGCTCGCGACCAGGTGAAGGATCTTGCAATCTATACTGCTGAGGGTTATGACTATAAGACAAAACTCGACCTGATTCAAAAGCGTATCAATGACATTAAGAAGGCTATTAAGACTGCTCAGGAAAAAGTTGGTGCAGAGCACTGGGCAGCTATGCTCGACATCAATGCTGATGAAGCTATCACTACCGACATTGCAACTTTGCTGACTAACGTTCAGGCCGACCAGAATAGCTTCGACGCTACTGCATTGGCAGATTCTCTTACAGCCCTGAATGATAAGATTGGGGCATTCTCCGCTAAGGACGCTTCGAAGCTTGGTGCTGATGTTGCTGCATTCCAAGGCGTTGAGGGTGAAATTCAAGCTAATTACGCTGCAGTTGCTAATGCAAAGAATGCTATCAATCCAAGTTCTGAGACAACAGATTATACCGCAAAGGTTAGTACAGCAGCAAGTGCTTGGGGTGGTGTGGCATGTCCTGGTGATAATTCATTTGCAGAAACATACGGCACAGCAAATGCTGTAGCTCAGACTGGAGTAATCATGCAACAGAAAGTGAATGTCGAGAATGGCATCTACACTGTTGAACTTTGCGCTAATGCAAACTTCACTCCAGGTCGTGGCTTTGAAAGTGACTTGGTTGACGGGGCTACTGATGTTGCTTATGTTTTTGCTAATGGAAAGCAAACTCCAGTTGTTGCTCATGTTAATGGTGGTTTAGATGGTTCATATACTATTGAAAATGTCATTGTCAGCGATGGTGTGTTAACTATGGGCTTAGGTAAGGCTAAGGCTGGTACCAACTGGCATACCCTCAAGATTAAGTCTCTGAAGGCTAATACAGCTTCTGTACTTCAGGGCTTGGCTAAGAAGGTGGCAGACCTTAACAAGCAGCAGACAGCTCTTGAGACCTTTGCAAAGAATGTTGAGGATAGGGTTGCTGCCAATGGTAAGGCAAAAGCCGATCTCGCTACAAGCATTGGTAATAAAGAAGCCACTCCAAAGACTGGTTTGTGGAAGAAAATCGATGACTTCAAGACAACCTATAAGATCGGTACTGATGAATCGACGCTGGGTAACACTGGTAAGGCCAGCGGTGCTGTCGCAACAGAGGTTGGTGATCTGGAGAAGGCTCTCACCGCGCTGCAGGGTAGCAATGATGGTTTTGATCCGACAGCAGTAACCAATGTTGACAAGACAGATAAGGTTAGTAAAGAAGCTGCTGCTTGGGGTGGTTCTGTTCCTCCATTTGGAGATCAGACTATTGTTGAAAAGTACGAGTCGACAACGGAAAATACTGGTAATATTATGAGCCAAAAAGTCACGGGTCTGGATAATGGTATTTACGATGTGACACTTCGTGCAAATGCCAACTTTACCCCGAATCGTGGTTTTGATGGTCTAAGTGGCGATGCTACTGACGTTGCTTACATTTATGCTAACGATATAAAGCTTTTCATTACTGCAAAGAAAGATGGTGGCACCGACGGAGAATATACTATTTCTAATGTTTTAGTAACTGATGGAACATTGAATCTGGGTATGGCTAAGGCTAAGCCTGGTACCAACTGGCACACTATCCAGATTAAGTCTCTAAAGTATCACGAGAATGACCAGACCCTTGTCTATAACAATACTGATGAGAAGGCTCCTGGCTTAAACGTTAAGTACACTAAGTTGTCTGCTCAGCTGACTGCTCTTGAGGAAGCTGCTCCTGCCATTAAGGCTAAGGTGGAAGCTAATGGCAATCTTAAGACTTCCGCATTAAAGGCTGTTACTGATTTGCAGGCTGCAGAACTTGCTGCTCTGAAGAGCTTGAAGAATGTAACGAACGAAACTGCAGTGAGCGATGATGCAACAGCTAAGAAGGGAGACTTCAAGGTATTTGAGACTGGACTTGCTGCCGACAAGTCTTATACTGCTAAGAAGGCCGCTATCGATGCCGACATCGAAGCTATGAGCACGGCAATCGCTGATTCTGCTGCTGCAGAAACACTGGGTAGTGCATGGAAGGACAATAGCATCTCTGTCACCAAGAAGGTAAATAATAAGGATGTTACCACCGTTTATTCTATCGCCACAATCACTCAGGCTATCAATAACTTGAAGGCTGAAGCTAAGGCTGAGAGCGATAACTGGGAGGCTTACAAGGCTCTGGTGGACAACAATATGGCTAAGTTGCAGCCTGACACCATCTTCACGAAGACGGATGGAAATAACCTCGTTGCATTGTCTGAAGCAGAGATTGCAGCAGTTTGCGGTGAAGCTGCCAAGGATTACTACTTAGGTTTACAGCAAGACTACGCTACTAAGAAGGCTACTATCCTCACTAACATGAAGAAAGACCTGACTGATCGTAAGTCTGTAAGCACTAAGGATGCCTTCGTAACAGAGATTACTAACCTTATCGCCAAGGTGAAGGCTGTTAAGAGCGATGCTATTGCCAATAAGAAGAAGTACGACGAGCAGAAGAAAGCTGCCGATGCTACTCAGACTCTGTGGAACAATACTTATACAGAGATTGCTGCTACCGACCTTAGTTCTAAGGTGCAGGATTGGCTCAATGAACTCGATTCTATCCAGGTAACACTGACTGGATATAAGGAGGCTGTAGAGGCTAACTATAAGGAAGGTAAGTCTGTTGCCGGTACTAAGGACTTCGCTGCTATCCAGGCAAGTATCGAAGATGTGAAGGCTCGTCAGAACGCATCTTACAGCGAGTTCGTTACTGCTGACAATAAGGCTGCTCACGAGAGCTTCATGGGTTACGAGAAGGATGGTAAACATGTAGATGGTACTATTGACCTGGCAACAAAGGCTTATCAGACAGCCGTTGAGGAGCGTGCTAAGTACAGCTCAACCAATGCAGCCATCAAGGATGCTGTAGATGCTGCTGCCGCTGATCTCGATGCAGCACTCTATAGCTGTCCGACAGACATTGCAACTCTGACACAGAAAGAGAATGCTGCTTATGTTGCTACTGTTAGTCCTGAGGTATTCAGTGTGGACGACTATAACACTCAGGCTACCACTATTCAGCAGAATATCACAACCGCTCTCAATACCTTCAAGGATGCCGTTAAGACTGCTATTAAGGACAATGTATGGACTCCCAAGAAGGATACATTCAATGACAAGCTGTCTGCCGCTAAGAATGCTATCAAAGCATACGATGCCGATGCCCAGAAGGATGCCTTCAAGGATGTTGAGGACTTGATTGCCGCTGGTGAGAAAGCTCTGAATGAATGGAGTCTCGCAGACGTTGAGGCTGCTATCGATGGTTTGGCTGATATCGACAACATGCTGGCTGACGACAAGGACGCTGCTGCTGCTAAGGATATCGACAAGCGCATTAAGGCTGCTGACGATAAGTATGCAGAGATTAAGGCTGACATCGAAAAGAAGACTATTGCTGACGACGTGAACAACGTTAAGGCTACTCAGTTGGATAATCTTGAGAAGGCATACGACGACAAGGATGATAAGACGAAGACCGACGTGGCTTACGCAAAGTCTTTGAAGAAGAATTTCGCAAATCGTGACGAAGCCGCTGGTATCCTCGATGAATTCCTGACAATTGCAGACAATGCTCAGAAAGCAGTTGACAATGCTATTGCTGCCGATAAGGATAATGCCAAGGCTTACGAAGAGATTCTGGCTGCAATTAAACCTCTGGAGGATAAGTTGACTGAGGCTAAGGCTGCAATTGCTCCTTATAAGTATGCCACTTCGTCCGCTACACTCGAAGGCTTGGTAAAGCAGGGTAAGGATGCTGCCAAACAGTATAAGGAGGCAGGTACTGCTGTTGCAAAGAAAGCTACATTACTGGGTTATATTGAAAGTCATGCTAACGATGTCGAGGAATATCTGACTACTGCCTTTGGTACTGAGAAGACAGGCCTTTCTGCCGACATCACCGAGCTGAAGAACCAGTACAATGCTTATGTGGCTGCTAATGGTCTGGGCGAGACAGCAACTGCTTATAAGAAGGATATCGACGATCTGGAGGCTGCTGTTGCTGCTATCGCTATCGAGGACCTCGACAAGCCTGCAGATGACATCCAGTATGACGAGATCTTGGCTGCTACCGCTAAGTTGGTTAAGCTGCAGAACGATATCGCCGACAAGGAGACTGAGTTGCTCGCTGCTAATGCAAGCACAGCTAATGCCGACGTACTTGCTGACTTCAATACTCAGATTGGAACTCTGGAGACTACTGCTTCACTCGAAGGCAACGATGCATGGGTAGGTGATCAGAAGGTTGGCGACAAGAAGATTTCTGACGCTATCGCTGAGATCCAGGCACAGATTGCTGATGTCAAGGCTGCTATCCAGGGCGAGGATAACATCTCGTTCTACAAGGATCAGTATCAGGCTAAGCTCGATGCTATCAAGACAGCTCTGACTCCTGTTGCCAATGCTATTAAGGGTTACCAGGATCAGTTTACTACTAACGCTACGGCTTATGAAAAGCTGTCTAAGGAAATTGACGATCTCCAGAAGGCAATCAATGATGCTAAGGCTAAGGTTGGTACATACGAGTATGTTGGTGATGCCTATCTTTATAGTATTGAGGAGTATAACGATGCTGAAGAACCCGAACTAACCGGTGGCGCTCAGAAGTATTTGAATGATGCTGCAAAAGCCATTGAAGATGCTAATAAGACAAAGTCTTTGACAGAAAATTCTGCAGTGGCTAATAAGGCCAACATTGAGTCTCTGATTCAGAACTATCTTAATAATAGTGCCTACTCAGAACTTGATGCGCAGAGACAGGCACTGTCTGATGATCTCACAAATGTTATCAATGTTAAGTACAAGGCAAATACATACTCTAATGCACTTTGGGCAAGAGTGATTGCTGAGAAGGTTAATATCGTCAAACATATTACGGCTCTGTGGAAGGAATATTACACTTCTATGCAAACGTATGTTGGTTCATTCGACGTTGAAGCACAATACTTCCTCAATGTTTCTGGACTTGGTTACTATTACGTCAAATATGAAGATGGAAAATTCTTCTATAAGGATTGCACCAGTGATGCCGACTTTGCAGAACAGATGAAGACTGTAGCTGCTATTGCTAAGGAGATTACTGACCTTGCAGATGCAATAGATAACCTCAGCCTGCTTGGTGATGCTAATGAGGATAAGGCTGTGAACGTGCTCGACTACCAGAAGGTACTCAACATGATTCTCGATCCTACTGCTCAGCCTGCCGGTGATAGCGACTTGTTCCAGAATGTCGATATCAACCAGAATGAGGTGATTGAGGTTGGTGACCTGACCGCCATTGTCAACTACATCCTGACACACGACTGGAATGGCTATGCTGCCGCTCGTGCCGAGAAGATGGAGGGCGAGAGCCTGACAATGACACAGGGAACAAACCGCATCGCTGTCAACCTGGCCAACGTTACCGACTACACCGCATTCCAGATGGATCTGGTACTGCCAGAGGGTATGAAGTTGGTAGGTGCTCAGTTGAGCGACCGTGCTGGCGAGAGCCACAAGCTCTACAGCCGTACACAGTTGGATGGCAGCATCCGCATGGTAGCTTCTTCTGTGAAGGGTGAGACCTTCAGTGGCAATGAGGGCGCAGTGCTCTACCTCGAGGTTGAGGGCACAGGCACACCAGAACTGCTGAACATCCTCTTCTCTGACGCTAATGCCGTAACTCGTAGCTTCGCTATTGGCAATGATGCTACTGGTATCGATACTGTTAGCACCTTTGAATCACTGAAGCAGAAGGTTTACGACCTCGGCGGACGTGTGAAGAACGGTCTGAAGAAGGGTATTAATATCATCCGTCGTGCTGATGGTACTACCGGTAAGGTGGTGAAGTAAGCACGCACTTCTCTAAAAATGTAATTGTTGGGTGGCAGCTTCGCTGCACTCGGCATCGCTGCCACCCTCATTTCTAATACATTAATCAATAAAATTCATGAATATGATTAATATAACGACAATTAGAAAACGGATGACTAAAGGCATGCTGCTGATGTTGCTCTTCTTGGCACAGACAGTGATTTCATCCGCTCAAGTGAAACTCTATTTGGAGGACTTTTCTGTATCAAGAGCTGATATAACAAGTGCTGAAGGCAAGGCTGTTTCACTGATACTTGACAATAATGCAGTTGCCACACAGCTGCAAGTGACTATAGACCTCCCTGAAGGTCTGGAATATGTTCCTAACTCAGCAAAAAAGACAGACCGTATTAAGAGTGGTGATGCATATGTTGATGCTTCTACCGCTACTGGTAAGCTGGTTATTGTGGGAACAGACGTGAATGTGGCTGTTGGCAGTGGTGCTGTGATTACTTTCAATGTAAGACCCGACGCCACGCTGAAGGACGGTGATCATCAGATTAAACTGACTGAGATCGTTGTTTCTGACGAGAATGCCAATCTGCTCAACAATGTTACTGCATCCACAAGCACAGTGACGATGCTTAGTCTGGGTTCTTGTAAGATGGAGGCTCCCGCTATGCTGGAGGCAGAATTAAACAAGGAGTATCAGATTGATGTCACCCTGAGCAATGAGGGCGTTGATAATGTTGCTGCTGTTTCAGGTACTGTTACTGTTCCTGCCGGCTTGGAGATTATCGCAGGCGAAGAGGGTAAGTTCATCCGTTCTGACCGTGCCCAGTCTCCTCTGAGCTTCAAGGTGAAGGAGTTTGATGGCTATACCAACTTCGTACTGAGTTCTAATAGAAACACTGTGATTACTGGTACGGATGGTGTCCTCTTCTCTTTCAAGGTAAAGGCTGATGCCTCTCTGGCTGCCGGCGCCGCTATCAAGTTGAGCGACCTCCGTGTTGCTGATACAGATGGTAAGTCTGCTCCGATGTCAGATATCGAGATTAAGGTGGTTATCAACAAGCTGAGTGTTGCTAAGTACGAGTTGAGCACTGCTATTGAGAAGGTGAAGGCTATCGAGACAGAGGGTATGGAAGGTGCCGACGCACTGGCTGCCGCAATCCGTCAAGCTGAGGCTGCTCTTAATGCCACAACTATCGATGATGTTGACGTTGCCAAGGAAGCACTGGCACAGGCTGTATCTGTGTTCAACAAGGCAAACTTGGCCGATGGCCTCGTAGAGATTGCCCAGAGTCAGGGTAAGGATCTCGACGACTTCACACGTGCTGAACTGGTAGAGGGTGAGGGCTATAACACCTATACTGTAAATGGCGATCTGAACATTGCTATCAAGATGATGAATATCGATGTAAAGGGTTGCGACTATGTAGTTATTAAGTTTGCTGAGCCTGTTGCTGCAGGATGGCATCTCGCATTCTGGTCTAACCAGGATCTGGTTGATGTTCCTGCCGGTGCTACCGAGTTCAAGTATGTGTTTGCCGATGATCCCAAGTGCGGTGTTTCTGCAGATGGCATTCTGCCACAAATCTGCATGATGACCTTCTTCGGTGGCTTCCAGGCTCCCCTTGTTGCCAAGGTTGAGGGTATCTACAAGCATGTTGAACCCGTTCATACTTGGAACTTCACAAAGTGGAGCGAGGCTACTGTTGCCAACCTGAAGGCCGATGCAGCTGCTAGTAAGGTTGCCGGTTGGAGCGATGTTGAGAAGAAAGCTGATGCCGAAGCTGGTAACGATGCTCCTGCGGCTACTAAGGACAACTGCTTCTGGGCAGTTATTGCCGAGGGTGGCGAGTTGACCGCTAATGGTGAAGTTATCGAGGAGTTGAAGGGCCTGCAGTTTGGTGCTACCTTCGCAGGCAACCGTTCACTGGCTATCGCTGTGAACTATCCTACAACAAGTCTTGGAACTTACGCCGGTCCTGCATACCTCTGGCTGGGTGGTAAGAACTTTGAGTGCTTCACTATCCCTGCTGTCAAGGGTGGTACCACCATCAAGATGGGTGTTGAGTCACACAAGTTGACTGAAGCTCGTGGCGTACAGCTGTTCGCAGGTGAGACAGAGTTGAAGGATGCCGCTGGCAATGCTGTCGCAGCTCCAAAGACTTACACCGAGCAGACTTGGGTTGTTCCCGAAGGCAACGCTTTCGACATCGTCGTAAAGAATACAAATGGTTGTCACATCTATTTCATCGATGCTGAGCAGGATGAACAGACACTGACAAGTATTAATACCGTGAAGAGTAGCATCAATGATGGTGTTATCTATAATCTGAACGGTCAGAAGGTGAGCAAGGCTCTGAAGGGTCTATTCATCATCAATGGTAAGAAGGTCGTTATTAAGTAATAATATCAAGCCTTAACACGATCCGCCCCCTGTTGTCGAGTTTACAACGGGGGGCTTTTTTTGTGGTATTGTTTGGATAATCCGGGGAATATTTGTATTTTTGCAGCATCAAAAAATATCATGATGATGAAAAGACTTTATATCACACTGGTAGCGCTGACGACAGCAGTGCTCGGCATAATGGCTCAGAATCCGCAAAAGGGCAATTATGGTTATTTGTATTGTCACATGAGCGACAAGGGTCAATGGACGGCCTTTGCCGTGAGTCGCGACGGCTATCACTATCAGGATATCAAGGGAGGCAATCCCGTGATGGACCCCAAGGAGCATGCCCGTATCGAGGGCGGCCAGCGAGATGCCTATATCTGCCGCTCATGGAACGGAAAGGGTTACGTCATGGTCACCACCGACATGAACAATGCCATGACCAAGGCACTGAAGAAACAGAACGACTGGGACAACTACGGCATCGACCTGCTCACCAGTAAGGACCTGATCCACTGGGAGAGCGTGAGCTTCGACTATCGCCAGGGTGTGACCATCTTCTCTAATCCCGAGGCCGAGAGCGTGTATAAGGACTGGAGCACCATCAACCGTGTGTGGGCACCACAGATTTTCTGGGACCCCGACTACGTATGGGAGAATGGCGACAAGGGCGGCTATATGATTTATTACTCCATGTGGAACCGTGCCGAGGAGAAATACGACCGTATGTACTACTCGTATGCCGACAAGAGTTTTACAAAGTTAACCCAGCCCAAACTGCTGTTCGACTGGGGCTATGCTACCATCGATGCCGATATCAATCTGCTCAGTGATGGCAAATATCACATGCTGATTAAGAAAGAAGGCGGCAAGCCTGGCATCTATACTGCTACCAGCGACCACCTGACCTACGGCTGGGGCGAGCCCATTGAGGACGATTATGTATCTTTTGAGGGTAAGAAGAAATGCGAGGGCTCCAGTGCCTTCCAGCTGATTGGTGATAAGACATGGCGCGTGGCCTATATCCAGTATAGCGACCGTCCTAAGCACTATCGCATCTGTAAGGCCGACGAGAACCTGCGCAATTTCCACGACCCTGTGGATATCGAGGGCGTCACCGCTCCACAGCACGGTTCGTTTATGCGTCTAACCAAGAAGGAATACAAGCGGCTGCTGAAGTGGTCGAACGGTTCCCTTGCTGAATAAGCAGCATCACCTCGTGATTAAAGTCATCGGCATTGAGCAGTTGTTCAATGTTCAGGTGCATGCGGTAGCGCCAGTAGTGACGCGGATTGGCAGGGATATTGATACGCTCGGCATTCTGGTCGGGCAGACGCAGCTTCTCATCAATAGCAATCCAGTCCTGAAACGACATCAGACAGAGCATTGAGGGCGATAGCAGATGGCGTGATAGAACTTCCTTTGCCAGTTTGCCGGGCAGGGGATGCGGTGCCTCACCATCCATGTGGAGCACGGTCTCGTAGTATTCCTGGGCACGCTCCTCATCCTCGTCCCACCATTGGCGCAGCGTGGGCATGTCGTGCGTAGAGAAGGTACATACCGAACGGTAGGGGTTGCGCTGCAGATGACCGAAGCGCACACCATACTCCTTGGGCATGGTCTGAATCTCGAGCGAAAGGATACGCAGGTCGTTCATCACCCATGCCACGCATTCGGGCACCATTCCCAGGTCCTCTGCACATACCAGCATACGGGTGGCCTCCGTCAATCGGGGCAGTTTCTTCATGGCCTCGTTATACCAGAACTGGTTGTTGCGACGATAGAAATAGTCGTCATATAACCGACAGAAATGCCATTGCTCACCTTCGGAGAGTTGCTTGAATGCCTCCAGTTTGGTGGCGTTGATACGTGGGTGCCACATATTCTTGCGATAATGATCCTCCAGAAATAGATCTTCCACAAAGGGCAAGCCATAGGCTTCCACCTCTTCACGTGACATTGGCAGTGCCGGCTGGAACTGTCCGTAGAGGCCGCTCTTCTCGGGCACGGGAATCTCCCAGATGCGGAAGAAGCCCAGAACATGGTCTATACGGTAGGCATCGAAATACTCAGCCATCTTGCGGAAGCGGCGTACCCACCATGAACAGCCGTCCTTGAACATCTCCTCCCAGTTGTAGGTGGGGAATCCCCAGTTCTGTCCGTCCTCACAGAAAGCATCGGGTGGGGCACCCGCCTGTCCGTTGAGGTTGAAATAGCGCGGTTCTACCCATGCCTCCACACCGTCGCGACTGATACCGATGGGGATGTCGCCCTTCAGAATTACGCGTTGTTTACGGGCGTGGACATGCACGTCGTGCATCTGTTTGTCCAGATGATACTGCACGAAATACCAGAAGTCGAGCACTTTTTGCTCGGGCTTTGGCAGTTTCTCGGGCCAGGTGGAGAAGACCGCCGTGCCAAATTTATCCCTGTAGTAGCAGAAGCGGGCATAGGGCTCCAGCCACTCACGGTTGGCCTCGAAGAACTGCTTATAACTGGCGCGGCGCTTCAGTCCCGCACGCTCCTGTTCGAAGATAATCTGCAGATAGGCCATCTTTGCCTCGCTCATGCGCTCATAGTCTATCTGAGGCAGGGCGTTGAGCTCCTGTCGTATCTCCTCATATTTCCTGTTGAGTGCCTCGTCTTTTATCTTGGGCAACTGTCGCAGGTCCATATACTGCGGATGCAGGGCATAGATACTGATGGCATTATAGGGATAGGAGTCCTGCCAGGTGCGCGACATCACGGTATCGTTGATAGGCAGAATCTGCAGGATGCTCTGATGCGTCTTGGCACACCAGTCCACCATCATCTTCAAGTCACCGAAGTCGCCCACGCCGAAGCTGCCCTCACTGCGCAGGGAGAAGACGGGAATCACGGTGCCGGCACCCTTCCACATCGGGATAGAGAACCAGGCCTGCGGCAGTTCATACACCATCACCTGTCCCTGTACCAGTTCCGGCTTCTCTAGGATACGGTTCTCACAGTTCTCCCAGATCACGGTCAGTGCCTGCTTGCGGTCCAGTGGCAGTATCACGAACTTATATTCCGTGCGTTGCGGCAGTCGGTCGGCATCCAGACTAGCCACCCACTCATGACATTCATGTTCGGCCATGGGCATGGCCTTGGCGCAGTTCCAGCAACCCAGGTAATCCGCAGAGCCCACCAGGGCCAGACGCTCGCCGTTGCGCAACTGTGGCGCACGTACTTTCAGACGGATGGTGTGGTCGTATTCTGTCTTCGTGCTCAACTGGCGTTTGCGTGCCATCACACAGTCCGTGAAGGCCGAAGAATACATATAACTGTCCTCTGGCATGTCCAGCCAGTGGTCGTTCACGGTATAGTATGCCCCCTTCACAGCAGCTAGTTCCAGTCGGTGCGGCTCTGTCAGCCACTCATGGCGCATCTCTTTCTCGCCGCGCATCACACTATAATAGTAGTCCATATAGGTACCACTATCTTTCAGGCAGTTCATCTCTATCTGCCAGTGCAGTCCGTCGAGGCTTTGCATGGCATGCCTGTCCACTTGTCCGTTATCTTCCAGAAAATTCAGTGCAACATGCTCACCGAATCCCGTGCGGTATTCCAGGTTAAACTGTAGTCTCATATATATATATTATCTATCGTCTTCGCTCGGCGCTTGCGACGCTTTTACAAAGGTCGCAGACCGACTAAAAGAACTCCTTTAACTCCTTTAACTCCTTAACTCCTAAATAAGAACCAGATATGCATCGCCACCGTCGTCAGCAATCCGTAATGGCGTCGCATCACGTCGAAGCGTTCCTTCAGCGAGGCACGGTGATTCTTGGTTGTTGCTCCCTCCTCGGTATAGTTGGCCACCACCATATTTATATTATATAGAGGTAAGCCCATGCGTTCCGACTCGCGCATCACGCGGATACACCAGTCCACATCGGCCGAAAAACGGTAACGCGTGTCGTACGTCAGGTTCTTCGCGATATCCAGTCGGGCATAGAATGCCTGATGACATACCAGCATGCCCTGACGGAATGAGCGCCATGTCAGTTTTGCCGGCGGTTGCAGACGGCGGGGATGCAGGAATCGTCCCTCGTTATCCACGATGTCCGTATTGCCATAGAGCACACCCGGCAGTGCTTCCGAGGGATACTCCGTCAGTTTGCAGCGGTGCACTATCTGTTCCAGTGTATCATTCTGTGGAAAGAAATCGCCGGCATTCAGATAGACCACGTAGTCGCCATAGGCCTGTGTCAGTCCTTTGTTCATGGCGTCATAGATACCGTGGTCGGGCTCCGACTTGATAATCACCTTATGTCCGCTGTCCGAGGCATCCGACTGTTGTTTGTAGGCTTCAGCCATAGCCAGCGTGCCATCCTTTGAGGCACCGTCGATAATCAAGTGTTCCACGCCTTCGTAGGTCTGGTGCAGCACACTCTGCAGCGTACGTTCCAACACCTGTTCTGCGTTATAGGTTATCGTGATGACTGTAAATCGAATCATAACATGAAGTGTTTTTGTGCCAAAGCCTGCTGATAGACCTCGGTATATTGCATGGCCACCTGCTGCCCTGTGTAGTGGTGGCGCACCTTGGCGATGGCGGCATCAGACAGTGCCTGATAGTCGGCCTGATGCAGTATCCAGTTGATGCCACGGGCTAAGTCGGTAGCCGACTTATACTCGGCTACATAACCATTCTTCTGATGGTCAATCTCCTCGGGGATGCCGCCTACACGGAAACCGATGCAGGGCACGCCGCAGGCCATCGCCTCCATAATCGTGTTGGGCAGGTTCTCGCTGAGCGACGGCAATACGAATACGTCGGCAGCCCTATAGATTGTCGCCATGCGCTGCGGGTCCGACACGTAGCCTAAGGGGTAGGCAGCGAAGGGCAACTGGTCGGCTACCTCCTCGGCATGGCCGCCCAGGATCACTACCCCCGTCTGTTCCTTCATCTCCGGATGCTGCGCGGCCAACTGCCTGCAGGCTTCTATCAGGTACGACATCCCTTTATTAGGATTCGTCACGCGCTGACATACAAAGAGAATCAGTCGCTTGTCGGCAGGCAACTGTTCATCCATGCGGGCTTTTGCCTTGTCGCCAGGACAGAATATACGGGTTTCTATGGGGTTGGGAATACTGGTGATGGTCTGCCCTTGCAGCAGACCACTACTTTTGGCTTCCTGTTCCAACCATTTGCTGCAGGCAACAAAGGAGATATTCCCCTCACTGAGCATCTGACGCTTGCGGCGCCATACCTTTGCCGCGAGGTCGTTGTCAGAACCGCTGCCAGGCAGATATTTGCAATGACAGCATGACTGGCGGAAAGCGGTGCAGCCTAATGTTAGATGACAGATACCCGTTGCGGGCCAGATGTCGTGCATGGTCCATACCACGGGTTTGCCCGAACGCAGAATCCTGCGGATGCCCTTCAGCGACAACATGCCCTGATTGATCCAATGCAGGTGAATGATGTCGGCTTCCTTAAACTCACGTAGTTTCGTGATGTCCGTACCACTATTAGCGATATCCAGTTCAAAGAGGTGGTCGCGCTTGAAGTGTAGGTGAAGGAAAATCACCAGTCGTTCCCACAGGAAATGCCATTTCTTGCCAATTGTTCCTTCCAGGCCTGCCACGCAGATATCACCTGTTTGCTTGTCGCGTACCAGCATCTTGGCCTTTACGCCATGGTTGTTCAGCGCATCCATCAGACGGTTGGCTGCAACGGCTGCGCCACCCGTCTGTTCGCTTGTATTTACTATCAATACTTTCATTGCACGGACAAAGGTACGAATAAACGAGTGAAATGCAAAAGAAAAGTCTATTTTTCTTTTCATTTCCGAGTGAAAGTACCTTCAACGATGTTAAAGGTACGAATAAACGAGTGAAATGCAAAAGAAAAAAGGGAATTTTGCTATGTTTGCGCACACAAAGCGTTGATTTAGGTCAAGAACAATGGGTTTTTATACACTTATTCTGCAAAAAGTATTGCGTAGTTCGGAAAATCGTCGTACCTTTGCATCGTCAAAAGGTTAATAGATTGTTTTAGGTTAGTAGTAATATTTATAGTTTTAGGTTTTTAGTTATTGGTAAAAAAGAAAGTTTTCAACTGTAGGATAACAGGTGGTCGCTGTGAAGCTCCCATTTAAACTTTCAAATTTTTAGTCCTTGTGGACTGAAAATTTCTTTTTAGAAAAAGGATTTTTAGTTAAACATAGGCTTGTTCCGCTGTTGCTCGAGAGAGTTGCAGCGGACTTTTTTTTTGTCACCAGCAGTTATTTGTCTGAAGACAAAAACATATAATCCTTGGACAAGCCAAGTATTGTATTGGGTGGTCGCCTTCGGCTCAAAATTTAAAGAAAATCTATAATAAAAATTATAAGGACCTAAAGGTCCCGAAATTAAGGGAGTGCGCTGACGCGCAGAAATCTAACAAATCTATTCAAAATCTATCAAATCTTTTTTTCTTGAACATATAATTATCATGTAATTGGAACATTCGCTCGGCTCTGCCGCTTTTACAAAGGCCTTAGCCGACTAAAAGAATTTTTCATTAATTATTTATATTACGCTAGGCAATTGGAGTAGTTGAAAGATACAGCGAAGCAATTAATGACAATTAATGGTTAAATTAATGGCAATTAAAGTTCAAATATATTTTTTGTTTGATTTGGAAAGATTTGTTCGATTTCTTGCGTCCCTTTGGTAGCAAGCGTCTCCTTCGTCGCCGAGCGCTATCCGAAGGACACTCCATCCATTTCAGGACCTTTAGGTCCCTATAATTTTCCAAATTAATTTTTTTACAATTTTGAGCGTAGCGACCCCAACCTCCTGAATCGCTTGCGATTCTTTATGTTTTAATGTTTTTTTCCAAAATTATTAGCCACGGATTCAAATAAATGTTGTACCTTTGTACCAAATAATAGTGTTCAGTAAACAACATAACTAATTAATACAATAAAATGAAGATGATGACTAAGACCTTGCTAACTGCTGTGCTGATAGCCGTTAGCGCCAGTGCTACCTTCGCTAAAAAGAAACAAGTGGCCCCACAGCCTACGGATCCCAACGAGATGGTGGCTTACCTCTTTACTTATTTTAATAGTAATGACCCCAAGGACGAGCAGATATGCTATGCCCTGAGTGAGGATGGCTATAACTACACACCGATTAATGACGGCATGCCCGTTATTTCCAGTGACACCATCGCCCTGACACAGTGTGTGCGCGACCCGCATATCTTGCGCTGTGAGGATGGCAAGACCTTCTATATGGTGGCCACCGATATGAAGTCAAGCCTGGGTTGGAGCAGCAACCGTGGTATGGTGCTGCTGAAGAGCACCGATTTGATCAATTGGCAGCATACTGCCATCAATTTCCCCACTCGCTATACCAAGACCTGGAAGAACGTGAACCGTGTGTGGGCACCCGAGACTATCTACGACCGCAAGGCGGGTAAGTATATGGTGTTCTATTCCCTGGCCTCAAGCGACCGTGGTGCTTACGACAAGATATACTATCAGTATGTCAACGACGATTTCACTGATTTGGAAGGCGAGCCAAAATGGCTCTTTGATGCCGGTTGTGCTACTATCGATGGCGACATTGTCTATAATGAGGCCGACCAGATGTACCACCTCTTCTATAAGCAGGAGGCGGGTAGGGGTATCTACCAGGCTGTGGCCAAGGAACTCACCGATAAGTGGCAGATGATTGGTGGTAATGTGGAGCAGACAAAGGAGTCTGTCGAGGGTGTTGGCGTGTGTAAGGCTATCGACGGTAAGTCATGGATTATCATGTACGACTGCTACGGCAATGGTCACTATCAGTTCTGTAAGTCGGAAGACCTGAAGACGTTCCAGTTTGTGCAGAACACTGAGATGCGAGGTAAGTTCACCCCTCGTCACGGCACTATCATCCCTATTACCCGTGCTGAGAAGGAGCGCCTCTTGAAGGCTTTCCCCAATCATAAGCAGCCTATCCTCTCTGGTTTCCATGCCGACCCAGAGGTGCTCTATTCCAATAAGACTAAGAAATACTATATCTATAGCACCACCGACGGCACTCCTGGCTGGGGCGGTCACGACTTTAGCGTGTTCTCTTCCACTAATCTCATTGACTGGAAAGACGAAGGCAAGATGCTCGACGTGAAGGGTGATCAGGTGAAATGGGCTACCGGTAATGCCTGGGCTCCTTGCATCATCGAGAAGAAGGTGGGCAAGGCATACAAGTATTTCTTCTATTTCTCGGCCCATAACCCCAAGAGCAACCGTAAGGAGATTGGTGTGGCCGTGAGCGACAGTCCCACCGGTCCTTTCGTGGACAGTGGTGCGCCTATCATCACCGATGCCGACCGTCCCAAGGAGGCACGTGGCGGACAGGCTATCGATGTGGATGTGTTCCAGGATCCAAAGACGGGCAAATGCTATCTCTACTGGGGTAATGGCTTCATGGCTGGTGCCGAACTCAATGCCGATATGCTTTCTGTGAAGAAGGAGACCATCACACATCTGACACCGAAGGGGGGCAACCTGCAGACATGGGCTTTCCGAGAGGGTGCTTATGTGTTCTATCGCAAGGGCACCTATTACTTCATGTGGAGTGTTGACGATACCGGTTCTCCCAACTATCACGTATGCTACGGCACGGCGAAGTCGCCCCTCGGTCCTATCACCATCGACGAGAACAATTATATGGTTATCAAGCAGAAACCCGAGGACAAAATTTATGGCACGGCCCACAACTCTGTGCTTCAGATTCCTGGTAAGGACGAGTGGTACATCGTCTATCACCGCATCAACAAGAACTTCGTTCATCACGAGCCAGGCATCCACCGCGAGGTATGTATAGACCGTATGACGTTCGACAAGCAGGGACGTATCATTCCCGTCATACCTACGCTCGACGGTCCCGCTCCGTTGGCGGTCAAGAAATAAAAGACAAAGAAGAAAATCCATGAATAATTTAGGTTAGAAATAACTTTTTTATTTAGCCTTCACCTTTTCTGCAAATTGTTGATTATTAAGCAGATATGGTGAAGGCTATTTTTGTGCCTTTGAAACTCACTGATTTTGAGGTCCTATCTCATAGACTTAGGGGTCGTAACTCATAGGTTTACGCATCGTAAACCTATGGTTTAGGACCTCAAAGTCCCTATTTCCCGATTCCTTAACCTATGGTTTCTGAAACGCCCCTCTTTTATATAGTGGAAAAAAGCAGCAAAAAGCCGATGTTTTTGCTGCTTTTTTCTTTACTTCATCATCCATTTTCCCTGATACTCCACCATCGGCACCACAATCTCCTCGCGTGTGCTGTCGCCGTAGTTGACCATCATGAAGACCTGCATCACCTGTAGCAGGGAGTCGTCCTCCGCACGCGTGGGTACGAAACTCACCACCCCCTGGTGTGCCTCCTCCTGCTGACGCATGAACTGTTTGAATGCTGTAAGCAACTGCTCGCGAAAACTGTCGGGGATACTATCCATGTGGGCACGTCCGTTAAGGAATGCCTGATAGTCGCCTTCGAGCAGGGCAGCATAGTATTCCCGTGCTGCCTCTTTTGCCTTGTCCTCGCGCGAGGCCTCACCACAGCTGATGAAGCCCATTAGCCCCATCAAGCCCATCAGCCCCATCACCACAATCCTCCTCATCATCACTTCTGGCGGATAAACACGTTGATGGGTGAACCGGTCAGCGTCCAGTGCTGACGAATCTGGTTCTCCAGAAAACGACGATACGGCTCTTTGATGTATTGAGGCAGGTTGGCATAGAACACGAAGGTAGGAATCTGCGTGTCGGGCACTTGCGATACATACTTAATCTTGATATACTTTCCCTTGATAGAGGGGGGTGGTGTGGCCTCAATGATAGGCAGCATCACCTCATTGAGCTTATTGGTACCAATACGGGCCTTACGGTTCAGATAAACCTCCTTAGCCGTCTCGAGTACCTTGAAGATACGTTGCTTGGTCAGTGCTGAGGCGAAGATAATGGGGAAGTCCACGAAGGGAGCCATACGTTTGCGGATAGCCTCTTCGAAGGTCTTGATAACAATCTGCGACTTATCCTCTACGAGGTCCCATTTATTCACCACAACCACCAGCGACTTGTTGTTCTTCTGTATCAGCTGGAAGATATTCATGTCCTGCGCCTCGATACCACGGGTGGCATCAATCATCAGCACACACACATCACTATTCTCAATGGCACGGATAGAGCGCATCACGCTATAGAACTCCAGGTCCTCAGAGACCTTGTTCTTACGGCGTATGCCGGCGGTGTCAACCAGATAGAAGTCGAAGCCGAACTTATCATAACGGGTGTAAATACTGTCGCGTGTGGTACCGGCGATATCGGTCACGATGTTACGATCCTCACCAATGAAAGCATTAATCAGGCTCGACTTGCCAGCATTAGGACGTCCCACCACAGCAAAGCGGGGGATACCATCTTCCAAGTCGTCCTTCTCCTTTTTAGGCAACAATTCCAGGATCTTATCCAGCAGATCGCCCGTACCACTACCGGTAGCGGCACTGATACAATAGGGATCGCCCAGACCCAGTTTATAGAACTCATATTGTCCGTAAGTATCCTTGTTGTCATCGGCCTTGTTGGCCACCAACAACACGGGCAACTTCGCACGGCGCAGAATCTGCGCCACGTCCATATCCCAGTCGGTTACACCATTCTTGATATCACACAGGAAGAGCACCAGGTCGGCCTCCTCCGTAGCTATAATCACCTGTTTGCGGATTTCTTCTTCAAAGATGTCGTCACTATTGACCACCCAGCCGCCGGTATCGACCACGGAGAACTCATGCCCCGTCCATTCGCACTTACCATACTGGCGGTCGCGCGTCGTACCGGCTTCATCGCTCACGATGGCCTGACGACTATTGGTCAATCGATTAAAAAGTGTGGACTTGCCCACGTTAGGCCGTCCTACGATTGCTACTAAATTTCCCATAATACGTATTATATTTGGGGACAAAGGTACAAAAAAATCTGCAAAAAGCAATGCTGCGAGGTTAAAATACCATAATTCCGCTTTACTTTTGATTGTTTTACATATCAACTCCGTATATTTGCATCCGATTTTTGTGGGAACACAGGAGTTAACTCCATAACTCCTTAACTACTAAATATTACTTTAATTATAAACTAAAAAAGAAAGAGTATGAAGAAAGTTTTTTTGTTTGCAGCTACGGCTGCCATACTGCTGAGCAGTTGTGCCAGCAAAAAGGAACTGATGAGTTGTCGCGATGAGAACAAGTCACTGACATCCAACCTCCAGTCAACAAGGGAGGATCTGGCAGGCAAGAACGCCCGTATTACCTCACTGGAGGAACAGTTGCGCGGCATGCAGCAGGCACTGAAGACCTCAGAGCAGAAGTACGCCAAGCTGCAGGAGTCGCTCGACAAGAGTCTGAGCAATGCCTCACAGAACAATATCTCTATTGAGAAACTGGTGGACCAGATTAACGAGTCAAACCAGTACATCCGCCATCTGGTGGAGGTGAAGTCTAAGAGCGACTCGCTGAATATGGTGCTCTCAAACAACCTGACTCGTTCGCTGTCTAAGGAGGAACTGAAAGAGGTTGACGTGCAGGTGCTGAAAGGTGTTGTCTATATCTCTCTGGCCGACAATATGCTCTATAAGAGTGGCTCTTACGAGATTAACGACCGTGCTGCCGAGACACTGTCGAAGATTGCCAAGATTATCACCGACTACAAAGATTATGATGTGCTGATCGAGGGTAACACGGATAATGTGCCCATCTCAAAGACCAACATCCGCAACAACTGGGACCTCTCTTGTCTGCGTGCGTCGAGTGTGGTACAGGCTCTGCAAAATAAGTATGGTGTTGACCCCAAGCGCCTTACTGCTGGTGGACGCGGCGAGTACAATCCCTTGCAGAGCAACGATACCGAATTGGGCAAGCAGCGCAACCGCCGTACCCAGATTATCATCACGCCAAAACTCGACGAGTTCATGGAGTTGATTGGTGAGGCTCCTGAGACGAAGTAATCTATTCGACTACGAATAATTTTAAGGACCACAGATTTCACTGATAACACGGATGATAGTGGCTAAAGCCACGATTAAAGAAATCCGTTAAATCCGTGCAATCCGTGGTCCTTTCTTTATTCCCAGTCCTTCAGTGTCTGACAGATGTCAAGGAGATAATCGCGGTGACGCGTAACACGTTCGTCGAAGAGCGTACGGCATTCGTTGATGACAGCCTCGGGGAACGAGTCGCTAAGCGCCAGCCAACTGAAGCTTCTGACACACGAAAGCGCTTTTATCTGCTCCTTACGCAGAGCAACCTCATCGGCCGGCAGCCCCTCGAAATAATAGTCAATAGCACGGTTCCATAGCTCAGTACCAAGTTCGCGCGGTATCCCAATGATTTTATCGTAGTCGCCCACCAGTGTAACCATGGCTGAGTAGGAGTGTGCCAAATCGAGTATCGGATGACCATAGCCCACCTCGCCCATATCTATCAGCATCAGCTCATCATTTTGAATCATCGCATTCTTGGCCTGAAGGTCAAGATGCAACAGACGGTTGCTGGCGGGAACTGTATCGAGGATTTGCAGTAAGATGTCTATCTTCTCCTGAGGGAAATAGCGACGGATATGCATCACCTGGTTGCGCTCGTGTTCCAAAGCATCAGGCACACTGCTATCGGCAGGCACCTGAATAGCATGCAGTTGGCGGAAGAGATCGGCATATTTGCGTGCCAGTTCATCCACCCGTTCGGGTGCCTGTTTCAGACAAGCACTCAGCGTTTGAGCTTGCAACAACTCATACACCAGTCCGTATTGTTCACCAACCTTTACCACGTCAAACGAGATAGCAGTGGGCATACCCATGACAAAGGCTTCTTTCGACATGGTAATCTCCTTGAGAACCTCGTCCATGGTCGTGCCTTCACGGAACACCTTGATGATGGTGTCGTCGTTGAGTCGGAAGACGGTTCCCACACCACCTACACCGATTACCTCGCAGCCCTCAACACTCAGTTGGCGCAGAGCACGCTCTACTGTCATCATCTTGGTGAAACCAGTCATATTCAGCACATCGTAAACTTCTGGGTTCACACCGATAATCCTAAAAGGCTTAAAGCGCTTAGCCAGCATCAGCAGGATGCGAAGACCAGAACTTGAGATATAGCTCAACTGACCAGCATCTACGGTGAGATGCTGGATGGTGCCCGCTGTATCCAGTAACTGTTGGATGTCACTACTCACCTGGGATGAGACAGCAGTATCCAGTCGTCCGCAAAGTGTCAACGTAGCTTCTCCTTCGTTATTAATTAGTTGCGTAGTCATATTCGTTTGCAAATATACAAAAAATCAGATGAATAGCAAGAAAAAAGTATTATTCTTTTGCTTTTCACGCGTTTCTTCGTATTTTTGCACCATAAAAACAGATTAGACAATGAAGAAAGTATTAGCAATCGTATTATTTGTATCTTGCATCGCCACCACGCTGATGGCCCAAGACCTTGACTCTCTGTATGCCCGCGACCTGTTGACAGTAGGGACAGTGGCACCAGAACTGACCGATGCCGAAGGAAATACCATCTCAATGGAAAAATACCGCGGCCATTACATCGTGTTGGATTTCTGGGCTTCTTGGTGTCCTGACTGCAGAAAAGACATGCCCCAGATGAAGGAGCTCTATGCCCAATATCATACGAAAGGAGTGCAATTCCTCGGCATATCTTTCGACACCACCCGTGAAGCCCTCGACAACTACCTGAAGAAAGAGGCTATCGCATGGCCACAGGTCACCGAACTGAAAAAGATGAAAGAGTCAAAGATGGCGCAGGCCTATCACATTAGATGGATTCCCTCTATCTACTTGATAGATCCCAACGGCAAGGTGCTGCTCGCTACTGTAGAGATAGAGAAGCTGAAGACTCTGCTGGGGGAGATTTTATATTTTTTGCGTATATAATGCGCGATAAAGGCAGTGAACATTGTAAAATACCCCCTTTGCGACTGTTTTTATGCTTTTTTTTTGGCAGTTTAAGGAAAAAGGAGTACCTTTGCAGCAACAGTTCCCGCCACGCCTCCTAACAATGCGTACCACGGCGGGACTTCGTTATTTATATAGGTATGAGATATAACAAGCAACCAACCGATATTACCACTCAACTTGCTATGCTAAAACAGCGTGGTCTCATTGTTAATGATGAAGACACTGCATTGAAGCAACTAGCTTCTATCAGTTACTTTCGTCTAGCAAGTTATTGGAGATTGTTTGAGATTGATACTACGAATCATCAATTTGTCAGTGGCACACGTCTCGAGGACGTTATTTCTCTTTACAATTTCGACAAAAAGCTCCGCACTATTATATTTACGGCAATTCAAGACATAGAAGTCGCTCTGCGTACACGTATCATTCATTTTTTCTCTTTGGATCATGGAGCATTCTGGTTTATGGATGCCTCAAAATTCACCAATCGAACTATATTCCAGACCTGTATAGATAACATACAGAACGAACTTAACCGTTCAAAGGAGGAGTTCCTGCAAGAACATTTTGCAAAATACGACTCACCTTCAATGCCTCCTGTATGGAAAACCTTGGAAGTCGTTTCTTTTGGTAATCTCTCGAAGTTGTATGCAAACATGAAAGATACTAATGTAAAAAAGGAAGTGGCAAGAAGCATGGGACTACCCAAATATGATTACATGGAGAGTTGGCTGCGGAGCCTAACAGTACTCCGTAATTGTTGTGCTCACCATGGACGTGTATGGAACAGACGTTTTCCAGCAATGCCTCAGTTGCCATCAAGACTTCCACTTTCATGGGTTGATACCAGTCACATTAGACCAATGAAGTTATACGCCCAACTTTGTACGATTTTATACCTAGAACAAAATATAGTACCCAATAGTAACATTAAACAACAATTATTGGAACTGTTTAAAGACTACCCAAATGTTAGCTTAAGGAGAATGGGATTTCCCCATGGATGGGAAAGTGAGCCGCTGTGGACCCCCAAAATACATTAGCAGAATTTTCTTCAAATTTTGAGCCGAAGGCGACCCTTATACATGCGAGAAGTGGTATGAGTTTGGCGTAAGAACTTGTTCTTAAAGCCAAAGACATACCACTTATCACTAGAGCTCATTAAGAGCTACAAACATCAAAAAGTGTTTTTTCTGTTTTTTTTCTCTCACTTAATCACGACCTTTTTGCCATTCACAACGTAGATACCCTTCTTGCTAGGAACGGTGACCTTGCGGCCATTCATGTCGTAGATGGTCTTACCGGCAATAGCCTTGATGGTGCTGATGCCAGTAGCAATCTGACCAAGTTCCTCGTAGGTCTTCTCGGCAACGGTCAGCACCTCAAGGTTAGTCACCAGTGCCTTCTGATCCTCGGTCAGTGCCGTGTAGGCATTGCGGGCAGCATCAATCAGGTTCTTGCAGGCCTCGGTGTAGGCCACCTCGCCGATGGCGTTGATCTTCGCGATGACATCATCAGCAGCAGCCTTGTCGGCAGCGGACTTCTCAGCGGCAGCCTTCAGGTTGGCATAGGTCCTCTCGGCAACGGTCAGCACCTCGATATTCGTCACCAGTGCCTTCTGGTCGGCAGTCAGCGCATCATAGGCATTGCGGGCGGCCTCAATCAGCGCCTTGCAGTCCTCGGTGTAAACCACCTCGCCGATAGCGATAATCTTGTCGATGACTTCACCGGCAGCCAGCTGGTCGGCAGCGGCCTTCTCAGCAGCAGCCTTCAGGTTGGCATAGGTTGTCTCAGCAGTGGTCAGCACCTCATAGTTGTTAACCAGAGCCTTCTGATCCTCGGTCAGTTCACTATATGCGTTACGGGCAGCGTCTATCAGAGCTTTGCTCTCAGTGGTGTAAGCCACCTCACCGATAGCCGATATCTTACCAATGACAGCGTCGGCAGCCTCCTTGTCGGCAGCAGCCTTCTCTGCAGCGGCCTTCAGGTTGGCATAAGTCGTCTCGGCAGTAGTCAGTGTCTCCAGGTTGGTCACCAGTGCCTTCTGGGCATCCGTCAGGGCATTATAGGCATTGCGGGCAGCGTCAATCAGCGTCTTGCTGGCTTCCGTGTAAGCCACCTCGCCGATAGCCGTAATCTTACCCATGGCATCGTCGGCAGCAGCCTGGTCAACGGCAGCCTGGTCCACCAGGACGGTGAGCTTGCCGGGAACGAAGGTGATGTCGTAGTTCTTGGCGGTAAGACCCGATGGGGTGATGTCGTAGGTGCTGCCCACGGCACTCTCCTTGGTATAGCCGCAGGCAACGGCCAGCGTGCCTTCCAGCACGGCCACTGTCTCATCGGCCACGAAGCCCTCGTAGGATACCTCGTACTCGGGCACCTCGCTGCCATGGATGATGTTCACGTCGGCAGCCTTGACGGTGAGCGGCGCCTTCTTGATATTGAACTTCTGCGTAGCCGCACCGGTGAAGTTACTGTTCTTCACGGCGCTGGCCGTTACCACAGGAGCCTTGGCATCCGCAGTGCTGGCCACGTCCTTGTTGTTGATATACGAGAAGACATAGTCCTTGCCCTCCACCAGTGTGATGCCGTCGTAGGTCAGTGTGGGAGCAGGCTCCTGCGCCTTGCCGTTGTAGGTCAGGTCGGCCACCTTGCTCATGAAGCCGTCCTCCAGCGTCTTCTTGCGGATGGTGAACGTCTTGGAGTTCTCACCCACATAGAAATCATGTCCCTCCACGGCCTTGATGGTCACGGTAGGAGCGTTCTCCGCAGCATCCTTGTCGCAGGCCATCACATTGTCAGAGTAGGTCACGGTATAGTCCGTGCCCAGTACCAGCACCTTGCTGCCGTCCTTCACGGTGAAGGAAGGTGTATGTGCCTGTGCGTTGTAGGTCACGGGCAGGATGTTGGAGATGGTGATGTCCGGATGGTCCAGATGCTTCTTGTACACCACGCTGAACTCTGCCTTGGCGCGCTGCATCACGAAGGTGTAGGTATGTGCGCCGGTCTGTGCGTCCTCAGAAACAAATGTCACGTCCACATCCTGCAGCAGGCCGATGCCGGCTGTACGGCGGGGAGCCTTTGCCATGGCGGCAATCCACTGACCAGTAACATTACCGATTGACCAGCCGTCATCAGGCGTCACCACGATGGTCACGGTCTCGCCTTCCTTGGCCTTTGTCACCTCATCCTGGCCCACATAGAACTTCATGGTACTGTGGTCGTTGGTGCCCACGGTGAGGTCGTAGGTCGGAATGATATCCGCCCACGCGCCCGTCACTGCTGCCATGAGCAGCACGAGCAATGAAAATAATTTTCTTTTCATATATCTTATAGTTTTATGTTCTTTTTTCTTCTGAAACGAAGGCTTTGTTTTTATTTGGAAACTAATTCCCGTAATTAACATAATTGTTCCATAATTAATATTATAATTTTTTATTATGGCCATTATGAATAAATTACGCTTATTACGGCAATTAGTTTCTTAAACATATCCTTCGTTTCTTATTCACTCTCACTTCACCACGACTTTTTTGCCGTTCATGATGTAGATGCCCTTCTTGCTAGGAGCATTAACCTTGCGGCCATCGATGGTGTACCACTCGCCATTCGTGATATTCGTGATATTCGTGTTCGCAATCTTCGTTGCATCCTCGAAGACAATCGTGATTCGTGCGCTGGGCACGCCAGTGTTGATGCTCAGCCAAGCCTTGTTGGCGGCGACGGGGAGGTCGTTCTTCACGAAGACGAAGGCCTTGCCGTTGAGGGCATAGTTGGTCTGGTCGTCGGTCGAGGCGGCGATGGTCGTGGCCTCTAAGGTGCCGACGAACTCAGGTGCTACGGTGAGCTGCAGGTTAGGCTTGGCGTTGGCGGGGATCAGCAGGAAGGTCTTGGCCTCGTCGCTGTTGTTGAAGATGAGCAGCGGGGTGCGGGCGGGCGCGGTCTCGATGGCGGCGCTGAGTGTGGCCTGGTCGCCGTTGACGCTCTGGATGGTGTAGATCACGGCGTCGGCCGATGTCTCGGTGTCGGCGTAGAGGGGCTCGTCCTTATAGTAGGTGATGAACTCCTTGGCGGCCACTTCTACCTCATAGCCCTGGAAGAGCTGGAAGGTGTTGGAGAGGTCGGTCTCGCCGGCGTAGTCGCTACCGTCGGCTGCCACTGCCCTCACGGCGTAGATGCCGGGCTCGAAGGTGAAGGTGGCGAAGGTCATGGGGTTGCCGGTGGGATGTCCCTCAGCGTCGATGGCGTAGATCTGCACGATGTAGTCCTGGGTCTGTGTGAGGGCTTTCTGCTCGATGCCGTCGTTCACGGTGAAGAGTGCGGGCACGGCAGCCATCTCCATGTCGGCGGGGATGAACTTGTTGTTGCCGTCTTTCTTCACGCGGTAGCGCACGCCGTCGGTGCCGTCGCCTACCTGTGCGGTCACGTCCACCGATATGTCGCGCTTGATGGTGTAGGTAGCGGTCACGTCGTACTGCGGCATCTGGAACGTGGCCTCGGTCTTGTCGTCGTTGACGGTCACCTTGATGGGGGTAGGCAGCGGCTGCAGGTCGCCCACGAAGGTGACGTTGACGCTGCTGAAGTTGTTCTGATAGGCGCTCAGGTGCTCGGCAAGCACGTGGCACTGGGTGGCCTTGTTTTCCTTGAAGCTCATTTTGGTATTGCCCCAAGTCAGGTTGTCCGGGTTGGCGTAGAGATTGACGTCCGATATGGCTGAGCTTTTCATGAAGGCATAATCGCCGATGCTCGTCACCGTCGAGGGGATGGTGATTGATGTCAGGCTGCTACAGCTTTTGAAGGCAGAAGTGCCGATGCTCGTCACCGTCGAGGGGATGGTGATTGATGTCAGGCTGCTGCAGTCGCTGAAGGTCATACCGTTGATGGCCGTCAAACCTTCGGGCAGGGTGACGGAGGTCATGGCTGAGCAGCCTTCGAAGGCACCTTCGCCGATGCTCGTCACCGTCGAGGGGATGGTGATTGATTGCAGGCTGCTGCAGTTGCAGAAGGCATAAGGGCCGATGGCCGTAAAGTCTTCGGGCAGGGTTACGGAGGTCAGGTTGGAGAAACTCTCGAAGGTATTTTTGCCCACGGATGTTACGCTGCTCTCCACCACCACGCTGGTGATGTCGTTTCTGTTGCCGTCCCATGGCCGTTTGTCACTCTGAGTGTAGTCCGCCATTGCGCCGTTGCCGCTGACGGTCAGCGTGCCATTGCTAAGTGTTACGGTGCAGCCGCCGCTGGTCCACTGCGTCTGCGCCCACGCTCCGCCGACTGCCGTGAGTAGCAGTGCGAGCGTCATTATATATCTTGATATTGTTTTCATATATTGTATTTCTTTATGTTGTTTATACCTTTTATATTATATACGCGCGAGAGGGGTTAGAACGCGAGGCAGGCGCGGACATATTGGGTGGCGCCCTTACCGCCGTTGGTCCATTTGCCGCCGTCGAAGGTGTAGTACCACGCGCCGTAGGAAATCGGCGTAGACGACCAGTAGAAGTCCGACTGCATATTCGTTCCGCCGACGCTGCTGAAGCCGTCGCGCAGGGCGGTGTGGCTGCCGGCAGCGGTAATCATGTTGCTCCACTCATCCTTGGTGGCCAGCTTCCACGTGCCGCCGGTGATGGCCGGCGTGTGGGCGGCGCAGGTAGTCTGTGCCGTGCTCCAGTTCATCTCGCCCGCCTCGTCGGCCAGCGCCAGTGCCAGGCCGTGGCCATTGCCATCGACGTAGCAGACCTTGGCCACGGCGGTCACGCCCTTGGGCAGGTTGTCCTTGTCGTCGGCGGCGTATGTCTTACCGTCGCTGCCTACTATTTCGCCAAACTTAGCTGATGTGAGTGCATGGCCTTCAGCCGGGCCCTTCTTCTTCGCCTCTACCTTGTCGATGACGTAGCCGCGCTTGGCTTTGATCTTCACCTCGGTTTCGGGGTCGATGCCGGTCTTGCTTGCTTTGCCGTTGGCGTCGATGGTGACGGACCCGCTGCCTACGGTGACACTCTCAACCTTGCCCTTCGAGAAGTCGTTGGCGGGCTTCACGGTGAGGTCGTACTTCTCCACGACGGTGAACTGGCTGCTGTAAACCGTGCCGTCGTAGGGGCTGTTCTCGTCGGTGGACTCGGCCTTAATCCAGTAGTAGCCGGGCTTCATGTCGGCAAGGAAGGCTTCGAAGGTGATGGGGTTTTCCTGGTCGAAGTCGATGGCGCCCTGTCCGTTCACTGCGCCCACGAGCACCTTGACGGTGATGCCGTCGGCAGCGATGATGTTCTGAGCTTCAGCAGCGGCCAGGGGGTCGATGAGCTGGATGGTGAGTGCCTCGGCGGGCTGATACTTGCCGTTGTCGCCCTTCTTCACGACGATGTTGCCAGAGCTGGGCAGTCCGCTGAAGATGACGGGATTCGTCTCGTCCTGCATGTCGCGCACCAGCATGTAGTTCACCGTTGCGTCGAAGGGGGGCATGGTGAACTTTGCCTCAGTGAAGAGGTCCTGGGCACTTGCCGCGTCGGTGGTTACCTCGATGGTGGGCACTTCCGGCTGGGCGTCGTCCACAACCTCGCTAACGAGGACATTGTCGATAGCAAAGTTAGCGGCGTAACGGGATGTTACGAAGGTCATCTTGCCAAGACCGCCTGCCACAGAAAGCGTTGGGATTTCCGTTTTGTCGAATCCGTCGATAATGTTGTTCTGTTCATCCTTCAGAGTAAGATAAGTCTTAGCATTCTCGCCTGCGATATATGTTACCTGAACGAAAATCCAACTGAGTTCATCTAGGGACTTTCCGCCACCGGCTGATACCGTAGCAGTCTGAGTGCCACCATTGATTTTCCATGCTGTAGCACCTGCCGAACCTTCAGCAAAAGAGAGGATTGGAGCAGAGTTTGCAGCATCGTAGATGTTGAAAGCTGTAGCAGACTGGTTAGTAGAAGCTCCAAGCTTTACATTGAAAGTCATCGTGAAGTCCTTACCGGCATCTACTTTTCCTTGTGTCGCAGTACTAGTAAGGGTAGTACCATTGTTGTTACGTTGATTCTGGTTAACTGTGAGATAACCGTTCTCAACGATAGGTGTGAACCGTCCACCAGTAGCCGTGCTCCAATCAACAGTTTCCGTTGCGTAGTCCTGTTGGAAGTAGATTGTAGGTGTCTGCGCCCACGCTCCGCCGACTGCCGTGAGTAGCAGTGCGAGCGTCATTATATATCTTGATATTGTTTTCATATATTGTATTTCTTTATGTTGTTTATACCTTTTATATTATATACGCGCGAGAGGGGTTAAAAAGCGAAGACGGCGCGGACATGGTAGCCATTGGTCTTTAATTCAGTATTGCCGCCAGGACTGAAGGTAATACTTCCATTTTCAATTTTTATGCAACACGCATAATAGCTATTATTCTTGGGCGTAGATGTCCAGTAGCAGCCATTCTGCAAACCAGTGCCTCCCGCAGCGGTCATATACGTGCTCAGGCCTGCTAAGTTACCTATGCCAGCGCCCGTGAATATATTGTACTGCCATTCACCTAAGGTTGGCACTTTCCATGAATAGCCCTCGACGGCAGGCGTGTGGGCTTTTGCTCCGTTGTTGCCAGTGGCAGTATCCCAGTTCATGTTGGTGGCTTCGTCGGTCAGTGCCATGACCAGGCCGTTCTTGCCGTTCTTATAGGCTACAATGCCGACTGCGGTCACGCCACTTGGCAGGTTGTCCTTCATGTTGACGGGGTATGCCTTGCCGTTAGTGCATACAATCATGCCGACGGTTGACTCGTCTAAGCGCTTTGAGCCGTCGCTCTTCTTCACCTCCACCTTGCGGAACTTATAGCCATCCTTGGCTTTGAGCTTCACCTCGGTGCCCATCTTCACGCCCTCGAGCTTGCCCTCGGTGACGGTGGCGGCTGTGCCACCTACAGTAACGGTGGCCTTGCCGGCCTCGATGGTGTTGGCGTTAGCAGCGTTGAACTGGATGTCGAACTTGTTGGTGAGCACGGTGACGGTGAGGCAGGCGGGCTCAGAGTCGTTGAAGGTGTTGTCCTCGGTGGCTTGCTGGCCGTCGGGGGTGTCGGCGCCCTGGATGTAGTACCATACGTAGAGGGTTGCTCCGTCGTCAGCGACGTTCTTGGCTGTGGGCACTGTGGCGCTGAAGGCGGTGAGTGCGGGGGCCTGGGTGGCTGAGGTGCCGATGGCGTACATCAGCGTGCCCTGCGTGACCTCGGTGCTCGCTGCGGCGAAGGCCACGATGCCGGTGCCCTCGGCGATGAGCGATGCGTCGGTGCCGGCGATGACGCCTTCAGCGGCTTCGGGCAGCAGCGTCTTCACTTCGGGATCGGTGCCCGTGGTGGCGAATGCGGCTGCCTTGGCGTAGATGGGAGTCAGCACCACGTCGCTGCCGGGCATCTTGAAGGTGCCGGTCTTCTTGGCAGCGTCCCAATCGACCTTGGGGTCGGAGGCGGAAGAGGCGGCGGTGTAGACCTCAATCTTCTTTATGCCTGGACCGCCTATATACACTGATTGGGTAGCATCGGTGAAGACAAACCCTGCATAGAGATAGACCGAGGGGCTCTCTCCCTCAACGGTGTAGCCAGTCTTTGCGTCGTCGCTATTGGTGTAGAACTTGCAACTGGTGATGGTGTAGCCATTGGTGCCAGCCACGGTCAGCAGCGATTCATCAGCATACCATCCATTGTCGTCGCCGTCGTTGGAAACCCAGTTACTAAAGGTGACGGTGACCTTGTCGTCGAAGGTCTTGCTCCCGCTCAGGAAGGACGTGTTATCTTTGCTCTCAATCGTTAAGAGCAGCGTCTCGTCGGCCCACGCTCCGCCGACTGCCGTGAGTAGCAGCGCGAGCGTCATTATATATCTTGATATTGTTTTCATATATTGTATTTCTTTATGTTGTTTATACCTTTTATATTATATACGCGCGAGAGGGGGGCTCAATTCGTCGGCTCAAGGGTGAACACAAACGATGAGACAACAAACGAGCAGTTATCCATATCGTTACCCGAACCATTCAACGTGACGGAGGCAGCGGGAGTGCCGCTCCATGTGAATGTACTGGAGTGGGACACGTTATAACTACCTGGCCATCCGTCACCAGATCCCCACCAATTGCCACTTTCATGGTTGATGTCGATTCGCTTGATTTTTCCAACGCTTGATGTGAATGTGTAGGTGCCTGTCGCAGGAATAGGATCCCCAGTTTCACCATCAATTGCTGATACCTCCATATAACCAGTTGTGAAGAAATGGGCATCTCCTGAAACTTCAATGGTGATGCCGTTAATGGTCTTACTACTGCTTGTTAAGTCACCTATCTCTCCTGGGGTCAATGTGACGGTGGGCTCAGCCGCCTTCTTCTCGGCCTTCACGCCGATGACTTTCTTCGAGCCGGTGTAGGTGACGGTGACGGTCTCGCCCTTCTTCACGCCGGCGTTGGGCTCGGCGGTCCACTTGTCGGACTCTTCGGTGCCCTCGGCGAAGGTGACGGCGTAGGTGGGCGCGTCGGCGATGCGTGCGATGATGGACTGCAGGCAGATGTCGCCATCGCTGTAGGTGGCGGTGGCGCCATCGACGCCCTCGTCAGTGCCCACGGGGTAGTACCATACATAGACGATGCCCTGCTGGGTGAAGCCCTCGGCGGTGGGCAGCTGGTCGGTCCAGCCCTCAGCGTCGTAGGCGGGTGCGGGGGAGCCGCTGTTGCTGACGAAGTACATCAGCTTCTTGGCGCCGGTGAGCTTCGTGGCGTCCACCTTCACCAGCGGGTCGTCGGTAGTGGCGCGCGCGTCAGCGTCGGCAGCGGTCACACCACCGTCAGCCACGGTGGCCTGGGGGTAGTACTCGGGCTCCAGTGTCACGTTGCCGCCGGGCATGGTGAACGTGCCGGTCTTCTTGTCCTCGTCCCAGGCGACCTCGGGACCGGAGGAGGCGGCAGGCTCAGTGCCCCCGGAGATGACGACCTTTGTCTGGTTTAAGACACTTCCGATTGTGCTGTTGCCGTTCGTCACGCTGTACCCGGTCGTCTGGGTGAAGTCCACGTCGTTGGCAAAGGCTTTTCCAGCAGAGCCGCTGGAGGCATATCTTTCCTCGTCATCGATATAGCCGCCGCTGCCGGCTGAACCGCCGTTTGCAGTCACAGTGCCGCTCTTGTAGGTCAGTGTGCCTGCGAAGGCTACACCGCCGTTGCCGCCGGTGCCGGCTTCCAATGCACCGCTGCCGCCGGTGCCGCCGGTGCCGCCGGTGGCAGTCACGGTAGCGCCACCCTGTACGATGATGTTGCCACTGATGGCTACACCGCCGTTGCTGCCGTCGCTGGCTTCCCAACCGCTGGCGCCGTTGTTTCCTTTCGCGCCGTTTACCACGAGCGTGCCGGGGCCTGTGACGGTGAGTGTGCCGCTGGTGATGTTGAGACCGTTGTTGATGGTGACGGTCACGCCGGTGGCGATGGTGACTTCCATGCTACCCGACACGGTTACTGCGTTGAGCGTCGCGTTCGACGAGTATGACGACGCGAGCTGGTCGGCCCATGCGCCCGTCGCGGCCGTGATTAGCAGCGCGAGCGTTAGTATTGTTTTTTTAATTTGTATCATAATCTTAATGTTTTAATGTTTCTATGTTCTTGATTCTATTCACTCTAAATATCGATTGTATTGACTACAAATGGAGTTTTTTGCCTCTGGGCGTGCTCTGTATTGACTGCAAAGCAAGTTTTTTGCCTCCAAGCGTGCTTCCGGACGACCCGAAAGCAAGTTTTTTGCCTCGGAGCGTGCTTCCGGACGACCCTGGACCATTTCCTTCATCATTTTCATCGCTCTATATATATAATATAATGTTCACGCGCGAGAGGGATTAGAACGCGAAGCAGGCGCGAACACGGAGGTCGTCGTCCACATATGTGTCGCCGTACCAGTAGGTAGCGCCACCGCTGAGGAACACGTCCCAGGTGTAGCTTTCACCGTTCGGCGTAGACGACCAGTAGTCGCCGTTCTCCGGCAAGACTGTGCCTCCGGCGGTAGTGATAGCAGAGTTCAGACCGCTGTAGCTTCCTTCGTTGCCGCCGTTGGCACTGAACATCTGCTTCCAATCGTCCTGGCTGGGCAGCTTCCATGAATTGCCGCCGATGGCAGTTTTGCCTTCGCATGTCGATTTAGCCGTAGCCCAATTCAACTTGCCTTCGTCGGCGAGGGCGATGGCGAGACTGCTACCGGCCGTGGCACTCTTGTATGCCACCATAGCCACAGCGGTCACACCCGTGGGCAGGTTGTCCTTGTCGGCTGCGGCGTATGCCTTGCCGTCGCTGCCAACAATTTCACCGACAGCGGAGGCAGAAAGGGCATGGCCCTCAGCAGCGGCAGGTGCCGCCGGGTCGTAGATAAGCGGGCTCTGAGCCAGATAGGTGTCGCCGCCGTTCACGGCAGCCTTGTTCTCCCAATACTTCGTGCCGCCGATGGTTACTGTGCCGCAGGTGGCATCATCACCGTCGCCCTTGCCAATACTGTAGGGAGCTTCCTCGCCCGCCGTGGCGGTCACCTTGGTCACAGTGTTGGCAATCGTGATGTTGCCGCAGACAACTTGAGCAATTCTACCATTACCAGTACCGATACCGGCAGCGTAGCCGCCACCTTTAGCAGTTATCGTTCCGCCCGTGATGATGATGTCGCCACAAGTTGCTTCACCACAATCGGAGCCGATGCCAGAGCCACCGTTGCCACCCTGTGCGGTGATGACGCCGCCCTCGATCCTGATATTGCCGCAGGTGTTGTTGGTGTTCGAATAACCACCGCCGATGCCCGCGCAATAATTTCCGCTTGTTACGTTCAGCACGCCCGTTGAGCCCTGGATGGTCAGCGTCGTATTAGCGTCGCCAATCGAGAGGGCAGGATAATCGGTACTCGTGCCGGTCAGCGTGTTCTTCGAGCCGTCCTTCAGGATGATGGTGGCGTCGCCCAAGCACTTGATGCAGTAGCCGTATTTGGTGATGTTCACGCCGTCGAGCGTCACCGTGGCGCCGGCGGCTATGGTCACTTTGCAGGATGTTGTCTCACCCGTCAGCACGTCGCCGTCCTGCGCCTCGTAGTCGGCCGTCAGCGTCGACAGGTCAACGGTCTTGCCAGCCGCCGGTGCCGCCTCGCTTGTAGCCTTCACGCCCTTCACCTTCAGGCGTCCGTTGTACTGCAGCGTCACGGTCTCCGAGCCGTTGCCCTTCAGTCCGCCGATGGGCAGCGCCTGGGCCTGGCCGTCGCCAACCTTCACCGTCCACTTGTCGGCATCCTTCACGCCGTCCTTCAGAGAAACGGTGTAGCCAGCGGCGGCGGCGGGAGCAGGGTCAGCGGGGGCGGCGGGAGCAGGGTCAGCAGCCGCTATAAGTTTGATGGCATAGACATTAAAATCCGCATCGTCTGAACCGCTGGTTCCATGAAGAAAAATGGAATACTCGTTGGTAGCAGTCAACGCAACTTCGGTATACCATGTGTTTTTTTGTCCGGATCCGATGATGTTGCCTGTCTTGCTGCCGTCCCTTAGTTCAATGTACCTAGAGGAATTTCTCTCATGATAAACAATAACCTTAGAAACTCCAGTAATTGAGAGCGTAATATTTTTCCCTTGGCCAGTTCCTTTAACAGAATAGCAACTCACAGTACTTGAAGTTGACACCCCCCCATTGTTGGGATCACCAGCTTTCTTATTAGAAGTTGAGGCAGACCCTCCCCAAGCGATAGCGCTGTGTGAAGAATACCCGGAGTTTGAGGCGTTGTAAACCTCATTCAGGATGATTACCTCGTCGGTAGAGGGCGCGTAGTAGTCCTGCGCCCACGCGCCCGTCGCCGCCGTCAAGAGCAGCGCGAGCAGAAGTAATAATTTGTTTTTGACCTGCGGTCGAAATTTCTCACGCTCGGCAAAGCTCAAGCCTGCTTGGCTTTGCTCTCTCTTAATCGAAATTTTACTCATAATTTTAAGTTTTAAATTGTTATTAATTAGGTTATAAAAATATATTATTATTCGGTTCGTCTACCCCTTCCCTTCGCCTTCTATCTCCGTGTCCATGTCCTGGATCACGTCCTTCAGGTCGCGGTTCTCGTCGGTGAGCCGGTTCAGCCGGTCGTCCTTGCTGCCGATGGCATAGCCCATGCAGCAGCACAGGATGGTGAGCAGCGCCACCACCCCTACGAGTGTTAAGATCATAATGTTTGTCATGTTCATTAGGTTATAGTTTTCGGGTAAGTATTATGTTCTGTTGGCAAAGTTAATAAAAATCTGCGAAACATGCAATAGTTTTTGGCCTGAAAGTGAAGTTTTTGTAAATTCTGCCACTGTTTTTTGTAAATTCTGCCACTCCGCGGGGGCGGGGCATCAAAGCCCCTAAATAATAATCCCTCCGCATGGAGTGTGCGGAGGGAGTATAAACGAGCGCGACATGAAGCCAATGCTCTCGAAATTCTATTTTTTGCTTCTGTCTATCCAGTTCTCAATTCTTAAACCGGGTATGCGGCTGAAGTGTTTTACGTTGTCGGTGACGAGGATGAGATCCTCATGCAGCGCCGTGGCACCGATAATCAGGTCCATGCTGTCGATGCGTTGCCCAGCGCGTTCGAGCTGCCAGCGAATGTCGCCATACTCGCGCATGCAATGACTTGTGGAATACTGTTCAAATAGGTTCTGAATCTCTATCACGTCGTCGAAATGCTCCGGACGGCCCGACTTGTAGGCGCCGAAATAGAGTTCGCCGATGGTGAGGTCGGAAATCTTGCATTCGCTTACTCCCACGCGGCGGATTTGCTCCACCACGGCGGGGTCTTGCTTGATGAGTGCGATGCAGATGCAGGTGTCTAGCAGATAGGTTCCTCGTGTCAGCATGGCTTACCAGGTTTCAACGGTTCGTGAATTCTCGCGGCTGCTGCGCAGCTCATCGGCTATCTCTCTCGCAGTGCCTTCGCCCCCCCAGTCCTTATGGAACTTGGCCAGCGCGGCATCAAGCTTGTCGTCGTCCATCGTCGCCCATGCTCCGGCAAAGTCGTCGACAGTCACCTGTTTGTCTTCGCCTGCAGCATGAGCCTTTTTGGCTGCAGCAGCCCAGCCTTTGCGGGCGGCAACGCCAGACTTCTTGTTCTGGGCTACAACCAGTCCCTTTACATACGCAATGATCTTCTTCATAGCCGTTTCGCTATCAAGCAGCGGATTCATCTCGCGGAACAGTTCTTCACGTAGTTCTATTGCTGTCATAATCGTTGTTTTTTATATGTTTCTGGCTGCAAAGATACATATTTTCCGCGATATTCAGTCGCCTGCGGCGAGAAATCTTACAAATCGTACCAAATCTCAAAAAATTTTTTATCTGTTTGCCTATGCGTTACATAAGAGAGCCGAGGTTAAATTCCTCGTCCTGGCCGGGCGCAGCGGCTACCGTAGCTACAGCACCTTCAGTCTGGCCTTCAAGCAGTATACGGGCTTCAGTGTCACCAACTGGATGTATAAGGAGTCTGGGAGTTTTTTTCTATGATTATCATGAATTCCTAGGGAAAAGTCTTCGCTTAATCGAAAATTTGGAGTACCTTTGCAGCGTTGTTTGAAAAAGGATAAAGAGAAGACATGAAAAGGCTATATTTATTTTTACTTTTATCGTTGATTGTTGAGGCCGCGAGCGCGCAGGTAAAGGATACGCTGAGAGTGCTGGCCATTGGTAATTCATTCTCTGAGGATGCTGTGGAGCAGTATCTGTGGGACTTGGGTAAGGAGGCCGGCGTGACCTTTGTCATCGGTAATGCCTATAGAGGGGGATGGAGCCTGATAGGGCATTGGAATGATGCCCGTTCGCTGGCGGTGAACACGGAATATCGTAAGGTGACCGACGGCAAGAAGGTGAACCGGGGAAAATATACGCTACGGGATATTATCACTGATGAGCCATGGGATGTGATTACCCTGCAACAGGTGAGTCAGGATGCTGGTCGCCTGGAGAGTTATGAGCCGGGACTAAGTCTGATGATAGGCTATGTGAAAGCGTTGGCGGTGGACTCTGTCCGACTGGGTTTCCAGCAGACGTGGGCCTATGCAGAAGACTCTGAACATAAGGGTTTTGCGAAGTATAACTATAACCAGTTTGTGATGTATTCCAGCATTACCGCTGCCGTGGAGAAGATGATGCGTAACCATCAGTATGACCTGCAGTTTTATATTCCTACGGGCACTGCCATACAGAATGCAAGAACCACGGTGCTTGCCACGGCAAGCACAAAGGATAATATCGTGAATCGTGACCTGACACGCGACGGTTACCATCTGAATCTGACGATGGGACGTTATATTGCTGCTTGTACTTGGTTTGAGAAACTCACGGGAAAGAGTTGCGTGGGCATGAAGACGCGTCCGAAGGGACTGGCAAAAGGACTGGCTGTAATTGCCCAGAAGGCAGCGCATGCTGCAGTGCTGTCGCCGGCGTCTGTTACGCCGATTTAAGGAGTTAAAGGAGTTAAGAAAGGATGTAATGGCCCGTTGCCGTGGCCGATGGAAATGTTGGCAGAACGGCGGATGGCGGCTGTGATGAAATCCTTTGCTTGAGATATGGCCTTGGGTAATGAGTTGCCCAGGGCCATATTTGATGCTATGGCAGATGACAGGGTGCAACCGGTGCCGTGGAGGTTGCTGCTGGCAATCTTCTCTGTGGTGAACTCGCTGACGGTGCCATCGGACATTATGAGACGGTCTGTCATCTGCGTGGACTGGGCATGGCCACCCTTCACCAGAAAAGCGGTGCAGGGATGTTCCAACTGATCTTTCAGTCGATCGGCCTCTGGAAGATTGGGGGTGACGAGTGTGCAGAGGGGGAAAAGCTGCTCTGCGATATAGTTGATGGCATCGGACGACATGAGCTGATAGCCACTGGTGGAGATCATCACGGGGTCGTAGATAATGGGAACTTGTACCTCTTTTAGTGCTTCAACTATGACCTGAGCTACGGCCTTATCGGGTATCATGCCAATCTTGATAGCTGAGAGGTGAAGATCGCTGAGGACGGCGTGTAACTGTGAGGCTACGACGTCGGGTGGAACAGACATGGACGACTGCACACCCAGCGTGTTTTGCGAGGTGAGAGCAGTGATAACGGTGGCACCATAGCAGCCATGGGCCGTGATCACCTTGAGGTCTTGTTGGATGCCGGCACCGCCCGAGGGGTCGCTACCGGCTATGGTCAGTACTATTTCCATGCGTCGCCGAGGATCATGGCTCCTCCGAAGCCCATTTGTTTAACTTCTTCAATCTTACTGAATGTGACACCCCCCAGTGCCATCACGCGCTCGTCAATAAGACCCTGTAGGCGTGCTTCTTCAATCTGTTTGCAGGTAAATGCGGCATGATAACCTTGCTTTGAGATGCTGTCGAAGATGGGGCTCAGACTCATATAGGCATACGACTGCTTTCTGGCCTCAGCCAACTCCTTGAACGTGTGGCATGAGATGCTCACGGCGCCCGTCCAGTCTGCCGGCGGATTGGGATTGCGTCTGTTGAGATGCACGCCCCTCAGTCCGTATCTCATCGCCAGGGGATGGTGGTCGTGAAGCACCAGTCGAGGGTAGAGCACTGCCGGCAGGTCGCACAGCAATTGCTCTACCTCATACTGGCTGGATTGAGGTTTACGGATATGTATCAGGTCGGCCTTCCCACTGGTGAGCAGGGCGGTGATACGCTCGGCCTCGCCAGCAAAGAAGTCGGGTTTTGTGAGAACAATAATCATATGCACTTCTTAAATAGGTCGAACGAGGCATCCCAGTCTTTCCATACAGGTTCGCGTCCTAGTTCTTTGAGGCGGGCATTGATGACCTTGGCGGTGCGCTCGTCGCTCACAGTGAACTGCTCCAGCGCCTGGGGATAGGTGTGATAGCCGCCAGGGTTGACGTGGCTCTCGGCCGACATGGTGGTGACGCCCAGCGTGCACATGTTGTCGCGGATATAGGCCGGCTCACGGGTAGAGTAGGAGATATCTACGTCGTGGTCGAAGATACGCATGGCAAACGTGGCCTGCGCCAGTTCGCGGTCGGTCATAAAGCAGTTGGGCTGGAATCCTTCGTTCTGCGCAGGGCGCATGCGGGGAAAATTGATGGAGTACTTGGTGCGCCAGTAGTGCTTCTGCAGATAGCGCAGGTGGTGGGCCATCATGGTGACATCCGTGCGCCACTCTTTCTCTAATCCAATCAGCACACCCATGCCGATAGAGTGTACACCGGCCTGACCCATGCGGTCGAACCCGTCGCAACGCCACTCAAAGCGGCTCTTCATGCCACGTGGGTGGTACAGCTGGTAGTGATCGCGGTTATAGGTCTCCTGGAAACAGATCACGCCATTGAGGCCGTGGTGGGTCAGTTCCTTGTATTCCTCCATCTTCAGTGGCATCACCTCTATCTTGATATTCGAGAAATAGCGCTTGGCAATATCAATGGCCTTAGCCAGATAGGGCACACCGGCCTTGGCGGGATTCTCGCCCGTGACGAGCAGGATATTCTCGAAGGGTGCCAGTTGTTTGATGGCACGATATTCGTCCTCAATCTGCTCGGGGGTGAGGATAGTGCGTGCCATGGGGTTCTCTCGATGGAAACCGCAATAGACGCATGAGTTGGAACAGGAGTTGGTGATATAAAGGGGAATGAACATCGACATGGTGCGGCCGAAGCGCTCCTCAGTATATTTACGCGAAAGGCGTGCCATCTGTTCCAGGTATGGCTCGGCAGCAGGCGAGAGCAAAGCCATGAAATCGTTGATGTCACAGTGGCTCTTTCCTAAGGCGCGGCGCACGTCGGCATCGGTCATTGAGGCGATACGCTCTGTGGTCTCATCCCAACTGATATTTTTTAGTTCGTCGGAAAACATATTGTTTATTTTGATTTACAGGGTTGGAAGGCATATTCCTTCAGTTCATGAATGGTTGGCTCTATGCCGCAGAGGGCACAGTCGGAACGCTGGGCGAAGTCGAAGCGCTGCCACTGCATCGAGAGGGCATCGAAGGTGAGAAGACTATTGGTGAGCAGATTGCCCACGTTAGCAAGATATTTGATACACTCGGTGGCCTGAACGGTACCCAGCATGCCGGCGATAGAGCCGAGCACACCAACGGTGGCGCAGGTCTCTACGTCCTCTTTGGCGGGTGGCTCGGGAAACAGACAACGATAGCAGGCTGAGCCGGGCACATGGGTCATCAATTGTCCGCTATAGCGACTGATGCCGCCCATGGAAAAGGCCTTTCCTAACATTACGCAGGCGTCGTTGACCAGATATTTCGTGGCGAAATTATCGGTGCCGTCGATGATGAAATCGTAGGGACGTATCAGTTCGAGGGCATTGGCCTCACTGAGATAGGTCTCGTAGGTCTCGACCTTGACATCAGGATTGATGGCCTGCATGCGCTCTTGGGCTACCTCCACCTTGGGACGTCCTACGTCGGGTGTGCTGTGAAGTACCTGTCGCTGCAGGTTGGTGATGCTGACGGTGTCGCCATCCACAACACCGATGGTACCCACACCTGCAGCCGCCAGATAGAGGGCAACTGGTGAACCCAGTCCGCCTGCCCCTACCAGCAGCACCTTCGACTGCAATAATCGCTCCTGTGCATCGAGGCCGAAACCATCGAGAATGAGGTGGCGATTGTATCGCCTGCATTGTTCACGAGAGAGTTCCATTAATGTTTAATGTTTAATCTTTAATGTTTAATCTTCCTCAGGTCGTGCGTCAGTTTGGCTGCGCAGAAGTTGGGGCCGCACATGGTGCAATACTCCCCGTCGGTGTGGCCTGCCTCGGTGAAATACTGCAAGGCTAATTCGGGGTCGAGCGAGAGATGGAACTGGTCGCGCCAGCGGAAATCGAAACGGGCTTTCGACAGGGCATTGTCGCGGATAGTGGCTCCGGGATGTCCTTTGGCCAGGTCGGCGGCATGGGCCGCTATCTTATAGGCAATGATACCTGCGCGTACATCATCTTTATTAGGCAGGGCCAGATGTTCCTTGGGGGTGACATAGCAGAGCATCGCAGTGCCCAACCATGCTATCTGGGCGCCACCGATGGCGCTGGTAATATGGTCGTAACCAGGGGCTATGTCGGTGACGATGGGGCCGAGGGTGTAGAAAGGTGCCTCGTGACATTTCACCAGCTGGCGCTCCATGTTCTCGCTGATTTTGTGCATGGGTACATGGCCGGGTCCCTCGATAAAGGCCTGCACATTTTTCTCCCACGCACGCCCCACTAGTTCACCCATGGTGTCGAGCTCGGCAAACTGAGCGGCATCGTTGGCATCGGCAGTACAGCCAGGGCGCAGTCCGTCGCCAAGCGATAGGGCTACATCGTATTTCGCCACGATATCACAGATATCATCGAAGTGCTCGTAGAGGAAACTCTCCTTGTCGTGCAGCAGACACCACTTACTCATGATGCTGCCACCGCGACTCACGATGCCGCAGAGACGACTGTCGGCCAGATGTACGTTGTGGCGACGGATGCCGGCATGGATGGTGAAATAGTCAACGCCCTGCTCGCACTGTTCGATGAGCGTGTCGCGATACACTTCCCAGGTGAGGTCTTCTACCTTGCCGTCCACTTTTTCCAAAGCTTGGTAGATGGGGACTGTGCCCACAGGAACAGGACAGTTGCGCAGAATCCATTCGCGTGTCTCGTGGATATTATTACCAGTGGAGAGGTCCATCAAGGTGTCGCCACCCCATTTGCACGACCAGACAGCCTTGTCCACCTCTTCATCGATAGAGGATGTGGTGGCTGAGTTGCCGATATTGGTGTTAATCTTCACCGCGAAGTTTCGACCGATAATCATCGGTTCGCTCTCGGGGTGATGGATATTGGCGGGTATGACGGCACGGCCGCGAGCCACCTCGTCGCGCACAAACTCGGGGGTGATATGGCTCTTGATGCCCAGTGCCTCGCAGTTCATGTTTTCGCGGATAGCCACATACTCCATCTCGGGAGTGATGATGCCGGCCTTGGCACATGCCATCTGGGTGATACCCTGCCCCTTTGCCGCACGGTCGTTAATCCACTGCTGGCGCAGGTGGGGCAGACCTTTCTTGAGGTCAACCTGATAGTTGGGGTCTGTGTAGGGACCACTGGTGTCGTAGATATACACCGGTTCGTTCTTCTCTGTATGGGTCTTGCCATTGTCATCCTTCGTCACCGTAGGGGTGAGGTTGACCTTGAGCATACCGACCTTCAAATCAGGGTATATCTTACCCTGCATATAGTATTTCTCACGCTGAGCGTAAGCCTTGTGATCGTTGATCATTATAGATTAAACATTAAAGATTAAACATTAAACATTAAGAAATGCGGTCAATGGGCTTGACGCCTCGGCACTGTCGGCAATGGCTCCAAGACCAGCCTCATAGGCTTGTCGGCCGGCGATGACGGCCTGACGGAAGGCATCGGCCATCTTAACGGGGTCGCCTGCCACGGCAATGGCGGTATTGACTAAGACACAGTCGGCACCCATCTCCATGGCCTCGGCAGCATGACTAGGCGCTCCGATGCCGGCATCAACGACTACGGGCACGGTGGCCTGGTCGATGATAATCTGCAGGAAGTCCTTCATGCGCAGACCTTTATTGGTGCCGATGGGGGCGGCAAGGGGCATCACCGTGGCAGCACCGGCCTCTTCGAGATGCTTGCACAGTGTGGGGTCGGCCTGACAATAGGGAAGTACCACGAAACCGAGTTTTACCAGTTGCTCGGTGGCTTTCAGCGTCTCTACAGAGTCGGGCAGCAGATAGCGTGGGTCTGGGTGAATCTCCAACTTGAGCCAGTTGGTGCCGAAGGCCTCGCGTGCCATCTGGGCGGCAAAGACGGCCTCCTCGGCATTACGCACGCCAGAGGTGTTGGGCAGCAGTTGGATGTTGGGGAATTGGGTGATGTGGGTGAGTAATTCGTCATCCTGATCGTCAAGTTCTACTCGCTTCATGGCAACGGTCACCATCTCCGTGGCAGAAGCCTCGATGGCGCGCGCCATCAGTTCGTTGTTATTGAACTTGCCTGTGCCTAAAAAAAGGCGAGAGCTAAACTCCCGCCCTGCAATAATTAGTTTACTCATGATTAATGATGTTTATGATGTGTTTCATTTCTGCAATGGGGTCGTCGGCACGCAATACGGTGCCACTCAGTGCAATGCCCGTGATACCTGTCTGGAGGATGGCGGGGATGTCGTCTTTGGTGATGCCGCCAATAGCCACCACGGGAATCGTGATATTGGCAGCACGCAGTTTTCTGATGATTTGACGATAACCGTCAAGTCCCAGGACAGGGGCCAGTTTCTGTTTGGTGGTGGTGAAACGGAACGGGCCGCAACCAATATAATCGGCTGAGGCTTCGTAGTGGGCTTTTGCTTCCTCGAAGGTGTTGGCTGTGCCACCGATGATGAAGTCGGGCCCTAAAATCTGTCGGGCCTCACGGATAGGCATGTCGTTCTTTCCCAGGTGCACGCCGTCGGCCCCCAGTTCGCGTACCAGTGCCACACGGTCGTCGATGATAAATTTGGCTCCATAGGCACGGCAAAGCTTTTGGGCTTCGACAGCTATGGGGCGTACCTCATCATCGGTAGCATCCTTCATGCGCAGTTGTATCCATCGACAACCGCCCTCAAGAGCCAGTTGGATGGAGTCCAGATAACTATAACGCTCGGAATAGTGGGAAATAAACTGTACCATCTGCCTTACCCCCCGCATGCTGCTTTGATAATAGTGATACATGCGCCTTCCTGAAGAGGTGTGTCGTCCCAGGTGCTACGTGGTTTCAACTGATTATCGATGGCGATTGCCACACCTTTGGGCGGCAACTGCAGTTGGGTGGCAAGCTCTGATATAGTAGAGGCTTGCGTCTCGTGTTGTTTGTTGTTAATATTAATTTTCATATTTCTTTCCTCCGACGGCATTACCCGCGTCAGGTTCTATGGGTATTTTCTCAGCTTTGGCACATGCCTCAGCACCCCGAATATTTGTTTTTGCGCTGCAAAAGTACAGATTTTATTTTAATCTGACAAAGAAAACTGGAACTTTTTTTATGGAGAAAACTGGCAAAATATCGCCATATAGCTGAAATCATGAATTCACTCGAGTGATTTCATGATTTGAGCTAACTCAATCGATGAAATCACTCGAGTGAAGATTTTGGGGTCCCGGAAAACTCGAGGCGAGTTTTTCCGGGACCCCAAAAATAATTGTCGTGATAATGATTTAATTCCTGAAGACCAGGCCGTCGCCGAAGGAATCCACGATGATGGGCTTCTCGCGATTCACCTCGTCGGCCAGCAGTTTCTTCGACAGGTCGTTGAGCAGATACTGCTGGATGGCACGCTTCACAGGTCGTGCACCATAGTCGGGATCGTAGCCTTCCTGTGCCAGCCAGTCGATAGCCTGTGGGGTGACCTCCAGGGTGAAGCCCTGTGGCTCAAGCATCTTCTGGACACGTGTCAACTGTAGTTTGACGACATCGGCAATCTCCGCCTTTGACAGTGGTGTGAAGGTGATAATCTCGTCGATACGGTTCAGGAACTCAGGGCGCATAGTCGCGCGGAGTTGTTCGCGTGTGGCATTCGAGGTCATGATGATGATCGTGTTCTTGAAGTCGGCCGTACGTCCCTTGTTGTCGGTAAGTCGTCCGTCGTCCAATACCTGTAAGAGGATATTGAATACATCGGGGTGTGCCTTCTCGATCTCATCGAAGAGTACCACGGAATAGGGCTTGCGGCGTACAGCCTCGGTGAGCTGACCGCCCTCATCATAGCCTACATAGCCCGGAGGTGCACCAATCAGGCGGGAGACCGTATGCTTCTCTTGGTATTCCGACATGTCAATACGCGTCATCATAGTCTCGTCATTGAAGAGATATTCTGCCAGCGTCTTGGCAAGTTCAGTCTTACCCACACCAGTGGTACCTAAGAAGATAAATGAAGCGATAGGACGCTTAGGGTCTTGCAAACCGGCGCGACTGCGGCGCACGGCATCAGAGACGGCTGTGATGGCCTCGTTCTGACCGATGACGCGACGATGGAGCTCCTCCTCGAGGTGGAGAAGTTTCTCGCGCTCGCTCTGCATCATACGGGTGACGGGGATACCTGTCCAGCGTGATACTACCTCGGCGATATCATCGGCGGTAACCTCCTCGCGGACCAGTCTGGTACCCGACGGAGATCCGTCGGGAGTAGTGGCACTGTCCAGTTGGCGCTGGATGGCGGCGATGTCGTCCTCAAGGGCCTTTAGCTTGGAGTAGCGTATCTCAGCCACCTTACCGTAATCGCCTTCGCGCTCGGCACGCTCGGCTTCCAGTTTGAGATTTTCCATCTCTTGCTTGTCTTGCTGAATCTTGTTGATGAGCTGGCGTTCGCCCTCCCACTTGGCGCGGAAATCGCGCTCCTGGTCTTTGAGCTCGGCAATCTCGCGGTCAAGCTGCGAGAGCTTATCCCCAGCGGCCGAACCACTGGGCACGGAAGCTTCGCGCTTGATGCTCTCGCGCTCAATCTCGAGCTGTGCCAGGCGGCGCGTAATCTCATCGAGCTCCTCGGGCAGACTGTCGCGCTCCATGCGGAGTTTGGCGGCGGCCTCGTCCATCAGGTCGATGGCCTTGTCGGGCAGGAAACGTTCGGTGATATAACGCTCGGAGAGTTGCACGGCAGCGATACAGGCATCATCCTGAATACGTACCTTGTGGTGGTTTTCATAGCGCTCCTTCAAACCACGAAGGATGGAAATGGCAGAGAGTTCATCAGGCTCGTCAACCATCACAGTCTGGAATCGACGTTCCAGGGCCTTGTCCTTCTCGAAATACTTTTGGTATTCATTGAGGGTGGTGGCACCGATGCTGCGCAACTCGCCTCGTGCCAATGCAGGCTTCAGGATGTTGGCGGCATCCATGGCACCCTCGCCCTTGCCGGCACCAACGAGCGTATGAATCTCGTCGATGAAGAGGATGATACGTCCGTCAGAAGCTGTCACCTCGTTGATAACGCTCTTCAGGCGTTCCTCGAACTCGCCCTTGTATTTCGCACCAGCCACCAATGCACCCATATCCAGCGAGAAGAGTTGCTTGTCCTTCAGATTCTCGGGCACGTCGCCACGTACGATACGTTGGGCCAGACCTTCAACGATGGCTGTCTTACCTGTACCGGGCTCACCAATCAGGATGGGGTTGTTCTTTGTGCGGCGCGATAGAATCTGCAACACGCGACGAATCTCGTCATCACGTCCGATGACGGGGTCGAGCTTACCTTGACGGGCCAGGTCAACGAGGTTTTTAGCATATTTCTCCAGCGACTGATAGTTGTCGTCAGCGCTCTGACTCTGCACACGCTGCCCCTGACGGAGTTCGAGGATAGCCTGACGCATATCCTTCTCGTTGGCACCCGCGTCTTTCATCATACGACTCACGGTGGAGTTGACGATTAAGAGAGCCAACAGAATTGGCTCACACGAAACGTACTCGTCGTTCATCTCGTGGGCAAGGTCTTCGGCTTTCTGCAGAACCTTCTGACTGTCGTTTGAGAGATAGGGTTCGCCACCTTGCACACGGGCCAGATGCTGCATCTCCTGTGAGACCAGCATGTTGAGTTGCTGGACGTTGACACCCAGTTTCTGGAAAATAAATGTGGTAATGTCTTGCGCCTTGTCCATCAGGGCCTTGAACAGATGCACGGGCTCAATGGACTGCTGACCGTTTTGGCGGGCCATGTTGACGGCCTGCTGTACGGTTTCCTGCGCCTTGATAGTGAATTTGTCGATTGTCATAGTTAACTCCTTTCTTATTTGTTTTGTTTCTGATGACAGGGCATCAAACAGCGTGCCGTCTGCTAAAAACATGACAATTTGACGGAAAGTGATGACAGAACGTCGGTTGCGCAAATCCGTAAAATGCGTTAAACTTTCCTATTTTAGGGCAATTTTGGAGTAACGAAATATGGATTGTCAGATTTTTTTTATATCTTTGCTTTCTAAAACAATGTTCGCATATGAAAAAGATTGCATTAGCCGTTATATGGATGATTCCAGCGTTTTTGTTTGGACAGTCGTATGAGTCTTTGTGGAAACAAGTGGAAGATGCCTTGAACAAGGATCTGCCGCAGACGGAACAGCAGGTGCTACGCCAGATAGCAGCCAAGGCAGAGAAAGAAAAGAATTACGGACAATTACTGAAAGCAGAGTTGGAGGCCGGTCAGGCATGTACTTCGGTGAGCCGTGACTCGCTGAAGCCTGTTGTAGAGCGTTTGCAGCAGCGTGAGGAGCGTGCAAAGGATCCTGTGTTGCGTGCTGTTTATCAGACCGTGCTGGGTTCTATCTATGAAAGAAACTACTTTCTTGGCGAGAATCACAGAGAGATTGCCAAGCATTATTATGATATGGCATTGCAGCATCCGGAGCAGTTGGCTGCGGTGAAAGCTGATAGTTTCCGGCCATTTGTGAAGGAAGGCGAAGACAGCCGCATTTATAGTGGTGACTTGCTTAGCGTGATTGGTTATGAAACTAAGCATTATGATGTGTTGCGTGATTATTATCTGAAGAAAGGTAATCGTGTTGCAGCGATGATGAGTAGTTTGGAATGGCTCATGCAACAAGCACCTTATGACGACGAAAAGTCAAGCTGGTCTCCTTTTTTTGCACGTTTGGACTCGCTGGCTGAGGCTTATGCTGACCTGCCGGAGACGGGCGAGGTGGCAATTCGTCGTTATGGACTCATGGAGGAGAATGCTCAGGTCTCGGCAAAAGAGAAATGGGAATATATAGATGTTGCCTTGAAACACTGGGGTACATGGGACCGAATGAATGAATTGCGTAATAAGCAGAAGGAGCTAAAGTCCTTGAATTATTATACTTGGGCGCATGAACCGGTATTGCCTCATAGGGAAATAACCGTAGGAATAGGTGATATCCGTGGTATTTCTAAGCTTACTATGCGTGTCTATCGCGTGAATGCCACCGCCATGGATCTGAAAGATATTGATCCGAACAAGGAAAATGACTATCGGAAAATCAAAGGAAGATTGACGGAGAAACCAGAACTGACACAGGTGCGAACCTATGGTGGCAAGGCTCCCTATGAACAATTCAATGATACCCTGAAGTTGTCGGCTTTGCCCGTGGGTGTCTACATGGTAGAGGTTGAAACCTTGCCAAGTATGAAGAAGGTGGAGCGTAGTTTCTATTACGTTAGCAACCTGCGTGTGCTGTCTCAGCATCTTTCCAAAAGTAAGACTCGCTATGTGGTTGTAAATGCGACCACAGGACAGCCCGTGGGTGGTGCCAAACTACGTTTTAATTCGAATGGAAAGATTGTCACCCTGACCACCGATAGTAAGGGTGAGGCTGTTAGCGAGACTGGTAGTTTGCGCGTCACAGAACTCTTTGTTACTACTGACGATGATAAGGCTTGCGCGGAGATGAATCATTATGGCTATTTCACGTATTATAAACAACAGGAAATGAGAGAGGAAGCCAGAATCTTTACTGACCGTTCCATCTATCGTCCTGGGCAGGTTGTTCATGTGTCGGTCATCCTTTATAAGACAGAGAAGGGCTTCCAACATAGTGTGCGTAAAGGTGAGAAAGTACAGGTTACCTTAGAAGATGCTAATGGAAAGGAGATTGGAAAAGAGTATGTAACTACTGATGATTATGGTACTTGTTCCGCACAGTTTACACTGCCACGCAAGGGCTTGACAGGACAATACTGCGTACGAGTGGATCGTGTAAGCAACTGGTTCCGTGTGGAAGAATATAAGCGCCCAACTTTCGAGGTGGAGATGCCAAAGGTGACGGTTGACTATAAAGATGGTGATACGCTACAGGTGAAAGGTATAGCCCGTACTTATGCCGGAACACCAGTACAGGGTGCCAAAGTGAAATACACGGTGGAGCGTACCAGGCATCAATTATGGTGGCGCTATTCGTATTATTGGAATCAGATCACTATTGGGGAGGATGACGGTACTCACATGATGGCAGAGGGTGAGGTCGTTACTGATGCTAATGGACACTTTACGATTCCTACCCCTATGGTATTGCCCATGACGAAATATGCCATGCTATATAATTTCGAGATTGATGTGGATGTGACAGATCAGGCGGGTGAGACGCATTATGCCGAGCTGTCGTTACCGTTGGGTAACCGCAAATCGATGTTTCTCATTGATTTACCCACAAAGATACTGAAAGAGGATGGGGGTAGTATGACCTTTATGATGCAGAACTCTGCTGGTGTTGATACGGATGCGAGTGTGCGCTATCGTGTGGATGGTGGCAGATGGAATACTGTCAAGACCATGACGAAATGTCCTCTTGCCAAGGGACAACTGAAGGTGGGTAAGCATACCGTGGAGGCCATCTGTGGTGAGGATTCCCTGAAACGTGAGTTCGTGGTGTTCTCGCTCGATGATAAACGACCTGTTGCTGAGACAGACGATTGGTTCTATGCTTCAAGTAATTATTTCCCTAATGATGGTACGCCTGTTACCGTACAGGTTGGATCGTCAGCCAGCGATGTACATGTGGTTTATACTATTCTTTCGGGCGACAGACTAATAGAAAGCGGTTCTGCTGACCTGACAAATGAACTGTTGAATCGTAAGTTTACATACAAAGAGGACTATGATAATGGTATCCTGATAAGTTTTGCATGGGTGAAGGAAGGTAAATCCTATGTTCATGATATTTCTATTGAACGTCCAAAACCGGATATGAATCTGAAACTGCAATGGCAGACTTTCCGCAACCGATTGGAACCTGGACAAAACGAAGAATGGACGCTAACCATCTTAGGCCCAGACGGGAAACCCGTCAAGGCGCAGCTGTTGGCTACGCTTTATGATAAGAGCCTGGATCAGTTGACTCCCCACGAATGGTCTATGAGTGTCAATAGACGATTGCCATTGCCTCAGACAAGTTGGTTCTTCTATGATTGCAGATTTGAAACTCCAAATGCTTCTTGGACAGAGTCATTACTCAAGGTGCGTCAACTGACATTCAATCGTTTCGATCATTCTATCTATCCTGATGCTTCAAGTTTCAGAAGGGGTGTCTATATGACAAGGAACACCCGATTGATGGGAAGCTTGGCAAACAGAGCATCAGAAATCTCATATGGCACACAGACGCCAGCTCCGAAGGAGTTCGCAGGTATGGCAATGGCAACGGTAGATGAAAGTCTGCAAGGTCGTATTGCTGGGATGGATATCTTAGAAACGAAGGAATCGGTAGCGGATAATCTTGTTGGGATGAACGTGTCTGACAAGCAGAATGGAATTGAGCAGATGCAGATGCGAGAGAATCTGCAGGAGACAGCATTCTTCTATCCGCAACTGCTGGCTGATAGCGAAGGACGGGTGTCGATGAAATTCACTTTGCCAGAGTGCCTGACCACCTGGCACTTCATGGGCTTGGCTCATACACAGGATATGAAGACAGGAACATTGACTGACGATGCTGTAGCTAGGAAAGAAGTCATGATTATACCTAATATGCCTCGTTTTGTGCGCGAGGGTGACATGGCCACTATCTCGGCCCGTATTCTGAATACTAGTGAGAAGGCTATCATCGGTAAAGCTCGTCTGGAATTGCTTGATCCAGAGACCATGCAGGTGGTGTCTGCTCAGGAGCAATATGTTCAAGTGACGGCTAATGGCACTAGTGCGGTAACCTTCACTTATGACAGTCGTAGCACCTCTTACACTCTGCTGGTTGCTAAGATGATGGTTAGTGGCGAGGGCTTTAGCGATGGTGAGCAGCACTATCTGCCCATTTTACCTAATAAGGAGCGTGTCACCGTAACGGTACCTTTCACACAGACGGAACCTGGGATAAAGACGATAGACTTGTCTGCCTTGAAAGATAAAACGAATAGTCAACTGACGTTAGAGTATACCAATAACCCAGTCTGGCTGATGATTCAGGCCTTGCCCACGGTGGGTCATCCTCACGATAACTGTGCTATCTGTCAGGTATCAGCTTTTTATGCCAATGCTATAGGGCGCCATATTCTGAAGCAGAACCCGCAGACAAAACATATCTTTGAGACTTGGAGTCGTGATGAGGTTTCGTTGCAGAGCAGTCTGCAGAAGAATCAGGAACTGAAAGACCTCGTACTTGATGAGACACCTTGGCTGGCTGATGCTAATCGCGAACAGGAGCAGAAAGAGCGACTGGCTGATTTCTTTGATGAAAACCTGATACAACAGCGGCAGAATAGCTCTTTAGATAACTTGCGTCATTTGCAACTTGCTGATGGCTCATGGAGTTGGTGGCCTGGTATGGATGGGTCAATATATATGACGGTTGAAGTCAGCGAGATGCTGGTACGTCTGAACCAGATGACCACTACTCAAGATGCTACCAAACAAATGCTCACCAGGGCTTTCGACTATATGGGGAAAGAGATGGTGAAGATGGTTGATGAGATGAAGAAGGATGCCAAGAAGGGATGGAAACCAACCTTCCCCAGTCACATGGTACTACAGTGGCTTTATATTTGTGCGCTCGACGGTCGGCAGTTACCTGCCAACGTGAAAGAGGCTAATAACTATCTCATCCGTTTGTTGAAGAAAGAAACAACTAATCAAAGCATCTACGACAAGGCGATGTCGGCTATTGTTCTAAATAATAAGACGTATATCAAGAGCCTGAAAGAATACACGGTTTATCGTGAGGATATGGGACGCTATTACGATACGAACCGTGCCCTCTACTCATGGCGTGACTACCGCATCCCCACACAGGTGGCTGCTATCGAGGCTATCAAGCGACTGACGCCTGAGGATACCAAGACCATCGAGGAGATGCAGCGTTGGCTGTTGCAGGAGAAACGTACACAGGCTTGGGATACGCCCGTGAATAGTGCCGATGCTATTTATGCTTTCCTGAATGGCAATAGTGAGTCACTGAAAGCGCAACCGAAGACTGTGCTGAAGGTTGACGGTGAGGAACTGCAGACATCACAGGCTACGGCAGGTATCGGTTATGTGAAGACTACGATGAGTGGTGACAACAAGCAGACCTTCACTGCCGAGAAAACCTCTACAGGAACCTCATGGGGTGCTGTCTATATGCAGTATATGCAGTCTGTTAGCGATATCGAGGCGCAAAACAGCGGCATCAAGGTGAAGCGCGAGATATTAAGTGCGGCAGCAAATCTCAAGGTGGGCGACCGCATCAAGGTACGCATCACCATCGAGGCCGACCGTGACTATGATTTTGTGCAGGTTGTTGACAAGCGTGCTGCCTGCATGGAACCGGTGAACCAGTTGAGCGGTTATCATTGGGGCTATTATACAACACCGAAGGATTGTGCTACAAATTATTATTTCGACTTGCTTGCTAAGGGTAAGCATGTCATAGAGACGGAATATTATATCGACCGCGCGGGAACATACGAGACAGGCACCTGTACTGCCAGTTGTGCTTATAGTCCTGAGTTCCGTGGTGTCGCTAAATCGCAAACTATAAAAGTAGAATGAAGAAGACTTTAGTAATAATAGGCCTTTGTATGGCCTCTCTGATTGTATCTGCGCAGAGAGTGCAGGTAGATAAGTCAACGGTTAATGTCGGAAAGACGGGGTTTGAGGTGCCTGTCACGGCGACGTTTGAACTGAAAAATAGAAGCGGACGTCATCTGACTGTTACAAGTGTGAAACCGGATTGTGGATGTACCAAGGTGGAATACCCTAAGAAGAGTGTAGGTGGCGGTGAGACATTCAAGATTTCGCTGACCTATGACGCCCGTATGCTGGGACATTTCCGCAAGCAGGCTGCTGTCTATGTACGTGGCTCTAAGAATCCCGTATGGCTGACCATGGAGGGTGTTGTCCTTGAGGACTGGAAAGACTATAGCAGGATGTATCCCTATAAGTTTGGTAATATCCTGGCTGATGTTGACAATGCGGAGTTTGATGATGTGAATAAGGGTGACCATCCGGAGATGGTTGTCAATATTATTAATAATGGTACGGAAACGGTGGTGCCGAATATGCTTCATTTGCCGCCATATCTCTCGGCTTTTGCTGTGCCGGAGAAGTTGGAACCGGGGAAGACCGGTAAGCTGACGTTGACACTGAATTCGCAGCATCTGAACAGTTTTGGACTGACACAGACCACGATTTACCTGGCGGAGCAGTTGAGCGACAAGGTGAGCAGTGAGACGGAGTTCCCTGTCTCAGTGGTGTTGTTGCCTAATGCAACGCTTTTCGAAGGAAAAAACAAACAGTATGCGCCCCGACTGGAGTATTCCACCGACTCTATTGCTTTGGGAATGGTGGGCAAAAGGAATGTGAAGAAGGGGGTTATCACCTTGGCAAATAAGGGCCGCGTGCCTTTGAAGATATCATCGCTACAGATGTTTACAAAGGGCATGAAAGTGACGCTGGATAAGAGTGAACTGCAACCTGGTGAGTCCACGAAGTTGAAGGTCGTGATAGACAGGGATCAGGTACTGAAGGCTCGTCAGCGTCCGCGTGTGCTGATGATTACCAACGACCCCGACCACTCCAAGGTGGTTATCAAAGTGAGTGTGAAATAATTATCAATTCAAACAAATGGAACATCCCGAGAATAGTGCTGAATATGCTGGCTTGCAGGTGAATAGTGGGGTAGAGCAGCCTTCTATCATCAACCCTTACCTGAAGCGTAACCGTTTCCGCAGGCGTGAGTTGAGCGTCGGCGAGATGGTTGAGGGTATCGTGAAAGGTGACGTGACGATTCTCTCGCAGGCGGTGACGCTGATAGAGAGTGTGAATCCCGACCATCAGGCTAAGGCGCAGGAGGTGATCAATAAGTGTCTGCCCTATAGCGGAAAGAGTGTGCGTATCGGTATCAGTGGCGTGCCGGGAGCTGGTAAGTCGACCTCTATTGATGAGTTTGGCGTTCATCTGCTGAAAGAGAAAGGCGGACGCCTGGCGGTATTAGCTATCGACCCAAGTAGTGAGCGCACCAAGGGAAGTATCCTGGGAGATAAGACACGTATGGAGAAACTGGCCATACATCCCGATTCGTTTATCCGTCCCAGTCCGTCGGCCGGCTCTTTGGGCGGTGTGGCACGAAAGACACGTGAGACCATCGTCCTTTGTGAGGCTGCGGGGTTCGACAAGATATTCGTGGAGACGGTAGGTGTTGGTCAGAGTGAAACGGCCTGTCACTCGATGGTAGACTTCTTCCTGTTGATACAGGTGGCTGGTACAGGCGATGAGTTGCAGGGTATCAAACGCGGTATCATGGAGATAGCCGATGGCATTGTCATCAATAAATGTGATGGTGATAATGTGGACCGTTGTCAGATGGCTGCAACCAATTTCCGTAATGCCCTGCATTTCTTCCCCATGCCAGAGAGTGGCTGGACACCAAAGGTGCTATGCTATAGTGGTTTCTATGGCACGGGCGTGAAGGAAATCTGGGATATGATATACGAGTATTTTGATTTCGTGAAGGCCAATGGCTATTTCGACTATCGTCGCAACGAACAATCGAAGTACTGGATGTATGAGACCATCAACGAACAGCTGAGGCTGAATTTCTATCATAATCCCCGGATTCGTGAACAGCTTCAGTTGGCAGAGCAGTCGGTGCTGCAGGGACAGAAGACGAGTTTTGTGGCAGCACAGGATTTGCTGGAGATTTACTATCGTGATAACGTCATAACGAGACAACTAGATAACGAGTAATAATGATTCAGATAGAGATAGATAACGGCAGTGGTTTCTGTTTTGGCGTGACTACGGCCATTAAGAAAGCGGAGGAGGAACTGGCTCAGGGCGAGAAACTCTATTGTCTGGGAGATATTGTGCATAACGGCATGGAGTGTGAGCGCCTGCGACAGATGGGGCTTATTACTATTAACCATGAGGAGATGCGTGAGCTGCATGATGTGAAGGTGCTGTTGCGTGCTCATGGTGAACCACCTGAGACCTACGAACTGGCACGGCGGAATAATATTGAGATTATTGATGCAACCTGTCCTGTGGTACTGAAACTGCAGAAGCGCATCAAGGAACAGTATGATGCAAACCTCCAGTCGCAGATCGTTATCTTTGGTAAGAAGGGTCATGCCGAGGTGTTGGGACTGGTTGGACAGACACAGTCTTCGGCTATCGTCATTGAGAATTTCGATGAGGTGACGAAACTGGATTTCTCGCGTGATATCTACCTGTATAGTCAGACGACGAAATCGCTCGATGAATTCCATCGTATCATTGACTATATCCAGGCACATATATCACCAAATGCGAAATTCCAGAGCTTTGACACCATCTGTCGTTCGGTGGCCAACCGAATGCCGAATATCTCACAGTTCGCTGCCAAGCATGACCTCGTCCTGTTTGTTTGTGGTCGTAAGAGTAGTAATGGAAAGGTGCTTTATAATGAGTGCTTGCGCGTGAACTCTAATACTCATTTGGTGGAAGGCCCGGAGGAAATAGCGTCTCAGTGGCTGGAAGGCATCAATACCGTGGGCATCTGTGGTGCCACGTCAACGCCTAAATGGTTGATGGAACAGTGCAGGGATAAACTTTTGATGTTTGATGTCTGATGTTTGATGTTGGAGGTTTGAGGTTTAAACTGATCATAGTACTGTTGTGCCTGCTGAGCATCCCTGTTCTTGCCCAGCGACCTCAGTATGGCAAGATGTCACCTCTGCTTCGTCAGTTGGCACGCAGTTCATCTCCTATCCCCTATCTTCCCTCATCCATCTTACATCTTCCTTCTTCCCTCTCCCCTCATCCATCTTCCCTCTTCCATCATCCCTCTTCCGTCTGCGCTTTCGTGAAGGTTGGTGATAACGGTGAGGATGTACTTCGGGAACATGGTTGCAAGGTGCTGGCACGTATAGGACAGGTATGTATTGCGGATATACCCGTACGACAACTGGGTGCCCTGTCGCTTGATGCCCGTATCCTGCGTATGGAGGCGCGTCAGGGAAACTGCTTGTCCACCGATCAGATGGCTACCCATTTGAATGCCTTGCCTGTCTATGCCGGCCAGAACCTGCCACAGGCTTTCACGGGTAAGGGCGTGGTCGTGGGCGTGATGGATGTAGGCTTTGACCTGACCCATCCGAATTTCTATTCTGCTGATACGACGCAGTATCGTATCAGGAAATTCTGGGATATGGTGACACAGGATACCGTGGGCAGCGGACTGTATGTAGGACGTGATTACGAGGGACGGGAGAACCTGTTGGCCCTGGGGCATTCCCGTGACGGTCTGGATATGACGCACGGAACATATACTACAGGCATTGCTGCAGGCAGTGGCGTGGGGTCGCCTTACCGGGGCATGGCGCCAGAAGCCGACCTCTGTCTGGTTGCCAATGCCGTGACCGATGATATTGTCTATATCGACTCAGCCGACTACTATAAATATACCTTTGCTACCGATGCGCTGGGATTCAAGTATCTGTTTGACTATGCTAAAAGCGTGGGGAAACCCTGTGTGGCGTCGTTCAGTGAAGGTTCGGTGCAGGATTTCCGCGGTTATGACCAGTTATATTATGAGATGTTGGATAGTTTGGTTGGACCTGGACGTATCTTGGTGGCTGCTGCAGGTAATAATGGTGCGGTGAAATCTTGGTTCCGCAAACCTGTTGGCGAGGTTTCGGCCGGTACTTTCATTTCAAAAAGTGGATCGGATATGATGCTGACCTTTAAGTCTTCCCTGGATTTCCAGTTGCGTTTTGTGACTTATTCCCATGCTAACGATACCTTACTGATACGCCTGTCTGACGTGCTGTCGCAGGAAGACTCGTTGCTGACATCCGAATTGAACAAAGACGATTATCAGTTGACAGTGACCACAGAAGCATATCCTTCTTGTTATCATGCTGATGAGATATGTTATGATGTGACGGTACATACCACAGGCGATGTCGGTACAGCACGCCCATTGTCTGTTGAGGTTGTGGGCAGAGATGCTGATGTGGAGTTTTTTCGAGTGAATGGTAATCTCTATACGTCAACACTGAATCCTTCCCTGAATGCCGGCGAAAGCGTCTGTTGTATCCACTCTCCCTCCAGTGCCCCATGTGTCATCAGCGTAGGGTCTACCTCCTATCGTGACAGTATACAGAATATGAGAGGGGAGTGGAAAAAATACTGGCTGGGAAATAGTGGCGTCTGGGCACCATTCTCGTCTGTTGGTCCCACATTCGACGGACGGATAAAACCTGACGTGATGGCCCCCGGTAATAATATTATCTCTTCTTTCAGCTCGTTCTATATGGCTGCCCATCCGGAAGCGTCGGACCTGACCTGGGACCTGGATAGATATGAGTTTAACGGCCGCTCCTATGCCTGGATATCCAGTAGTGGCACCTCTGCATCCTGTCCTGCCGTGGCTGGTGCGATAGCATTATGGCTTCAGGCTAAACCCGATTTGACACCTCAGGAAATTAAAGAGGTACTGAGTCTCACTTGTCGTCATTATGACAAGTCGCTCACTTATCCTAATAATAAATATGGTTATGGGGAGATAGATGTCTATCGTGGTCTGCTGTATATCCTCGGTGTTGACCGTGTAGAGGAGGTGTCAAAGACGCATACATCCGCTCGTATTCGTTATGCAGATAATCAGTTGTCTGTTTCTTTCGAACACCCTCTGTCTTCCTCTGTCCGTTTGCGTCTCTATACGATGAATGGACGCCTTGTTCATACGTCAACAGTTAAGGCAGGACAAACATCCCAAATCCTTTCTTTAGGTTCTCTGCCTGCAGGCATCTATGCTGTTCAACTTGATGGACCCTCATCCGTTAAGGGCTCTACACTCATTAGGAAATAGTGGCTTATTGGTGATAAGCAATCTCTTCCGCCAATCTGTTTAGCATCAGACATTGCTCGCGTGAGATAATTCGGCGTTTCATGTGATATTCCCAAGGGCAGATTTGTAAGAGACGTCCATTGGAACATGCGTCGAACGATTCTCCAGAAGGCTTATATAAGGGGGGAAACCCATTCTCCCTTACAAGAATGATACGGTAGCCTCGATTCATGGCTTCGCGCATGACCTCCTTCTCGCGTGTTGCAATGGCTGCGCTTACCAAGATACCGCCAGCCTCGCCGCATGCCAACCATTCTTTTTTGTATTCTGCATATTCTTTGTCGCTATAAGCACTATGCACAATCACTGCGACTTTCTGCGGGATGTCAAGTAAGAAACGATTACCTACTATCTGACAATGCCACTCTGCGATGTCAATATAGTTTAGGGTAGTGAAAAAATCAGGGTGAAGCCGTTTAATGGCTAAGCGGCGAGGATTGTCATCGAGATAGTGCTTCCAGTTGTCAAGCTGGCTATCGTTAAGCAGGATGAGGTCGTTGTAGCCGCGCTCGAAGAGGGAGGGCATTCCCGCCGCCGATGCGGCGGGAGTGGTGGCTGCCACCACTCGCTGCGCGTCAGTAGCCGCCACCACTCCCTGCGCGTCAGTAGCCGCCACCACTCGCTGCGCGTCAGTAGCCGCCACCACTCGCTGCGCGTCAGTAGCCGCCACTACTCGCTGCGCGTCAGCGCAGGGTCTATCCATCCTCCACCAGGCCCTTGAGCATCCTCCTTTAAAGCCTGCCACTATATGCCCTAAATGCTTGCCCTCAGGCAAATCCTCTTTTATTCTCACTATCATGTGAATATGATCGGGCATTATGCAGAGCTTCCATATTTCAACCATCTTGTAGATGGCTGATATCTTCTGTACCTCTTCATTTCGAATGGCCTTCCCGAGAGCCATCAATTCTACGGATGTATCTTGTTCTCCAGCGGACATGATTAGTTTTCCCAGCACAGGCCGTCTTCCTTCAACAACCAGTGTCACCATATATGTGCCCTTGCGATGGTAATCGTGCCAGGGTTTGCGGCGTTTCATCTTGTGCTGGGTTTCTCTGACCTGCACACCTGCAGCAATAGCTTCCTCTTTGCTTCTTGACATATTGGTTTTTGGTGATACGGTTGATACCTATGAAATAGTAAGGAAACGTATCGTTATTTCGTAGCCTTCTCAAACTGTTCCATCAACCACTTGTTCTGTTCATCGATTGTCATGTGACTGTTGTCGAGCAGGAGGGCATCATCGGCCTGGCGGAGGGGTGATACCTCACGGTGTGAGTCGATATAGTCGCGCTCCTGTACGTTCTTCAGGATATCGGCATAGTCAGCGGGCATGCCTTTCTGTTGCAACTCGTCGTAGCGGCGCTGGGCACGTACCTCGGCACTGGCTGTGACGAAAATCTTGAGTTCGGCATTGGGGAATACGGTCGTACCGATATCACGTCCGTCCATCACAATACCGCCTTCACGGCCCATCTTCTGCTGTTGTGCTACAAGGGCAGTGCGTACAAAGGGGATAGCGGCGATGGGACTGACATGATTGCTCACTTCGAGGTTGCGGATCTCGCGTTCTACATTCTCGCCATTCAGGAATGTGGTGGTCTTTCCGTCAATCAGACGCTGGTCGATGTCAATCTGGGGCATGGCCTCGCGAAGCTGCTCCTCCAGGACGGCGCCGTCGGCTGTGAAGAGCTGATGGCGCAGGGCATAAAGGGTTACACAGCGATACATAGCGCCTGTGTCTACATATACATACCCCACTTTGCGGGCAAGTTCTTTGGCCATTGTGCTCTTTCCGCAGGAAGAATGACCGTCAATAGCTATTGTAATTTTTTTCATATGGTGTTTTTTTTGTAATGGGTCTGATGGGCTTTATGGGCCTAATGGGCCTAGAGGGCGTAGCTGAAATTAATCATCAGGGAGGTGCTGCTCACATGGTATTTCCCGTAGGCCACATGCAGCTGCATCCGCTCCAGCATCATACCGGCACCGATGGAAAGGGCTGCCCCGTGACTGCTCTCATCGTTTTCTCCTGCACTGATCTTCATCTCCGAGGCGCGCATGGCATTGTAGCCGGCTGCGATATAGAACTGGTCGCTCAGCAGGAGGTCGGCTCCCAGCACCAGGTGCTTGCCGATGCCGTACTCCCAGTTGTTCAGACGTACCAGCGTGGCAGAGAAACGCAGTGGTGAACTGGCCAGGCGCTTGCTGACACCCAGTTGCACGTCGAGTGGCATTCGCTCGAAATCATCGTCATAGGCTTTCAGTTGCCCGCCCAGGTTGCGGGCCACGGCACCGATGCTCCAGTTGCTCTCTTCGTCAAAATAGTTGAGGCCCAGGTCGACGGCTGCGCCCATGGCATTATAATGGCCGATGTACGAGGCGACCATCTTGGCGGTGATACCACCGCTGATATGTTCTGTCAGTCCATAGGCAAAGGTGCCGCCTACGGCAAAGTCGCTGGCATGAAAGGTTCCTGTCTCCTCATTGCTGACAGTGGTCTGCTTCATTTCACCATAGTTGATGAAACGTCCCTGGATGCCCCAGGAGCCGCGGTCGCCGACAAACTGTGAATAGGAGGCACTTCCCGTTACCGAGCCCTGCATGTAGGTCATCATGTTGAGACCGAGTGTGCGGTCACTGACGAAATTCAGAAGGGCAGGGTTGTGGAATACCATGGCGGCATCATTGTCTGTGAGCGTCACATTCTCTCCACCCAGGGCAGCAGCATGGGCGCTGGTGGGCAGTCTGAGGAAATTGAACGCAGTCTGACTGTCTTGCGCCTTGATGGGAAGCGCAAGTAGCATAAGCCAGGTGAAAATGATGAAAAATCTCATGCCAATGGTACTATTCGGGCACAAAGGTACGAAATATGCCGCGTAAATCTGACTTTATAACGAATATTTTTTATTTTTATTTCCCCCTTTCGGCTTTATTTAGTATTTTTGCACCGCATTATGGAAGAGAAGAAAAGTAAAAAGGCTGATTTGGAGCATGGATGGATACGCAGGTTCCTGCTGGGACTTGTGATTTCCCTGCTGTGTTTCTTTGTGGCACTGATAATGCCTTTTCCAGAGGATGACCCACTTGATGATCCTGATTTGCTGGACATGTTCTCCATGGATGAAGAACTGCCGTCGCTGATGCGCCCGGAGAATGAGCTTGCATTGGCCCCTAAGGTGGAACCGGAGCCTTCCAAGAAACTGGTGGTGAAGGAGGAAGAACAGGACCAGGAACAGAAACTCCTGAAGGATAATGAACCTGTAGAGACGGATATGGATGATGACATGAGTGCTACGGATGAGGATGAAAAGGAACCGCCCAAACCCGAGGAGGAAGCAATCAGTTTCCGTGTGGTAGAGGATCTGCCTCAATTCCCCGGTGGTGCCATTGAGATGATGAAATGGCTGCAGCGTAATCTGAAATATCCCCCAACCATACAGGAACGGAAAATTCAGGGAAAGGTAATCGCTGAGTTTATCGTAAACAAGGACGGGTCGGTGACGGACGTGAAGGTGGTGAAATCGCTGAATCCGCTCTGTGACCGGGAAGTGCTGCGCGTACTTCGTATGATGCCCCGCTGGACGGCTGGTATTCAGAATGATGAACCTTGCCGTACGAAAGTGTGTATCCCCGTTGTCTTTAAATTGTAATCAATAAAAAACCGATATAGTTATGATGACATCTGAAGAGATTCTGAGAGTTGTTAATAAGGGATTGGAGTCCCTTGCGTATGACCGTAAGCCCGCATCGCTCTATGAGCCTATCCGTTATGTGCTGTCACTGGGCGGTAAGCGTATCCGTCCTGTACTGATGTTGCTGAGCTATAACCTGTTCAAGGAACATCCCGAGGAGATTCTGATGCCGGCCCTGGGTCTGGAGACCTATCATAACTATACGCTGCTCCATGACGACCTGATGGATAATGCCGATGTGCGACGCGGTCAGCCCACGGTTCATAAGAAATGGGATGCCAATACGGCTATCCTCTCAGGAGACTCTATGCTGGTGCTGGCCTATCAGCGTGTGGCCCAGTGTGACAATGCCCATCTTGCCCAGGTGCTTGACCTGTTTACGGAGACTGCCCTTGAGATTGGGGAAGGTCAGCAGTTTGACATGGACTTCGAGACACGTAATGACGTGGAAGAGGAGGAATATATCGAGATGATCCGCCTGAAGACCAGTGTGCTGCTGGCCTGTGCCTTGAAGATGGGTGCCCTCTTGGGCGATGCATCCCAGGAGGATGCTGACCTGCTCTATCGCTTCGGTGAGAAGATTGGTCTGGCATTCCAGCTTCAGGACGACTTGCTTGATGTCTATGGCGATCCGAAGGTCTTTGGTAAGGCTATCGGCGGTGATATCACTTCGAATAAGAAGACTTATATGCTTATCAATGCCGTGAATCGTGCCAATGCCGAACAGCGTGCAGAACTGATGCGCTGGATTGAGGCGAAGCAGTTTGACCGTGCGGAGAAGGTGGCTGCGGTGACCCGCCTGTATGACGAGATCGGTATCCGTCAACTCTGTGAAGAGAAGATAAACTGCTATTTCGAGCAGGGTAAGCAGTTGCTCGAAAAGGTGAACGTGCCTGCAGAGCGCAAGGAGGTGCTTCGCCAGTATACGAACGCCATGATGCACAGGGAGAAGTAAAAGGGAAGAGTGAAGAGTGAAAAAATTCTTGCCGTGCAAGCGACCAAAGGTCGAGCGGCTACCGCAGTGGAAGTTTCTTTCGTAGATACACATTGCCATTTGGATGGTGAGGAATTTGACCTGGATAGGGCAGAGGTGATGCAGCGGGCCCGTGAGGCTGGTTGCAAGGCTATCTTCCTGCCTGCTATCGACTTTCCTACTTCCCAGCGTATTCTGACCCTTTCTGAGCAATACCCCGACTGGCTCTATCCGATGGTGGGACTCCACCCGGAGGAAGTGCGTGCCGACTGGCGTGAGCAGCTGGAGAAGATAAAAGTTCTCATCCATCACCCTTCTTCCGTCAGCCCTCTTATTGCTATCGGTGAGGTTGGCCTTGATTTCTATTGGAGCAGGGAGTTCGAAAAGGAACAGCTGGAGGCTTTCGAGGTACAGGTGCAGTGGTCGGTTGAGACACAGTTACCCCTGATGATTCATTGTAGAAAGGCCCAGAACGAGATGGTACATATTATAAAGAGGTATGCCGACCGGTTGCCTGGAGGTGTGTTTCATTGCTTTACGGGGAATGACAAAGAGGCGGCAGAACTGTTGCAGTTCGACCGGTTTGTACTTGGCGTTGGCGGTGTGCTGACATTTAAGAAGAGTCATCTTCCCGAAGTCCTTCTGACTAGTGTGCCCCTTGACCGCCTGGTGCTGGAAACGGATGCCCCCTATATGGCACCTGTGCCTATGCGGGGACAGCGTAATGAGTCATCGTATATCCGTCATGTCATCACCCGTCTTGCAGAGGCCTATGGCGTGGATGAATTGGAAATTTGTCATCATACGAATGAAAATGTGAAAAAAGTATTTGGTATTCAGGTATAAATTGATTACCTTTGCAGCCGCAAACAATTAGGAGAGGTGCTCGAGTGGTTGAAGAGGCACGCCTGGAAAGCGTGTAACCGGCAAAACCGGTTCGCAGGTTCGAATCCTGTTCTCTCCGCAGGATTAATAGGATTCAAAGCTTCGAGGCAACTCGAGGCTTTTTTCGAATCCTGTTCTCTCCGCATTAATTAGGTTTCGGGATTTTTTTTCCCGAAACTTTTTTATGAAATCGCTTTATTAGCCATTTTCTGTCGAATAGTTCCGCGTTTTTATTGTCTTTTCCCCTTTTGTTGCGATGGATTGGTGATATGAATCGATAGATGATGCTTTTCTTGATGTAAGTTAATGAATAGTAGAATTTTATTATTCGTTGATGATACAAATCAGAAAGCACATGAAACGTTTTTCGTTGAAGTTTGTACGAAATAGAAAGCCCGTGGGATGTAAATAAAAGCAATTTTAGCATAAATTACTTAATTTTGCATCCGATTACGAACTAACCGCAAATAATTGTAAACAAAATAATAACCAAAAACAAAATCGAATGAAAATCAAAAAACCGATTGACCTGCAGAGGTCGCTTGCATTGCAAGATTTCTGGAAACGGAGCCGGTGTCATCTTCTCGCTGTTGGCTTAGCGCTGACATGTGCTGGTGGGTTTGTTTCTTGTTCGGAGTACGACTTGGATGAAAACACCCCCGCAGGGTGGGATCGCAGCATCTACAGTTGGCTGGATGAACAGGATGACTTTACCACCATGGTGAAGTTGATTAATGACCTGGACTACCGTGATGTGCTGGCAAAGACGGGTTCGAAGACCCTGTTTGCCGCCGACGACCAAGCCTTTGACCGTTTCTTTAAGAACAATTCATGGGGCGTCAAGAAGTATGAGGACCTGACTGTGGCCCAGAAGCGTAAACTGCTTTTCGGTGCCATGATTAACAACAGTTATCAGGTACAGACACTCTCAAGTACCCCCAACGCCAGTGGAACTCCTGTTGAGGGTGATGCCATGCGTCGCAGTTCTGCACTTGAGCCTTTCGACAATGTGCAGATTCTGGAAAAGAAAGATATCCCGAATGCTGACTATTGGTCCATGTATCAGGGAAGAGACTCTTTGGTGGTGCTGCATGATGCTACCGAGACGCCGATGATTCATTTCATTGAGCGTTATATGGTGAACAAGCAGATTACCAATGAAGACTATGACTTCCTGTATAATCATACAACCCATCGCCAGAGTGGTGACGCTTCTGTGAACGGTGCCCAGATTGTGGAACAGAATATCCGTTGCCTGAATGGTTTTATCAACCGTATGAGTGAGGTGGTGACACCTCTGCCCAATATGGCTGATATTATTATGTCAAAGCCAAACACGACAGTCTTTGCACATCTGCTGAACCGCTATTCAGTGCTGGATTGTATGGACGATGAGACGAAGGATTCCTACAACGCCAGCAGAGGTACTCATGTAGACTCTGTGTTCCAGTTGCGCTATTTCTCTGAGCGTTCTCAGGGTAAGGCCTTCAATAAGTCGCATAACCAGGTGAGTGAGGACTTCGGTGAACTGCCTTATGATCCAGGATGGAACAGTTATAATGTACCTTCTAATTCTACTGGAAGTACCGCTATGCAGCAGGATATGGCTGTGATGCTGGTTCCTTCTGATGAGGCTTTGAACAAGTACTGGGAAGAAGGTGCCGGTGCTGCCTTGCGTAAGAGCTTCGGTTCTTGGGATAATGTGCCTTACAGCACCCTGACCGAGTTTATGAGCGCCAATATGCTTGAGTCACTCTCAGGCAGTGTGCCCAGTAAGTTCCAGTTCATCCTGAATGATGCAGCTGATCCCATGGGTATTAAAACTACCGATGTGGACTCTGTATGGCTCGCTTGTAACGGTGCTATCTATCTGACGAACCGTGTGTTCACACCTACTTCATTCGTCAGTGTGATGTACCCCACTGTGGTGGATAAGAATATGTCTATCATGCTTTGGGCTATCAAGAAACTGAATTATCAGGCTTATCTGAACTCACTGAATGCCCGCTATAGTTTCTTCTTGCCATCCAACAAGGCACTGCTGGAATATGTTGACCCCTGTTCATACGGAAAACCACAGCGTCAGATGCTGCGCTTCCATTACGATTCCGATCGTAAGGGTAATGAGGTTTATGCAAGTATTCATAACATAGATCCTGAGACAGGCGTAGCCGGTGACTCTGTTGGCGTATATACCAATAGTAATGGTACGAATCTGGACTTGAACCCGATTCTGAACCGATTGTATACCATTCTTGATGATCACGTGGTGATTGGTAATGTGGAGGACGGACATGAGTATTACCGCACGAAGGGAGGCTCAATACTCCGCGTGAAGAATGCAGGACAGAGCTCTATGCTGGTTGAAGGAACCCGCCAGATCAACGGTGAGACCCCATCAGTACCTGTCAGCTATATTTATGACCAGACACCTGAGACACAGGGCGGTAACGGTAAGAGCTATATCCTGGAGCAGGGTCCTGTGCTGGGTACACGTCAGACCGTATTCAATATCCTGGGTCAGCATCCTGAATTCAAGCGTTTCCATGACCTGCTTGAGGCCAGTGAACTTATCGAGACCAAGCATGATAAGAAGTTTGCTTGCAGTGACAGCTGTATCAGTGTGTTCAATAACTTCCATTATACGGTCTATGTACCTACCAATGAGAGTATCGACCAGCTGATTGCCGATGGTGACCTGCATACCTGGGATGATGTGGCTGCCCTGGATACGACCATCGCCGAACAGAACACATTGTATCATCAGTATGTGAACGAGATTGACGCTTTCCTGCGTTACCACATCCAGGATAATGCCATTGTGATCAATGCCGATAACACCACTGGCATGGATAAAATGGATAGTGAAGGCAATTTCACAACTCCTTATGAGACGGCTTACCTGGCAACTGAGAAGACCTCAACCGGTAAAATCAGGGCTTTCAAGAAGTTGAACGTGAAGACCAATGAGAAGGGTTCTGATATCTGGATTATTGATGCCGGCGGCAATACCCGTAAGGTTGTGAAGACTCCCGGACTCTATAACCTGATGGCTCGTGAGTTTACGTATGCACAGAGCGAGAAGAGTCAGGCAAGTATTATCCACAACTCTTCATCGGCCGTGGTTCACCTGATTGACGGACCGTTAATGACTAAGAAAAAGAACTGATATTGATAATTATTATGATGAGTAAAAGATTTGCTAGAATTTTAGGATTGATAATTTTCAGTTGTCAGTTGTCAATTATCAGTTCCTATGCCCAGAAAGCGGGCGATATCATCAGCGGAACAGTGACTGATGCCTTCGGTCCTGTGATGCAGGCCAACGTCATTGAGATAGACGCCGCCAACCGTATCGTGGCCGCTGCTACAACAGATATGAATGGTAACTTCTCCTTCAAGCTGAAGAATCCGAAGGATAAGTTGAAAATCTCTTATGTGGGATGTAAGACGCAGATTCTGCCTATCAACAAGACCCACTATAATATTAAATTGGTGGACCAGACCACGCTGACGGGTGTTGAAATCGTTTCAAGTAAGAAAGCCGGCGGTTCAGGTCTGCAGATTCCCGTCAAGGAAATCTCGTCTGCCCGTCAGAGCATCGACATGAAGGAGTTCGAGGGTCTGTCAGTGACAACCGTCGACGAGGCTCTGCAGGGTCGTATCGCCGGTCTGGATATCGTGGCCAACTCAGGTAACCTGGGTAGCGGTACTTCAATGCGTCTGCGTGGTGTGTCGAGTATTAACAGTTCAAGCGAACCTCTGATTGTGGTCGATGGTAATGTGTTGCAGGGTGGTGCACCTTCCGACTTCGACTTCCAGTCGGCCAATGATGAGAAATTCGCTGAACTGCTGAATATCAACCCCGAGGATATCGAGAGTATCTCAGTATTGAAGGATGCTGCTGCTACCGCTATCTGGGGTTCACAGGGTGGTAATGGTGTTATCGAGATCAAGACCAAGCGTGGCGCACGTGGTAATACGCGCGTAACCTATAGCTTCCGTCTGACCGGAACCTATCAGCCCAACGGTATGAAACTGCTGAACGGTGACGAGTACACCATGCTGCTGAAAGAGGAGTATTTCAATCCTCACATGGATCCCAATGCCAGTGATGACATCAATGAGATTAACTATGTCTCTGGTGGTAAGTTCTCTGAGTATCAGATGTATAACAATAATACCGACTGGGTAGATGCTGTGAAGAAGACCGGTTGGCGCCAGAACCACTATGTGTCACTGAGCGGTGGTGGTGAGAAGGCTAACTTCCGTATTGCTGCCGGTTACGACCACGAGACTGGTTCTATCATCAAGCAGCAGTTGGACCGTTTCACCACACGTGTGGCTTTGGACTATTTCGTGTCTGACCGTATCAAGATTGCGACCAATGTGTCGCTGACTTATACCGACAACCATAAGAACTATTCAGACCTGCTGTCTGTTGCTTATCGTCGTATGCCTAACCTGAGCATCTACGAGGAGGATAAGAATGGTAACTCGCTGAGTGAGTTCTATAACATGCTGCCCAGCTCCAATAAGGTGTTTGAGGACAACCAGTATAAGGACTACAACCCCATTGCTCTGGCTTATCTTGCTCAGAGCGAGGAGAGTAGCTATAATATTGAACCTGAGTTCAAGTTGAACTATGAACTGTTGGGTATAGAGAATGAACAGACCCGACTCACTTACGAGGGTAAGATTGTGTTCAATATCTCTAACCGCTATAATGATATGTTCCGTCCTGTGGAACTGAGTACAGGCGGATGGACAAGTAAGGATGCCAACCTGGCTACCAGCACTGCCAATAAGAGTCTGGGTGTTACCACAACACATACGCTGACCTTCGTACCACAGTTCCGTAACAAGGATCACTCTTTGATGATGTTGCTGCGCGGGCAGTTGACAAAGGGTACAAGCACCAACCAGAATACCAGTGAGTACGGTCTGCCTTCCGGTACTATCCGTTCTACCAGTGCAGCAGGTATCATTGACGCCTTCAGTGCTTCACCTGGCCAGTGGCGTAGCTTGTATTTCACCTATTCGGCCCACTATGCTTACAAGGGCCGTTACGTAGCCGACTTCTCTGTACGTCGCGACGGTACGACCAAGTTTGGTAATGACAAGCGCTGGGGTAACTTCCCTGCTTTGTCAGGTAAGTGGATTGTCAGTGATGAGCCATGGATGAAGAAAGGTCTTCCTTTCGTGTCGATGCTGGCTGCCCGTTTGGGATGGGGTATCGTAGGTAACCCTCCAGGCGGTGAAGGTCTTTACTACAGTAAGTATACCGGTGGTAAGGGTTATATGAACTACGGTTCTGTGTACCAGAAGAATATCCAGTTGAAGAAACTGAAGTGGGAACAGAAGGAGACCATCAACTTCGGTCTTGACTTCGGTTTCTGGAATGAGTTGATTAGTGGTAATGTGGAGGTGTATCGTCAGAAGACCACCGATCTGCTGATGGGTAACCGCTCACTGCCTTCAAGTTCTGGTTTCCCCTCTCTGGATTATCAGAACGTAGGTGCCATGGAGAATGTGGGTTGGGAGTTCAACCTGAATGGTAACCGTATCATCAAGGCCGGTAAGTTCTCGGTTGACTTCAACGTTACTTTTGCCAACAACCGCAATAAGTTGACAGAGATGGATGAGACCGTGCTGGCTTCACTGAATAATGACTTCGACAAGAAGAATGGCAGCTACCTCTCACGTGTGGAGCTGAACCGTCCTCTGGGTGGTATCTATGGCTTCCGCTACAAGGGTGTATACCAGTACAGCAAGTACTCTGAGGTAGAGGTTCCTGGTGTCAGTGGTCCCAATGCTCCTGTGGCACGTGATAAGGATGGCAATGTCATCGTGGACAACTACGGTCGCACGAAGCCTATGAGATTCTGCTACACCGGCATCGAGGAAGATGAGAAGGAGTTCAAGGGTGGTGACGCTATCTATGAGGATATCAACCACGACGGACAGATCAATGAGTTGGATATCGTATATCTCGGCTCTTCTCTGCCTAAGTTTACCGGTGGTTTCGGCTTTAAGTTGCATTTCGGCCGTCTAACACTGAACAACCAGTTTAACTTCCGTTATGGCAACAAGATTATCAATAAGGCACGTATGAATGCAGAGAATATGTATTCAAACAACAACCAGAGTCGTGCCGTGCTGTGGCGCTGGCGTGTTGAGGGTGACATCGCCCCCATCCCGCGCGCGCTATATAATTATGGTTATAACTGGTTGGGTAGCGACCGCTTCGTGGAGGATGGTTCTTTCATCCGTCTGAACTATACACAGCTGAGCTATGCTGTACCACAGAAGCATCTGAAAAAGCTCGGTCTGAACCAGTTGAGTCTGTATGTATCGGCTAACAACTTGTTTGTACTGACTAAGTATTCTGGTGCCGACCCAGAGGTGGGTTACGGTGGCTATGGTGTCGTGACGGATAATGCACAGACACCTCGTGCCAAGTCATTCACCGGCGGTGTTACTATTTCTTTCTAATTGATAAAAAACTGGAAATTATGATTACCAAAAACATAAAACATAACTTGGCCGTTCTTGCAATGGGCTGTGGTGTTGCCTTTACTACAGCAGGCTGCAATGATTTCCTCGATGTGCTGCCCATGAATGATGTGGTGCTCGAGAACTACTGGACCAAGGAGAGCGACGTCACCAGTGTGCTGATGGGTTGCTACGAGAGTCTTCAGTCGGGTGATTGTGTGACCCGTATGGGACTGTGGGGTGAGGTTCGCTCTGATAATATCAGGATGGGAAACTCGTCGGCACAGGACCTGGAGCAGATGTTGAAGGAGAATATCCTGCCAACAAACGGTTACTGCAACTGGACGGCTTTTTATCAGACTATCAATCGTTGTAATATTCTGATGTACTATGCTCCCAAGGTGCAGGAGTTGGATCCAAACTATACGCAGTCGGAGATGAAGGCCAATATTGCTGAGGCTACATTCATCCGTTCACTGTGTTACTTCTACCTGATTCGTACTTTCCGTGATGTGCCGTTCACACGCGAACCCAGTATCGATGATACCAAGGAGTACCGTATTCCCGCTGATTCATTCAACGTGGTGCTCAATAATATCATTGCTGACATGGAGGCTGTGAAGGATGATGCACCCATGTATTTCCGCAAACCGAGTCCTGACAGGATTGACAGTGATGCTGAGCGTGACAATACGGCTCGCGTCACCCGTCCTGCCATGTATGCGCTCCTGGCCGACCTCTATCTGTGGCAGGGCGACTGGAAGAAGTGCGTGGAATGTTGTGACTATGTGATTGACTTCAAGAAAGATGAGTTCGACAAGCTGCTGAAACGTCGTTTGCAGAATGATGTGCAGTTGTTCAACGAGATACCTCTTTATCTTGAGAAGGTAGGTAGCCTTTCCGGTAATGCCTATAATGCAATCTTTGGCGAAGGTAACTCTTTTGAGAGTATCTTTGAGATTTCTTATGTAAGTAGCAATACCGATAATCAGAATTCATATGTTGGTTCGTTCTTTACGCACGTGAACAATAATCAAATTACCAGCGGTAATCTGGTGGCTTATGATGGATTCTATGATGGCTTGCCCACAAAGAATACGGAACTCTTCAATACCAAGGATTGCCGTGCCTACGAGTCAATCTACGAGCGAGGAACAGCCTACTGGATTTCTAAGTATGGTGCCCAGACGGTTGAGCTGGATAATACGAAGACCAACTGGAAACCAAGTTATAGCTGGCGTTCGGAGAATTTCTCCAATTGGATTGTCTATCGCCTTACTGACGTGATGCTGATGAAGGCTGAGGCGCTGATAGAGCAGGGTAGTGACAATTATGAGGATGCCTTCACGCTGATTAATGCTGTGAACCGACGTGCTGTCAACTCGTTGACACCCGGTAGTGGCGAGGTGCTCAAATTTGATGACTATAAGAACACCCTTGATGATATGAGAAAGCTTGTGATGGAGGAACGTCAACGTGAGTTCATGTTCGAGGGTAAGCGCTGGTTTGACCTGGTACGTATGGCCCGTCGCACTGGCAGCACCAGGGAACTGGCTAAGACTGTTACCAAGAAACAGCTGACGAATATCGGTGGTATCCAGATCCGTCTGGCCGACCCCAATGCGCTTTATATGCCTTATAGCCGTTCAGAACTGAAGGTAAACCCCTATTTGACGCAGAATCCTGCCTATAATACAGGTGGTGATGCCGATCTGCAGAAGAACTAAGACGATAATTGACAATTGAACATTGAAAATTATGAATATAATGAAAATATATAGAAATATATGGCAACTGGCCGCTGCATGTTGCCTGTTGGCTGTTGGCGCAGTGACGACTTCTTGTTCTGACGACGACAGCGACGCACCTCTGAATTTCTATTCTTCGGTACGTCTCACTGCTGCAGAGTTCATCGAGGCCGATGATGCGCAGTTCAGTGACTTCAAGTATATCCTCCAGAAGGGTAACTATCTTGGTATGCTGAAGACTTACGGACACTATACCGTCTTCGCTCCAACCAATGAAGCTATCCAGCTGTATCTGAAAGAGAAAGGCTATCCTTGTGTTGACAGTCTTCCTAAGGAGATTTGTGACACCCTCTCACGCACGCATATTGTGAGTGACAAGGCTTACTTCACAACCGATATGGGTGATGAGGTGTCGCCAGTCAACATGAATGATAACTATATCAACATGACCTCGGACAGTGATGTGGTCAATAATAATGCGCTGGTATTCTATGTCAACGAGAAATCACGTCTGATTCAGCGTGACGACTCGGTGACCAATGGCGTAGTTCATGTCATTGACCATGTCATCAAGGCCAGCAACGACTTGCTGCCAGCCCTGATTGAACAGAATCCCAAGCTGAGCATCTTCTATCAGGCTCTTCGTCTGACTGGCATGGCCGACTCGCTGATGAAGTATATCGACCAGACCTATACAGTAGACCCCGACTCTGCTATCGGTGGTAAGGGCTTTGGCGTGGTAAACTCTACGGCCGGTGACGGCTCTGGCCAGAAGACAACGACCTATTATCCCAAGGAACGTAAGTTCATGTTTACGGCCTTTGTGGAAACCGACTCTGTCTTTGAGGCAAATGGTATCCATAACCTGGATGAACTGATTCAGTTTGCCAACACAATCTATCATGAGTCTTACCCCGATGACTTGGACTACGACAACGACTACAAGGATCGTCGTAACCCATTGAACCGTTTCATCAGTTATCACCTGATGCCATGTAAGGGCGACCGTGACTACTGGGTTCACTGTAAGGGTGCACTCTGGAAGAACAAGTTCCTGGTAGAGTCTTACGACCCTGAAGAATATTTCGAGACAATGGCTCCTCATACCATCATGCGTTTCAGCAGTCCTGCCGGTGAAGAGGTCTATATCAACCGCAAGGAGACTTATGCTTCTGTGAATGGTGTATGGACGAAACCTAAGAAGACGGTGGAACAGGAAGGTATTCATGTGCTGAAGGAAAAGGGCGCTGAGTGTAGTAACGGTATCTATCACTATATCGACGGTATCCTGGTTTATTCCAAGGATGTACGCTCAAATGTGCTCAACCGCCGTATCCGTATCGACAGCAGCTGTCTGAGTCCTGAGTTCATGAACTCTCATGCACGTTACTATTACATGGGTAAGGACCGTATGATGATTGGCTACAAGCATGGTTATCTGATGAACTTCAAGATGCACAATGCCAATACCTTCGTGGGATGTGGAAACGAGCAGGAAGGATGGGTACACTATGAGGGTAGTGGTGTATGTATCACCGGTGAGCGCTTCGATGCCTCTATCAAACTGCCTTCTGTGCCTATGGATGGTACTTATGAGGTACGTATCGGTTACTCACAGGGTGATGACCGTGGTATTGCCCAGGTTTACCTGAATAATGAGGCCTGCGGTATCCCCGTCAGTTTCCGTATCCTTGATAGTAATGCCGGTCGTGTGGACGATACTGGTGATGTGGAGGAAGACCGCGCAAACGATAAGGCTATGCGTAACCGTGGTTTCATGAAGGCTATGGCCAGCTATGGTACACGTAATGGTACCAGTCTGCGTGACCAGAGCAACTGTTTACGCCGTATCCTTGTACGTCAGACGATGCGTGCCGACCAGGACTACTGGCTGCGTTTCCGCCAGATCCTGCCGGGTAACTCGCTCTATATGTCTCTTGACTACGTAGAACTCTGTCCCAAGGATGTCTATGATGATCCGGAAGGTGAAAATCCATTCTAATTGACAATCGAAAAAAGAAAATTGATAATTATGACAACGAATAATATCAAACATTATTTCTTAGCGTTCTGCGTAGGCTGCGGGGCCGTGTCTCTGACAACGGCCTGCAGCGAATGGGACGACCATTATGAGGATCCTATTACTCAGGCCAATGGTCAGCAGTCTTTGTGGCAGACCATCCAGCAGAACCCGGAATTGAGCGATTTCAGTGAGGTGCTCAGCAAGACGATGGTACTGCGCCAGCATAAAAAGACAGATATCAGTTATGCTGATCTCCTAAATGGCTCGCAGACCTATACCGTGCTGGCACCCGTCAATGGCACATTCAATAAGGACTCTGTGCTTGCCCTGCTGGAAACAGATAAGGGTGACTCTATGGTGGTACGCTCATTCGTGGGTAATCACCTGTCGTTCAGTCTGACGAATGATACAGAACAGCCAACTGATTTCTTCCTGCTGAACACCAAGCGTGTCTCTATCGGTAACGGACAGGTGATGGGTGTTAATCTGAAAAAGAAGAATATGAGGGCTAAAGGTGGTATCCTGCATGTCCTGGAAACCACACTGCCTTATCGTCGCAACCTTTACGAGGTGCTGATAAACGATGACCGTTATACGAAGATTGGTGAACAGCTGACCAGTTACGAGGAGGATGAGTTCAGTCCTTCACTTTCCGTGGAAGGTGACATGGTTGACGGTGAGCAGCTCTATGTGGATTCTGTGTTCATTGAACGTAACAAATTGCTGGAACAGGTTGGCAGAATAGCCGATGAGGACTCTACCTATTATATGATTGTGCCTTCAAATGACGAATGGCAGCGCGTATGGCAGGAGGCAATGGCGTATTTCCGTTATGACTCAAAAGTTGAGGGTGGTGACTCTCTGCAGCGTTTGTATGCCAACTCAGCCCTGTTGGCAGATGCCATTTTCAGTCGTACCATTCAGGCCAGTCCTGAAGACTCACTGAAAACGCGGGCATATGATAAGAAGTATCCCAAGTATCATGTGTTCTATAAGCCGTTTGAAGAAGGTGGTATCTTCTATGGTGCTACACCGGCTACATGTAGTAATGGTACACTCTATACGACCGATAAGTGGCCATTTACGCCACAGACAACCTATCAGCGCGAGATTCGCTGCGAGGGTGAGGCTAAGGGCGTGATTATTGATAATACCTTGTCAAGTTACACCACGCGTCATCATGTGGCAGATAGCGTGTCGGAGAACTGGTATCTGGTTATCTCTCCTGAGAAAAATACCAGTAACTGGACAATGACCTTTAAGTTGAGCAACACGTTGGCAGGTACCTACGATATCTGTATCGTAACGCTGCCTCAGACGGTCTATGACCCCACCAAGACCAATCTGAAGCCTTGTCAGTTCCAGGCAGAAATCAACTATGTTGATGAGAATGGTAATGCAAAGACATTTGACTGCGGTAATAAGCAGAAGTTCAAGACCCGTCCGGAGGTCGTTGATACCGTAGTGGTTGCCGAGGACTTTAAGTTCCCCGTCTGCAACTATGGTCAGACGAATAACAAGGTAACGGTTAAACTGAGATGTAGCATTCTGGCTAAGGATACTCCAAACTATTCACGCGAGATGTTGCTCGACTGCATCTACCTGCGTCCCAAGAAAATGAAGAGTGAAGAGTAAAAAGTAAAAATAGAACGAATATGAAAACAGTAATCTATAATAATATAAAAGGTATAGTAAAAGGTATTCTGCCTTCTTGCCTCTTTATCTTTTTGCCCTTGACAGTGACAGCTCAGGAGATGAAGAAGGTGAGCGGTTATGTGATGGATGCTGCCACGGGCAAGCCTTTGGCCGGTGTCATCGTTGAAGCCTATGGTAACCATCGTTTTACTGCCATGACTGATGAGACTGGTGCCTATGAGTTGAAGGTGCCCGAGTACGTGAGCAGTGTCAGTATGCGTGTTGAGGGCTATCAGGTCCTGCAGAAAGCTATCCGTACCAATACGGAAAAGACCAACGCAGAGCTTTATCCTAATACGTTCAGTCCTATCTATGAGCGTTCTACAACATCTGTATCCAGTCGTCGTGCCGAAGGTTTCGAGAATACGGCTCAGGTAAGCATCGACCCCCTGGTGGCAGAGCAGTTGGGTGCTGATATCCATTCTGTTGGCCGCAGTGGCCAGTTGGGTATTGGTAATACCATTTTTATGAATGGTCTGACCAGTCTTCAGACAAATGCCCAGCCCCTGGTTGTGATTGATGGTGTCATCACAGACATGCAGTACGACCGCGAGATGTTGCATTCCGGTTACTATAATAACCTGTTGGCCAACTTGAGCGTTACTGATATTGAGAGTGTCACCGTGTTGAAGAACGGTACGGCTATCTATGGTGCCAAGGCAGCTGGTGGCGTCCTGCTCATCAAGACCAAGCGCAATAAGTCGATGGCTACCAAGATTGATGTGAATATCAACGGTCAGTTTATGCTCCAGCCCCGTCTGCCAAAGATGATGGGTGCAGAGGACTATCGCCTCTATGCTACTGAGTTGTTGAGCGGACTCACCTCTAATGTACAGAGCATGGAGTTTGTCAATGCCGATCCCAGCAATTATTATTATAAGACCTATCATAATAATACCGACTGGACAAAGGAGGTTTATCATAACACGTTTGTGTCTAACTATGGCATCAATGTGCAGGGTGGTGATGAGGTGGCTAACTATAACCTCTCTGTAGGCTATTCTTTCGGTGAGGCTACACAGCGCGGTAACGACTTCTCGCGTTTCAACATGCGACTGAACACCGATATCCATGTGTTCCGTGGACTCGATGTACGTTTCGATGCTGCCTATAGTGACGTGAACCGTGACTTGCGTGATGACGGTGCGCCTGCCGACCTGACCGTGGGTACGGTAACGGCACCTGGTTTCCTCTCACTGATTAAGTCGCCATTCCTTTCACCTTATGCATACGACGTCAACGGCAGACTGAGTCATTATCTGTCGGCTGCCGACGATTATGCCAGCAAGGCTTTCGAGGATGATGGCAATATCTATGCCAATGCAGTACGCCTGGCTAACCCCACAGCTATCCTGAATCTGGGTAATGGCGAGAACCGTAATGAGTCTGGTAACCGTATGGTGACTTTCAGCATCACACCGCATTATCAGTTCAATGACCACCTCTCACTGCAGGAGCATTTCAATTTCACGCTGGTAAATACCAACGAGAACTATTACCTGCCTCTTGAGGGTACGCCTCCTTTCCGCCTGATGACTTCAAGCAATATCCAGGTGACGAATATGGCACAGAGCATGGCTGCACGTCAGAATGCTATCGTGAGTGACACCCGTCTGATGTGGAACAACCGCTATGGTGCTCATAAGATTGATGTCTTTGGCGGCGTACGCTACCAGAGCAGCAAGTACAAGCTGACAGCCCAGCGTGGTTACGATACCGGTAACGATAAGTATCCTAATACGGGCAATACACGTAACTACAAGTCTACATGGGGTGCAGATGACAAGAGCCGCGATCTTACATGGTATGCTCAGGCCGACTATAACTGGGCTGAGAAATACTATGTACAGGCTGGTTTCTCTGCCGAGACCAGTTCACGTTTCGGTAGTGATGCCGACGGTCTGAAACTCGGTGGCGTGGTATGGGGCCTCTTCCCCAGCGTGAATGCCGCATGGGTGCTCAGCAACGAGAAATGGCTGGCTAATGTCAAAGGTATAGACTATCTGCGTCTGAATGCCGGTTTCGATGTGACAGGTAATGATAATATTGACTATATCGCTTCAGAGACCTATTTCATTCCTAATAATATGCTGACCCAGAAGGTTGACGGAAAGTCTATTGGTAATATCGGTAATACTTCCCTGAAATGGGAAACTACCAATCGCCTGACACTTGGTCTGGAGGGTAATTTCTTCAATAACCGCCTGAATGCCCATGTCAATTATTTCAAGGGATGGACCAGCAACCTGCTTACCCTGCGCCAGTTGGCCTGGACCAGTGGCTTGGCAGAGAACTGGAGCAACGATGGTAAGCTTGAAAACGAAGGTTTTGAGGTAGGTGCCAGTCTGAAGGTGCTCAACCTGAAGGACTTCGGATGGGAACTGGGAGCATCTGCTGGTCACTATGTGAACAAGATTACTGCACTGCCCAATAACAACAGATCATTTGAGACAGAGGCCTATGGTGCTACGATTCTCTCACAGGTAGGCACTGCTGCCGGCGTGTTCTATGGCTTTAAGACCAATGGCGTCTATGCCACTCAGGCTGAGGCCGATGCCGATGGCTATTATCTGGTGAACGACCGTGATGAGAAGCAGTATTTCGCTGCTGGTGACATGCGTTTCGTCGACAAGGATAATAATGGTATCATTAATGACGACGACCGTTTTGTTATTGGCGACCCCAATCCCGATATCTACGGTAATATCTATACTCGCTTCAACTGGAAGAACTGGTCTCTGAATGCCACATTCCGCTATTCTATCGGTAATGATGTGTACAACTATCAGCGCTCACTGCTCGAGGGTGGCTCTCGTTTCTACAACCAGACCACGGCCATGCTGACTCGCTGGACTGGTGAGAACCAGCAGACCAATATGCCTCGTATCAGCTATGGTGATCCTATGGGTAACAGTCGTTTCAGTGACCGTTGGATTGAGGATGGCAGCTACCTGCGCCTGAGCAATGTCACACTGAGCTATTCTATCCCCATCCGTAGTACCTATCTGCAGGGCATCACGCTCTGGGGCGGTGCCTATAATCTCTTCACCATTACCCGTTATCTGGGTAGTGATCCCGACTGTGGCGTAAGTGGCAATGCCTTGTTGCAGGGTATCGACCGTGGCTTGCTGGCCAACGCCCGTTCTTTCGCTCTTGGTGTGAAGGTGAACCTCTAAGTGTAAATTGAAAATTGATAATTGAAAATTGAAAATTATGAATATCAAGGTATATAATAAATGGATGATAGGCGTTGGCTGTTTGTTGATGGCTACCAGTGTGATGTTTTCTTCCTGCGCTGATTTGATGGAGACCGACAGCGAGCTGGTGGAATATGAGAAGGATAATCATCTGGATTCACCCTCAGACAGCGTTTATAGCGTGATGGGTATTATCTATAAGCTTCAGACCATTGCTGACCGTACGGTCATCCTGGGTGAGGTGCGTGGTGACCTGACGACTGTCCAGGCTGCTGCTTCCAAGGATCTGAAGGCTGTAGCCAACTTCACTGTTGACACGGAGAATGCATATAACCGTATTAGTGACTATTATGCTGTTATCAATAACTGTAACTATTTCCTGACTAACGTCAAAAAGGACCTGGTACGCCATGACCGTACTGTTTTTGAACGTGAGTACGCTGCCGTCAAAGGTTTCCGCGCATGGACTTATCTGCAGTTGGCACAGATTTATGGTGAAGTTCCCCTGGTAACAGAGCCCCTGCTTACTGAGGAGGCTGCCCAGAATGCGATGAACCAGACACCTGTGGGCATTGATGAAATCTGCAAATATTTCATTGATGACTTGAAACCCTATGTGGACACACCTGTTCCTGGCTATGGTAATATTGATGAAAGACCTTCAAAGAAATTCTTCATCCCCATCCGTGCCCTGTTGGGCGACCTTTGCCTCTGGGCTGGTCGTTATGATGAGGCTGCAATGTATTATCACGACTATCTGGCCTTGCGTACAAGTCCTGTGACTACTGGTACGGCTCATGCCTTTTGGGATGATACGGATACCAAGGAGTTCCGTCTCGTCAACGACAACCTCTCTTTTGGCGGTAACGAGTGCTTGTGGGCTATCCCTATGGAGATTAATGAGTTTTACGGTATCCATAGCGAACTCGTGAATATCTTCAATTCTACAAGCTTGAATATGCAGTATGCCCAGGTGATGCCAACCCAGCAGCTCCGCGATTTGTCAGCATCATGTGACTATTGCTATATCCAGACAAAAGTAGATGGTTCTCTTGATACGCTTTATGCTCCCAGGGAGAATCTGACGAAGAAGGAATATCTGGGTGACTTGCGCCTTGGTGCTCTTTACTCGAATGTTGTAACTAGCGCAGACCGTTTCGGACGTGTTTCAAATGAATATCAGTATATCTATAAGTTCAGTTCTGAAGAGGTAGTTCTTTATCGCGCCAATATGGTTTACCTGCGTTATGCTGAAGCCCTGAACCGTGCAGGTTGTCCTCAGTCTGCTTTCGCAGTTCTGAAGTATGGACTCTATCCTGATATGGTCGCAAAGCATGTGGACAGCCTGGAGCAGGTGAAAGCCGGCACGCTTATCGACTTTGACGTGACATTGTTTACAAGCGAGAATACCCAGGGCATACATTCCCGTGGTTCTGGCAGCGCTGAGTGTGATACGCTCTACCGCATGCCGATGCCAGCCGCAGGTGAGGCTGCCACCCGTCAGGATACCATCAACTACCAGATTCCAAAGATTGAGGACATGATAATCAAGGAAATGGCATTGGAGGGTGCTTTCGAGGGCTATCGTTATTACGATTTGATGCGTGTGGCACTCCGCCGTAACGCTCCAGAATACCTTGCCGACCCCATTTCCAAGCAGAATGGAAAGGCGGATGATGCCCTGAGAGCCCTCTTGATGGACAAAAAGAACTGGTATTTACCTCGTCCGTAAGGCGACTATATACTTCATTTGTTTCCAACGGTTGTCAAATGGTTGCATTTTCGCAGAAAAAGTGATAAATGTTCAAAAACGTAAAGAAACGAAACATTTGATATAGTCTATAACGGAAAAAGGTCGTACTTTTGCATCGTCGATAAGACAAAGTGATGTTAGATGATAATAGTAATGATTCATTTTATAGTTATAGTTAGTAGTTGGATTTTAGTTTTGTAGTATATTAGTTATGGTAAAACTAATGCAAACGGTCACCTGTATGAGAATATCGGTGACCGTTTTGTTTTTGTCATTTTTAACCTGAGATTGTTATAAATGCCTGTTTTTGGCCTCATGAAACAAAAACAAAAGAAAAATTAACTTAATAAAAAGTTTTGTTTTCTTTTCTTTTTTGTATCTTTGCATCCGGATAATGCATGTTTTACCATAACGAACGTATGAAACGTACCATATTATTACTGCTCCTGTCAGTACTCTTTTCTGGGCTGTCTTATGCTCAGGCAGGATATTTTATTTCATCCGACCGCTTCTCCAGCAGTCTTATTTCTGATTTGTGTCAGGACCGTCAGGGTTCTGTATGGATTGGTACCGACTATGGCTTGAACCGTTTTGATGGCTACCGTTTCCAGACGTTTCTTCATGATGATAAAGATCCCAGTTCCCTTTCCGTTAATGTGGTGGTATCGTTGCTCAATGATCGTGAGGGACGCCTGTGGATAGGTACCAACCGTGGTCTGGATCGTTTTGATCATGATACGGAGACATTTGTACATTATCCATTCCCCAATAATATCCAACCTCGTGTGTCCAGCCTGTGCCAGAGCAAGGATGGCAGTATCCTGGTTGGTACATCGGGCTATGGCATCTTCAAATTAGGCCCAAGTGGCAAGTTGGAAGATGTTAATGCCAGTCGTCGAGAGATGTATTTCAGTCGCCTCTTTGAGGACAGTCGCGGCTGGGTATGGAAGAGCGGCTTTGATGAAGACATTGTGGTTTACGATGGTAAAAAAGTGACCCGTTTCAAGTCGCAGGTAGGTAATCCGCAAGGTTTCGTAGAACATGATGGCGAGGTACTTGTCGTTTGTCTGCATGGTTTCATGTCATACCGCAATGGCAAGATGGGTGTCGCCAATATTGATGTGAGTCAGGCTGTATCCCGTGAGGCCGTTTTCACCAATGTGTCTATTGATGAAGGAGGTAATATATATATAGGTACACGTGGTCAGGGACTTTACCGCCTGTCGTCAGACCATTCCCGCCGTTTGGAGCGTGTTGCTATAGATGCCTATGGCATTGACTCTAACACCGCAAAGGTCAGTAGCATTCTTTTTGACCGTAGCGGTAATATGTGGCTGGGCTGTCACCGCAAAGGCCTGCTGTTGATGCCCCTGCGTCCCATGCCGTTTAAGAATTGGAACTTCTTGTCTCAGGGAGTCAACCTTGGTTCTACGATATCTTCCGTTTGCGAAGGCGACAATGGTATGGTGTGGTGTACGGTACAGGGCGTAGGTATCTACGGCTTTAATACCGAGGGACGTGTCGTTGCCCATCCTGCATCACCGGATGCCGTGGAGTTTATTTTCCGTGACCGTCAGCAGCGTTATTGGGTGGGTACTGACGATGGCTTGTTTGCCTATGACCCCGTAACAGGCCGTTCAGAGCTGAAGGTGACATATGACTGTGACCGCTTTAATGATATGACCAGTGATTCCAGTGGCCGTATCTATATCTCCACCTATTCTCGTGGTTTCTGTATCTATGACCCTCAGACAGGTGATTTGCGCAACTATAATTTCTATCAGAATGACTCTGTGCGTGGTAGATTGTGCAATAACTGGATTATGGGCATGTCGTCCGATACGCAAGGATTGATATGGATGGCCACATCTTATGGCGTGTCTTGCTACGAACCCAGTACAGGCAGTTTCCGTTCGCAAGGATGGGAAACATTGCTCGAAGGTGTCGTATGCTTCGATGTCTGCGAATTACGTGGCGGACAGTTGCCCGACGGCCGTTCTCTCCGTGGCTTTATTGCCATTGGTACCGAACAGGGACTGTATCTCTACGACCGCAGGGCACATCAGGTGGAACGCTTCCCAGGCAGTGAACAGCTTAATAATAAGACAGTTTGTTATATCGTCCAGTCAAATGATAACAACCTGTGGTGCTCTACCTCACAGGGTATCTGGAAGTATCAGGTCAATTCGCATAATTTTATCGGTTATGTAGGAGGAAATGGCCTTACCCAGAAGGAATTCCTTTATGGTGTTGGTATGCACACGGATGAAGACCGTATCTTCTTCGCCCATAGTGATGGCCTCACGGTGTTCAATCCCAAGGATCTTAAGGATGATATCGCCTCTTTGGCACCTCTGCAACTGACAGGTGTGCTTGTCGGTGGTCGTGCTGTGACCTGTAATACCGAACTGAATGGTGTCATTGTTACAGATAAGCCGGTGAGCGAGAGTGATCATTTTACACTGAGCTATCTGGACCATACGATTACGCTGGGCTTCTCACAGATGAATTTCGATAATCCCATGAACGTGATTTTCGAATATCGTGTTGATGATGGTGACTGGATTCGTAATCCGGTTGGTGTCAATGAGTTTACGTTGAGCCACCTGCAGCCCGGTACTTATCATATCCATGTGCGTGCCCAGCAGGGTGGGGAATATACGCCAGAGAAAGAGGTCGTATTGGAGATACGTGCTCCTTGGTATCGCACCAAGCTGGCCTATTTCATCTATTTCGCCATCCTGATGTCCATAGGTATCTATGTCTTTGTGACCTATCGTCGTCGTGCTACCGAGCAGATGAACGAAGAAAAGATGAAATTCCTGATTAATGCCACGCACGATATCCGTTCGCCGCTGACATTGATTATGAGTCCGCTGGCCAACCTGAAACGTCGTCTTACCGGCACTGATCAGACGGATGCCCTGCGCGATATCGATACCATCGAGCATAATGCGAAACGTATCCTGAATCTGGTGAATCAGATCCTGGATGTACGTAAGATTGACAAGCAGCAGTTGCAGTTGCATTGTCAGCAGACGGATATGGTGAAATTCGTCAATGGCATCTGTAAGATGTACGAGTATAATGCCAGCGAGCGCAATATCACCTTCCGTTTCAATCATGAGGACGAACGCCTGGAGGCCTGGGTTGACCGTAGTCAGTTTGATAAGGTGGTAACCAATCTCCTTTCAAATGCCTTTAAGTACAGTTTCGATGGCGGTACGATAGATGTCAATCTCTCGCACGATGACAAGAATCTCAAGCTCCAGGTCGTTGATACCGGTGTGGGACTTGATGGTGACAGCCTGAAGCATATCTTTGACCGCTTCTATCAGGGCACCAACTCTTATCGCCTGCATATTGACGGTACGGGCATTGGGCTGAACCTCTGTAAGATGATTGTCGATATGCACCATGGTACTATCGAGGCTCGTAACCGTCAGGGTGAGAAGGGTTCTGTCTTTGAGGTCTGTCTGCCATTGGGTAAGGAACATCTGACGGAGCAGGAGGTTGTCGTGGAAACAGTTGACGCTCAACAGTCTCCCAATACCCAACACCTGACATCCAACAAACATCGTGTGCTGGTTGTTGATGATGATGAGGAAATCTGCCGTTATATCTCTACTGAACTAGGACGTTACTATAAGTTCACCACAAGTCCTAATGGTAAGGAAGGCATAAAAGAACTGCTCACAGGCGAATATGATGTCGTGGTGAGCGATGTGATGATGCCCGAGATGGACGGCTTCACCATGCTCCGCATGATTAAGACCAATGTCAATATCGCACATATCCCCGTGGTGATGCTTACTTCCAAGGCCGATGTGGCCAACCGCCTGGAGGGTCTCGAGCGCGGTGCAGATGCTTTCCTGGCCAAACCTTTCGACCTTGAAGAACTCCACATGGTGATTGAGAACCTGATCCAGGGTCGCCAGCGCCTGAAGGGTAAGTATAGCGGTGCCCAGCAGCAGGTGGATAAACTGGAACAGCCAGAGGTGAAGGGTAATGATGAACTGCTCATGGAACGTATCATGAAGGCGGTGAACAAAAACCTGTCGAATAGCGACTTCAATGTGGATATGCTGACACAGGAAGTTGGTATCAGTCGTGCACAGCTGCATCGTAAGATGAAAGAGATGACGGGTATCTCTACCTCAGAGTTTATTCGTAATATCCGATTGGAGCAGGCTGCCCGTCTGCTGCGTGAGCAAAAAATCAATGTCACGCAGGTGGCTTATACCGTAGGCTTCTCAAATCTGGCTCATTTCTCCACCATCTTCCGTAAACATTTCGGTATCGCACCGTCGGAGTATGCTGAGAAAAATGGTGAGGTAGATGCATAAAATACCCCGTTTTGATTTTATATAAACGTGAGTTTCTGATTCAGATACTCACGTTTTTCTTTCTATGTATCGTTGCAAAAGTATTTGCAATACGCGTATTTTTATGTTTTTGGACAAAAAACAAAGTCTATGAGACAAAAATCAAATAGTGTTCGCGCGATTCATATTAACTTTGCGGCGTTTAAAATCGAAACTATCATTTATTATTCACATTTTATTAACTTAATTATTAACTTAAAACTTTATGCACATGAGAAAAACTTACATGATGCTGCTCGCACTGGTGCTCACGATGTTGGGCGTCTCTGATGCGATGGCTCAGGAGAAGATTTATCGCGCAGAGCTCGATAAGTCGATGTTTAAGGCATGGACAAGCGATCAGCCTGGGGCTACCGAAGTAGAGAACCCTGAGGCTATTGATGTCTCGGATGAAAATCCGAATGGTACTCCATTCTCTTGCGACAACAATCTTTATAAGGAGATTGGTTCGTGGAGTGGTATCTTCGGTAATACTGCAGCTTACTATCTTTGGTATGCTGACATTACTGGTACCAAGAAGATGTACTTCAAGGGTACACCTGGTTTCAAATTCTATGTTCAGTTCAACCGTCAGGCTCCTGAGGAGGGCGGTGACGCCCATGGTGGTGCTATGGTTCAGCAGGAACTGACCATTGGTGACGATGGAACTGCTACTTATGACATTCCTGAGAGCATGACCTATGTTCACTTGAACTGTATCAAGACTAAGGGCATCGATGGTACCGGTATTCTCAAAGGTATGGAAATTGAGGGTACTGTTAAGCCCGTTACTGGTATTCTTAGTATGATTAACAATGGTGATGCTGAGGGTGACGATCTCTTAAGCTTCCCTGTTTCTTGGGATGGTCCTAACAATAATGACTCTGCTCCCGATTCACCTGAGATTGTTGAAGGTGGCGTTGATGGTAGCAAGTGCTTCAAGGTGACTGCTTTTGCAGAGCCTACACAGACTTGGCATTCTCAGTTCTATATCAAGGCTGACGAAGTAATGCCTAAGGGAACTAAGTGGAAGTTGAAGATGGCTATTAAGGCTAGCAAGGAGTCTCATGTTACTACCTCTGCACAGGGTCAGCCCCGTCAATGGAAAGGTGGCATGATCAATGAATTTACCGTAGGCACTGAGTGGACTAACTATGAATGGTCTGGTGAGATTGGTGTTGACGATTTCCAGAGCATTGCCTTTGACTTGAATAATGGTGATGAGCGTAATGCTGATGACAATGGTTGGCTACCAGGTAATGGTGGTACGGAATTCTTCTTTGATAACATTGAGTTCGGTATTGACCTCGGCGGTTCTAACCCCTTGAGCTCTGTAAGCGCAGCTTCAGGTAATGACGTTGTTCGTATTGACCTCGGAGGTACCACTAATATGAAGGAATTGGTGGCTGCTTCTCCTTTGAAGACTTTGGTCTTTGATAATAGTACTGTAACTCTCACTGTTGATGGTGAGCCTTTCGAAGATATTGTTTCTGTTGAGGGTTATAGTGATGGTAATCTTTATATCTTCCTTGAAGAGGATCTCTATGCTGAAAATAAAGTGAAGGTTGCCTTCACGAATCCTGAGGATGATGCTCATCGTCTGCTCTTCGCTACTGGTAAGTGGGAAGGCGAGGCTGTTCCTGATTTCAGCGGAATGGAAGCTCCTTTCGATGTTGAGCTGGCTAATGCTGGTTATGTATCTTATCTGTATGGTGAGCCTGAGATGGTAAAGATTGATCCAGAGAATGGTTCATTCAACCTGTCTAACGATGTAAAGGCATTCACTGTTACCTTCAACCAGCCTGTATTGGTTTCTTCTGTTGTGGCTAAGTTGGGTTCTGAGGCTCTGACTGCTTCTGGTGACGATGAGTACTCAAAGGTTATTACCCTGACTCGTACTTCTGATGCTGCTTTGACAGGCGCTGTGAAACTTGTTATCTCTGCAGCAGAAGGTAAGGCTGGTGATGCTTTCGGTTTGGCAAACGATATCGTAGTTAATTATAGCTATGGTCCTGTTTCTCTTGATGGTGATGATCAGCCTGCAGTTATCTATACTTCTAACTTCGCACGTGAAGGTGTCGACGCTAATGGTGCTGGTTGGTATGTAAATGCAGGTACTGCTTTGCAGCCTGCAGGCTCTGATTCTGGTTGCCGTATTATGCACGATCAGGGTGCATTCTCTAATGACCTCGTATACATTGCCCAGCGTGATGCTGCCAAAGGTGGTGTGGCTGTTTATGGTATCGACGATGATTATAAGCTGGCTCTTGAGGCTGGTAAGACATACCACGTCACATTGAAGGCTTGCCGTCATGACAGAACTGATGTTGCTTTGCGTGTTCAGGTTCTTCCAGAGGCAGCTGTAAGTACTGAGGATGGTAGTTTGATTGATTCTGAAGCTATTTTGGCTGAGGACTTCCAGGCAATTACTCCTGAGAAGAGTTCTAAGCTGGCTGTTAACTTTGACCTTGCCGTTACTCCTTCTGAGGCTGGTAATTTCGTGATTCGTCTGGTTCCAAGTAAGGAGAATGGTTCTTTTGCTGGATACGATGACCCTGTTTGCTTCGGTGACGTTAAGGTTGAATACATTCCTAACGTAATGGGTATTGTTGAGACCAAGGCCCTGCAGACTGCTCTTGCTGATGCTAAGAATACACGCGATACTAATAATGGTGAGCGTTATGCCGGTGAGGCCTTCACTGCTCTGGATAACCTGGTTAAGGAGGTTGAGGCTAATATGGGTTCTTACTATGCTCCTTCTACTTATGCTAAGAAGACCGAGGAACTTAACGAAACTGCAAAGGCTCTGACAGACCACGTTGCACTTTGCGACGAGTACGACAAGTTGCCTCAGCAGGCATTCGACCTCTGGGTAGAGAAGAAAGAGTCTAAGTTCATTGATACTGAGTACTTCAAGAATCTGGTTACTATTGTAAATAAGTACTGTACTTATGGTGATGAAACCACATTCAATGAGGAGACTCAGGAAGAGGTTACCACACTTGTTCTGAAGGATTTCGTTAAGTACTATACAACTGCTGAACTGAACGCTGCTAAGAAGGAACTGTCTGACGTAATCACCATGGCTAGCAAGTGGCTCACTGAAGGTCCTTCAACCAAGGGCTGGAACCAGATTACCACTGGTTATGCTGCACTCCACGAGCGTATCCGTCGCGGTGTTGAGTTGCTGAAGAGCCTTGGTGTTGCTGACGATGATCCTCTGATTGTACAGGCTGATGCTGAGCTTGGCGATAACGACGAGATTGCTGATGCTATTGCATTCCGCGCTAAGTCAATTATCCTGGAAGACCTGGCTAAGGGCGCAGAATCTACACTGTTTGCTCCTGCCGGTGATGAGGGTGAAACTCCTTCTTATGACCTGAGTGTATTCTTCAAGAACCCCAACTGCTACGGACCTGCTAACTCTACAGAGGTTCCCGGTTGGACCAGTGCAGCTGGTAACGGCTTCGCATGGAGTTCTTGGGATGGTGCACAGAACCACAGCGCTAACACTCCTTATCCTGAGGATTGTGATATTCACGCAGGTTGGCACCCCAATCCTTATGCAATCGTAGAACAGACTGTTTCTGAACTGCCTGCAGGTACCTATGTTGTTACTGTTAAGTGTAATGACAACGGCAATTCTTGGAATGCAGCTACTGACGAAAATCCTGGAAGTGGAACATGTGCTTTCGTAAGAACATCTGCTAATCCTGCTATTGAATCTGGTGCAGAGGTTGACCGTGAGACGGATTTCGCTGCTTATCTTACTGGTAGTGGTGATTTCGGCGGAGAAGATGGAATTACAATTGAGGATGGTCAGCTGACTGTTGGCTTCTACTATGGTAGTACTTCTCAGGCATTCTTCGAGGAGATCACATCTGTGAAACTGATTGCTCCTCTTGCTGGTCATGACTACAAGAATGACAAGGAGACCAGCATCGAGACAGCCGCTGCTCCTTCAGTACGTTCTATCCTGGTTTATGACTTGAATGGACGCCGCGTCATCAAGGCTAACAAGGGTCTGCAGATTGTGAAGAAGCAGATGAGCGATGGTTCAGTACGTGTTGAGAAGGTTGTGAAGTAATTCTTCGATACAATTCATATCAAGGAGGTGTGCTAGAAATAGCGCACCTCTTTTTGTGTTTGTAGCATATATGCAACAAATAGAAACAGATAAGAAACATACGTAGGTGTTATTTTACAATCTTTTTTGTTACCTTTGCACGCAGTAAAAGAATAAAAACCCAAAACGAATGAAAAAACTGTTACTTACCTTAGCCGCAGCGCTCCTGTTGGGAGCCGGCGCACAAGCGCAAATTAAGAATCCTATGCTTTGGGCCGACGTGCCCGATCCAGATGTCATCCGTGTAGGCGATACTTTCTATCTTGTATCTACCACCATGCATCTGATGCCTGGCGGTCCTATCATGGCATCAAAAGATTTAAAGAACTGGGAGACCGTGGGCTATATCTTCGATAAGCTTACCGACTCGCCCAAGTATGACCTACAGGAAGGAACTGTATATGGTCGCGGACAGTGGGCCACTTCCCTGAAATATCACGATGGGAAATTCTGGGCTCTACTGGCTCCCAATGAGCCAGGTTCTATGGGCGACACGTATATCTTCACGGCAGATAAGGCGGAGGGTCCTTGGACTATCCATTCCCGTTTGCGCCATTTCCATGATGCCACTCTTTTCTTTGACGAGGATGGCACACCCTATGTTTTCTTTGGAACAGGTGAGATGTGTCAGTTGACACGCGACCTGAAAGGTGTTGTGGATGGTTCGCTGCGTCATTATTTCCAGCGTGAGGCCGATGAGCGTGGATTGTTGGAGGGTACACGTGTCATCAAGCACAATGGTACTTATTATGCTCTGCTTATTTCTCATGTCTATGCCCCTGGCCGTCATCGCCGTGAGGTGTGCTACCGCACCAAGGATCTGAATGGCACATGGGAGAAGAATACCGTGCTGGAGTCTGACTTCGGTGGTTTCTCTTATCTGGCACAGGGCACTATCGTGGATACCCCGGAGGGCGACTGGTATGGCGTCATGTTCCAGGATCGTGGTGGCGTCGGTCGTGTGCTGACGTTGAGTCCCGTTCGCTGGATTGACGGTTGGCCACAGTTGGGCGATGAGAATGGAAAGGTGCCTGAGACGATGCGTCCTTATCGTAGTGGAATGCCCGAGAAAGGCATCGTTTGTTCTGACGATTTCTCAGGTGAGAAGTTAGGCTTGCATTGGGAATGGAATCATAACCCCATCGATAATGCGTGGAGCTTGAAGGAGCGTCCTGGATTCCTGCGTCTGAAGACCAATCGCGTGGTGGAGAACCTGTACCTGGCACCCAACACGCTGACGCAGCGTATGGAGGGTCCTACCTGCAGTGGTTATATTGCCATGGATATCTCAAAGATGAAGGATGGCGACTGTGCTGGTCTGGCTGCCTTTAATGGCGACAGTGGTGTTCTGACCATCAAGAAGCAGGGTAAGAAATATGTTCTTGAGATGAGTGAACAGAAGGTGAGTCTCACTGATCGTGAGAAGGCTGTGACAAATGTCGAGGTTAAAGTCATCGAGACCGTGGACCTGTCTGCTGCCTTTAAATCTCAAACCTCAAAAAGCAAGTCTCAAATCATCTACCTCCGCCTTGATGGCGATTTCCAGCCCGGTCATCATGATGTGGCTAATTTCTATTATAGTCTGGATGGCGAGAACTGGACAAAGATTGGAACAGAGAACTATCGCATGATTTTCGATTATCGTCGTTTCTTTATGGGCACGAAGTTCGGAATCTTCAACTATGCTACCAAGAAAACTGGCGGCTATGTTGACGTGGATGCGTTTGTATATAGCAAGAGTGAAAAATAATATATATCAATGACTAGAAAGAAAAGCACTATGAAGAATCGTTTGATTGTTTTTGCGGTGGCATTGATGCTTGGCCTTGCAGGTTGGGCACAGAGTGTAAAACCGCTGCCTTCACTCCATGTAGAAGGCAAATGGCTGGTGGATACCTATGGTAATCATGTGGTGTTGCACGGTGTGATGGACACACCGAGTGCTTACTTCAACGGCGGACGTTGGGGATGGAACTATGATGCCAATGGTGCCAAAAACTGTGTGGCCTATTTTGAGAAACTGTTTACAGGACTGGAGAAGGCTAATTGTGATGTGTTCCGTTTGCATCTTGATCCTGCATGGACCAATAGTAGCAGCGTTACTGCCGCTGGATTCACAAGTAAGGAGGTTGTAGAGAATGGCAAGACTGTTACTAAGTATTACGACCCGATAGGTCAGGAGGTGGGTGGCGAGGCTAATATTATGCATTTCAGTGCCAAGCGCCTGTCTACCTATATGAAGTCTGTATATGTGCCTATCATGAAAGAGGCTATGAATCATGGTATGTATGTCGTGGTACGTCCGCCGGGTGTCTGTCCTGGTGAAATTCGTGTAGATGGCTACTATCAGAAATACCTGATGGAGGTATGGGACAGCGTTTCAAAAAATGAAACGGTTCGTGCCTTTGCCGGTCAGATTAGTCTGGAGTTGGCCAACGAGCCTGTCAGTGTAAAGAATGCATCAGGTAATAATGACAAGAAGGCTCTGCATGACTTCTTCCAGCCTATCGTGGAAAAGATTCGTGAGAATGGCTTTACGGGCATTATCTGGATTCCAGGTTCTGGTTGGCAGGCTAACTATGCGGATTATAAGACATATCCTATTACGGGTGACAATATTGGCTATGCTGTACACGACTATGACGGATGGTATGGCTGTGCCGACAAAAATCTGAGTGCTTCTGACGTACCTGCTGCTACGCAGAGAAAAATTACGCAATTCCACAATCAGGTTCCTGTAGTGGATACCAACCCTGTCATCATTACAGAGATTGACTGGAGTCCTTATAAACCAGGCACGGATCATGTTAATGAGCATGGTGAAACCGTATTGTCAAACTATGGTACATGGGCTACTGGACGTACCTCTGTGTGGGGTACTATCACCAAAGGCGTGCACGACCATTATGGTAATATCTCAATGACCCTTTCTGGTACGGCTTGCTTGATTGATATTGATAAGTTGCTGGCAGACGGCTCCGTGGTTCCTGCCTTTGATGGACTGGAGGAGGCCTGCGGTAAGGCATGCATGGACTGGTATGCAGAATATGCCAAGGTCAACAACCCCGTGGCTGACTATCAGTGTGATGTGCCCATTGCTGACAATGGCAACGGCACCTATACCAACCCTGTGGTGAGGGCTGATATTCCCGATCCTGATGTGATTCGTGTGGGCGACACCTATTATATGGTATCTACCACGATGGTACATTTCCCTGGTGCCACCATCCTGAAGTCGAAGGATATGGTGAACTGGGAGTATTGCGCTAACCCACTGGAGAAACTGCTCGATGACGATAGGTATAACCTGCGTAATGGTCAGAACTTCTACTCTAAGGGTATGTGGGCTTGCTCTATGAAATATCATGACGGTAAGTTCTATATCCTGATTAATGGCAACGACAGCCGCGCATGGTTGCTCACGGCTACCGACCCCGAGGGCAAATGGACGGTGAAGCGTCTGGCACATAACTACTATGACCCAGGCATGCTTTTCGATAATGGAAAGGTCTATATCGTTTGCGGTATCAATCATCTCACGATGGTGGAACTGGATGAGAATTTCAACGAGCTACGCAGTAAGGTCGTCGTGGTACGTGATGATGCCGGTCTCGAAGGTTGCCACCTCTATAAGCATGGCGACTACTATTATATCTATGCCACCTATGGTGGCTGGCCCAGTGGTCAGGTTGCTTTCCGTTCTACCGATCCGTTTGGCACCTACGAGGAGAAGATGCTGGTGGAGAAAACCATCAATGGTCAGGTGAACACCATCCATCAGGGTGCCCTTATCGAAGATACTGCAGGAAAGTGGTGGACCATTATGCAGCAGGATCTCGGTGCCCTGGGACGTTTCCCCAACCTGCAGCCTGTTACATGGGTGGATGGTTGGCCTATCGTCGGCAATAACGGTGTGCCTTATCAGACCTATACCAAGCCTGCCGGTACCAATGAGTATCCCAGACAGATGACTACTACCGATGTGTTCCGCAATTTCCCACTTGACATGCAATGGGAGTGGAACCACCTGCCACAGGCAAATGGCTATAGCCTCTTTGAGCGTGCCGGCTGGCTTCGCCTGAAGGCTACCAGCACCACCAACCTGTTGTCTCAGGCACAGAACACGCTGACACAGCGTATCTATATGCGCAGTGATAAACCAGCTATTGGTACTGTACGTTTAGATGTCACCAAACTGGCTGACGGCGACCGTGCCGGTATCTGCATCTTCCAGGATCCCTATGCCCAGATTGGTGTAGAGAAAAAGAATGGTGAGTATAAAATCTACTGGCGTCAGGATGCCTTGGATGGTGCTGCTGCCTCAACGAAGGAACAGTATGCTTCGGCCACAGTGACGGATATCGTCTATCTGCGCGCCTCTTTCAACTACAATACTAGTAAGACGAAGTTCTACTACTCGCTGGATAACAAGACATGGTCTGCGCTTGGTGGTGAGACCTCTATGGGATTCAACCTGAGTGTCTTCGTTGGTGCCCGTTTCGGCCTGTTCTGCTATGCTACCAGTGCGCTTGGTGGCGGTTCTGCTGACTTTGACTGGTTCTCTACCGAGGAAGACTTCGATGAGGATGCCCTCTATCAACCTTTCACCAGACCGCTGGATGAGTCGATGTTCACGGCTACCCAGTTGGCACCTGCAGCTACTTCTATGTATCTGAAGATTGGTGCCTTGTATGCGCCCCGTATCACGGCTACCTTCAAGGATAAGCACACGGAGAATGTGTCATCGCAGGTTACTTACGAATCGTCTAATCCAGAAAATGTGGAGATTGTTAATGGTCAGTTGCGTGGACTGAAACAGGGGTCTTCTGTCATTACGGCTTCTTACACAGATATTCTGGGCAATAATCTTGAAACATCGTTTACGGCTAATGGCACCTACTTCCCCTTGGGACAGGATGATGTGAAGGTCCTGAAAGGTAGCGGTACCTATACAGAGAAGAACCATATCTTTGTTCCAAATAAGAACGGACGTATTGGATGGTCTTATGATACGCCTATTGATATCTCAGAGTTCAGATATTTGGTTATCAAACTGATTTCGTTGACAACAGCAACGCCTAATTTTGGTGTTATCATCTGTCCCAAGATAAGTAATGTATGGTATGCTTCTGAACTCGCAAGAAACAAGGTGACTGTGATTGATTTGCAGTCGGCCCGCTATACCACGGCAGTGAAGAAGAATCAGCCACTTGACCTCACCAATATTGCTTCTATCAGTCTGACAAGTGACGGTACGACTGCTACGGCAAAGATCTATGTGAGCGAGGTGTACCTGACCAATGAGAATCCTGTAGGTATTGACGAGGTGGAGGTAACACCTGATTCAGAGATGGTAAATGTCTATACACTGGGTGGTCAGTTGCTCCAGACTGGTGTCAACCGCAGCGAGGCCGTGAAGCAGCTGCCTGCTGGTGTCTATGTCATCGGAAAGAAAAAAGTGATTATCAGATAATAATGAAAAAAGTTTTGTTTTTTAGTAGCCTGTTGCTGACATGCTTGTCGGCACAGGCTTTTGAGAAAAAGATAACAAGTCCTGACGGAAACCTCGTGGTGACTGTCAATGATGAGGGTGGAAAGCCTGGTTATCAGGTGGATTACAAGGGCACGGCCATGTTGCTGCGCTCGCCACTGGGACTGGTGTTGAACTTTGAGGATCTCACAAAAGACCTTGTCATTAAAGACTGTCCCACACAGACGGTGACCGATGATTATTCGCTGAAGACCATCAAGCAGAGCACCGTACACTATGAGGCTACCGAGGCTGTTTGTCAGGTTGAGAAGAATGGTCGTCATGCCATGGATATCATCTTTCGTGTGAGCAACCGTGACGTGGCTTTTTCATATAAATTGTATTCAAGGAAGAGTCGTGGTGGCGAGACGCTGGTGGCTATCGTAGAGAATGAGGCCAGCGGTTTTGTATTGCCCGACGGTACCACCACCTTCCTCTGTCCGCAGTCAAAGCCAATGGGTGGCTTTGCTCGCACATCTCCCAGCTACGAGACCTCTTATACGCTCGATGAGCCTATGGGTAAGAACGGCTGGGGCGAGGGCTATTCGTTCCCTTGTCTGTTCAAGGTGCCGGTTGCTGCAACCAAGTCGCAGCCCACGGGACAGGGCTGGGTACTGATTTCTGAGACCGGTACCGATGGCAACTACGTGGCCTGCCGTCTGCTCAACGACGGTGGTGCCAACTATAAGATTGGTTTCCCTCAGCAGGGCGAGATGAATGGCTGGGGCACCACGACAGCTTCTGTCAGTCTGCCTGCCCAGACACCTTGGCGTACGATTACGGTGGGAAATACCTTGCAGAATGTGGTGGAGACCACAGTAGCTTTCGACCTGGTAAAACCGAAGTATAAGGCTAGCCGTGACTATACCTATGGCGCCGGTTCGTGGTCATGGATCATTGGTATGGACTCCAGCTGTAACTTCGACGAGCAGAAGCGTTATATCGACTTCTCTGCTGCTATGGGCTGGCGCACGGTACTGATTGATGCCCTGTGGGACAAACAGATTGGTTATGAGAAGATGGCAGAACTGTCTCGTTATGCCAAGTCAAAAGGCGTGGGTCTCTTCCTGTGGTACAACTCTAACGGCTCTTGGAATGATGCCCCTCAGTCGCCCCTGAACAAGATGAATCGTTCTGCGGCTCGTCGTCAGGAGATGAAATGGATGCAGGAGAATGGCATTCTGGGTATCAAGGTTGACTTCTTCGGTGGTGACAAACAGGCTATGATGCAGCTCTACGAGGATATCCTGACCGACGCCAACGAGTTTGGCATTCAGTGTATCTTCCATGGTTGCACGCTGCCTCGTGGATGGGAACGTATGTATCCTAACTATGTGGCTTCTGAGGCTGTGCTGGCATCAGAGAACCTGCACTTCGGTCAGGGCTCATGCGATGCTGAGGCTTTCAATGGCTGTATCCATCCCTTCATCCGCAACACGGTGGGTTCAATGGACTTTGGTGGCTCAACACTGAACAAGTTCTATAATGCCGACAATAAACGTGGCACACACCGTGTGACCAGTGATGTCTATGCCTTGGCAACGGCCGTCTTGTTCCAGAGCAGTGTGCAGCATTTTGCCATGGCTCCCAACAACCTGACGGATGCTCCCTCTTGGGCTGTGGATTTCATGAAGAACGTGCCCACGACCTGGGACGAGGTGAAGTTCATCGATGGCTATCCCGGTAAGTACTGCATCATGGCACGCCGTCATGGTGATAAGTGGTTCGTGGCTGGTATCTGTGCCGACAAGCAGCCTCTGAAGAAGACCATCACTTTGCCGATGTTCGCTAAGGGTACCGAACTGCAGGTCTATAGCGACGATGCACAGTTACAGGGTAGCGTAAGCACAGTGAAACAGAATAAGAAACAGCAACTCACCGTGACCATCCCCACGAATGGCGCTGTTGTAATTATGAATTAAACATTAATCATTAAAGATTAAGCATTGAAAAGATGAAACGGTTGTTTTATATAGGTATAGTCACCTTGCTTGCCATCCCTGCGATGGCAGGCAAGGTGTCGTTTGGTAAGGGAACATTGAATGTGCGCCAGATAGCACGTAATGCGGTGAGAATACAATATTATGAGCAGCCGATAGAACAGCGTCTGCCAGAGTGGCTCTATGTCAAGGATGAAGAGGTGAAGTCTAAGGATATCACCGTTGACGTGGATGCCAGTAGGCAACGCGTTGTCATCAGAAACAAAAAGGGAGAGGAGGTCTTCTCTGCTACAGCACACCAGATGCAAGGCAGCGAGGCAACCCTTTCTTTTAATTCTCCGCAGGATGAGCATCTTTATGGATTGGGTCAGTTTCAGGATGGCTTTAACGATGTGCGTGGTCTCTCTCGCCGCCTGACGCAGGTCAACACCCAAATCAGTATCCCCATGCTTTTGTCGAGCAAGGGCTATGGCGTGTTGTGGAACAACTACGGTATGGTGGAGTTCAATCCGTGCCGTCAGCGTGTAGCTCTGCAGTTAGGACAGTCTGGAGAAGGTGGCACTGAGGTGGTAAATGTTACAACGACGGAGGGCGGACGCCGTGAGGTGCGTCAGCGTAATATCTTTGAGGCCGGTATCGACCTTGCCGAGGATGGCGATTATTCGCTGTTGCTCGATGTAGGTCAGAAGATGGCTCGTCGTCATAACCTTACTATCGATGGGCAGACGGTCATAGAGATGCAGAATACGTGGCTGCCACCTACAGCCTCTACAATTGTGCGTTTGAAGGCTGGTCATCATGTGGTGAAGGCCGAACTGTCGAGAGGTGATCATCCGGTATTGTATTATGATAAGGTGCAGGACGAGACGGTGCTCCGCTCTCCTGTAGCCCAGGCTGTTGACTATACCGTGTTTGTCGGAACACCCGATGAAATCATCGCTTCCTATCGTCATCTGACGGGCGATGCCCCCTTGATGCCCCGTTGGGCACTGGGCTATATCCATTGTCGTGAGCGTTTCCATTCGTCGGATGAGATTCTTCAGACGGCCAATCGTTTCCGGAAAGAGAAGATGCCTGTGGATGTCATTGTGCAGGACTGGCAATACTGGGGAAAGTATGGTTGGAACTCCATGCGCTTTGACGAGCAGTTCTATCCCGATCCTAAGGCGCTGACAGATAGTCTGCATGCCATGAATATGCGTCTGATGGTCAGCGTATGGTCAAAGATTGACAAGAATTCAGAGGTTGGCAAGCAGATGGGCGCCGACAACTATTATATCCCCGGCACCGACTGGATAGACTTCTTCAATCCCGATGCCGCTGCCGCCTATTGGAAGAATTTCTCTACCCGCCTTGTTCCCCTGGGTATTGATGCCTGGTGGCAGGATGCCACGGAACCAGAGAACGACGACCTCCTTGGACGCCGTGTGAACAACGGCAAGTGGAGTGGGGAAGAGGTGCGTAATGTCTATCCGCTTCTCGTCAACAAAACGGTCTACGAAGGCTTGACGAGCGCAAGTGCGGTAGCAAATTCTTCACTCTTCACTCTTCCTTCTTCCCTTAAACGTCCCATGATCCTCACCCGTTGCGGCTTCCCTGGTATCCAGCGTTATGGCTCTGCCATGTGGAGTGGTGATGTGGGTAACGACTGGGAGACGTTCCGCCGTCAGATAACGGCAGGCTTAGGTATGCAGGCTGCCGGTATTCCTTGGTGGACGTATGATGCCGGCGGTTTCTTCCGTCCCGGTAATCAATATACCGACCAGGCTTATATCGACAGGATGCTGCGCTGGATAGAGACCAGTGTCTATCTGCCCCTGATGCGTGTGCATGGTTATATGAGTAATACAGAGCCTTGGAACTATGGTGCCGAGGCAAAGCAGATCATCTCTGATTGTCTGCAGGAGCGTTATCGCCTCTTACCTTATATATATAGTATAGCGGCCAACATCACTTTCGACGGTTCTACGCTGATGCGCCCCTTGGTATTCGATTTCGCCGATGATGCCGAGGCTTTGGATCAGAAATATGAGTATATGTTTGGTCCGGCACTGCTCATCAGTCCTGTCACCGAACCCGATGTGAAGACGTGGAAGACCTACCTGCCTAAGACGCAAGGCGGCTGGTACGACTATCATACCGGTCAGCATTATGATGGCGGACAGACGGTGACGACGACCGTTACCAAAGCTCGCATCCCTGTCTTTGTGCGTGCCGGCAGCATTATCCCCATGAGCAATGACGAACTGCATGTTTATGCTGGTGCAGATGCTTCCTTTACGCTTTATGAGGATGACGGTGTATCGATGGCTTATCAGAACGGTCAGTGCTCGCGCATCACTTTCCAGTGGAAGGATGCCAAGGGCAAGTTGAAGACAAGCCGACAGAAAGGACATGATTTTAAAATAACAATACACAATACTAAGAAATGAAGAAGACTATGATGAGTGCAGCCATGATGGCACTGACTGCTATGGCTGCTCAAGCACAGAACCCCTTTGTGCAGACCTGGTTTACAAGCGACCCCGCACCAATGGTATGCGGTGACCGCATGTATGTTTATACTGGACATGATGAGGATAATGCCGATTTCTTCTGGATGCAGGAGTGGCGCGTTTATTCTACCGAGGATATGGTGAACTGGACCGACCATGGTTCTCCACTGGCTTTGGAGAGTTTCTCTTGGGCTGACGACCGTGCGTGGGCCAGTCAGACGATAGAGCGCGACGGTAAGTACTATTGGTATATCTGTGCCCATAGCAAACTCTCTGGTGGTATGGCCATCGGCGTGGCCGTGAGCGACAGTCCTACAGGTCCTTTTAAGGATGCCCTTGGTAAGCCCCTCTTTGAGAATGGCTCGTGGGATCATATCGACCCCACGGTGATGATTGATGATGATGGTCAGGCATGGCTGATGTGGGGTAATCCTCAGTGCTACTACCTGAAGTTGAACCGTGACATGATTTCCTATAGCGGTGAACTGGGACGTCTGGATATGACCGAAGAGGCTTTTGGTGGTCCTATCATGAGTAAGCGCGAGAAGGGAAAACAGTATAAGGATTCGTATGTAGAAGGGCCCTGGCTCACCAAGCGTAATGGTGTATATCAGTTGCTCTATGCTGCCGGTGGTGTGCCCGAACATATCGCCTACAGTACCGCTTCCTCGCCCACAGGTCCTTGGAAATATGCAGGCGAGATTATGCCACTGAGCAATACTGGTTCTTTCACCAACCACTGTGGTGTGGCCGATTTCAAGGGTCATTCATATTTCTTCTACCACACTGGCAAACTGCCGAAGGGTGGCGGTTTCGGTCGTAGCGTGGCTGTTGAGGAGTTCAAGTATAACGCTGATGGCTCTTTCCCCAAAATTCTGCCTACCGATGAGGGCGTGAAACCTATCGCCACCTTCAATCCCTACAGAAAGGTGGAGGCCGAGACAATGGCTTTCAGCCGTGGCGTGAAGACCGAACAGAATGATGAGATTGGTGTTTATGTCACTGAGATCCATAATGGCGACTATATCAAACTGCAGAACGTGAAGTTCGATGGAAATGTGGCTAAGCAGTTCTTCGCCCGTGTGGCCTCTGGCTTGCGTGGCGGAAAGATTGAGGTACGTATTGACAGTCTCAGAGGTAAGCGCCTTGCCACACTGGAAGTGCCCGCTACTGGCGGTTGGGAGAAATGGCAGACGCTGTCTGTTGACTTTGCCGAGAAGGCTGAGGGTACCCATGACCTGTATTTCGTCTTCACTGGTCGCAAGGGACCAAAACTCTTCAATTTCGACTGGTGGGAGATCAAAGGTCTGCAGTCACTTGTCGTAGAAGAGGGCGGACTGGGTAAGTATAAGGCTATCATGAAGGAAGAGGCTACCCTTGAGGCCCACACCATTTTCGTGCCTCAGGATCTGTCGGCTTTCAATAAAAAGAATCCCTTGCCTGTTCTCGTATGGGGCAATGGTGCCTGCACCAACTCTCCATGGGAGCACTATAAGTTCCTGAACGAGATTGCCTCTCATGGTTATATCGTGCTGGCCACGGGTTATATCCCCATGGAGGAGAAACCCTATAATGGACCGATGTCAACCACGCAGCAGCAGATTGAGTCTATCGACTGGATCATCGCGCAGAATGCGGATAAGAACTCACCTTATTATAACAAGATTGACGTGAAGAATATCTGTGTGGCTGGCATGTCGTGCGGTGGTCTGCAGACGCTCTACAACTGTGCCGACCCTCGCATCAAGACGCTGATGATCTGCAACAGTGGTCTCTTCAAGAACAGCAACCGCAATCAGGCTGTTGGTGGTATGCCTATGCCCGACAAGTCTAAGCTGAAGGATATCCACTCCAGCATTATCTATATCCTGGGTGGCAAGGAGGATATTGCCTATGAGAATGGTATGGACGACTTCCATCTGATTAGTCACGTGCCTTGCTGCGCTGCCAATTTCCCCGTTGGTCATGGTGGCACCTATCGTCAGCCTCATGGTGGCGAGTTCTCTGTGGTAGCTCTGAACTGGCTCAACTGGCAGTTGAAGGGCGACAAGCAGTCGGCTAAGATGTTCAAGGGCAAGGACTGCGGCTTGTCAAAGCGTCAGGGATGGACCATTGAGAAGAATGCGAAGTTTGACAAATTGAAATAATTTCTTTTTGAAACAACGAATTTAACGAATTACACGAATTATAATTTATTGAAACAACGAATTTAACGAATTACACGAATTGATTTTGTTGTAACGAATTTGTTTTTATGCTGAAACATAAAAGACTTATATTTCTCTTAGCGGCTCTGCCGTTACTTGGTGCTCAGGCACAGAATACTGTTATTGATATTAGAAACGGGAACGGTAATAATACCTCAAGTAATTATATTACCTACGACAAGGCTATTTCTGTAGCTTCAGGTAATACTGCCGATGTGAAATTGGCCCGTTATTGCTATCTCACGTCGGCTGTCAGCGGTAAGGGCACTATCAATCTCTATGCTGGCGGTGAGCGCTGCTATCTGGGAACCAAGAGTGGGGCCTCATGGGCTAACTGGACGAATTTTAGAGGTGACGCCCACATATACCCTTTCAAGGAGAATTCTCCCTCTGCAGGTTCTTACAATGTCGTCCTGGCGCATGGTGGAAAGGTCTTCTCGCCCGAAAATATTGACGACTGTATCAAGGGTGGCAAACTGAATAATGCCATGCAGAACTGTAAGGTGACGGTGCATAGCGGTGCCATTCTCTGCAATGAGGCCAACAATGCCAATGCCGGCGGTTTTCGTATTGGCGAATTGCAGATGGAGGCCGGCTCTACCTTGCAAGGCTATATGAAGAAGGATCGCAAGTCCTATTATCTGGTTGGCAACCTGAACACCGATGCCGTCTTGGCAGGTATGATAGCTCCTAATAGCGGTAGCATCCTGGGACTCATCAAGGAGGGCACTGGAACCTATCGCATCACGGGTAATCAGAATAACCTCACCGGCGCACTGCGTGTGAAGGCTGGTAAAGTGCTGATCAACAATGACCGTGCTGAGGCTGAAAGCAAGAAATACAGTGGCGCGCTGGGGGCGATGAGCAGTGAGTCAACGCCTGTGGCCTACGTCCTGACCAATGGTGTCCTCGGCGGTACGGGTAGCATTGGCGGCATGGTGGATAACTATGGTACCATCGAACCTGGCGACGAGACTCCGGGCGTGCTGACCCTTAAGAACTATGCCGCACCAACGAAGAATGCCAACCTCACGGTGCATCCCGCTTCTGTGTTGCGCTTCAAGGTGGCTTCTGTCGACAGTTATGACCAGTTGGTAGTGGCAGGTAGCCTCAACTATAGTAATATGACGGAGGATTTCTCTACGAGCGAGGTGGCTCCAGTTATCACGCTTGCCCTCGAAGAACTGCCTTTTAAGGTAGGAACGGAGATTACCGTCTTAAAGGCAAAGAGCAAGTCTGGCAACTGGCAGTTCCACCTGTTGCAGCCGGGCAAGGGCACCTGGGCTCTTGAAGAGGTAACAGATGACGAGGGCTATAAGGTGGTGCTACGTCTGGCTTCTACAGAAGATGCCGACCCCAATAATCCTGTAGATCCGAATAATCCGGAGATTCCAGAGAGTACCATGGGTGCACTCTATGATGATGGTATCAATGACAATACCGACAGCAAGACGTTGCGCTACTATGCCGAGAAGAATGGCAAGAAGATAGGTATGGCATTCTGTACCTACAAGGGACTGGATAGCGACCGTTCTGAGGCTGCCCGCCAGTTTAGTATGATGGTGGCCGAGAACGAGATGAAGATGGATGTGCTGCAACCCTCACAGGGAAATTTCAGTTGGGGTGCCGCCGATGGCCTTGTCTCTTTGGCGAAAGCAAATAATATGACTGTTCGTGGTCACTGTCTGGTATGGCATACCCAACAGCCTACTTGGCTGAGTAGCGATGGTAAGAAGAATGACAAAGGCTGGACACGCCAGCAGGCATTGGACATCATGAAGAATCATATCACCACAGTACTCCAGCATTTCAAGGGTAAGGTGGTAGAATGGGATGTCGTCAACGAGTGTCTGGACGATGACCAGAGCATTATCCGTACCAATCCAAATGGCTATAAACTGCGTCCTACGGTATGGCAGCAGGCTATCGGTGATGACTATATCGACTCTGCATTCGTTTATGCCCGTAGGGCGGATCCGGATATCCAGCTCTATCTGAACGATTATGATGTGGAGATGCAGGGTAAAGCCAAGGCTGTGGCTTTCTCTAATCTGGTGAAACGTCTGCAGTCAAAGCAGATTCCTTTGGATGGTGTCGGTCTGCAGTGCCACTTCTCTATCGGTGATGTGGACTCCGTGAAGTTGGAAAAGACCATCCGCCTTTTTGGCGAGGCCGGTCTGAAATGTATTATCACGGAACTGGATATGGGCGTACCCTCTACGACGACTGCTAATCTGGAGGAGCAGGCACGTAACTACCGTATGATAACCGATATTGTGCTGAATAACGACAATTGTCCTAACCTCGTTATCTGGGGTATTAAGGATAATGACTCATGGCGTAGCAATTCTAATCCGTTGCTCTATAACTCCGGTCTCGGAAAGAAGAAGGCGTGGTATGCGGTGCGTTCCGCTCTGCGCCACCGTTATCTCCAACAGGAAAAACTGCTTGCCGATGTTCCTGAGATCGACACGAACACCAATCGTTCTAAGCCGCATGTCTATACGACGAAGGGCACTAAGCTCGGCTCGTTGGAGATATGGCCTAAGTTACCACAAGGTATTTATATTGTTGAAGGAAAACTAAGAATGAAATAATATAATGAAAAAGGTATTTTTCTTGCTTTTTACGTGGAGCATGACATGCGGCATGTATGCTGCCGACATGGTATCGCCCAATGCGAAGTTAAAGGTTGTAACAGCGGGTAAAGGCTGTAAGGTCTATTATCAGCAGCAACAGGTGCTTGACATCCCTGTACTGGGAAATGGCAACTCACAGATTCAGAAGGTGAGCAAGGCGCATCATGTAGCAGCCGATTATCAGATGCTGACAGGTAAGCGTCTGCATTGCATCAATGAGGCCAACGAGTATCAGCTGACACTCAGTAAGGATATCCGTCTGACGATGCGTCTGTATAATGATGGTGTCGCCTTCCGTTACGATGGCTTGTCGGACAAGGAGAAGACGGCCTATAAGATTTCTCAGGGTACCAAGCGGTGGATGCAGAAATGGTCCGACGGCTATGAGGGCTTCTTTCCTCTGAACACCAAGGCAACAGACGGCCGTTGGGGCTATCCCGCCCTCTTGGAGCCTGCCGATGGCGTGTTCGTTCTCCTTTCTGAGGCAAATATCTGCAAGGGTCAGGCAGCTTCCAGTCTGCATAGCAAGGGCGACCTCTATCAGGTAGTGCCCGATGGAGCCACATCAAACCTCAAATCTCAAACCTCAAACCTCAAATCTCCCTGGCGTGTCGCAATCATCGGTTCTCTGGCTGATGTGGTGGAGTCAACCCTGATAACGGATGTCTCCGAACCCAGTAAGATTGAAGACACCAGTTGGATTCATCCAGGCACCGTGTCATGGGTCTATTGGGCCTATAATCATGGTTCCAACGACTATAACATCATCAAGAAATACGTGGATATGGCAGTGGCGTTGCAGTTGCCCTACGTCCTGATTGATGCTGAGTGGGACGAGATGAAAGATGGCAAGACCATTGAGGATGCCGTGAACTATGCTAAGTCAAAGGGTATCAAGCCCCTTATCTGGTACAACTCCTCTGTGGGTTGGGTAAATGGTGCTCCCGGTCCTAAGTTCCGCTTGAACAAGCCCGAAGACCGTGAGAAGGAGTTTGCTTGGTGCGAGAAGATTGGCGTGGCTGGTGTGAAGATTGATTTCTTCTCTGGCGATACCCAGCAGAATATGGACTATTGCATCGACCTGCTGGAGAGTGCTGCCAAGCACCATCTGCTGGTTAATTTCCATGGTGCCACTATCCCTCGTGGCTGGCAGCGCACCTATCCTAACCTGATGAGTACCGAGGGCGTCTATGGTGCCGAGTGGTATAATAATGTGCCTACCTTCACCAAGAAGGCGGCAGCCCATAATGCCACACTGCCTTTCACCCGTAATGTGATTGGTCCGATGGACTATACCCCTTGCGCATTCAGCGACTCACAGCATCCTCATATCACTACACATGCCCATGAACTGGCACTGACGGTGCTCTTCGAGAGTGGTTTGCAACATCTGGCCGACCGTCCCGAGAGCTACTTGGCCCAGCCCCATGACGTGCAGCAGTTCCTCTCGGCCCTGCCTACCGTTTGGGACGAGACCCGTCTGCTCTCTGGCTATCCCGGTGAGTCGGTGGTCATGGCACGTCGCAGTGGCAAGACATGGTATGTCGCTGGTATCAATGGTACCGACGAAGAGAAAACTTTGCCTCTCGACCTCTCTTTCCTGAAGCAGGGCAAACAGCATGGTGATATCATGCTTTACGGCGATGCTGGCGATCGTGGCTTCCATGTGGCTCTTCAGGAAGATTATCCTGCTTCTATGAAGCTGCGTCCCCGTGGTGGCTTTGTCTTGGTGGTCTATCCTGTCAACGACCCGTTGAACGTTAATATGCCACTCTTCCAGACAAAATATACTGCCGACCCATCACCTATCGTGGTAGGCGACACGCTGTTCCTCTTCACCTCGCACGATGCCTCTCCCGAGGATATCCCTGATGCCAATGAGAAGAATTCGGCTGGTTTCTTTATGTACGACTGGCTCCTGTGGTCAACCACCGATATGGTGAACTGGACCGAACATGGTGCTGTGGCTTCTTTGAAGGAGTTCTCTTGGCGCACCCGCGACAATGGTGCATGGGCTATCCAGACCGTAGAGCGTAATGGCAAGTATTATCTCTATGCACCGCTTCATGGTCATGGCATCGGCGTCTTGGTAGCCGACTCGCCTTATGGTCCTTTTAAGGATCCTCTTGGCAAGCCCCTGGTGTGGCAGACGGAGCACTGGGATGATATCGACCCCTCTGTGTTTATCGATGACGACGGACAGGCATATATGTATTGGGGCAACCCGCATGTCTATTGTATCAAACTCAATGAGGACATGATCTCTACCAGTGGCGATATCTTTGTGCTCAACCAGAAGGATGGCGTGATGCGTCCTGTCAAGGAAGAGGGTGCTAAGATCAACCTCCGTGCTTCATGGAGCGAAAAGGCTACCTGGAAGGTGAAGAACTACCAGGAAGGTCCTTGGTTCTATAAGCGTAATGGTAAGTATTACCTGGCTTATGCCACGACTTGCTGTCCTGAGGCACTGGGCTATGCCATGAGCGACTCGCCCATGGGACCCTGGGAGTGGAAGAACTATATCATGCGTCCCACACAGCGCGACCGCGGAAATCATCCTGGCATCTGTGACTATAAGGGACACTCGTATGTGTTTGGCCAGGACTATGACCTGATGCACCTGGATACCTATATCCATCACGAGCGTCGTACGGTGTCGGCACAGGAGATTACGTATGATGCCGATGGCACCATTCCCGAGATACCTTACTGGTTGAACCAGAAACCTCTGAAGCAGATTGAGTGGCTGAACCCCTATAAGCGTGTTGAGGCCGAGACCATGAACTGGGGCAACGGTTTGAAGACCGCAAAGATGGGTATCGAGAATACCGGTGTCATCAAGGATATGCCTTACTCTACTGGTAAGAAGAATATGTATGTCTTCGATATCAATGATGGCGAGTTTATCCGCCTGCGTGGTGTTGACTTCGCCACCGGTGCCCGCCAGTTTGCTATCAGTGCTGCCTCTACGGGATTTGTTGAACTGACGCTGCGTCTGGATAGCAAGGATGGTCCTGTTATCGGTACCGTGAAGATTGGCGCTACTGGTTCTGTGGAGACCTATAAGTCGTTTGCCACCAAGGTGAAGAAGGCTGCTGGTGTTCACGACCTGTACCTCTGCTTCAGCAAGACATCAGGTGATGTGCGCCTGGATTATTGGGAATTCAAGGGAAAAGACTGATGTCTTAACTCCTTAACTTCTTAACTCCTTAACTCCTAAGAGAGTAATCAAATACGAAACTTGAAGAAAATGAAACGTTTATACGTTATTTGTGCTTTGGTAGCTCTTTCCGCTGTGCGGATGATGGCCGAGGTAGATCCTAATTTCTATATCTATATCTGTTTCGGACAGTCAAACATGGAAGGAAATGCCCAACCAGAGTCTATAGATAAGACGGGTATCGACAATCGTTTCCGCCTGTTGGCCACCTGTAACTTCTCCAATCCCTCACGTACCAAAGGCAACTGGTACAAGGCCACACCGCCATTGGTCAGTCCTAACGGTGGACTTGGTCCTACCGACTGGTTTGGACGTATGATGTGCGAATCATTGCCTGAGCATATCCGTATCGGTGTGATCCCCGTTGCCATGGGTGGCAGTCCTATAGAGATGTTCGACAAGGATAAGTATCAGCAGAAGTTGCAGCAGAACCCCAATGAGTGGTGGGCCATTTTGGCCAAAAACCATTATGGTGGTAATCCTTACGGACGTATCATTGAGATGGCTAAGAAGGCACAGACGGTGGGTGTCATCAAGGGCATCCTGCTGCATCAAGGATGCTCGAATAATGGTGATCCCAACTGGCCCAATATGGTGAAGAAGATTTATAACGATATGTTGTCCGACCTAGGCTTGGCTACAGATACCGTGCCTCTGTTTGTTGGTGAGACATTGCGCCAGGAGCAGGGTGGGGCTTGCTATGGCCATAATACGCAGGTGGCAAGGATGCCGAGTGTTGTAAGAAATAGTCATGTGATTAGTTCTGAGGGCTGTCCTGGTAATGGCGCCGACCCTTGGCATTTCAATGCTTTAGGCTATCGCATGATGGGTAGCCGCTATGCTGGTGAGGCACTCTACACGCTGGGTCAGGTATATCCTTATTTCTCTTTTCATCAGTTTGACCTTATAGCAGGTAAGAATTGTTCTTATACGGAGTCCACACGCACACTGACAGCTACGGCTCCTGGTATTGCCACATGGACCTACCCAAGACTGGCCGACTGGTCTTCTTATAAATATCTTGTTGTAAAACTGAAAGAACCCCAGACTGCAAATGCTCAGATATGGCTATATAAGAAGAGTGGAACTTCTGGAAGTATCGCCTATCGTGATACTATCAATGATCGTACAACTGTCGTCATCGACTTGCATCATTTGAAATACGCTAACAGCACCATGGATCCTTCTAAGGTCTATAAGATGGTTTTCCGTTTTGTTCAGGCAGGTACGATTAAGCTTGATGACGTGTTTCTTTCCAATGATGAACAATACGATTCTGCTCTCACTGCCATTCGTGGCGTGGTGTCCGATGACAATGATTTCCGTGCACCGCTCTATTCGCTTGACGGTCGTCTGGCTGAGCCCAGGAAACTGAAGGCTGGCATCTATATCAATAAGGGCAGGAAAATTCTTGTTAGATAATTCATTCAAACCATTTATTAATAACTATTATGAAGATTAATTCTCTAAAAACCTTGACGATGGCAGCCCTTCTGTTGGCACTGCCTTGTAGCGCGTCTGCCCAAAAGAAGGCAGTCGCGAAAAAGACGAAGGTGAGCACCATTCGTCAGACTGCAGCCGAGAAGGTGGCGCAGCCCGATCCTAATTTCTACATCTTCCTTTGTTTCGGACAGTCTAACATGGAGGGAAATGCCCGTCCAGAGGCTGTTGACCTGGAGAGCCCAGGTTCTCGTTTTCTGCTGATGCCCGCTGTTGACTTCCCTAATAAGGGACGTAAGATGGGTGAGTGGTGCGAGGCTTCAGCACCTTTGTGCCGTCCTAATACTGGTCTGACCCCTGCCGACTGGTTCGGTCGTACCATGGTGGCTTCTACGCCCGAAAATATCAGGATCGGTGTGATCCACGTAGCTATCGGTGGTATCGATATCAAGGGCTTCCTGCCCGACAGCATTGAGAACTATGCCAAGAATAAGGCTCCACAGTGGATGAAGGGCATGCTGGCTGCTTATGATAACAATCCCTACGAGCGTCTGGTCACGCTGGCCAAGAAGGCTCAGAAGGATGGTGTCATCAAGGGTATCCTGATGCATCAGGGCGAGACTAATACAGGCGACCCGAAGTGGGCCGGCATGGTGAAACAGGTGTACGAGAACCTCTGTGGCGACCTGCAATTGAAACCCGAGGAGGTGAACCTCTATGTTGGAAATATCGTGCAGGCTGGTGGTAAAGGTGTCTGCATCGGCTGTAAGAAGCAGATCGACGAATTGCCCAATACTATCCATACTTCTCAGGTTATCTCTTCCGACGACTGCTCTAATGGTCCCGACCGCCTGCATTTCGATGCTGCCGGCTATCGTGAGTTGGGTTGCCGTTATGGTGAGGCCGTAGCCCGTCACCTCGGTTTCGAGCCCAAACGCCCCAAGAATCTGCCTGTAGCTATCAAGAAAATGGTGGTTCCTGCCGATGCCGTTACAGCTGAGAATGCTATTCCTGGCAACGAGTTCCCCAAGGTTGACAGTCAGCGTCGTGCTTATTTCCGCATCCAGGCACCTCAGGCCAAGAAGGTCGTTGTGGATATCTGCAGTAAGAAGTACGACATGCAGCCTCAGGGCAATGGTGTCTTCATGGCTGTCACCGATCCTCTGCCCGTAGGTTTCCACTATTATTTCCTGAATATCGACGGTGTCAACTTCATTGATCCTGCTTCCGAGACCTATTTCGGTTGCAACCGTGAGTGCGGTGGTCTTGAGGTACCCGAGGGTCCTGAGGGCGACTACTATCGTCCGCAGCAGGGCATCGCCCATGGTCAGGTGCGCAGCATCTACTACCACAGCCCCAACTCTAAGTTCGGCGAGTGGCGCCACGCCTTGGTTTATACCCCAGCAGAGTATGAACTGACAAAGAATGCCAAGAAGCGCTATCCTGTGCTCTATCTGCAGCATGGCATGGGCGAGGGCGAGACCAGTTGGATGCTTCAGGGTAAGATGCAGCACATCATGGACAATGCCATTGGCAAGGGCGAGGCCGTGCCAATGATTGTGGTCATGGAGAGCGGTGATATCAAGCAGCCCTTCGGTGGTGGCAACAACCAGGCTGGTCGCAGCGAGTATGGTGCTTCTTTCTATCCCGTACTGCTCAACGACCTGATTCCTTATATCGATGCCAACTTCCGTACCAAGACCGACCGCGACAACCGTGCTATGGCAGGTCTCTCATGGGGTGGTCATCAGACCTTCGATGTGGCTCTGACCAATCTGGATAAGTTCGCTTGGATCGGTACCTTCAGCGGTGCTATCTTCGGTCTCGATGTGAAGACTGCCTACGATGGCGTATTCGCCAATGCCGATGAGTTCAATAAAAAGGTGCACTATATGTATATGAACTGGGGATCTGACGACTTCGTCAACAGTCAGTCTATCGTTGACGGCCTCCGTCAGCTTGGCATCAAGGTTGACTCTTCTGTCTCTCAGGGCACAGGTCATGAGTTCCTCACCTGGCGTCGCGGACTCCATGAGTTCATTCCTCATCTGTTTAAGAAATAAGAGTTAATTTTTCTTTACATATTATCCCAGCTACATTTTCCGTGGCTGGGATATTTTTTTTGTGCAAAAAACTATAATACCCTCAAAAACTTCACTCGAGTGAATTCATCGATTGAGTTAACTCAATTCATGAAATCAATCGGCTCAATTCACGATTTGAGCTATATATAGTAAGATATCCGTCGAGGCCCCGCCGCAGAACATGAGACAGGTACCAGTCCCCGACTGACTCAGCCTTCAGACCTCTTCTCTCTTACATCTTACCTCTTACATCTTCCCTCTTACATCTTCCCTCTTACATCTTACATCATCCCTCAGCCATACTCTAGCCATACTCTAGCCTGCTTCTAGCCATACTCTAGCCATACTCTAGCCATACTCTAGCCTGCTTCGTGAGTGCTCCACGGAGCAGCCTAGGAGCAGCCTAGGAGCAGAGTGATTGCTGCCTAAGAGCAGGCTAGAAGCTGAATTAGTGAAAACACAAAAAAGTTGTGACATGAATTTCATTCCATCAGAATCAGATTCGCATAGCCTATACAGAAGAAATACAAGCCAGACAATGTTCATTAGGAACAGATCCTTTTAGTAAACCACAGACTTATACATCGTAAACCATAGGTTAACACATCGTAAACCATAGAGTAACGACTTAAAAACCATAGAGTAATGAAGCAATGAGGAGCTTTTTGTGCTATTTTTCTACCAAGATTCTTGTATCTACAGCGATGATGTCGTCGCTATATCTGTCTGCAGATACCAAAGGGGCAGTATATCGACAACGCTGGCGAGATAGACTATGACCAGCTCTATGCACAGGTGAAGTCCATTAGTTGTGCGCAGATACTGGAAATCATTCATGAGAAGTTCAGTTCTGTGGACGTAAGCCAGTCCCCGACTGACAGAAAAAAGTCTCAGTTATATTTGCATGATAAAAAGATTTTACCTATCTTTGCAGCATGCAACGGATTAATCACCTCCTAATCATATTATTCTGCATAGCTGTATGGGCATGCAACGACCACCAGCAGATGCTGAGCCAGCTTGAAGAGCTGGAACGACAAAACCTTGCCGACTCTCTGATGACCAACGACTCGTTGGCTTTAAGCCTCTGTGAATATTTTGACAATCATGGTACTCCCAACGAGCGTATGCGTGCCCACTATATGCACCTATGAGCATATCGCGGTTGCTCGACAAATCACCCCAGTTCTTGTACTCTCGACGCAAGAAATTACATAAAGACCTATTCGATACTAATGGAAAACCTGAGGAGTTTGATTTAAAAATCCTTAAAATCAAGTAGTGTATTAAACAAGAATGTTCTTTTTTGTTTCAGCAACTTATATTTTTGTTTCATTTGTGTGCATTCGTATGAAATAAATGTTTGTGTGGATTTCGTAAACTGCTGATAACGAGAAGAATGCGTGTTTGTTTAGAACTTTTCTGGCGAAACTGTTGCGTCGTTTAATGATTTTATTTACTTTTGCCAAAACAACCAAAACATAAAACCTGAAATTATGAAAAAATTCTTTTATTCTTTTGTGGCATGCTTGCTGATTGCCGGTGGTGTTGCTATTGTTAGTAGCTGTAATCAAGAAGACGATTACGATGGTTTTGTGCTTATCTATTGATTTTCAGAAGTTATGCGTAAACATTTACTTGTAACATATCTCATTCTAGTTGTCCTGACTTCCCAAATGTATGGGCAAACCTTTATGGAGAAGGGGCTTGTATATAAGATTTTGGAAGATAGTGTCAGTGTAAAACTTACTGGATATCAATCAATAAACCAATTTGAAAGAGAACAACCATTCCATATTCCTTCAACTGTGTTACATGAAGGAAAATCATATCCGATAAAATGTATCGGCAATGAGGCTTTGGCTGGTCTTTCTGTTGTAGAGTCAATCATTGTTGATGATGGCATAGAGATTATTGGCAATTATGCTTTTGAAAGTTGCATCAACCTCAAATCAGTATATATACCAGCATCAGTTAGAGTAATTGGAGAGGGCATATTTGGCAGTTGTTACAACTTAAAAGAGATTGTGGTGGACTCTCTTAATGAGGACTTTCAGTCGCCAGAAGGGTCGAAAGCGATTATTGCTGACGATGAACTTGTTGCCGCATGTCCCAATGTCAGGATTCCATCGTCCGTGACAATTATTGACGACTATGCATTTTATCATTGTAATACCATGGAGCAGATAGTAATACCTGAGGGCGTGGAAAAAATAGGCTTTGGAGCATTCCAAGGCTGTAGCAGCCTGAAACGTATCACCCTGCCAGAATCTCTCAAAAGAATAGGACCGGATGCTTTTCATGGTTGCACCTCGTTGGATTCAGTCTTTATCCCAAAGAATGTGAGTGAGATATCGGGAGATAATATCTTTGCGGGATGCTATCGTCTGACATCTATAGTTGTTGACAAGGACAATACTGTTTTTGATTCACGAAACGATTGTAATGGAATAGTGAGAAAGGAGGACGCTACTTTGATAGCCAGTTGTGCTACAACTACAATTTGTGAAGACATCAAGGCTTTAGCTAATGATTGTTTTGAGGGCGTCATTCTGCATACTATCAGTATACCTAAATCTATGGAGAAACTGTCAGGCGGAGCCTTTTGGGGATGCAACGAGATTGATTCTCTTTTTGTTGACCCGGATAATGCCTTTTATATGTCACCCAAAGGTGCGAATGCAATCCTGACAAGAGACGGAAAGACTTTGGTTGTAGGATGTCGTTCCACAGAAATACCTACTGACGTAGAAACTATCGATGATTACGCCTTCGTGGGAAGATATACCAAACCGATGTTGAAGTTACCAGAAGGTCTAAAAAAGGTAGGAACCTCTGCCTTTTCAGGATGTAATATGATGATAGAGCTTATTATCCCATCTTCCGTTGAGGACATTTCGTCTTCTGCATTTTCAAATTGCAATAACCTCAATGTTGTACAGTTATTATCGCCCATGGAGAAAATAAAAAAAGAAACCTTTGGCGATTGCAAATCTCTCTCTGTCCTTAGTCTTCCAGAAGGATTAAAACAAATAGATAACTTAGCCTTCAAAAACTGTGTTAGTTTGAAGAATGTTCATCTCCCATCAACTATTGAGGTCGTGAAGGATGGTGCTTTTGAGGGGTGTCCGTATAGTAATAAATGAAGTATATGTATAGGTTCTTTGTTTCTATATTCGTCCTTGTATTTTTCTTGCATGGTGAAGTTCATGCAGATTCCATTTTTTGTGGATTCAGGCATTTAAACACAAGGTAATAGATGGTGAAGCAGAAGTTTCTTTTTATTAATAATCATAAACAATTTATTTAAAATGAAAGGTATTAGAATTTTGTTATTAGTTTTGTTCCCATTATTGCTATCGTCTTGCGGAACAAAGCAGGTACTGACAAAAAATGGCACTCAGGTAGCTAATTGTTGTAGCTATGGCACTGAGGTGGATTTGACAAGTCGTTATGTTCTTGATTATGACATGAATCTATATTTTCCTAAAAATAAGATTCAGTCCTGCTATAGTAGAGCTAAAATAATAGACAAAGTAGAGCACGATACAGTTGAGGTGAAGATGGAGAACTTGAAGTGTGCTATAATAAATAATCCACCGGTAATATTCGCTGGCGTGTTTGAGATAACGCATCAGGATCAACATTATATTGTTCACTTCCTCTGTGATGACAGAACCATAATGAATAAGAAGAAAGGTAAAATGGAATATACTGTGAAGTGCTACAACGTAGAAGATTTAGAACCTGAGATACTGAAACGCTATGCCAAGCCGTAATGATAATCCTGGGATTGGCAGGACTTGCAAGCTACTCCTCTGAAGTAAGGGCCAGTCCTGCTGATCTTTTCAGCTATGTTTTATTTCCGTCAATAGCTAAAATAAATACAATATGTGTAGTAATATATCTGATATTCGGAGAAATATTTTTTTTATGATGTCCTGTGTTTTCTCTATTGTTTGTTATTCGAACAATAGTGTTACTATAGGTCAATTTTGTTTAACACCATGTTCTGATAATCCGTCGGAATATATCATCTCAATGAATAAGGAAGCAGTTATAGATAAAGGAAATGAAACCTTACGTATTCCTTCGGAAATTAAAGATAAAGGGAAAACGTACAAAATTGTTCAGGTGGCACCAAAAGGATTCGTGAACTGTTGCTTTATAAAAGAATTGGTGATAGATGAGGGCATAGAGACGGTTGGAGGAATGGCATTTTATGGATGTTCTGACCTCCGTTCTGTTAGTTTCCCGTCAAGTATATCATCATTGGGTGAATGCATCTTCTATAATTGCCCGGAATTACAAATTATTGAAGTAAATAAAGGAAATCCAGTTTTCGACTCCCGTGAGCAGTGTAATGCTGTTGTCCGAACGTCTGATGACGCCATTGAATTGGGTTGTGCAGGGACTACATTCCCCCAAAGTATATCCCAGATATCTAAAGGTGCTTTCTGTGGATGTACAGGCTTGATAAGTCTTAGCATTCCTAAATGGATAGAGGTTATTGAGGATTATGCGTTTTCCGATTGCTTCCGACTTGAAAAGATCGTCTTGCCAGAGGACGGCACATTGCAATTCGGTCAGTCAACATTCGATGGCTGTTGCTCTCTTACATCGTTCAACCTTCCTGCTGGAGAATTTTATTTTTTCCAGAATCCCTTCACTAATTGTGAGAATCTTTCTTCCTTTACAGTTTCTCCTAAGAATAAAGACTATCGTGCCAATAAGGAGAAGAATGCCTTGGTAAGCATTGATGACTCGGTGCTGTTTGCCGGTTGTTACAATACAACCATCGGTAATGATATAAAGAGAGTATATGCTTCAGCCTTTAAGGGTTGCAGACGACTGACCAAAGTGATTATCCCTGCATGTGTGGAAAAAATAGATGCTGATGCTTTTTCCGGTTGCGTAAATTTGGTAAGCATATCTGTTGACAAAGACAATAAGTTCTATGATTCGCGCGAAGACTGTAACTGCATCGTTGAGTCTCAGTCAAACAAGATTGTCTGTGGTAGTCCTGTTGCTGTAATTCCCAAGAGCGTGAACTCGATAGGAAAATTTGCGTTTTGCGGTATGAATATGCCTGCAGTATTCCATATCCCGGATAATATACTGAAAGTGGAGGAATTTGCTTTTGGGGGCTGTAATGGCCTTAATCAGCTGATTATTCCCGCCAACACAGAACTGAAATATAATTCCTTCTATGGTTGTGCGTATTTGACGAGTGTTATATATGAACCCCAAAATAAATATATAAAGACAAGGAAGGATCTGACATTTATGAATTCACCATATATTTCCTGTAAAAGTCTGATGTCAATAAGTATCTCTGGAGAAAATGTTCCTGCTATAGAATACGGTCTATTTGTAGGTCATAAGGAAAAGTGAAGTTCAGTAAGAGGGTAGCGTGACGGTATTGGATACTGGTGCCAGTCACTGCCTCTACTGACATCTTGATAGTTTAGAGGATGCTATACATTGTTACTTTTTTTGCTATGGGTAATATTCGCTGGCGTGTTTGAGATAACGCATCAGGATCAACATTATATTGTTCACTTCCTCTGTGATGACAGAACCATAATGAATAAGAAGAAAGGTAAAATGGAATATACTGTGAAGTGCTACAACGTAGATGATTTAGAACCTGAGATACTGAAACGCTACGCCAAGCCGTAATGATAATCCTGGGATTGGCAGGACTTGCAAACTACTCCTCTGAAGTAAGGGCCAGTCCTGCTGATCTTTTCAGCTATGTTTTATGATTGACGGCAAGGAGGAGCCTTTCTGGTTATTGCATGGAAAGAAATGATGATATCGATGATTCCCCATCAGTCACCATCCCAGAATTATTCAATGAACATCAGAATCTGATTTGCAATCTGTTCCTCAGTCTTGCCTTCAGAATTGAAGACGAGGTCGTAGTTGCGGGTCTCGTAGCGGGAAGTGGCAGTAAACCGCTTTACGTAATTCTCACGCATCCTATCCACCTTCTCGATAATCTTGCGGGCTTCGTCTTCAGAGATATTCTTTTTGGTGGCGACACGTGCCACACGGTAGGCCATCGGTGCCTGAATGAGAACGCTTAAATGATTCGGATGGTTTCTGAACACGAAGAAACCGCAACGGCCGGCAATGACGCACGACTCCTCTTTAGCAATCTCATGCAGAATCTCCGTCTCTGCCTTGAATACGTTTTCAGTAGTCAGCACATCAGGCTCCTTTTCATATTCTGTAAGACAGAATTTGCTGTCAATCAATCCATCGCCGACACCTACAACACGCTTGAAGCCTTCCCACCATCTGATCTCGCGTCCCTTCATCTTCTCAATCTCTTCGGCTGTGAGATTATACTTCTTTTCTAAAGCCTTGATTAAGGCCTTATCGTAGAAAGACACACCTAGCTTGTGGGCCAGAATTTCACCAATGGTGCGACCACCACTACCTAACTCACGATTAATAGTAATCACAAAATTCTCGTTCCTATTCATAATGCTATAGTACTTTTAGTTTGTTTTACTCTATTTTAAAAGAGGACAATCACGGAAAACGTGATGACGGGGGCATTTCTCTATGCTTTCTGTCCTGTTACTGCCTCGCGCATCTCTTTCAGCAGGTCGCTGGCGAAGATGAAGTCGGTGAGGCGCTTGTTGGTGCTGTTCATAATCTCTGATGAGACGCCCTGCCACTCTTTGTGACCTTCGTAGATAAAGACGATATTCTCGCCAATACCCATTACGGAGTTCATGTCGTGGGTATTGATAATCGTGGTCATGTTGAACTCCTGCGTGATGCTATGCAGCAGGTCGTCGATGACCAGCGAGGTCTTGGGGTCAAGGCCGGAGTTGGGCTCATCGCAGAACAGGTATTTGGGGTTCAGCGAGATGGCGCGGGCAATAGCCACACGCTTCTGCATACCTCCAGATATCTCGCCAGGGAATTTGTGTTCGGCGCCAATCAGGTTTACACGGTCCAGACAATACATGGCGCGCTCCTTGCGCTCACGCAGGGTCATAGACGAGAACATGTCAAGCGGGAACATCACGTTCTCAAGGACGGAAAGGGAGTCGAAGAGGGCGGCGCTCTGGAAGATCATGCCCATCTCGCGGCGCATCTGTACTTTCTCTTGTTTCGACATCTGCACGAAATCGCGCCCGTCGTAGAGCACTTGTCCGCTGGTAGGCTCGAAGAGGCCCACGAGGTTTTTCATCAGTACGGTTTTTCCGCTACCGCTCTGACCGATAATCAGGTTGGTCTTGCCATCCTCGAACACGGTATTGATGCCTTTGAGCACCTCTTTGTCGCCAAATGATTTATATAGGTTCTTTACTTCGATCATGATAGTAGCTGCGTTAAGAAGATGTCACTAAACAGAATCAGCATGCTTGATGAGACAACGGCATCCGTAGAGGCCTTACCCACATTGACGGAACCGCCCTCGACTGTGTAGCCAAAGAAGGCGGGAACACTACTGATGATGAAGGCAAAGAACTGACTCTTGATAATACTCATCCACAGGAACCAGGGGATGAAATCGTGCTGCAGACCAAGGGTGAGGTCGTCGGGCGGCATGATATGTCCGATATAGGCTGTACCATAGGCTCCTACGATACCCATACCACTGGAGAAAATAACCAGGATGGGCATGATGGTGAGCAAACCGAGAATCTTTGGCAGGATGAGATAGCAGGCGGAGTTGACGCCCATAATCTCCAATGCATCAATCTGCTGGGTGACACGCATAGTACCTATCTCTGAGGCGATGTTGGAGCCTACCTTACCAGCCAGTATCAAACACATGATACTGCTTGAGAACTCCAGCAGCATAATCTCGCGGGTGGTGTAGCCGGCAACCCAGCGCGGCATCCAGGGACTCTCGATATTGACCTTCATCTGGATGCAGATAACGGCTCCAATGAAGAACGAGATAAGCAGTACGATGCCGATAGAGTCGATGCCCAATTGCGACATCTCCTTAACATATTGCTTACGGAACATTCGCATGCGCTCGGGCATGGAGAATGTACGTCCCATCAGCATAATGTATTGTCCGAATGTGGTTAGTTTCTTCTGAATAAACATGTTCTACTGTCGTTTTGAACGGATGCAAAATTACAAAAAAAAATAGAAATGCGTCACTAATTATCAAAAGATTATTGTTTTTCGCTGAAATTTAGTACCTTTGTCCCCGATTATGGAAGAAGAAAGTATTGTATTGAGGACCGAAGGCCTCGTAAAGCGATATGGTAAGCGTACGGTGGTGAGCGATGTGAGTTTCCACGTGCGTCAAGGTGAGATTGTGGGACTGCTGGGACCTAACGGTGCAGGTAAGACCACTTCTTTCTACATGACTACCGGACTGGTGCTGCCTAATGGTGGTCATATCTATCTGGGTGACCATGAGGTGACCGACTATCCCGTGTATAAGCGTGCAAGGGCAGGTATCGGCTATCTGGCCCAGGAGCCCAGTGTCTTCCGTAAGATGTCGGTTGAGGACAACATCCTCTCTGTGCTGGAGATGACGGGCAAGCCCCGTGACTACCAGATGGAGAAGCTGGAAAGTCTGATTAGTGAGTTCCGTCTGCAAAAGGTGCGTAAGAATAAAGGTGACCAGTTGTCGGGTGGCGAGCGCCGTCGTTGCGAGATTGCCCGCTGTCTGGCTATCGAACCAAAGTTTATCATGCTTGATGAACCTTTCGCCGGTGTGGACCCCATTGCCGTAGAGGATATCCAGTTTATTGTGTGGAAGCTCAAGGACAGAAACATCGGAATTCTGATTACCGACCATAACGTGGAGGATACGCTGTGTATCACGGACCGTGCCTACTTGTTGTTTGAAGGCCGCATTCTGTTCCACGGCACTCCAGAGGAACTGGCTGCTAATCAGATAGTACGTAAGAACTACCTTACAGACTCGTTCGTGCTGCGTCAGAAAGACTTCCAAAAGTTGGAAGAGGAGCGCATGAAGGAACGTGAAGAGTAAGCTATTCGTTCTTTATAACTGCGTTAAAAAATCGTAATTGTGCTATTTTTACGGCAATTATGAGTAATTTTGCACGCTCAAAATGGAATAATATAATAAATAAGGTATAAAAAGAGATGAACATTAAGTTTGAAAGTGCCGATAAAATCAATGGTCTGATGACTATCAGCATTGAGCAGGCAGACTATCAGGAGGCTGTTGACAAGAAGTTGAAAGAGTATCGCAAGAAGGCTCAGGTACCCGGATTCCGTCCAGGTATGGTTCCCATGGGCTTGATCAAGAAGCAGTATGGCACAGCCGTGAAGGTTGACGAGGTAAACCGCATTCTTGGCGAGAAGCTCTACGAATACGTTCGTGAGAACAAAATTCAGATGCTGGGTGAGCCCCTTCCTAACGAGGAGAAACAGCAGCCCCAGGATTTGGCTGGCGACGGTCCCTTTGAGTTCGTATTTGACATTGCTGTCGCTCCCGAATTCAAGGCTGAGCTGACTGGCAAGGATAAAGTGACTTTCTACAACATCAAGGTTGACGATAAACTGATTGACGATCAGGTTCAGATGTATGCTTCTCAGGCTGGTGAGTTTGTTGAGGCTAAGGAGTGGAGCGGCAACGATACCCTGAAGGGTGACATCCGTCAGCTGGATAAGAAGGGCAATACCCTCGAGGGTGGTATCACCGTTGAAGGTGGTATGATTATGCCTTCATACGTTAAGGGTGAGGACGAGAAGAAGAAGTTCGACGGCGCTAAGCTGGGCGACATCATCACCTTCAACCCCAAGAAGGCTTATCCCGATAACGATGCAGAGGTTGCTGCCCTGCTGAAGACCGACAAGGAGGCTGTGAAGGACCTGGATGCAGACTTCAGCTTCCAGATTACTGAGATTCGTCACTTCCAGCCCGCTGCCGTTGATGCTAAGCTCTTCGAGAAAGTGTTTGGTGAGGGTGTGAAGGATGAGGCTGACTTCCGTCAGCGCATCGCAGACAGCCTGAAGGGTCAGCTGGTTCTGAACAGCGACTTCAAGTTCCTGCGTGACGTACGCGCGTACGTAGAGAAGAAGGTAGGCGATCTGCAGTTCCCCGAGGCTCTGCTGAAGCGTGTGATGCTGAACAACAATAAGGATAAGGGCGAGGAGTTCGTGGAGAAGAACTTCAAGGCTTCTATCGACGAGTTGAAGTGGCACCTCATCAAGGAGCAGCTTGTTGCTGCTACCGGGATTAAGGTGGAAGATGCCGACCTGAAGGCTGTGGCTAAGGATGCTATCCGCGCGCAGTTCGCTCAGTATGGTATGACCAACATCCCCGAGGATGTGCTGGACAACTATGCAGAGGAGCAGCTGAAGAAGCGTGAGAATGTGGAGAGCTTCGTAGAACGTGCCATCGATGTGAAACTCACTCAGGCCCTGAAGGGTATCGTGAAGTTGACAGAGAAAGAGGTAACTCTCGATGAGTTCAACAAAATGATGCAGGAAGCATAAAAGAAGATTTTTTTAATTCTTTAACCAAAAATAAAGTCGGGATGTTTTGCGTCTCGACTTTTTTTTGTAATTTTGTATTTATAAAACACGAAAGATAGGTATAGATATGAACGATTTCAGAAAATATGCAACTCAGCACCTGGGCATGAATGGCTTGGTGCTCGATGATGTGATGAAGACTCAGGCACAGTATATGAACCCATATATCCTGGAGGAACGCCAGTTGAACGTGACCCAGATGGATGTCTTCTCGCGCTTGATGATGGACCGCGTGATTTTCCTTGGTACAGAGGTGAACGACTATACGGCTAATGTGCTGCAGGCACAGTTGCTCTATCTCGATGCTAACGACCCTGGCAAGGATATCAACCTCTATATCAATTCTCCTGGCGGTAGTGTGTATGCAGGACTGGGTATCTATGACACCATGCAGTTTATCTCATGTGACGTGGCTACTATCTGTACGGGTATGGCTGCTTCGATGGCTGCCGTGCTGCTCGTAGCTGGCCAGGAGGGAAAGCGTTCGGCTCTGCCTCATAGTCGTGTGATGATTCATCAGCCTCTGGGAGGCGTGCAGGGCCAGGCTTCTGATATCGAGATTGAGGCCCGTGAGATCCAGAAGTTGAAGAAGGAACTCTATACCATCATCGCCGACCACTCTCATACTGATTATGAGAAGGTGTGGAATGATTCAGACCGTAACTACTGGATGACGGCTGAGGAGGCACGCGAGTATGGTATGATTGACCAGGTGCTGACGAGAAAGTAATTAAGAGTTCTTGGCGGAGCCAAGCGGCGAAGCCGAGCGAAGAATTAAGAGTTAAGAGTGAAGAAAGTATGTAATTTTTGCGGCCGTTCTGAACGTGAGGTGCGTTTGCTGATCACGGGTATCAACGGTTATATATGTGAGGATTGCTCACGCCAAGCCTATCAGATTGTAAAAGAGTCGGGCTTGCTTGAAAGCAATAAAGAGGTAAGTGGCGACAGCGACGGCAAAAAGGCTGCCAAAGAGAAGAAGATTCCTAAGCCTCGTGAGATTAAGGAGTATCTGGACCAGTATGTTATCGGTCAGGACGACGCTAAGCGCTTCCTGTCTGTGGCCGTGTATAACCACTATAAGCGTCTGCAGCAGAAAAAGGACGATAAGGATGGCGTGGAGATTGAGAAGTCGAACATCATCATGGTGGGCTCTACGGGTACAGGTAAGACCCTTCTGGCACGCACCATTGCCAAGTTGCTCGACGTACCCTTCACGATAGTTGATGCTACGGTGTTTACAGAGGCCGGTTATGTAGGCGAGGATGTGGAGAGCATCCTCAGTCGTCTGCTTCAGGTGGCCGACTATAAGGTAGATGCTGCCGAGCGCGGTATCGTGTTCATCGACGAGATTGACAAGATTGCCCGTAAGGCCGATAATCCTTCCATCACACGTGACGTGAGTGGTGAGGGCGTGCAGCAGGGACTCTTGAAACTGCTTGAGGGAACGATGGTCAATGTGCCCCCTCAGGGCGGCAGGAAGCATCCTGATCAGGAGTATATCCACGTAGACACAAGGAATATCCTGTTTATCTGCGGCGGTGCCTTCGATGGTATCGAACGTAAGATTGCACAGCGCCTGAATACCCACACGGTGGGTTATAACTCTGTGCAGAACGTGCGTAAGATTGACAAGGATGATCTGATGAAATATGTACAGCCTCAGGACTTGAAGTCCTTCGGACTGATTCCTGAGATAATTGGTCGTCTGCCAGTGCTCACTTACCTGAACCCCTTGGACCGTGCTGCCTTGGAACGTATCCTGACGGAACCCAAGAACTCTATCGTGAAGCAGTATGTCAAACTGTTTAAGATGGATGGGGTTGACCTGGTGTTTACGCCAGAGGCCCTGCGCTTCATCGTGGATAAGGCCGTGGAGTATAAACTCGGTGCCCGCGGTCTGCGCTCTATCGTAGAGAGCGTGATGATGGATGCTATGTTTGAGGTGCCCTCAAAGAAAGTGAAGAAGTTTGAAGTGACAGAAGACTATGCCCGTGAGCAGCTTGACAAGAGTGCTTCACTGGCTGTCATGAACTAAATCCTGACAATACAGCCTATGACATACGATAAAGGTGAACTGTTAGACGCGCTGAAGCGTTATTTTGGCTTCGACTCCTTCAAGGGAGACCAAGGGGCCATCATACAAAATCTGCTCGAAGGTCGTGACACCTTCGTGCTGATGCCTACTGGTGGCGGTAAGTCGCTCTGCTACCAGTTGCCATCACTGCTCATGGATGGCGTGGCCATCGTGATATCGCCACTGATAGCCCTGATGAAGAACCAGGTGGACTTCATCTCAAACCTGAGTGAGCATGAGGGAACGGCACACTTTCTGAACTCGTCGCTGAACAAGACGGCGATTGACCAGGTGAAGAAGGATATCCGCGAGGGAAGGACGAAACTGCTCTATGTGGCTCCTGAATCTCTCACAAAGGAGGATAATGTGGAGTTCCTGAAAACGGTGAAGATCTCGTTCTATGCAATTGACGAGGCTCACTGTATCTCTGAATGGGGACATGACTTCCGTCCGGAATACCGTCGTATCCGTCCGATCATCAACGAGATTGGTGTGGCACCTGTTATTGCCCTGACTGCCACGGCAACGGATAAGGTGCGTACGGATATCAAGAAGAGCCTGGGTATCGTTGATGCCACGGAGTTCAAGAGTTCGTTCAACCGTCCTAACCTGTACTACGAGGTACGTCCCAAGACCAAGGATATAGATAAGGATATTGTACGCTTTATCAAGCAGCATCCTGGAAAGAGCGGTATCATCTATTGTCTTTCAAGAAAGAAGGTGGAGGACCTGGCTGACGTGTTGCGTGCCAACGATATCAAGGCAGCAGCATATCACGCAGGACTGGATAGTGGTACGCGTTCGCAGACACAGGATGACTTCCTGATGGAGCGTATCGATGTGATTGTGGCTACGATAGCCTTTGGTATGGGTATCGATAAACCCGACGTGCGTTTTGTGATTCACTATGATATCCCCAAATCTCTGGAGGGCTATTACCAGGAGACTGGTCGTGCCGGACGTGACGGAGGCGAGGGTATCTGCCTGGCTTTCTACAGCTATAAGGACTTGCAGAAACTGGAGAAATTCATGGAGGGTAAGCCCGTGGCTGAACAGGATATTGGTCGCCAGCTGCTGCAGGAGACGGCTGCCTACGCCGAAACCTCGGTCTGTCGTAGAAAGATGTTGCTGCATTATTTCGGTGAGCAGTATGAGAAGGACAACTGTGGCAACTGTGACAACTGTCTGCATCCGGGTAAGAAGATTGATGCCAAGAACCAGTTGGTTATTGCCCTGAAGGCTATTCTGGCTATCAAGGAGAATTTCCGTACAGACTATGTCATTGATTTCATCACAGGTCGTGACACCAATGAGATTGTGGCGCACAAGCATCAGAATCTGGATGAGTTTGGCTCTGGCGAGGATGAGAATGAGAAGATATGGAATCCCGTGATTCGTCAGGCGCTGATTGCCGGCTATCTGTTCAAGGAGGTAGAGAACTACGGCCTGCTGAAGGTGACTGCGGCTGGCAAGAAGTTTATCAAGAACCCCACAACCTTTATGGTGGTTGAGGATCATGAGTTTAGTGAGGATGAGGAGCCGGCAGTACCAGAGGGGGGTGCAAGTGCACTGGATCCTACGCTCTCGGCCATGCTGCATGACCTGCGTAAGAAATGGTCACGTAAGTTGGAACGTCCGCCTTATGTCATCTTCCAGGACGTGTCGCTGGAACAGATGGCCACGGAATATCCAGTGAGTCTGGAGGAACTGAAGAATATTCAGGGTGTGGGCGATGGTAAGACGCGTCAGCCTTATGCCAAGGAGTTTGTGGAACTGATTAAGCGCTATTGCGAGGAGAACGAGATAGAACGTCAGTCGGATTTGCGTATCCGTACGAAGGCGAAGGACTCTATGCGCAAGTTGAAGATTCTGCAGAATATCGACCGTCGTATTGCCCTGGATGATATTGCCAATGCCCTTGGTATCGACTTTGAGGAGTTACTCGATGAACTGGAGGGAATTGTGCTCTATAGTGGCAATAAGATTAATATCGACTATTTCCTGAACGATATTATGGATCCGGATGATGTGAGTGATATGTGTGACTATTTTGCAGAGCAGGAGACGGATGATTTGGAGGCTGCGTTTGAGGAATTCGGCTCTGACTTCTCTGAAGATGAGATCCGTTTGGTGCGCATCAAGTTTATCTCTGATATGGCGAACTGATTTTTCTAAATCTGTTAAGAATATGATATGAGCTCCCACATTATTTATATGGGAGCTCATTTTTTTTCGTCTGTTTTTTTGTGTTATATAAAAAATAATGTATCTTTGCATTCAGTAAACCTAAAAAAATGAAGAGATACTTACCTTTGACGCTATGGGGGGCAATGCTTCTCGTGATAGCCAGCATATTGTTGTTGCTGGAGAACGACTTCCTGTGGAAGTTGCAAGAGCAGAACCTTTTCCTGGATACTTCCTTGTTTTTTGAGGAAAGGATGGTGGTGCCTGGCGGCCTGCTGTCGTGGTTGGGTACGTATCTGACGCAGTATTTCTATTACCCGTGGATGGGAGTGATGCTGTTGTGTGTGTTATGGTTGTTGCTGATGTGGTTGATAATGCGTGTTTTCCAGTTGCCTGCACAGTGGAGCGCATTGGCTCTGATACCTGTTGGGATTTTGTTGATTACCATCGTGGATATGGGCTACTGGGTGTATATGCTGAAATTGCAGGGACATGTGTTCGTGGCAACCCTTGGCACCATCGCGGTGATGCTGATGCTATGGTTTTTCAAAGTTCAGCCTTGGCATTTCAGTTTCCGCGTGATGACGATGATAATCACGTGTGCTCTGGGATATCCGCTTTTTGGTATCTACGGACTAGCGGCTGTCTTGCTGATGGGTATCTGGTCATGGCGATTGGAACGGTGGTCGTTACGGAGAAAGGTCGGCTATATCGTGATGGCACTATTGATTGTTGTCACGGTGCCCCTGATGTGCTATAGACAACTCTATCATCAGATAAATCTGGCCAATATTTATTACGCAGGACTTCCTTTGTATTATGTTTCGGAGGAGCATCATGCTTATTATATACCTTATTATCTGTTGGCGCTATTCTTTGTGGTGATCGCATTGGTGCCGCTGAAGCAGGTGAAGATGAGGAAGAGCGTTGTCACACAAGGTGTATTACTGGTGGCTTTGGGTGTCGGCGTGGCGCTGTCCTGGTTCAGGGATGAGAACTTTCATCATGAGTTGAGGATGCAACGATGCATAGAGCAGAATGATTGGAATGGGGTGCTGAAGGAGGCTGCCAGACAGCAGGACGAACCGACGCGTGCCATCGTCATGATGAGAAACCTGGCTCTGAGCCGGTTGGGACGTCAGGGCGAGGATATGTACACCTATGAAAACGGCTCGAAAGCGTATGCGGCACCTTTTGGCATGCGCTTGATGCTGGTGGCAGGACCTTTGATGTATTATCAATATGGTATGCTGAACTATAGTTCACGCCTGAGCACGGAAATGGGCGTGGAGTTCGGCTGGCGGGTGGAAAACCTGAAAATGCTGGCAAAATGTGCGCTGCTGCGTAACGAACAGCAACAGGCACGTAAATACCTGAGACTGCTGAAGCATACCACTTTCTATGGGGAGTGGGCCGGGAAGGCACCGTCATTGCCCGAACTGCAGTCGGTGAAACGAATGATGCATTATGAGAATGTGTTGAGTGGTGACCAGGGAAATATTGAAAGTTTCCTGATGAGTCGCCTGGATGAATGTACGGATACGACGGATGTCTATTTCCAAGAGCAGACGCTGCTGGCCTCATTATGGACAAAGGATATCAATAACTTCTGGTATCACTTCAATGATTATGTGAGATTGCATCCCAAGGCCCGTATTCCACGCTATTATCAGGAGGCGGCCTACCTTTATTGTATGATAGAAGGACGAGAGGGCGTGGACCGTATGCCTTTTGATGATAGTATCAGACAGTCGTTTAATAGTTTTGCGATGGCTGCCGAGCGTTATGATAATGCTGATGTGGATGTGGCACGTAGTGCGCTGCAGGCGTACCGGCATACGTATTTCTATGATTATTACCTGATGAGGCAGTTGCCGGAATATTGAGGTCTGAGATTTGAGATTTGAAAGTTATGAAGAGATATTTTTTACCTTTTTACCTTTTTACTTTTTTACTCTTCTCTTGTGGTCCCAGTGTGCCTGAGGTGTTCACGGAGTGTGATGAGTTGCCAAGGATTTATCCTGACTACGTGGATGTGACGATACCGGTGAACATTGCTCCGCTGGCCTTTGAACTGGATGATGATGAGGCCGACGGCATGATTGCCCGTTATAAGGCGGGAAATGTGGAAGTGGTATGTGAAGATAAGATGCAACCCTCAATCGGAGAGTGGCGCAGGCTGGTGGAGCAGGGTAGTGATATCAGTGTGGACGTGTATGTGAAGCATGATGACCAGTGGATACATCACAAGCCGTTTGAAATCCATGTGGCTGGTGATAGTATTGATGCATATCTGAGTTACCGACTGATACCTGCCTCGTTTGTAAGTTATGAGGCGCTGACCATCAATCAGCGTTGCCTGGAAAACTACGACGAGAGTGTGATATATGATAATATGTTGTGCAGCTTCGAGGTAGAGGGACAGTGTATCAATTGTCATCACTATCAGCAATACAACCCGGAGAGGATGCAATTCCATGCCCGTCAGAAGAATGGCGGTACGATTATTGCTTACGATGGGAAGATCAAGAAGGTGAATATGAAGAACGACTCCATCCTCTCGGCTGGTGTCTATCCTGCCTGGCATCCCTGGCTGAAGCTAATCGTGTATTCTACAGACAAGACCCATCAGAGTTTTCATACCACCGACCCGAATAAGATTGAGGTGTATGATTTGGAAAGTGATATCATCGCCTATGATATAGACAAGGGTGAGGTTACTAATCTGGAGAATGATACGACAGAGTTTGAGGTGTTCCCGGCGTGGGCTCCCGACGGTAAGACGCTGTATTACTGTAGTGCCCACTACGAACGGAAGAATTATCAGGTGTCGGACGCAACAGAACTGGTGAGCCGTTGCGGGGAACTGAAATACAATATCTATAAGAAGCGTTTTGATCCGGAGACAAAACAGTTTGGTCCGCGGGAACTGGTGTTTGCTGCTGACTCGCTGGGAATGAGTGCGGTACTGCCACGTATCTCACCTGATGGCCGATGGCTGGTCTTCACCATGTCGGAATATGGCTACTTCCATATCTGGCATCATGAGGCCGACCTGTGGATAATGGATTTAAGGGAAAAGGTGAATAGTGGACAATTGGCAACCGCTCATCCGATAAAAGGGATCAATAGTGATGATACGGAGAGTTACCATTCATGGTCGAGCAACGGCCGATGGCTGGTGTTTAGCAGTCGTAGGGATGACGGTACCTTTACGCGACCTTTCATTGCACACATGAGTAAGGACGGTAAGTGGGGGAAGCCTTTTGAGTTGCCTCAGGAAGATCCCGACTACCACAGACAGCTGTTGCGCAGTTATAATATCCCGGAGTTTATGTATGGTCCTGTGAATATTGATCCGCACACCTTTGCGGATATCTTGAAGGGTGAGGGAGAGCCCGTGAAATACGTGCAACGACTGCAATAGCCTGTTGCCTGTTGCCTCCGCACTCTGGGAACTCCTGCCGGTCCTCTGTTAAATGGCACTTGCGAAAGTTAAATTATGCAAGAAAAAGGTCGCAAAATACTCGCTATGTCGGAAAAAATGAGTATCTTTGCACGCAATAAAAATTTAAGGTACCAAAATTATGTCATCATTTATTGCAGATAAGATTGTGATGGACGGCCTCACTTTCGACGACGTCCTGTTGATTCCCGCTTATTCAGAAGTATTGCCAAAAACGGTAGAGTTGCAGACACGTTTCTCTCGTAACATCGTGTTGAATGTCCCCTTTGTGACGGCTGCTATGGACACCGTTACAGAGAGCCAGATGGCAATTGCTATTGCCCGTGAAGGTGGTATCGGCGTGATTCATAAGAATATGTCGATAGAGAACCAGGCGCGTGAAGTGGCTATTGTAAAGCGTGCAGAGAATGGTATGATCTATGACCCCGTAACGATTCGTCGTGGTTCTACCGTAGGACAGGCTCTGGATATTATGGCAGAATATCATATCGGTGGTATCCCCGTAGTTGATGAGGATAATCACCTGGTAGGTATCGTGACCAACCGTGACCTGCGTTTTGAACGTCGTCTGGATCGTCCCGTGGATGATGTGATGTCAAAGGAGAACCTGGTGACCACACATCAGCAGACGGACCTGGCTGCTGCTGCAAAGATTCTGCAGGAGAATAAGATTGAGAAACTGCCCGTTGTGGACAAGGATAACCGCCTGGTAGGTCTGATTACCTATAAGGATATTACCAAGGCAAAGGATAAGCCCATGGCTTGTAAGGATGAGAAGGGACGTCTGCGTGTAGCTGCCGGTGTCGGCGTTACTGTGGATACGCTGGACCGTATGCAGGCTCTGGTGAACGCTGGTGCTGATGCGATTGTCATCGATACGGCTCACGGTCACTCAAAGGGCGTGATTGACAAGTTGAAGGAAGCAAAGAATGCCTTTAAGGATATAGACATAGTAGTAGGCAATATTGCTACTGGTGCTGCAGCCCGTATGCTCGTAGAGAATGGCGCAGACGCAGTGAAGGTAGGTATCGGTCCGGGCTCTATCTGCACAACACGTGTGGTAGCTGGTGTCGGTGTACCTCAGCTGAGCGCCGTGTATGATGTATACTCTGCCCTGAAGGGTACTGGTGTGCCCCTTATCGCTGATGGTGGCTTGCGCTATTCTGGTGATATTGTCAAGGCATTGGCAGCAGGTGGCTCATGCGTCATGATTGGTTCACTGGTGGCAGGTACTGAAGAGAGTCCTGGTGATACTATCATCTACAACGGCCGTAAGTTTAAGAGCTATCGCGGCATGGGTTCTCTGGAGGCTATGGAGCATGGTTCTAAGGACCGCTACTTCCAGGCAGATACAAAGGATGTGAAGAAACTTGTGCCCGAGGGTATCGCTGGTCGTGTGCCTTATAAGGGAACGGTTCAGGAAGTTATCTACCAGCTGACCGGTGGTCTGCGCTCTGGTATGGGTTACTGTGGCGCTGCTTCTATTGAAAAGTTGCATGACGCTAAATTCACTCGTATTACAAATGCAGGTGTGATGGAGAGTCATCCTCATGATATTACTATCACGAGCGAGGCTCCCAACTATTCAAGACCAAACGATTGAAACTAAAAATATGAAACTGAAAATGCTTTTTGCCGGATTGTTGGCCTGTGTCTCTGTGAGTGCACAGACGGATGATCCTGTAATCATGATTGTGAACGGAGAGCCTGTGCTTCGTTCGGAATTCGAATATTCGTATAACAAGAATAACTCCGAGGGCGTTATCGATAAGAAGAATATCGAGGAGTATGTGGACCTCTTTATTAATTATAAGTTGAAGGTCTGTGCTGCTCTTGACGCAAAGTATGATACGCTGCAGTCGTTCAAGGACGAGTTTGCACAGTATCGTAACCAGCAGGTGCGTCCTGCTTTTGTAACTGATGCTGACATCGAGAAAGAGGCTCGAAAGATTTATGATCAGACTGTAGAACAGATAGGTCCTGATGGACTGATTCAGTGTGCCCATATCCTGTTGCGTGCCAACCAACAGGCATCGCAGGCGGAGTGGGATGCTGCCAAGGTGCGTATCGACTCTGTGTATAAGGCTCTGAAAGATGGCGCTGACTTTGCAGAACTGGCTAAGAAGGTGTCACAAGACCCGGGTTCTGCCCGTCAGGGTGGTCTGCTGCCTTTTGTACAGCATGGTCAGCTGGTGAAGGAGTTTGAGGATGCAGCTTATGCCTTGCAGCCAGGTGAGATGTCGGGTATCGTACAGTCACCTTATGGCTACCACATCATCCTGATGAAGGAGCGTAAGATGCTGGAGCCTTTCGAATTCCATCATGATGCCATTCTGAAGTTCATCGAACAGCGCAATATGCGTGATCAGATTGCTGAGCAGAAGATTGGAGAACTGGTGAAGAGCACGAATAAGTCGGAAGCTGAGCTTCTGGATGAGAAGGCTGCAGAACTGTCGGCTCAGGATATGGAGATGAAATACCTGATTCAGGAGTATCACGACGGACTGCTGCTTTATGAAATCAGCAATAACCTGGTTTGGGACAAGGCTGCTAAGGATGAGGCCGGACTGGCTAGTTTCTTCAAGAAGAATAAGAAGAAATATGCATGGGACAAGCCTCGCTACAAGGGTATGGCTTATCATGTGAAGGTGAAGGAAGATGTGAAAGCTGTGGCTGACTGCGTGAAGAAACTGCCTTTTGATAAGTGGGCTGAGGCGCTGCGTACCACCTTTAATGCTGACTCTGTGATCCGTATCCGTGTGGAAAAAGGAATCTTCAAACAGGGTGATAATGCGCTTGTAGATAGTGTGGTGTTTAAGAAGGATACCACTGTGACAAAGCTGAAGGATTATCCCTTTGATGCTGTTTATGGAAAGGTGCTGAAGAAAGGTCCGGAGGACTACACCGATGTGCGTGGTCTTGTGGTGGCCGACTATCAGGAGGCGCTGGAGAAGGAATGGGTGGCTCAACTGCGTAAGAGATATGCTTTTGAAGTCAAGGAAGAGGTATTGAAAACTGTCAATAAGCATTGATGAAAAAATATTTTGTTATACTCCTGTCGCTGGTAGCTGTTGCTTCGGCCTATGCCGATAAGCGTGACAGCATTGGCTCGGTTGTTGATGAGGTCATCTGGGTTGTAGGTGATGAGGCCATCTTAAAGAGTGAGGTGGAGGTAACTCGTATCCAGGCTGCTATGGAGGGCATCCGCTGGAATGGTGATCCTGACTGTGCTATCCCGGAACAGTTGGCTGTACAGAAGTTGTTTCTTCATCAGGCTGCCATCGATAGTATTGAGGTGACTGAGAACGAGATAGCATCGGGTATAGAACAGCGTATTGACTATATGATTCAGCAGACTGGCTCACGTGAGAAACTGGAGGAGTACAAGAAGCAGAGTCTTAGTCAGATACGTCAGTCTATGCATGATGACTTGCGTGATCAGATGCTGATTCAGCGCATGAAGGAGAAACTGGTGAAGGATATCAACGTGACTCCTGCCGAGGTGCGTCGCTATTTCAGGGAACTGCCTGCTGACAGTGTGCCTTTTGTTCCCACGGAGGTGGAGGTGCAGATTATTGCCAATACGCCACGAATCTCCATAGAGGAGATTAACCGTGTGAAGGATGAACTGCGTGACTATACGGATCGTATCAATAAAGGTGAGACGTCTTTCCAGACATTGGCACGTCTGTATTCTGAGGATCCCGGCTCACGTCGTGCTGGTGGTGAACTGGATTATACGGGGCGTGGTATGCTTGACCCTGCCTTTGCTGCAGTGGCCTTTAACCTGACCGATCCTAAGAAGATTTCGAAGATAGTGGAGTCGGAATTCGGTTTCCATATCATCCAGTTGGTTGATAAGCGTGGCGATAAGATCAAGGTTCGTCATATCTTACGTAAACCAGTTGTCTCGGATTCGGCTGTCAATGCGTCTATCGCCTTCCTTGATACGATAGCGGATTATATCCGTAATGGCGAGACTCCCAAACAATTGGAGGGCTTGTATGTAGGAACCTTCAATTTCGAGGATGCTGCAACGATTTTCTCTGACGATAAGGATACACGTAATAACCGCGGTTTGATGTTTAACCGTTCGGAACGTGGACAGACCTCACGCTTCCAGATGCAGGATCTTCCTTCTGAGGTGGCACGTGTCGTGGATGGCATGCAGGTGGGTGATGTGTCGAAAGCGTTCTCGATGATTAATGATCAGGGAAAGACGGTATGTGTCATCGCTAAGTTGAAAAGCCGAACGGAAGGACACAAGGCTACTATCACGGAGGACTTCCAGGTGATGAAGGATATCGTGATGGAAAAAAGGCGCGAAAAGGTGCTGCACGACTGGGTGGTCAATAAGATAAAGAATACCTACGTGCACGTCAGTGATGACTATCGCAACTGCAAGTTTGAATATGAAGGTTGGATTAGGTAAGAGTCGCAGAAGCATCAGTTTGGTGCTTCTGTGTGCGCTATGCCTTGTCGTGTATGGCGCAGCGTCGTCAACTCCAAAGAAGAAAACGGAGAAGAGTAGGGTGTACCTGGTACATGCCGATGAGTTGTTTTTTGATATTTGGAAGAATAATAATGCTCAGGTGCTGCGCGGACAGGTGGAGTTTGAGCATGACGGTGCCCACCTGTATTGCGACAGTGCCAACTATTTTGAACAAAGTAATTCTTTTGAAGCCTGGGGGCATGTGAAGATGGTGCAGGGGGATACCCTCTCGCTGACTGGTGACTATGGCTTTTATGACGGTGACAATAAACTGCTGGTCGCAAAGGTCTTTGACAGTGGCAAGCAGGTGGTGCTCCGTAACCGGGCTACAACGCTTTATACCGATACGCTTTATTTCGACCGTAATGATAATATGGGCTATTATGATGAAGGCGGAAAAATTGTGGATAAGACGGCT